>NZ_JBDGJG010000005.1:0-537422 GCF_057657035.1 Massilia sp. Soil_C_3
GGTAGCGTTGCACCCACCTTTGAGACGCGCTACCGCGTCACGTTTGAATTCGGCGCTGCGAACGGTTCGCTTAGCCGGCGAAGTTGTAGTGTCATCCATAGGACGTATTGTCTCCTATTTTGGATGTCCACTAAACCCGGGCTATCTCAGAGTCGAATTATTGGCCAATTGCTCCCAAGATAATTAGGGTCAGAGTCGATTTAACGGCTCATCAGCAAAAGTTGTCAAACAATTCGACTCTGACCCTGATTGGGAGGGGGACGGCCCGGGAGGGCCGTTGGGTTAGATGGTGGTGGCGCCGATGCGCCGCGCGAGGTCGGGGCGGGTGGGGCGGAGGGCTTCGGTCAGTTCGGAGATCGAAGATCCGCAGCCGAAGACCAGCACGTCGCCGGGACGGCAGATCGACAGGCCCAGGCGGATCGCGCGGTGGACCTCCAGCTCCACCTGCAGCTGCTCGGCGTCGATCTTGCCCAGGCGGGCGCCGCGTGCCAGCAGGGTGGCGGTTTCGCCGGCGGGGCGGCCGCGGTTTTCGGATTCGTAGATCACCAGTTCGTCGAAGCCGGCGGCGCAGGTGCGGCCGATGTCGACCAGGTCGGCGTCGCGGCGGTCGCCCGGGGCGGCGACCACCCCGACCAGTCGGCCCGGCGTCATCGAGCGCGCCATCTCGGCCAGGGCGGCGTAGGCCGCGCAGTTGTGGGCGTAGTCGACCACCACCGTCACGCCGTCCACGTCGAACAGGTTCGAGCGCAGCGGATTGTGCTTGCTGTCCGAGACGAAGCCGCGCAAGCCGTCCGCGATTTCGTGGTTGGCGAAGCCGCAGGCGGTCAGGGCAGCTGCCGCCGCCATCGCGTTGGCGATGTTGTAGCGCGCGCGGCCGCCCAGCGACGACGGCATCTCGTGCACGTCCATCAGCGCTTCGTGGCGCAGGCCGCTCGCGATCACGATCGTCGAATCCTGCAGGTAGACCCCGCGGCCGCCGTGCTCCACGTGGCGCAGCAGCACCGGATCCTCGGCGTCCAGCGCGAAATAGATGATCTCCACGCCGTCGGCCAGCTCGGCCCCCATCTGCACACAGTACGTGTCCTCGGCATTGAGCACCACCGCGCGCGAGGCGCGCTTGGCCACCACCGCCTTTACTTTGGCCAGGTCGTCGATGGTGTCGATGCCGTCCAGCCCCAGGTGGTCGGCCGAGACGTTCAGCACCACCGACACGTCGCAGCGGTCATAGGCCAGGCCGCGTTTGAGAATGCCGCCGCGCGCCGTCTCCAGCACCGCGAAGTCGACGTCGGGCGCACCCAGCACGCTGCGCGCCGAATGGTAGCCGGTGCAGTCGCCTTCATAGGCCAGCTGGCCGTTCAGGTAGACGCCGCTGGTGGTGGTCACGCCGGTGCGCAGGCCGGCCATGCGCACGGTGTGCTCGATCAGGAGGCTGGTAGTGGTCTTGCCGTTGGTGCCGGTGACCGCGACTACCGGGATACGTCCATTGCAACCGCCAAACAGCGCTTCGACGATGGCGTCGCCGGCGTCGCGCGGCGTGCCGCGGCTCGGGTACTGGTGCATACGGATGCCCGGCGCCGCGTTGACCTCGATGATGCCGCCGCGCTGGGCGCGCAGCGGTTGCGCGATGTCTTCGCAGATGATGTCGATGCCGGCCACGTCCAGGCCGATGGTGCGCGCGGCGCGGATGCAGATGTCGCGGGTCTCGTCGGGCAGCAGGTCGGTCACGTCTTCGGCGGTGCCGCCGGTCGACAGGTTGGCGTTGCCGCGCAGGTCGGCGCTCACGCCGTCGGCCAGCACCGTGTCGAGATCGAAACCTTGTTTGGCCAGCGTCTCGTCGGCCAGGGCGTCGAGCGCAATTTTGGTGAGGATGTTGGTGTGGCCGTCGCCGCGCGCCGGGTTGCGGTTCTCGATCTCCACCAGATGGCGGATGGTCGACTTGCCGTCGCCCGTCACGTGCGGCGGTCGGCGCCACGAGGCGGCAGCGATCTTGCCGCCCGTGACCAGCACGCGGTAGTCGCGGCCGCGCAGGTATTCTTCGACGATCACGCGCCGGCCGTGTTTGCGCGCGAACTCGAAGGCGCTCGCCACCGCATCAGGGCCCACGCAGTCGACCGTCACGCCCTTGCCCTGGTTGGCGTCCAGCGGCTTGATCGCCACCGGCCGGCCGAGGCGGCGCGCGATGCGCTGGGCCGCTTCCACCGTGGTGACGACGTCGCCTTCCGGCACCGGCACGCCGGCCCCGTCCAGCAGGGCCTTGGTCAGCTGCTTGTCGCTGGCAATGCCCACCGCGATCGAATTGGTGGCGCCGGTGATCGTCGCCTGCAGCCGTTTCTGGCGACTGCCCCAGCCGAGCTGGAACAGGTTGGCCGAGTCGGTCAGGCGCAGGGCCGGGATGCCGCGCCGCAGGGCGGCGTTGACGACGGCGCCGGTGCTGGTGCCGATCGCATGGTGCTCGGCGACGTCGCGCAATTCGATGATGGCAGCATCGAGGTCGAAGGCCTGGTCGTGCGCCAGCGCCTCGAGCAGGGCGATCGCGGTGCGCAGCGCTTCCTCGGCCACCTGTTCGGTGGTGTAGCCGCACACCACGCGGCGGCGCTCGGGCTGCCCCAGCACCGGCAGCGTGGCGCTGTGTTCACCCGGGGCGCCGGCCAGGCGCTGCAGCTCCATGACGACCGGCTCGAGCGCGTCGACCAGCAGCGCGTCGTCGGCCAGGCGCACCGCGGCCTCGGCCGGCAGCGCCGGCAGCAGCTCGAGCAGGCGCGCCGAAAAGCCACGGCCCTTGGCGCCGACGTTGTCCACCAGCGCCATCAGGCAGGGATTGGCGGCGTACAGATTGGGCCCGCGCAGCAGGCGTTTTTCCTTGATTCTCATGACAATGTAGTCCGTTTGGTGACGTTTTCCAGGAAGTCCAGCAGTTGGGGCGGCACGCGCTTCCCGGTCTGCTCCTCTCCGACAGGCAGTGAATATTTGCTCCCGGCGGGCAGCAGGTGCAGGCGCACGTCGATCAGTTCGGGCGTAGTGCGGTCCTTGATCTCGGCCACATTGGTGCTCATTGAGCGGCCGTCGACCACGGTCACCGCGCCTTCGCCGACCACCTCGATGCCGACGCCGCGCTCGATGATCAGCGCCGTGTCCTCGTCGATGCCGATCCCCTGCAGGTATGGGTTCTGGGCCACGACCGACAACAGGCGCGACAGGCGCTGGCGTTCCGAGAAGTGCTGGTCGACCACCACGCGGTGCAGGAAGCCCAGGCCCGCGCCCAGGCTCACCGAGCCTTTTTCGGGCAGCAGGTCCACGCGGCCTTGCGCCAGCATGTGGCCCGACATGGCCGAGGCCCCGGCGCTGGTGCCGCCGATCGTGGCGCCGCGCACCTTGAGCGCATTGTGCATCTCGGCGTCCATGGCGGTGCCGCCGATCAGGGCCAGCAGGCGCTTCTGGTCGCCGCCGGTCATGAAGATGCCGTCGGCCTCGGCCACCTTGCGCACGAAGCATTCGCTATTGGCGTCTTCGCGGCTGGTGATCTCGAGGTGCGCGCGTTCCTTGACGCCCAGCGTGCCGAACACGCCGTCGTAGATCTTCCACATCTCGTCGGCGATCTGGCTGGCCGCCGTGATCACCACGATGCGGGCGTCGGCGCCGCCGGACAGTTCGACGAAGCGCGACAGGATTTCCATATCGTGCTTGCGGTCTTCGCCGCCGCCGATGATGACCAGGTGGCCGTTCTTTTGTTTGGTTTGTTCGCTCATCGTTGGACCATTTTCGAGTAGGGCATGTCGCTGTTGCTGCAGGCGCCGGCTTCAAGACGGCTGACCGCGATCAGTCCGACTGCGATCTCCGGAGCGAACAGGTCGATCCCGCGTTGCAGGGCCTGGTCGAGCGGCATGCCGTCTTCGATCCAGCCGTACACCGTGCGCGCGAGCAGGTGGCGCACGATGTGTTCGCCGATGCCGGTGGCCGCCACCGCGCCTTGCGGCCCGGCGTAGAAGCCGCTGCCAATGATCGGGGTGTCGCCGACGCGACCCAGCAGCGACGGCGCCGAGCCGCCGGTGGAGCAGGCCACCGCGAAGTGGCCGTCCGCGCCGCGCACCACGGCGCCGACCGTGTCGCAGGCCACGCCCTCGGGGAGGTTCAGCGGAGTGTTGTAGTTCCAGAAGCGCTCGAACAACTGGTTGTTCACGCCCGGCATGACCGGCACCGATCCAGCCAGCTGCGTCATGATCTTGCGGTGGTCGGCGCGCTGGCGTTCCGACACCGGGGCGCCCTCCGGCATGCCGATCGCACGCGCGAAGCGCGAGGCGCCGTCGCCGGCCAGCAGCCAGTGCGGCGTGTCGGCCACCGCGCGCGCCAGTTGCACAGGGTTCTTCACCGACTGCACACAGGCGATCGCGCCAAGGCGGCCGCGGGTATCCATGATCGAGGCATCCATTTCGATCGTGGCGCCATCGAGGCACAGCACCGAGCCGCTGCCGGCGTTGAAGCGGCCATCGTCTTCGAGGATTGTTACTGCGCCGATGGCGGCATCCAGCGCATCGCCGTTGGCTTCCAGCTGCGCCAATGCGCGGCGCGCGGCGAGAACGCAGCCATCTTCGTTCTCGCGTGACGCGCCGGCGCCGCCATGTACGACCACGGCGCCAGCTTGTTGGGGCTTGCTCATCTCGTCCAATCCTTTTGCATTATTGTTATCTTGATTGGCCGCGCAGCTCCGTGTGCGACCAGCAGACATTATGCAAAAGCAACCGGCTGAACCGTATCGGTAGCGCCGCCGTGTGTGTGTAAGAGGCCGCTTACAGGGGCAGGCAAATCTGGTAACATACCGCCCCTTCAATACAAAGGTTCCTATGGCGTACGCTTGCGGCGTTGACTTCGGCACGTCCAACTCCACTGTCGGCTGGCTCCGCCCAGGCACGACCCACTCCGCCCCCACGGCGCTCCTGACGCTCGAGGAGGGCAAGCCGACCCTGCCGTCGGTGGTGTTCTTCAATGCCGACGACGAGCGGGTCAGCTATGGCCGTGCGGCGCTGGCCGAATATCTCGAGGGTTACGAGGGCCGCCTCATGCGCTCGCTCAAGAGCCTGCTCGGCACCAGCCTGATCGACGGCCAGACCGAGGTCGCCGGCCGCGCGCTGCCGTTCCGTGCGCTGCTGTCGCAGTTCATCGGTGAGGTGAAGCGCCGCGCCGAAAGCGAGGCCGGCGTGCCGTTCGAGCGCGCGGTGTTCGGCCGTCCGGTCTTCTTCATCGACGACGACCCGCAGGCCGACCAGCTGGCCGAAGACACGCTGCGTGAGGTGGCCAGTGCGGTCGGGTTCAGGGAGATCGGCTTCCAGTACGAGCCTATCGCCGCGGCATTCGACTACGAAGCGCGGATCGATCGCGAAGAACTGGTCCTGATCGCCGACATCGGCGGCGGCACCTCGGACTTCTCGCTGCTGCGTCTCGGCCCGCAGCGCGCTGGCCGCAGCGACCGGCGCGACGACATCCTGGCCAACGGCGGCGTCCACATCGGCGGCACCGATTTCGACAAATACCTGAGCCTGGCCAGCGTGATGCCCTTGCTCGGCTACGGCAGCAGCCTGCGCTCGGGCGCGGCGATCCCGTCCAGCTATTACTTCAACCTGGCGACCTGGCACACGATCAACCAGGCCTATACGCGCAAGAGCGTGACGCAGCTGGCCGACCTGGCGCGCGATGCGAGCGAACCGGCTAAAATCGCCCGCTTGCAGAACCTGATCGACGAGCGCGCCGGCCATTGGCTGGCGATCCAGGTGGAGGGCGCCAAGATCGCGCTGTCCGACGCCGACATGGTGCGCCTGCAGCTCGATCGCCTGTCGCCGCCCGAGACGCTCGACGTCGCCCGCGCCCAGTTCGAGGCGGCCATCGCCGGCCTGGTCGACCAGGTGGCGGCCACGGTGAGCAAACTGTTCGCGGATGCCGGCGTGAAGCCGGAAGACGTGGATACGGTATTCTTCACGGGTGGCTCGAGCGGCGTCGGCCTGCTGCGCGAGCGCATCGGCGCCATGGTGCCGGATGCGCGCCGCGTGGAGGGCGACCTGTTCGGCAGTATCGGCACCGGCCTGGCGCTGGACGCGCTGCGCAGGTTCGGTTGACATGCGCTGGGACAGCGTAGAAACAATATAGGAAAGAGCGATGAGTGTTTACGATCGACCGCTGGTGATGCTCGACTTCGAGACCACCGGCCTGTCGCCCGAGATGGGCGACCGCATCACCGAAGTGGCGGCGCTGCGTATCGTCGGCGGCGAGGTGACCGAGCGCTACGTCTCGCTGGTGAACTGCGGCGTGCGGGTGCCAAGCTTCATCACCCAGCTGACCGGGATCACGCAAGCGATGGTCGACGGCGCCCCGCCGGCGCACCAGGTGGTGCCCGAACTGCTCGACTT
Source organism: Massilia sp. Soil_C_3 (assembly GCF_057657035.1). NCBI lineage: Bacteria > Pseudomonadati > Pseudomonadota > Betaproteobacteria > Burkholderiales > Oxalobacteraceae > Massilia > Massilia sp. Soil_C_3. The sequence goes on from NZ_JBDGJG010000005.1 coordinate 6,396, forward strand.
CATCGGCGGCGACGTGCTGTCGGCCCACAACGCCAGCTTCGACGAGAAGTTCCTCAAGGCCGAAGGCGCGCGCCTGGGCCGCACCACTTCGCACACCGCGCTGGTGTGTTCGCTGAAACTGTCGCGCCGCCTGTTCCCAGGCCTGGCCAGCTACAAGCTGGGCCTGCTCTCGAACCAGCTCGGCATCGCGTTCCGCGGCACCGCCCACCGGGCCGAGGCCGACGCCCAGGTCGCCGCCGACGTGCTGCTGCACGCCGCGCGCCACCTCGGCCACACCTGCGGCATCGAGCAGGTCGAGCCGGCGCTGCTGGTCTCGATCAACAAGGTCGCGGCCGCCAAGATCCCCGCCTTTCTCGACAAGTATGCCGCCACCGTGCGCGAACGCCGCGCCGCGGCTGCCGCCGCCGTCCCAGCCTGAGGCTTCCGAGCCAACCGTGGCGGCGCGCGCACGCCGCTGACCGTCCGATTGTGCGGTCGCAAATCCCGAATCCCTCGCTCTCCTTAAAATTTTAACAACGGGATCAAGAGCCGAACAGCGACCGCCGAGAGGATTGCGATGAGCGAGGATGCCGCCCGACAGGGCACCGCCACCTACGAGTGGTTCCACCGCGCCGCCAGCGGCGGCAATCCCTACGCCCAGTTCAACCTGGCCCAACTCTACCTGTGGGGCGACGGCGTCGTGCGCGACGATGCCAAAGCGGCGGCCTGGATGGCGCGCGCCGCCCAGCAGCGGTTGGCCTATGCCCAGAACCACCTGGGCGCCATGTACTACAACGGCCGCGGCGTGTGCCGCGACCACGCGCGTGCGGCCCACTGGTTCCAGTGCGCCGCGGAGCAGGGCGACCGCTCGGCCCAGCACAACCTGGGCCTCCTGTACCGCAAGGGCCGCGGCGTGCCCCACTCGCACCAGGCGGCGATCGGCTGGTTCTACCGCGCCGCCGAACAAGGCATGGCGCGCGCCCAGACCCAGCTCGCCCGGGGCTATCTGCACGGGCTTGGCGTCAACGTCAGCCACCCGCTGGCGATGGCATGGTTCCGCAAGGCCGCGATGCAGGGCCACGTGCCGGCGCAGGTGCAACTGGCGCAGATGTATGCGCGCGGGCAGGGCGTGGCGCCCAGTCCCAGGCAGGCACTGTACTGGTTCCGCCACGCGGCCGGGGCGGGCGACCCCACCGCCCAGCGCCAGCTCGGCCTGGCCTATGCCGAAGGCCGCGGCGCCGGCGCCGATCCGGCGCTGGCCATCCAGTGGCTCGAACGCGCGGCGGCCGGCGGCGAGCGCGAGGCGCTGTACGCGCTGGGGGGCCTGCTGTCCGGCGGCGGCATGGCGCGCGACAGCGCACGCGCGCTGCGCTGCTATATGCAGGCCGCCGCCCATGGCCACGTGCAGGCCCAGTACCGGGTGGCGCGCATGCTGGCCGGCGGTTGCGGCGTGCAGCGCGATCCGGCGCGCGCCCTCGAGTTCTACCTGCAGGCGGCCGAGGCCGGCGCCGCCAATGCCCAGTTCGCGCTGGGCCTGCTCTATGCCAAGGGCCAGGGCGTGCCGCGCGACCTGGCCCAGGCCGCCGTCTGGTACCGGCGCGCCGCCCAGCAGGGCGACGCCAGCGCCCAGAACAACCTCGGCGCCATGTATGCCTGCGGCGAAGGCGTGCCGCGCGACGACATCCTGGCGGCCCACTGGTACCGTCTCGCGGCCCGCCAACACCACGCGCCGGCCCAGCACAACCTGGGTGGGCTGTACGCGGCCGGGCGCGGCGTCGCGAAGAATCCCGTGCGCGCCTGCATGTGGGCCTGGCTGGCGCGCCAGGGCCGCGGCCTCGACAAGGCGGCGCCGGCCGACGTCGCGCTGGCCGCCAGCACGGCGGCCAGCGACTATACCGCTCTGCTGAGCCCGGCCGAACGGAACCGGGCACGTACCCTGGTGGAGCGCTGGCTGGCATCCAGGGCCGGTCCACGCCGTCTGCTCGGGCGTACCGGCGCATGAGCCCGGTCTTGCGCCGGTGTTGCGTCGCGGCGTCTTGCGCCGGTGTTGCCCCGGTGTTGCGCCAGGTGTCGACGTGCGTTCGCCGCATCCCTGCATGCGTGTCACATGGTGCGTCAATACAGGCTCGGCCCTCAGCGGCGAACCGGGCGGCCGCGCCATACTCAAGCATGCCATTTCGCGCTATGATGCCCTGCGGCCACAAGCCCACACCATCATTCAACAGCCCGAGAAGAATATGCACATGAGACTCGCCACGCTCGCCGCCGTCCTGACCGCTGCTTTCGCCGCGCCAGCGATGGGGCAGAGCTGCTCGCCAGCCGGCCCTTCGCTGACCTATCCCGTGTCGAAGAAAGTCGACCAGACCGACAACTACCATGGCACCGTGGTGGCCGACCCCTATCGCTGGCTCGAGGACGCGAATAGCGCCGAGACCAAATCCTGGGTCGATGCCCAGAACAAGGTCACCCAGGCCTACCTGGCGCAGATCCCGCAGCGCGAAGCGATCCGCCAGCGTCTTACCCAGCTCTGGAACTACGAGCGCTACAGCGTGCCGGGCAAGGAAGGCGGCCGCTATTTCTACACCCGCAATGATGGCTTGCAGAACCAGGCCGTGCTGTACACGCTCAAGAACCTGAACGACCAGCCGCGCATGCTGCTCGATCCGAACACCCTGGCCGCCGACGGCACCATCGCCCTGGCCGGCGCCGAGGTCAGCCCCGACGGCAAGCTGCTGGCCTACAGCATCGCCGCGTCGGGTTCCGACTGGAACGAGATCAAGGTACGTGACATCGAGACCGGCAAGGACCTGCCCGACCACATCAAGTGGGTCAAGTTCTCGAGCACCGCCTGGACCAAGGATGGCAAGGGCTTCTTCTACAGCCGCTACGACGAACCGAAAGAAGCGACCAAGCTGGCCGACGTCAACTACTTCCAGAAGCTGTACTTCCACCGCATCGGCACGCCGCAAAGCGCCGACACCCTGGTGTACGACCGCGCCGACCAGAAGGAATGGGGCTTCGGCGGCCAGACCACCGACGACGGCCGTTACCTGATCGTCACCACTACCAAGGGCACCGCGCCGAAATACCGCGTTTCGTACAAAGACCTGTCCAAGCCCGATGCCAAGGTGGTCGACCTGATCGACAACTTCGACGCAGGCTACGACTTCATCGACAACGTCGGCACCGTGTTCTACTTCAGCACCGACCGCAATGCGCCGAAAAAACGCATCGTGGCCATTGACGTGAGCAAGCCTTCCGAGAATAACTGGAAAGAAATCGTTGCCGAGAGCGCCGATACCCTGACCGGCGCCGACATCGTCAACAACCAGCTGGTGCTCGAATACCTGAAGGATGCGAAGAGCGTCGTGCGCGTGGTGTCGCTCGAAGGCAAGCCGGTGCGCGAGATCGCTCTGCCAAGCATCGGCACCGTCGGCGGCCTGTCGGGCAAGCGCAACGACACCGAGACCTTCTATTCGTTCACCAGCTTTACCAATCCGACCACGATCTACCGCCTGAACCTCAAGACCGGCGAAAGTACCGTGTTCCGCCAGCCGAAGGTCGCCTTCGACCCGGCCAACTACGAGACCCGCCAGCAGTTCTACACGAGCCGCGATGGCACCAAGGTGCCGATGTTCATCGTGTCCAAGAAAGGCCTCAAGCTGGATGGCTCGAACCCGACCTATCTGTATGGTTATGGCGGCTTCAATATCTCGCTGACCCCGAGCTTCTCGCCGGCCAACCTGGCCTGGATGGAAATGGGCGGCGTCTATGTGCTGGCGAACCTGCGCGGCGGTGGCGAATACGGCGAAGCCTGGCACCAGGCCGGCACCAAGCTGCAAAAGCAGAACGTGTTCGACGATTTCATCGGGGCAGCCGAATGGCTGGTCGAGAACAAGGTCACCTCGCCGAAGAAACTGGCGATCGGCGGCGGCAGCAATGGCGGCCTGCTGGTCGGCGCGGCCACCACCCAGCGTCCGGACCTGTTCGCAGCGGCGATTCCGAGCGTGGGCGTGATGGACATGCTGCGCTTCCACAAGTTCACCATCGGCTGGGCCTGGACTTCGGACTACGGCTCGTCGGAAAATCCTGACGAATTCAAGGCCCTGGTCAAGTACTCGCCGCTGCACAACCTGAAGGCGGGCACCTGCTATCCGGCAACCATGGTCACCACGGCCGACCACGACGACCGCGTGGTGCCGGCGCACAGCTTCAAGTACGCCGCCGCGGCCCAGGCCGCCCAGGCGGGTGCCGCGCCGATCCTGATCCGCATCGACACCAAGGCGGGCCATGGCGCTGGCAAGCCAACCGGCAAGCAGATCGAGGAAGTCGCCGATCGCTGGGGCTTCCTGTCGCGCGAACTGCATATGGACGATGCTGCCAAGACGGTTGGCGGCTCGCACTAGGCATTGACGGTCGTCCGGCGCTACGCCGGACGAATGAAACAACGGCCACCAGGGCAACCCGGCGGCCGTTGTTTTTCTGTACTTGCTTTCTAGACCTACCGGTGGACCACCACCAATACGGCTTTCGCCTCGGTCTTTCCCGTATTCCGAATCACATGGTTCTGATCGGCCGGATACCTCGCCGTCGCCCCGTGCCGCACCTTCCGCTTCTCGTTCCCCACCTCCAGCTCGACCGCGCCGGTAATCACCGTCAGGTGCTCGCCGGTCCCCGGGTCGTGGGCCTGCGAGGCCAGCTCTCCCCCAGGCGCCAGGGTCAGCTCATACCATTCATACTTGCCGGCCAGGTCCATCGGCCCCAGGATGCGCAGGGAATAGCCGGCATGGGCGCCGGGCAGGGTGGGGATCTCGTGGGCATCGACCACCCGGATCAGTTCCGCCGTGCGCACCTCGGACGACAGCAGTTCGCCGATCTGCACACCCAGCGCATTGGCCAGGCGCCAGGTGATGGCGATGGTGGGATTGGCCTTCTCGCGCTCGATCTGGGACAGCATCGATTTCGATACCCCGGCGATACGCGACAGGTCTTCCAGCGTCAGGCCACGCGCCAGTCGCAGGCGTTGTAGTGTGGCGCCAACTTCTGGTGGGGCATTGTTTGTTAGAGTGGTACTCATTTTCCGTTGGGTGCCTGTCTGCGTATTGCCTAAGTCAAATTATTTATAAGTATATGTCGGGTCGCTTGCCAAGTTCATTGGCTGGGCGTAATATTCGATATATTGAATTTCAGTTCGAAATAGCGAACTTGTTCTCTACATCGAACGAGCCAACGGTACAACATCCGCCGACCGCCGGTCAAGCCGCCGGTCACGTCAAATCAACTGGGAACAGGGGAACACCATGAGCGATCAAGCTTTCTACAGCAGCCTGCAGCAAAAACTCGCGACCTTGAAGATTGATGGCCTGTTCAAGCCCGAGCGCGTGCTGGCCTCGCGCCAGGGCGCCGAGGTGGTGGCGCAGGATGGCCGTACCCTGATCAATATGTGCGCCAATAACTACCTGGGCCTGTCGGGCGATGTCGAGACCCAGAAAGCGGCGGCGGCCGCCCTCGAGAAGTATGGCTATGGCCTGTCGTCGGTGCGCTTCATCTGCGGCACCCAGACCGTGCACAAGGAACTCGAAAGCGCGCTGTCCAGTTTCCTCGGCACTGAAGACACCATCCTGTACGCGGCTGCCTTCGACGCCAATGGCGGCGTGTTCGAGCCGCTGTTCGACGAGAACGACGCCATCATCTCGGACGCCCTGAACCACGCCTCCATTATCGACGGCGTGCGCCTGTGCAAGGCGGCGCGCTACCGCTATGCCAACAACGACATGGCCGACCTCGAGAAGCAGCTGATCGCCGCCACTGAAGCCGGCAAACGCCACAAGATCATCGTCACCGACGGCGTGTTCTCGATGGACGGCACCATCGCCCAGCTGGACAAGATCGTCGAACTGGCCGAGAAGTATGGCGCCCTGACCATGATCGACGAATCGCACGCCTCCGGCTTCATGGGCGCGACCGGCCGCGGCACCCACGAGCATTGCGGCGTGATCGGCAAGATCGACATCATCACCGGCACCCTTGGCAAGGCCCTGGGCGGCGCGATGGGCGGTTTCACGTCGGGGAAAAAAGAAGTCATCGAGACCCTGCGCCAGAAATCGCGTCCCTATCTGTTCTCGAACACGCTGGCGCCGATGATCGCCGGCGCCTCGCTGGCGGTGCTGGAGCGCATCTCGAAATCGACCGAGCTGCGCGACCGCCTGCACGAAAACACCGCCTACTTCCGCAAGGAGATCGAGCGCATCGGCTTCACCATCAAGCCGGGCACCCACCCGGTGGTGCCGGTGATGCTGTTCGAAGCGCCGGTCGCGCAGAAATTCGCGGCGCGCATGTTCGACCTGGGCGTGCTGCTGTCGGGCTTCTTCTACCCAGTGGTGCCGATGGGCCAGGCGCGCGTGCGCGTGCAACTGTCGGCGGCCCATACCCGCGAGCAGCTCGACACAGTGCTGAAGGCCTTCGAACAAGCCGGCAAAGAGCTGGGCATCATCAAGAACTAAACTACATAGAAGCAAGGAATCGACAGCATGGAACGCATCCTCATCATTGGCGCCAATGGCCAGATCGGCAGTGAACTGGTCAGCGCATTGGCCGACAAGCACGGCGCGCAGAACGTGATCGCCTCGGACATCGGCGACAAGAACCTGTATGGCGCCGCACGCTATACCGTGCTCAATGTGCTGGACAAGGACAGCCTCGCGCGCCTGGTGGCGGATGAAGGCATCACCCAGGTCTATCAGCTGGCCGCCATGCTGTCGGCCACCGGCGAAAAAGCGCCGTTGAAGGCCTGGAGCCTGAACATGGACGGCCTGCTGAACATCCTCGAGATCGCACGCGAACGTGGCGAAGCGGGCAAGCCGTTGAAGGTGTTCTGGCCGTCGTCGATTGCCGCCTTCGGCCCGACCACCCCGAGCGAGAACACGCCGCAGTTCACGATCATGGATCCGACCACGATCTATGGCATCAGCAAGCTGGCCGGCGAGCGCCTGTGCGAGTACTATCACAGCAAGTACGGCGTCGACGTACGCAGCATCCGCTATCCGGGCATCATCTCGTATAAATCGCCTCCGGGCGGCGGCACCACCGACTACGCCATCGCGATCTTTCACGCGGCCCTGCGCGGCGAGACCTATGAGTGCTTCCTGGGGCCGGAAACGACCCTGCCGATGATCTACATGCCTGACGCGATCCGCGCCACCATCGAGCTGATGGAAGCGCCCGCCGAACAGGTCGTCATCCGTTCGTCGTACAACGTGGCCGGTGTGTCGTTCAACCCGCGCGAACTGGCCGCCGCGATCTCGAAGGCGCTGCCGGCTTTCCGCATCGACTACAAGCCGGACAGCCGCCAGCAGATCGCCGACTCCTGGCCGAAGAGCCTGGACGACAGCCGCGCGAGCGCCGACTGGGGCTGGAAATCGCGCGTCAAGCTCGACGAGATGGTCGATTCGATGCTGAAGAATATCGATGTCGGCCTGGGCGTCGCGGCCTGAGCATCGCTGCTCCAGGATCACATCCAACGGCCTGCCGCCTCGATGCGCCAGGCCGCAATCATTATAAGAACCGAAAAGTGAGACAAGCATGGATATGAGTGTTTTCGACCTGTTCAAGATCGGCATCGGCCCGTCGAGTTCACACACCGTGGGCCCGATGGTGGCCGCGCGCCGCTTCCTGCTCGAGAGCGGAATGCTGGAACAGGCGGTCGGCGTCGAAGCCCACCTGTATGGCTCGCTGGCGCTGACCGGGGTCGGCCACGCGACCGACAAGGCCGTAATCCTCGGCCTGATGGGCGAGACGCCGCAGGGCGTCGACCCGATCGCCGTCGAGGACAAGCTGGCCGAAGCGGAGCTCGACGGCGTGCTGCACCTGCTGGGCACGAAACCCGTGCCGTTCAGCACGAAAACGCACCTGGTCTGGCACAAGGCCTCGACCTTGCCGGAACACCCGAATGGCATGCGCTTCGTGCTGCAGCTGCAGGACGGCAGCATCATCGAGCGCATCTATTATTCGGTCGGCGGCGGTTTTATTACCGCGGCCGGCGAGAGTCAGTTGCGCGCGGCGGAGACGGCTGCGGCGCCGGTGCCGTACCCGTTCGACACGATGGCCCAGCTGCTCGAGCATGGCCGCCGTCATGGCCTCTCCATTCCGCACATGCTGCGCGCCAACGAGCGCACGCGCATGAGTGACGAAGAACTGGACGCAGGCCTGGACAATATCTGGCGCGTGATGCGCGAGTGTATCTGCCACGGCCTGGTGACCGAGGGTCGCCTGCCGGGCGGCCTGGACGTGCGCCGCCGCGCCGCCGGCCTGTGGAAGCAGGCGCAGCAAGCGCAACAGCAACCGCTGAACGCCTTGCCGCATGACGCAGTGCAGCAGGTAACCCTGTACGCGATGGCCGTCAACGAAGAAAATGCGGCCGGCGGCCGGGTCGTCACCGCCCCGACCAATGGCGCCGCCGGCATCATCCCGGCGGTGCTGCGCTACTACGCCGAGGATTGCCGGCCGATCGATCCGCAGCGCGGCGTGCGCGACTTCCTGCTGACCTCCGCTGCAATCGGCATGCTGTGCAAGAAGAACGCCTCGATCTCGGGCGCCGAAGTCGGCTGCCAGGGCGAAGTGGGCGTGGCCTGTGCAATGGCGGCGGCCGGCCTGGTGGCGGCGCTCGGCGGCAGCAACGAGCAGATCGAAAACGCGGCCGAGATCGGCATCGAGCACCACCTGGGCATGACCTGCGACCCGATCGGCGGCCTGGTGCAGATTCCCTGCATCGAGCGCAACGGCATGGGCGCGATCAAGGCTCTCACCGCCGCCTCGCTGGCGCTGAAGGGCGACGGCACCCATTTCGTGAGCCTGGACAGCGCGATCGAGACGATGCGCCAGACCGGGGCGGACATGCAGGTCAAGTACAAGGAGACCTCGCTCGGCGGGCTGGCGATTCATGTGGTGACGGTGAATCACGCGGCTTGCTGATAGGGTGGTGGCTGCTCGAGGGCCTTGGATTCCCGCCTGCGCGGGAATGACGGTCTTCAGGCTGGAGGGTGAAGCCAGGCCGCTCGAAAACCCATTGTTAGCAGATGCACGTCATTCCCGCGCAGGCGGGAATCCAAGTGCGCACACCACCCCACCCAATTTTATTCACCCAAACAACTTTTTTGCAGCACAGCATACATTTCCGCCTGCTCCCACTATAATAAAGTTTCAATGTGAGCCAACCGGATCTTCAAACTGTATGCATTATGTGTCCACCCGCGCGACCAGCGCGTCCGCAGCACGCAATCCCCAGCAATTCTCCGACATCCTGCTAGGCGGCCTGGCCCCGGACGGCGGCCTCTACCTGCCGGCCGAGTACCCGCAGGTGACCGGCGCCGAACTAGATGCATGGCGCAAGCTGTCGTACGCCGAACTGGCCTATGAAATCCTGCGCAAGTTTGCCACCGATATTCCCGACGCCGACCTGAAGGCCCTGACCGCGCGCACCTATACGCCAGAGGTCTACCGCAATGCCCGCGCCGACGAATCGAGCGCGGACATCACCCCGCTGCGCGTGCTGGAAGACGGCGCGCAGGGCAAGCTGGTGCTGCAGGCGCTGTCGAACGGCCCGACCCTGGCCTTCAAGGACATGGCGATGCAGTTGCTGGGCAATCTGTTCGAATACGCGCTGGCCAGGAACAACGATGAACTGAACATCTTCGGCGCCACCTCGGGCGACACCGGCAGCGCCGCCGAGTACGCGATGCGCGGCAAGCGCGGCGTGCGTGTGTTCATGCTGTCGCCGCACAAGAAGATGAGCGCGTTCCAGACCGCCCAGATGTTCAGCCTGCAGGACCCGAATATCTTCAATATTGCGGTGGATGGCGTGTTCGACGATTGCCAGGACCTGGTCAAGGCGGTCTCGAACGACCTCGAATTCAAGGCGCGCCAAAAGATCGGCACCGTCAATTCGATCAACTGGGCGCGCGTCGTGGCCCAGGTGGTGTACTACTTCCGCGGTTACCTGCTGGCTACCACCAGCAACGATCAAAAAGTGTCGTTCACGGTCCCGTCGGGGAACTTCGGCAATATCTGCGCCGGCCACATCGCCCGCATGATGGGCCTGCCGATCGACAAGCTGGTGGCCGCCACCAACGAGAACGACGTGCTGGACGAATTCTTCCGCACCGGCGTTTATCGCGTGAGAAAGCCTGCCGAGACCTTCCACACCAGCAGCCCGTCGATGGACATTTCCAAGGCCTCGAACTTCGAGCGCTTCGTGTATGAACTGGTGGGCCGCGACGCCGATCGCACCCATGCGCTGTTCCGGAAGATCGACACCCATGGCGGGTTCGACCTGTCCGGCGCGCCGGGCAGCGATGGCGACGAGTTCAAGTCGGTTGCCAAATTCGGCTTCCTGTCGGGCCGCTCGACCCATGCCGACCGCCTGGCCACGATCCGCGACGTCGCCGACGACTACGGCATCACGATCGACACCCATACCGCCGACGGCATCAAGGTCGCGCGCGAACACCTGCAGCCGGGCGTGCCGATGATCGTGCTCGAGACCGCGCTGGCGGCCAAGTTCAACGAAACCATCCTCGAAGCGCTGGGCCAGGACGCGGAGCGTCCCGCCGGCTTCGAGGACATCGAGTCGCTGCCGCAGCGCTTCGTGGTCATGCCGGCCGACGTCGGCCGAATGAAGGCCTATATCGCCGAACACACGGGGCTGTGATGAACGCACCGGTACCCAAAGCCCCCATGCTGTCGGTGCGCGAGGCGCTCGACTTCCTGCTCGAAGCCGCACGGCCCGTCGAGCAGGTGGAAACCATCCCGACCCTCGAGGCCAACGGCCGCGTGCTGGCGGCAGACCAGCTGGCGACGATCGACGTGCCGTCGGCCGACAACACCCAGATGGACGGCTACGCCGTGCGCGCGGAGGACTGCGCGAGCGGCAGCGCCACCCTGAAGGTCAGCCAGCGCATCCCGGCCGGCAGCGTTGGCCGGCAACTGGAACCTGGAACGGCCGCGCGCATTTTTACCGGCGCGCTGATTCCGCCGGGCGCCGATGCGGTCGTGATGCAGGAGCAGGCCGAGGCGGTCGGCGACAGCGTCACCATCCACCATGCGCCGCGGGCCGGCGAGTGGATCCGCCGCAAGGGCGAAGACATCGGCTCGGGCGCCGTGATCCTGCCGGCGGGCAGCCGCCTGCGCAGCCAGGAACTCGGGCTGGCGGCCTCCGTCGGCCTGGCCAGCCTGCCGGTGCGCCGGCGCCTGCGGGTGGCGGTGTTCTTCACCGGCGACGAGCTGACCATGCCGGGCGACGTGCCGCCCGAAGGACTGAAACCCGGCGCGATCTACAATTCGAACCGATTCACCCTGCGCGGCCTGCTGGAGAACTTCGGCTGCGAGATCAGCGACTTTGGCATCGTGCCCGACTCGCTGGAGGCGACCCGCGCCACCTTGCGCGAGGCGGCGCGCGAGAACGACATGATCATCACCTCGGGCGGCGTCTCGGTGGGCGAGGAAGACCATATCAAGCCCGCCGTGGAAGCACAAGGGCGCCTGTCGATGTGGCAGATCGCCGTCAAGCCGGGCAAGCCGCTGGCGTTCGGCGAAGTACGCCGTGACGGTGGTTCCGCATTCTTCTTAGGGCTGCCCGGCAATCCGGTGTCGAGCTTCGTCACCTTCCTGCTGTTCGTGCGGCCTTTCCTGCTGCGCCTGCAGGGCGTGACGGGCCAGGTCGAGCCGCAGGGTTATACCGTGCGCGCCGACTTCGAGCTGTCGAAGGGCGACCGCCGCAACGAATTCCTGCGCGCGCGCCTGAATGCGGGCGGGGGACTGGACCTGTTCCCGAACCAGAGCTCGGGCGTGCTCACTTCGACGGTATGGGGCGACGGCCTGGTCGACAACCCGGCCGGCAACCGCATCGCCGCGGGCGACCTGGTGCGCTTCATCCCGTTCGCCGAATTACAGCACTAGAAGCACAGCATTAGGAGCGACATGAAGATCAGTTTGAAATACTTCGCCGCGCTGCGCGAAGCAGTGGGTACAGGGCAGGAACAGCTGGAATTGGCGCCGGAAGTCGCGACGGTGGGCCAGGTGCGCGAACTGCTGCGCGCACGCGGCGGTGTGTGGGCCGAGGCCCTGGCGCCGGAACGCGCGGTGCGCATGGCCCATAACCAGGTGATGTGCGGCGCCGATACGCCGGTCATAGAGGGCGCCGAAGTGGCGTTTTTCCCGCCGGTCACCGGCGGTTGACAGGGGCCGGCCCAGGTTCGACGGGGCCGGCTTTTCCATCACAAGGCGGCGATCGACTCCTCGGCCAATGCCATCAATTTCGCGCAATTGCTGTTACGCGCCGCGAAATCCTTCCACGCCGTATTGCGCGCCACCGACTGCCAGCCGCGCAGGGCTTCGGGATTGAGGTCGACCACGCGCGCGCCGACGCCGCGATAGACCGACACCACCTCCGCATCGTCGATGCGCGCCATCTTCATCGCGAACTGCTCCAGGTCGGCGCCGACCTTGAGGATGGCTTCCTGTTGCGGCTTGGTCAGGCGCTCGAATACGGTGCGCGACATCAAGAGCGGCTCGAACATGAACCAGTAGGAGCCGCCACGCGCCGTGGTCAGCGAGCGCGCCGTCTCTTGCAGCCGGAACGACATCAGGGACGTCGACGACGTCAGGGCGGCGTCGAGCGCGCCGCTGCGCATGGCCTTGTGGATCTCGTTGGACGGCAGGCTGACGACGGTCGCGCCGGCGTCCTGCAGCAGCATGTCCATCTCGCGCGAGCCGCCGCGCACCTTCAGGCCGCGCACGTCCTCGGGATTGACGATCGGATCGCCGCGCGAAGCGACGCCGCCGGCCTGCCAGATCCAGCTGACGATCACGAGGCCTTGCTCGCCCAGGATGCGCGACAGCTCGCGTCCGACCGGTGCGTTCTTCCAGCCATAGCCTTGATCGTAGGACGTGACCAGCGCCGGCATCAGCCCGATATTCGCTTCCGGCGCCTCGCTGCCCGCATACGACAGCGGCACCAGGGCCATGTCGAGCGAGCCGCTGCGCAGGGCGCCGAACTGGGCGTTCGGCTGCATCAGGCTCGACCCCGGGTGGATCGAGAACTTCAGGCCGCCGCGCGTGCGCTTCTCGACCTCGGCCGCGAACATACGGCACAGCCGGTCGCGAAAATCGCCCTGGGCGATGCTGCCGCCGGGGAACTGGTGCGAGATCCTGAGATTACTGGCCTGCGCCCAGGCGGACTGCATCCATAACGGACTGGTCGCGATCGCGCCCAGCATTGCCCTGCGGGTCGTGAACGACCGGTTGATTACCGACATATACATCCTCCAAGATGTTTTAACGGACTGCCGGGTGAATCGTGGCTAACCTCGTCGAGCGGGCGCCATCGTTCACCTTGGCGTGTACAAGAATATTCCTGCTACACCGCATGTCAAGCGGAATATTGCAGCTATGACAAAGGCATGCAGTTAAGGTACACCGATGCCAACGCGGCAGTATCGCGCAGGCCGGTGGAACCGGCCTTGATTCATCCTGGAGAATTTGCTTGTCGTGTGCTAATCAGCGCCTCTTGTCGGTGATCGCCTGACTGGCCGAACGCCAGCGCGCAGCGACGAAAATGGCGGCCGCGGCAAGCGACCAGGCCAGGGTCGGGCCCCAGGTGGCGGCCAGGCTGTCGCCGCGCATCAGGTCGATTGCACACAACAGCAGGAACATGGTGCCGGCGGCCAGCAGGTATTGGCCGATCCAATGGGTGACTGGACGCATGGGGACTACTCCTTTCAACGGCGGTCGAGATAACGGCGCAGGATGCCGGCCAGCGCCAGCGGCTGGTCGATCATCAGGAAGTGGCGCGACGGCGCAATCGGCGCCACCTCGACCGAGGGAATCCCTTCGACCAGCATCCGGTAGTGCTCGACCTTGTCGTTCACCGTCAGCGCATCCTGAGCCGCATCGTACTGGTAAAACGGCGCCACGACCAGCACCGGGGCAGTGATTTTAGACAGGCCAGGACGCAGGTCGAGCGCCAGCAGGTCGGCCACGTAGGCGCCCACCGCCTCGCGATCGCTGCGCAGCAGCAGCGGCGTGATGTCGTCGGCCTTGCCGATGTCGAGCACGCCCTGGCCGCGCATATACTGGCGCTGCTCGGCGGCATAGGCATCCGGCCGGCTGGTCGCCATGCGGTTGCGCACATTGATCGCCGCCTGCGGGCGCTGCTGCGGCGGCATGTTCTCGGTGCCGGGGAAGACCGGCAGGCCGTCCAGCGCCACCACTCCGCCGATGCCGTTGCCGAGGTCCTGGGCCACGGCATAGGCCAGTGTGCCGCCCAGGCTGTGGCCGATGATGACCGGCTTGTCGAGCTTGCGTTCGGCGATCAGTCCGCGCAGGGCGGCGCGCGCGCCTTCGAAAGGCGCCCAGTCGGACGTGGCGCTTGGCGCCGGACGGCCATCGAAGCCGGGCAGGGTGACCACGTACAGCGTGAACTCGTCCTTGAACTGGCGGATCGTTTCCTGCCACACCCAGGGCCCGCTGGCCAGCCCGGGCACCAGGATCACGGGCCGGCCGCGGCTGCCGTGGCGCTCGACCAGCAGGCCGCCGGATTCGAAGCGCTCGGCCGGTTCGATGGTGGCGGCGAAACGGTTGGCAGCCGGCGCAGTCGGGGGCGTTGCCTGTACTTGGGCCTGGGCGATGGAGGCGGCGCCGGCAACCAGTGCGGCGAGTGCAAACAACAGGGAAGCTTTTTTCATGCGGTCTCCTGATCGGGGGAAAAGATGGCTTCGACCGGCAGGCCGAACAACCGTGAAATGGCGAAGGCGAGCGGCAGGCTGGGATCGTAGCGCCCGGTCTCGATCGCGTTGATGCTCTGGCGCGAGACGTCCAGGCGTTCGGCCAGGTCGGCCTGGCTCCAGCCGTGCTCGGCCCGCAGTTCGCGGATGCGGTTCTTCATCGCTGGCGCAGCGCCCGCACCGTGCAGACCAGGGCGGTGGTCGCCCCGAGCACCATCCAGACCGCGAACATCGACAGGCGCGGATAGCCGGCGGTCTCGAGGAAGCCGTAGCTGAAGGTGAGCCCGGCGGTGAGCGCGGCGGCCAGCGCGAACGATTCGAGCAGGAAGCGGCGCGCGTACTCGTCGACCCGGTCCAGGTGGCGCGCGATGGCCCACAGCATGAGGCAAAATCCCAGCATCGGCGACAGCAGGACGACGGTGCGCAGCACGCCTTCTTCCATCGGCCGGCCGTACAGGATCGTCGCCACCAGCAGGATCGCGTACACCGCGAAGGAAATGCCCAGTTCGCGCAGGTAAGCCTTGCCGACCCGTTTTTCATGTGTGTTCGTCTTCATGGTCCAGCCCTCGTGGAGTAAAGGATGCTTTACATCGTAGGCGTGAAGGAACGCCGTGTCAAGCATCCTTTACATCCTCTTTCGCTGCCCGAACTCGACTACAATGCTGGTCCTTCCTTCCGCACCCCGCACCGTCATGACCCAGTCTCCACTATCCTCCAAGCGTGTCGCCGTGATCGGCGGCGGCCCCGCCGGACTGATGGCGGCCGAGGTGCTGGCGCAGGGTGGCGCGCAGGTCGACGTCTACGATGCGATGGCAAGTGTGGGCCGCAAGTTCCTGCTGGCGGGGAAGGGCGGCATGAATATCACGCATTCCGAACCCTATCCCGATTTCGTGCGGCGATATGGCGCGCGGCAGGATGAGGTGGCGCGCTGGCTGGAAGGCTTCGACGCCGACGCCGTACGCGCCTGGATCCACGAGCTCGGCATCGAGACCTTCGTCGGCACCTCGGGCCGGGTCTTCCCGCTCGAGATGAAGGCGGCCCCGCTGCTGCGCGCCTGGCTGCACCGCCTGCGCGAGTCCGGCGTGCGCTTCCACATGCGCCATCGCTGGCTGGGCTGGCAGGATGGCCGGCTGCGCCTGGCCACGCCGGAAGGCGAGCGGCTGGTCGAGGCCGACGCCACGATCCTGGCGCTGGGCGGCGCCAGCTGGGCGCGCCTCGGCTCGGACGGCGCCTGGCAGCCGCTGCTGGCCGAACGTGGAATTGCGCTGTCCCCGCTGGCACCCGCCAACTGCGGCTTCGACGTGGGCTGGAGCGAGCATTTCAGCAGCCGCTACGCCGGTGCGCCCCTGCTCACGGTGGCTGCCGGTTGCCAGGACCAGGATGGCAGGATCGCCTGGCGCAAGGGCCAGTTCGTCATCACCGGGGGCGGCGTCGAGGGCGGCCTGGTGTACGCGCTGTCGGCGCCGCTGCGCGACGAGATCGCGCGCATTGGTGTCGCCACCCTCTGGCTCGACCTGGCGCCCGACCACGACGCCGAGCGGGTGTTCGACGAAGTGACGCGCCCGCGCGGCTCGCGCTCGATGTCCAGCCATCTGCAAAGCCGGCTCGGCATCAAGGGTGTCAAGGCCGGACTGCTGCACGAATGCCTGTCGCGCGAAGACTATGCCGACCCTGCGCGCCTGGCCGCCGGCATCAAGCGTCTGCCGCTCAAGCTGCTGCGTGCGCGCCCGATCGACGAGGCGATCAGCAGCGCCGGCGGTGTGCGCTTCGACGCGCTGGCGGATCGCACCGCGATGCTGGCCGAGCTGCCGGGAACCTTCGTGGCGGGCGAGATGGTCGATTGGGAGGCGCCGACCGGCGGCTACCTGCTCACCGCCTGCTTCGCCAGCGGGCGCGCTGCGGGACGCGATGCGCTGAGCTGGCTGGCAGCCGCGAGCGAAGGCGCTTGACCGGGCGACGCTGTCCGTTCAGCTGCCCGCCAGTATTGAACGCCAACAGTGCGCATGCCGTTCGTGGATTGGCGTAGGCTGGATCGTTCTTCTCGCAGCCTTGCCCAGGAGCGGACCATGTCCAGCACGCCTACCGAGTCGAGCGAACAGGAGCCCGTGCGCATTCCTGTCGTCGAGGAACAGCTCGCGGTCGGCACCCGCGTGGTCGATACCGGCCGCGGCGTGCGTGTCCACAAGACCGTCACCGAACATCCCGTCACCATCGACGAGCGGCTGCTGCGCGAAGAGCTGCGCGTTCAACACGTCCCGGTCGACCGCATCGTCGGCGCCGGCGAGGCGCCAGGCCAGCACTACGAGGGCGACACCCTGGTCGTTCCCGTGCTCGAAGAGGTGCTGGTGGTCGAGCGCAAGGTCCGCATCAAGGAAGAACTGCACATCACCCGGGTCAGGCACGAGGAGCGTCACCTTGATACCGTTTCGCTCAAGGCGGAGCGGGTCGAGGTCGAGCGTTTCGACGAGGCCGGCGACCAGGGTGCCTGAAGTCATCACCCAAGGAGAGACATCATGCACCATACGCTAGTCGCGGTTTTCGACAACCGCACCGACGCGCAAAGCGCGTACGACCAGCTGCTGTCTACCGGTTTCAGCCGCGAGAGCGTGCGGCTGTCCGAGGCCAATGCCACTGCCGGCAGCGCCACTACTGCCGAAGGCAAGGGTAAAGGCATCAAGCACTTCTTCCAGGACCTGTTCGGCGACGAGCACAAGCACCACGCGAGCCGCTACGAAGGCGCGCTCGCGCGTGGCCAGCACGTGGTGACGCTGAGCGCCGATTCGCTGCCTGAGGTCGAGCGCGCCGCCGACGTCGTCGAAGCCTTCGGGCCGGTCGACATCGACGAGCATTCGGATGGCGTCGCCACGCCGGGCGCGCTGCTGACGGGCGGCGCCGGTTCGAGGCAGGGCACGATGCAGGGAGGGACTTTGTCGGCCCAGTCGGCGTCCGGCCCGCGCCAGGGCGCCACCGCGGGCGCGGCAATGCAGCGCGACACCTCGGCCAGCGCGACCATCCCGGTGGTCGAAGAGCAGCTGCGGGTCGGCAAGCGCGAAGTCCAGCGCGGCGGCATGCGAATCTTCTCGCGCATCGTCGAGACCCCGGTGCACGAAACCATCGGCCTGCGCGAAGAACACGTCGACGTCCAGCGGCGCAAGGTGGACCAGCCGATCAGTCCGAGCGACACCGCGGCGTTTCGGGAACAGACCATCGAGATGCGGGAGAGCGCCGAGGAAGCCGTGGTCGAGAAATCCGCCCGCATCACCGAGGAAGTCTCGATCGGCAAGCAGGTCAGCGACCGCCAGCAGCAGATCGACGATACGGTGCGCCACACCGAGGTGGACGTGGAGCGGCTTGGCGCGGCCATGAGTGACGACGACATCTATTATCGCGAGCACTTCAAGCTGACCTACGGCGCGAGCGGCGGCGCATATGACGATTATGCGCCGGCCTATCTCTACGGTTCGCAGATCGCGGGCAGCGGCAGGTATGTGGGCCGCCAGTGGGAAGAGATCGAGCCTGAACTGCGTACCGACTGGGATTCGCGCCATGGCGGCGTCTCGACCTGGGAGAAAATGAAGTCGGCCGTGCGTCATGGGTGGGATCGCATGACGGGCAAGTACGACGCGTGACATTCGGTGAGCAACGGGGGCCAGGCGGCGCGGTAGTATGGGCTTTTGTCGCCGGGCCCTCCCATGACATCGATTCGCGTTCTGACAGTCACCGCGCTACTGGCCTTCTTCCACACGGCGGCATCGGCCGCCATGCAGTGCGGCGAACCATGCCACACGCTGGTGCGCGACGCCCACGTGCTCGAGGGGCAAGGCAAATATCAGGAGGCGCTGGACAAGTACCGGGCGGCCGAAAAGGCCGATCCGCAATCCTCGCTGCCGGTGTCGCTGCAGGCCGGCCTGATCTTCAAACTGTCCAGCGTGGCCCCGAAAGACAAGGCGGCGCAGGCGCGCCAGACGGCGCGCGCGCTGGCCGAGCGCGCGACCGCGCTTGCCGCCGACGATCCGATCGCGCACGAGGTCTTGCGTATGCTGGACGACGACGGTGCCTCGCCCCTGCACACGCCGAATCCCCGCGCCGCGAAGCTTCTGGCCGAAGGCTCGGCGTTGTTCGCGCAGCGCAAGCCGAAGGAAGCCCTGCTCAAGTACGAAGCTGCGATGGAGGCCGACCCGAAGGCGTCGAGCGCCTGGGTGGGCGCCGCGGACTGTTACTTCGTTCAGGGCGACTGGCCGCGCGCCGAGGCGCTGTTCCGGCGCGCCACCGAGATTGAACCGCATAATGCGCAGGCGTGGCGCTTCCTGTCCGATGCCTTGCTGGCGCAAGGCCAGCGCGCGCCGGCCGAAGCAGCCCTGTATGCGTCGATCACGGCCGATCCATCGCAGCGCCCGAGCTGGGGCAAGCTGGCCAGATTGCGCGCCGCGGCCGGCCTGCCATTGAAGCCGCTGGCGTTCCGGCGCGGCGTGCGCGTAGTGCAGGGGGCGGACGGCAAGTACACGCTCCATGTCGACGAGTCGGCCGCCGGTCAGGCCGATACCCCGAATTATGCGATCCGGCTCCTGCTCGGTATCAGCGAGTCCAACCAGCGCCAGTCCGAGAACGCCGGCAGCAAGTCGCCGTACGAGATCGAACTGGGCGCGTGGCGCACCGCCCTGAAGGTGATGGACGAGACCAAGGCGCTTGATGGCCTGGGTGTGACCGACCCCGCCTTGCTGCAGATGCAGGCGCTGGCAAAGGATGGGAAGCTGGAGCCGGCGATCCTGCTGCTCATGTTCCGTCAGTCCTATCGGCCGGCGCTGCACGCCTGGCTGGCCGCCAATCCGGGCGGCGTCAAAGGCTTCATCGACCGCTACGGCTTGCAGCCTTGATTCATTGGCCGGAAGCGAACGGCTGCGCACGGCCCCTTTGGGTATAGTGCAGCCATGCCTTCACCCGACAAATATCCCACTACGCCAGACGGTCGGTATTTCGTCGTCTCGGGCCGCCTGTGGCGAACCAGCAATCCCGACCTGGCACCGGACGCGCGCCAGCAGCTGGTCGACCAGCTCATGAAGGCGCGTCGGGAAGTCAGCGCCGCGCTGAAGGCACGCGACGGCAACGCCGAGCGGACCGCGCGCCAGGCGGTCGACGCGGCCAAGCGCGCGTTGGGAGAGCGTGGGCCGGTGTGGTGGACCGACGGCGCCCCGGATCTCAACCGGCGGATGGTGGCGAACACGCCTTACGCGGCCTGGTTCGCGGCGCTGCAGGCGTAAAGGCCAAGATTAGTCGCTGACTTTGCCGCGCAAGGCCTTGGTCTGGCTGCTGCGGGCCTTGGAGTCCAGGCGCCGCAGCTGCGAGCCGCGCGTCGGCCGGGTGGGGCGCCGCATCACCGGCACGATCGAGGCCTTGTCGACCAGTTCCTGCAGCCGGCGCAGGGCGTCTTCCTTATTCTGCTCCAGGCTGCGCGACTGCTGCGCCTTGAGTACCAGCACGCCTTCCTGCGTGATGCGGGCATCGCTGGAAGCCAGCAGGCGCTCCTTTACGTGCTGCGGCAGCGACGAGGCGCCGATGTCGAAACGTGCGTGCACGGCGCACGAGACCTTGTTGACATTCTGGCCACCCGGACCCTGGGCCCGGATTGCGCTGAATTCGACTTCTAAAGGATTGATGACGGCCATTCCGCCATTGTAAACCGGGCGCCGCCCTGCACGGAACGTGAAGATGTTAGACAATAGTGGGTTCCGCCTCATCTTCTTCGATACTCATGACCATTTCTGCATCCTTGTCCGGCGCACGACGCGCCGACATCAACCTGCGGCCCTTCGGCGTCGCATTTGTATTGATCGTGCTCGGCGCCTGGTACCTGACGCAGGTCGTCGGCCCGCGCCAGGCTGCGCTCTACGTGGTCGGCGCGCTGCTCGGCGTGGCCCTGTACCACGCCGCGTTCGGCTTCACCTCGGCCTGGCGCGTGTTCATCGCCGACGGCCGTGGCGCAGGCCTGCGCGCGCAAATGCTGATGCTGGCGGTTGGCGTTGTGCTGTTCTTCCCGGCGCTGACCGGCGGCACGCTGTTCGGCAACCCGGTCACCGGGCTGGTGCAGCCGGCCGGCACGTCCGTCATCGTCGGCGCCTTCATCTTCGGCATCGGCATGCAGCTGGGCGGCGGTTGCGCCTCGGGCACGCTGTACACGGTCGGCGGCGGCAGCACGCGCATGATCGTCACGCTGATCTTCTTCATCGTCGGCTCGCTGATCGGCACCGCCCATATGCCGTTCTGGACTTCGATGCCTCAGCTGCCGCCGCTGTCGGCGGTGAGGGAACTGGGTCTGGCCCCGGCGCTGGCGCTCAACCTGTTCGTATTTGCCTTGATCGCGGCCGTCACCGTCGTCGTCGAGAAGCGCCGCCACGGTCGGCTGGTCACGGGGCAATCGCAGTCGTCCGGCGGCGCGCGCTGGCTGTATGGCCCGTGGCCGCTGGTGGCCGGCGCGCTGGCGCTGGTCGTGCTCAACTTCGCCACCTTGGCCCTGTCGGGCCGCCCGTGGGGCGTGACCTCGGCCTTCGCGCTGTGGGGCGCCAAGGCGGCATCGGTGGCCGGCATCGACGTCGCCAGCTGGACCTACTGGTCGAGCGGCGCCAATGCCGCCGCGCTGGCCGCACCGATCTCGAAGGACGTGACCTCGGTGATGGACATCGGCATCGTGCTCGGCGCGATGCTGGCGGCGGCGCTGGCCGGCCGCTATGCGCCGGTGTGGAAGCTGCCAGTGCGTTCGCTGATCGCGGCAGTGGTTGGCGGACTGCTGCTCGGCTACGGCGCGCGCCTGGCGTATGGCTGCAATATCGGCGCCTATTTCAGCGGCATCATCTCGGGCAGCCTGCACGGTTGGCTGTGGCTGGTGGTGGCGTTTGCCGGTAATGTGGTCGGTACGCGATTGCGGCCCTTGTTCGGGCTGGAGGTGGAACGGGTGAAGCTGGCCGGCTGCTGAAAGGACTGACCGCGGGGTGTTTCTAGACAATCGTGGCGGTGGCCGAGTCCGGCCACGCTTTCCTGCCGAGTATCCGACAAACTACCTTTCTTACTTGGACGACAGGTCCGACGCTGCGCCATTTCGGCCTTGTGCTACCGGCGACGGACGGAAGCTCTCGTGAAAAGATGATAAACCACGCATATTCGATGCCGCGTGTTTGTTAATACTGCCTTTGTTCTCGTCTGCTTACTTGAAGTGGTGGTGTCGGGTGCCAGGTACCACTTCCAATGCCGCCTGAGGTAGCGCCGGCGCATATCGATTTACTCCGATCGTCCGCTACCGGCCCAGGCTGTGTAAGAACGCGAATTTGACACCGACCTTGCGACACTCGACCTTTCAGAACGCTCGCTACGGCGTTTTCGCGAGGTTAAAGTGGTAAAGAGGCCCCTGAAAACACGCTCACCGGGCGTTTTTACATAGCCTGGGTCGAAAGCGGACGTTATCGGTGCTGGCTGAGCCGGTGCGGCGCTGAGGCACAATCGAATCGCAGGGGGCACCGATAGTTGGTCAGGCAGCAACAAGTGACTACACTGAGCTGGACTGATATACAGACATTCCCTACTAATACAAAGCTTACGAAAGTCGTTATAACGGCGTCAAAGTAACGGAATTTTCTTTTCGGCAAACCTTCTTTCCCACTATACTAGTGAGGGTGTTACGTACTGGAACACTAACCGAATTCCCTGATCCAAGAACTAATACTAATCGTGTTGAGCCTTCACACCAACGCAGCGTCGCTGTCCGCACAGAGCGCCATCAGCCGAAATCAGAAGTCCTTGTCGACCTCGATGACCCGCTTGTCGACCGGTTACCGGATCAATTCGGCAATGGACGACGCCGCTGGCCTGCAGATCGCGACCCGACTGGAGGCACAGACCAGCGGCATGGTTGTTGCAATGCGCAATACCCAGAACGCGGTCTCCATGCTGCAAACGGCGGAAGGCGCGCTGGAAGAAGCCAGCGGCATGCTGATCCGGATGAAGGACCTGGCCACGCAGGCGGCGGATGCCTCGTCGACCTTGGCGGACAAGACTGCCATGCAGTCGGAATTCGACCAGCTGGCCGAGGAGCTTTATAACGTCCTGTACAACACGACCTATGGCGGCTCGACCCTGCTGGTGCAGGGCGCCTTGCAGCAATCCGCACTGACCTTCCAGACCGGCGCTTCGAACAACGAGACCACGACGCTCGACATGTCGGGGGTTTCCGGTCCGATCGGTCAAATGGTTGTCTTCATCGTTTTCGCGGTCAGGTACGGAGGCGGAACCTGGGGCGTCAACATGCCCAGCAACACCCTGCTGGCCGGGGCCAACCCCACCATTGGCCGGCTGGACAATGCAATTGATTCGGTCGGCGCTGTACGTTCGCAACTGGGGGCGACGTCGAACCGCCTTCAGCACGCGTACCGCAACCTGGCCAACATGAGCAGCAACACCAAGGTCGCGGCCGGCCGCATCACCGACGTTGACTATGCAGCCGAATCATCGAATATGACGTCCAGCCAGATGCTGATGCAAGCCAGCACCGCGATGCTCAAGCAGACCAACAGCATGTCCTCGATGGTGCTGTCGCTACTGCAGTAATCTGCCCAGATTGAGCCAAGAACACTCGACAGATCCCGATACAGGCTGTGCGCTAATCGCAACAATAGCTGCGTAACTGAGCTACCCACCTGTACTCGAGCCCTTCGTAGCGATAGCACATGAACAGCATGGGCATGAGGCGTTGGGGATTACTGCAGAGAGCTGCATCGGCGATATCGTTGACGCCTGCCGGCATTTGATCGCTGGGCAGGGCTAAGAGCGCGAACGTCCGCTTCGGGTCCAGGCTGTGTAAAAACGTAGGCCGATGTAAACGAAACCGATTCGGTAAACGTTGAGGAAGTATCTCATCACTGGGGTGCCGAATGAAGCGCTTTATCGAAGGCGAAACTCGCGGACAAGGGACGCTGCTTCCTGAGCCCCTGGACGACTATGTGGCAGAGGACAATCCGGTTCGTGTGGTCGATGTATTTTTCGAAGAACTTGTTCTTGCTAGCCTCGGATTCGGAGGCGTACAGTCGTCCAAGACATTTCGCTCGACGGGGAGGGGGCGGTCGAGTACGTCAACCGCCAGGCCCAAGGTTTGACAGGATGGTCGCAGGAGGGTGCCAAGGGGCTTCGCATCGAACAGGTTTTCGATACTGTGCGACTGGATGGAACCGGTGCGGGGTACGAAGGGCCAGCTCAAACCGAAATCAGCGGTACGCCTTCGCGTACGATGCAAGTTCTTCGCGCGCGTGATGGCATCGAGCATGTGATTGAAATGCGCCAGTCGGAAATTCCCGGTGAGGTCGGAAAGACAGGCGGTACTGTCATTGTATTTCACGACGTGAGCGAAAGGCAGCGCATGGAAGGGGCACTGCGCGATGTTGATCGCCGCAAGGACGAGTTTTAGCAATGCTAGCGCACGAGCTGCGCAACCCGTTAGCGCCGGTGAGTGCCGCTGTCGAGTTGTTGGCCCTAGGCAAACTTGAGGCTGGCCCTGCAAAGAAAGCGAGCCAATTCATCATTCGTCAGGTCAAACACATGACTGCGCTTGTGGATGATCTGCTGGACGTGTCCCGTGTATCACGCGGGCAGATTACATTGAATATGGTCCCGCTCGACATGAAACTAGTGCTCGATGCATCGATCGAACAAGCGCGTCCACTCATCGAGAGCCGCCGACACAGTTACGTGCCACAGTGAAGGCCTTGGCCGGGGCAGTCGGTTCACAGCGTGTATACCGTCCCTGGCATCAAACGAAGCTCTTCCGGATTGGCGTAGCCTTTATCGTCTTGTTGAACTGCCTGTCGCCGA
Organism: Massilia sp. Soil_C_3; assembly: GCF_057657035.1. Classification (NCBI taxonomy): domain Bacteria; kingdom Pseudomonadati; phylum Pseudomonadota; class Betaproteobacteria; order Burkholderiales; family Oxalobacteraceae; genus Massilia; species Massilia sp. Soil_C_3. The sequence goes on from NZ_JBDGJG010000005.1 coordinate 31,001, forward strand.
TCCTGCCCTGTCGAACCTGGTCGTGGACGACAATATTGATGCAGCCGAAATGCTGCAGTTTTTCCTGTCGACTATGGGACACCATGTGTCGCTTGCGCACACGGCGAGCGATACGCTAGAAATGCTCAAATCATGGGCGCCAGACGTGTGCATTCTTGATGTCGGCCTGCCTGAAAGCAGCGGATATGACCTTGCTACCAACATTCGGAAGATGTCCTCTCTGCAGCCTGTGTTGATAGCCCTGACGGGCTTCGGAACGCTGCGTGATCGGGAACAGGCCACGGAGGTGGGATTTAATCACTACTTTGTCAAGCCTGCAGATCTCGATGCGCTTTCTCAGGTGTTAGCGGCAGTAACTCCACCTGATGCCCGTCATTAAACCATCCGGCCTCACGCCGTTCAGCTCAGCCGTTGGGAGTCGGCTTCGAGTTGGAACCGGTCCGTTGTGACAGTCTGCGATTTTGCGGCCTCGATGACCTGCTATGCTGGTCTGAAGGGCCGTTATCGGCTAAAACCAGACATTAATCCGTCCCCTAAGCCCTCCACAGTCTTCCATAAAGGCAGATGGCAATTATTTAGTTTTCGGATACCCAAGCTCATCGAGGTGACAAATAGACGCATCCATTTATCGCGAGTCCTCGGTCGCAGCCCCGGCCTTCTAATCGTGGTAACTAACGCTGCCGCTGCCGGCGCGGCTGATGCTGCGCTCGGCCGGATTGCCATACACCTCGACATCCCCGCTGCCACTGAGCGACACCTTCACCTTGCTGCGCGCCTGCACCGCGCTGTCGCCCGAGCCGCTCTGGCTCACCGTGACTTCCTCGGCCCGCAGGTGCTCGGCGTCGAGGTGGCCCGAGCCGGTAGTGGTGGCATCGAGCTCGCGCGCGGTCCCCACCACCGTAATGCGGCCCGATCCCATCAGGCGCGTCTCGACCCGGTCCATGGCGGCGCCGCCGTTCACGTCCAGGTCGCCGCTGCCGGTCAGGCTCGCCTTGGCAGTGCGGAAGCGTCCGTTGAAGCGCACGCTGCCCGAGCCGTTGAGCTGGACGGCAATCTCGTCGCCCGAGAAGCCGTTGATGCTGCTGTCGCCGCTGCCGTCGATCCGTACCGAGCTCAGGGCCGGCAAGGTCAGGTCGACCACCAGCGGTTCGCGGTGGCGCAGCACCATGCCGCGGATGCCGATGCGCAGCACATTGCCGTCGCCCTGGACTTCGACATTGCCCAGCATGCGCTGCTCGCCGCTGAGCTGGAGCGACGGCGTGGCGCCATAGCGCAGGTTCAGGTCGATCGGGCCGTCGAGTTCGACGATGTCGACGCCGGCGGGCACGCTGCGCCGGTCCTGCGCCACTTCGCGGCGCTCTGCGGCGGTGCTCACGCCCGTGGCGCGCAGCATGCTGTAGCTCAGCGCCACCAGCACGGCGGCCAGCAGCAGCAGGGCGAATCCGATTCTCATCAAGGCGCGCATGGTGTCCTTATCCCTTCAGCAGCGACAGGTTCATGTTCACGTAGCGGCGAATGCCCATCAGCGTGTATTTGGTGAGCACGATCGACAGCAGGAATAGCGCAATGCCGCCCAGGATCAACGCGCAGCCAAAGGCCACCTGCGTGGTGCGCGAGCCGGGATCCAACTCGGTGGTGATCTGGATCTTGCGTTCCGCCACCGCCTCGGCCCCGCGCATGAAGCGCGAGTTGCGGTCGTCGCGCTGGGTGCGGGCCTCGGGGTCGCCGTCGTCGGCGCCAGGCGCCGGCTCGTCGAACACGTGGATGCCGTTGGCGCCGATCGTGACCCGGGTCTGCGATTCAACCGCTTCGCCGTCGTCGCTGATCACCATGCGGGTCAGCGGGGCGCTCAGGATCAACTCGTTCGAGCCGGCCAGCCCACTGGCGGTCACGGCGATGCCTGAGACGTAGACGCCGAAGGCGGACAGGTATAGCGACATCAGCAGCGAGGCGAACACCGCGGCCGGGATCAGCATGAACAGATTGAAAATCAACAGGCCAATGCCCGAGACGACCGTGCGCGCGATATTGCCCGACGGTTTCTTGTCCTTGTTGGCGTCCTTGAGGTCGGCCAGGTGCGCGCTGGTGCGCAGGGTCACCGCGACCTGGCGTGGATCGCCCAGTTCGGCGGCCACCTCGTGTTCCGGCCGGCCGGCGGTGCTGCCGTCGACGAAGCGCTGCTCGTACCAGGCCAGGGTCCTGGCCTGGGTCTCCGGCGGCAGGCCCATGAGGGCCCGCTTGAGCGCGTCGAGGTATTCCAGCTTCCCCATGTGCTTGTGGCTTTCCGTCTAGTGGTGGCCGAGGGCCGGGATGGAGCCGATCGCCATGACGGTCGCATGTGCCGAGCCGCCGATCAGCTCAGGCTTGACCAGCACCAGGGTGCTCAGCGCCACGATGGCAAGAATGGCAACGGCGTGCAGGCCGAGACGCGGTTTCATAGTCAGTTCCATAAGACGGGTTTCGATGCTGCTACCTTACGGAATCGCCGAAAGCGGCGCCATCGGCGTGCGACAGGCTGCGCTTTTCGCGGGGCAGGGCGCCGTAGGCGCGGATGGCCGTCGCCGCCGCCTGGCCGCTGCGCACCGCCGTTTCCAGGGTAGCCGGGTAGTCGCTGGCCGTGTAGTCGCCGGCCAGCACCAGGCCGGGCAGGATGGTGGCGTTGCCTGGGCGCACTAATCCGGGTGTGCAGCTGAAGGTCGCGCGTTTTTCGGTGATCAGCTGGGTCCAGGCCGGCGTGGCCAGTTCCGGGCGTCCGAAGTCCAGGGCCAGCTGGGACGCGATGGCGGCTGCCAGCTCTTCACGCGGCAGGCTCGCCGCCTCGGCGGCGGCGCTCACCACCACCGCCAGCAGGCCGTCCTGGGCCGAGTCCAGCTGGGCGCGGTCGAACACGAACTGGCCCCAGCGGTTTGCCGCAGGGTCGTCGAGCAGGGCGTAGAACGGCAGCGCCAGGCGCGTGCCGGGCGCGTATTGCAGGTAGCAGGTGGCGATCGGCTCGTGGCTAAAGGCCTCCAGCTGGCCGGCCACCTCCGCAGCTTCCGGTAACCCCGCCAGCAGCGCGGCGCTCACCGGCGCCGGCGTGGCCAGCACCACCGCGTCGAAGCGCTCGGCCGGGGCATCGCCGCCGGATTCCACCAGCCAGCCGTCGTTATCACGCCGGATGCCCGCGACCTTGACGCCCAGGCGTACAGAATGACCTTGACCCTGGCGCTCGAGCCAGGCGCCGGCCGGTTCCGGGAACAGCGCCCCCATCGGCAGGCGCGGCAGCAACATGTCGGAAGCGGCGCGCCGGCGGGCGCCGAGGCTGTCGCGCAGCACGGCCAGGAATACGTTGGCCGAGGCCCGTTCCGGCGGCGTGTTCAGGGCCGCGACGCACAGCGGGCGCCACATCAGCCGTGCCAGGCGCTCGGTCTGGTCGAAGCGTTCCAGCAGCTCGAGCACCGTGCAGTCGTTGTCCAGCTGCCACCCCATCCAGCGCCCGGCGCTGTTGAAGCGCGCCAGCGCCAGCTTGTCGTCGCGGTCCAGGCCCTTTGCGCGCAGCAGGGCGAACGCCAGGTGCAGCGGCGCAGGCAGGCGTGGCGCGGCGAAATCCATGCCGTCGCCGCCCTCGGGATAGCGCATCTGCACCGGCAGGCGCAGGAAAGCGGTTTTTTCGTCGACGCCCACCCGTTTCATGAGGCGCAGCGATTCGCGGTAGGCGCCCAGCAGGATGTGCTGGCCGTTGTCCAGGGCCATGCCGCGCACCTCGACGCCGCGCGCGCGGCCGCCCAGGCTACGGGCGGCCTCGTACAGGGTTACCTGGCAGCCCTGGCGCGCCAGCTCCACCGCCGCCGCGCAGCCGGCCCAGCCGCCGCCGGCAACGGCGACGTGCAGCTTAGGTGCGGACATAGGTCTTCCACGCCAGCCACAATTTGCGCAGCGGCGTGAGCGAGATGCGCTGGTTGAGCACGTGGAAGCCGTCGCGCTGGATCTCGTCCAGCAGCGTGCGGTAGATGGCGGCCATCATCAGGCCGGGGCGCTGGGCGCGCCGGTCCTCTTTCGGCAGCAGGGCCAGGGCCTCGTCATAGATGGCTTGCGCGCGCTCGGCCTGGAAGCGCATCAGCGCCTCGAACTTGTCGCTGTGCTGCAGCTTGAGCAGGTCGTTGGCGGTGACGCCGAACTGCTGCAGCTCGTTGACCGGCAGGTAGATGCGGCCCTTGCGCGCATCGTCGCCGACGTCGCGGATGATGTTCGTCAGCTGGAAGGCCAGGCCGAGCTTTTCGGCATAGGCCAGGGTCTGCGGGTTGGTGTAGCCGAAGATGCTGGCCGACAGGATGCCCACCACGCCCGCCACGTGCCAGCAATAGCGCTGCAGGCCGGGGTAGTCGAGGTAGCGGCTCTGGTCGAGGTCCATCTCCATGCCGTCGACGATTGCCAGCAGGTGTTTCTCTTCCAGTTTATAGGTGGCGATGTGCGGCTGCAGGGCCAGCATCACGGGGTGGGTCGGGGTGCCCGAGTACATCTTCGAGACCTCGGTGCGCCACCAGGCCAGCTTGATGCGCGCCACCGAACCGTCGGTGGCCTCGTCGACGGTGTCGTCGACCTCGCGGCAGAAGGCGTACAGCGCCGTGATCGCACGCCGGCGCTCGGGCGGGAGGAACAGGAAGCTGTAGTAGAAACTGGAGCCGCTTTGGACGGTCTTTTGCTGGCAGTATTCGTCTGGAGACATGAAATCGTCGTGAAATGCTGGTCGGGGCGCGACGGAGCCGCGCTGTCAATCCGCTATCTTAGCCGATGAGCGTGAAAACATGGTCAATCGGAGGGGTATTACATGCGCAAGGCGCCCCAGCCGACCATGAACCAGTCCGGCGCCGACAGCACCGGGCGGCGGCGGAACACGTCGTAGCCGGCGTGTTCGATGCGGTCGAGGATGCGCAGGCCGCCCTGGACGATCATGCGCAGCTCCCAGCCGATGCGGCCCGGCAGACGCTTGGCCAGCGGGGCGCCCGACAGCATCAGCGCGCGGGTGCGCTCGACCTCGAAGCGCATCAGGGCCTGGAACGGCGCGTCGACCGTGCCGGCGCGCAGCGCCGCCTCGCTCACCTTGAAACGGGCCAGGTCTTCCAGAGGGATATAGATGCGCCCCTTCTCCAGGTCGATCGCCACGTCCTGCAAGAAGTTCGTCAGTTGCAGCGCGCTGCAGATGGCATCGGACTCGCGCACATTATCGGCGTCGTCGGCGCCGTACAACGCCAGCATCAGGCGTCCGACCGGATCGGCCGAGCGGCGGCAGTAGTCGAGCAGGCTGGCATAGTCGGCATAGCGCTGGGTGACGACGTCCTGCTTGAAGGCCGACAGCAGGTCGCGCATCGGGTCCAGCCGCAGGCGATACTGGGCGACGACGCCGGCCAGGCGGGCGAACATCGGATCCGACGACGTTGCGCCGACATCGATCTGGTCCAATTCGCGTTCGTAGGCTTCAAGAGCGGCCAGCCGCTCATCGGGCGTGGCGTTGCCTTCGTCGGCCAGGTCGTCGGCGCTGCGCGCGAAGGCATAGATCGCCTCGACCGCAGGCACCAGGCGGCGCGGCAGCAGGATCGAGGCGACAGGGAAGTTTTCGTAGTGGTCTACGGCCATTTTGGACGGATGACTCTAAAGTCATCTGATTATCTATTTGCATGATTATAATTGCTGGAATACAAACTGGCGCTAATGTGACACTCACACGCAGCCAGCTCCGGCCTGAGACGCCGCAAGATCAGCCAAAGGATCGCCACTGTGTTTTCCCGATTTTCTTCTTCCGCCCTGCGCGCGGCCCTGCTGGCGCCGCTTGCCGCCGCCGCCCTGGTTGCCTGTTCCAAGCCCGCCCCGCCTGCCGAGGACGTGCGTCCGGTGCGCGTGATCACCCTCGCCACCGACACGGCGGGTGAACGCCTGGAATTCTCGGGCGACGTGCGCCCGCGCTATGAATCGCAGCTCGGTTTCCGGGTCGGCGGCAAGATCGTCGAGCGCAAGGTGGACGTTGGCGCCACGGTCACGCGCGGCGATGTGCTGATGCGGCTCGACCCGCAAGACCTGCGCCTGGCCGAAAGCCAGGCCCGCGCCACCTTGCGCGCCGCCGAGACCGAGCGCGACCTGGCCCGCGCCGACCACAAGCGCCACGTCGACCTGCGCGCCCAGAACTTTGTCAGCCAGGCGGTGCTCGACACCAAGCAAAGCGCCCTGAGGGCGGCCCAGGCCAATGTCGACGCCGCCCGCGCCGGTCTGAGCGGCCAGTCCAACCAGTCCAACTATACGAGCCTGGCGGCCGACGCCGACGGCGTGGTGACCGCCATCGAGGCCGAGGTGGGGCAGGTGGTGCAGCCGGGCAGTCCGGTGGTGCGCGTGGCGAGAACCGTCGAGAAGGAGGTCGTGATCGGCATCCCCGAAGACAAGGTCGGGCAGTTGCGCGCGGCCGGTGACGTCACCGTGCGCCTGTGGGCCAACGAGGCCATGGCGATTCCCGGCAAGATCCGCGAAATCTCGCCGGTGGCCGATCCGGCCACCCGCACGTACACAGTGAAAGTGGCGCTGCCCGAGAATGCCGAGGTTCGCCTGGGCATGACCGCGACCGTCGAACTGGCACCCGGCGGCAATGGCGCGGCCGGCTTGCGCCTGCCCCTGACCGCCCTGGTGCAGCACAAGGGCGCCAGCTCGGTCTGGGTCGTCGAGAATGGCGCCGTCAAGCTGGTGCCGGTGCAGGTGGTCGGCCAGGTGCGCAATGACGTCCTGGTTAAGGGCCAGGTCGCCGCGGGCCAGAACGTCGTCACCGCCGGCGTCAACCTGCTGAAGAATGGCCAGAAGGTGCGCATCCTCACCGCCGACGTCTCGCGCCGCGCCGACACCGAAGCGCTCGTGTCGGGCAAGGACAAGAAATGAAGGACTTCAACCTGTCGCGCTGGGCGCTGGAGCACATCCCGCTCACGCGTTTCCTGATCGCCGCCTGCATGCTGTTCGGGATACTCAGTTACTTCGAGCTGGGCCAGGACGAGGATCCACCCTTCACCTTCCGCGCCATGGTGGTGCGCGCCGTGTGGCCCGGCGCCACCGCGCTGCAGATGGCCGAGCAGGTGACCGATCCGCTGGAGCGCAAACTCCAGGAGACGCCCTATATCCACACGATCCGCAGCTTTTCCAAGCCGGGCGAGACCACCATCATCCTCGAACTGCGCGAATCGACGCCGCCGTCCGAGACGCCAGGGGCCTGGTACCAGGTGCGCAAGAAGATCGGCGACATCGCGGGCACCCTGCCGCAGGGTGTGATCGGGCCGTTCTTCAACGATGAATTCGGCGACACCTACGGTTCCATCTTCGCGCTGTCGGGTGACGGCTTCACCTATGCCGAGATGCGCGACTATGCCGACTTCGTGCGCCAGCAACTGCTGCGCGTGCCGCTGGTGGCCAAGGTCGAGCAGTTCGGGGTGCAGAGCGAGAAAGTCTATATCGAGTTCTCGAGCAAGAAGTTCGCCCAGCTGGGCGTGCCGTTCGAGCAGATCGTCAACCAGATCGCGACCCAGAACCAGGTGGAAGCGAGCGGGGTGCTGGTCACTGCCACTGACAATCTGCAGGTGCGGGTCACGGGCGCGCTGCGCACCTTGGGCCAGATCGAAGACCTCCAATTACGCGCCGGCGGCACGACCTTCCGGCTCGGTGATTTCGCCACCGTCAAGCGGGGCTACCAGGATCCGCCGGCCGAGAAGATGCGCTTCAATGGCAAGGAAGTCATCGGCCTGGGCGTGTCGATGCAAAAAGGCGGCAACATCATCACCATGGGCGAAGGCTTGAGCGAGACAGTGGGCCGCATCCGCTCCCAGCTCCCGGTCGGCATCGAACTCGAGCGGGTGGCCGACCAGCCGCAGGCGGTGACGGCCTCGGTGGGCGAATTCGTCAAGGTGCTGATCGAGGCGGTGGTAATCGTGCTGATCGTGTCCTTCCTGGCGCTGGGCCTGCATACCAAACCGACATGGCGGGTGGATGTGTATCCGGGCCTGGTGGTAGCGCTGTCGATCCCGCTGGTGCTGGCGATTACCTTCCTGTTCATGCGCATGCTGGACATCTCGCTGCACAAGATTTCGCTCGGCGCCCTGATCATCGCCCTGGGCCTGTTGGTGGACGACGCCATCATCGCAGTGGAGATGATGGTGCGTAAGATGGAAGAGGGCCTGTCGCGCTTCGAGGCGGCCACCTTCGCCTATACCTCGACCGCGATGCCGATGCTGACCGGGACCCTGATCACGGCGGCGGGCTTCCTGCCGATCGGCCTGGCCGAATCGGCGGCCGGCGAATACACGTTTACGATGTTCTCGGTGAACGGGCTGGCGCTGCTGATCTCGTGGGTGGTGGCCGTCACGTTTACCCCTTACATTGGCTTCCTGCTGCTGAAGGTAAAACCGCATGCGGCCGGGGAGGGCGGTCATCACGACGTCTTCGATTCGCCCGGCTACCAGCGCTTCCGCCGGCTGGTCAATCGCTGCGTCGAGTGGCGCAAGACCACGATCGCGCTGAGCCTGGGCGTGTTCGCGCTGGGCGTGTTCGGCTTCAATTTCATCGAGAAGCAGTTCTTCCCCGATTCGAGCCGCCCCGAGCTGATGGTCGAGATGTGGTCGCCCGAAGGCACCAGCTTCGCCGCCAACGAAGCCGTCGTGAAGCGCTTCGAGGCCTTCCTGGCCAAGCAGGAGGGTGTGCAGAGCGTGACCAGCTATGTCGGCACCGGCAGCCCGCGCTTCTACCTGCCGCTGGACCAGATCTTCCCGCAGTCGAACGTGTCCCAGTTGGTGGTGCTCCCGGTCGATACAAAGGCGCGTGAGCGCCTGCGCATGAAGATCATCGAGGTGTTCAAGACCGACTTCCCCGAGGTGCGTGGCCGCGTGAAACTGTTGCCGAACGGGCCGCCGGTGCCGTATCCGGTGCAGTTCCAGGTGCTGGGCCCGGACATCGGTGTGGTGCGCACCATCGCCGACCAGGTCAAGGAAGTGATGGGCGCCAACCCGAACACGCTGGGCGTGAACGACAACTGGAACGAGTCGGTCAAGGTGCTGCGCCTGGACCTGGATCAGGACAAGCTGCGCGCGCTGGGCGTGACCTCGCAAGCCGTGCGGCGGGTCGTTCAGACCACCCTGACCGGCACCCCGATCGGCCAGTTCCGCGAATCGAACCGCCTGATCGACATGGTGGTGCGCCAGCCGCTGGAGGAGCGTTCGACCATCACGCGCTTGCAGGAAGCGCTGGTGCCGACCGCGGGCGGACGCGCCGTCACCATCGGGCAGGTCGCGCGGGTGCAGTTCGTGTGGGAGCCGGGCGTGGTCTGGCGCGAGGGCCGCGAGTGGGCGATCATGGTGCAGTCCGACGTGATCGAGGGCATCCAGGGGCCGACCGTGACCGACCAGGTCGATGCCAGACTGGCCGACATCCGCGCCAAGCTGCCCGCCGGCTACCGCGTGACGGTGGAGGGCGCCGCAGCCGACAGCTCAGAGGCCGAGGCCTCGATCATGGCCAATGTGCCGCTGGTGCTGTTCATCACCTTTACATTGCTGATGCTGCAGCTGCACAGCTTCTCGCGCTCGCTGCTGGTGTTCCTCACCGGTCCGCTGGGTGTGGCGGGAGCGGCGATGGCGCTGTTGATTCTCGATCGGCCGTTCGGCTTCGTTGCCAACCTGGGCGTGATCGCGCTGTTCGGGATGATCATCCGGAACTCGGTGATCCTGGTCGACCAGATCGAGCATGACATCGCCAATGGCAGCCATCCGTGGGACGCGATCGTGGAATCCGCGGTGCGGCGTTGCCGGCCGATCCTGTTGACGGCAGCCGCGGCGGCGCTGGCCATGATTCCGCTCTCCCGGTCCACGTTCTGGGGGCCGATGGCGGTGGCGATCATGGGTGGGCTGATCGTGGCGACGGCATTGACCTTGTTGTTCTTGCCGGCGTTGTATGCGCTGTGGTTCAAGGTCAAGAAGCCGGATCAGAGTGACGTATCCATGAACCGCTGACCGTCGCTCGTCGTTCCCGCGAAGGCGGGAACCCAAGTTTTATGCAAAGTGGTAACGCACGCATTGGCGATAATGCTAGCGAACTTGGGTTCCCGCCTGCGCGGGAACGACGTATTAAAGCTAACTCAAGAAGTCCCTGCCTTGCGCCATACCCCGCACCACTAAAAATGATGCCCAATAGTGTCAGAAATTCCAGTAAAATAATCGTTTGAAGTTGTAGCCCCTAAACATTGGAGTGCAGGGCGGCCGGTTTCACTGTCGGTCGTCCTTTGTTTTTGTGGCAATTATGCAATCCTGAGCGAGGATGGCGAAATTGGTAGACGCACCAGGTTTAGGTCCTGACGCCAGCAATGGTGTGGGGGTTCGAGTCCCCCTCCTCGCACCACGAATAATTATTTTTTTGGACGATTTTTACAATGGCAACTGCAGTCGAAACCCTGGGTAAACTCGAGCGTCGCTTGACGATCTCTTTTCCGGTCGCTGACGTCCGTACCGAAGTCGAAAAGCGCCTGAAACAGCAGGCCAAGACGGCGCGTGCGCCGGGCTTCCGTCCAGGCAAAGTGCCCCTGAAGATGGTCGCTGCCCAGTACGGCTACCAGATCGAAACCGACGTCCTGAACGACAAAGTCGGCCGCGCTTTCAACGAAGCCGCCGTCGAGAACGAACTGCGCGTTGCCGGTTTCCCGAAAATCGAGCCTAAGCAAGACGCCGAAGAAGGCACCCTGTCCTTCGATGCGACCTTCGAAGTGTACCCGGAAGTCGTGATCGGCGACCTGGCTGCCGTCGAAGTCGAAACCGTCGCCACCGAAGTGAGCGACGTCGAGATCGACAAGACCATCGACATCCTGCGCAAGCAGCGCGTGCACTACCACGCCAAGGGTGAAGCAGGCGAGCACGGCACCGGCGGCGAAGCCGTGGCTGCCAACGGCGACCGCGTGACCGTCGACTTCGTCGGCACCCTGGACGGCGTCGAATTCGCTGGCGGCAAGGCGGAAGACTACGCCTTCGTGCTGGGCGAAGGCCGCATGCTGCCGGAATTCGAAGCCGCGACCATCGGCCTGAAAGTCGGCGAAGCCAAGACCTTCCCACTGGCTTTCCCAGAGGATTACCATGGCAAGGACGTGGCCGGTAAAACCGCCGAGTTCACCATCACCCTGAAGGCCCTGGAATGGGCGCACCTGCCGGAAGTCGACGCCGAATTCGCCCAATCGCTGGGCATCGAAGACGGCTCGATCGAGAAGATGCGCGAAGACATCAAGGTCAACCTGGAACGCGAAGTGCGCGCCCGTGTCAAAGCACGTAACAAGGAAGCCGTGATGGACGCCCTGGTCAAGTCGACCGAACTGGACGTGCCCCAAGTCATGATTGAGCAGGATTCGGAACGCCTGGCCGAAATGACCCGCCAGGACATGTCGCAGCGCGGCATGGACGTCTCCAAGCTGCCATTCCCGGCCGAGATGTTCAAAGACAAGGCAGAACGCCGCGTGCGCCTGGGCCTGATCCTGTCGCAACTGGTTGCAGACAACAACCTGCAAGCTACCCAAGACCAGGTGAAAGCCCAGATCGAAGACTTCTCGCAAAGCTACGAAGATCCGAAAGAAGTGCTCAAGTACTACTTCAGCGACCGTCGTCGCCTGGGTGAAGTCGAAGCTCTTGTATTGGAAGAAAACGTCGTCAACTATGTACTCGGCAAGGCGAAAGTGTCGACCACGACCATCGCTTTCGATGAACTGATGGGCAGCGTCCCACAGGCCTAAGGAATCGAAATGCCGGCCTCGAGGGCCGGCATTTTTTTCCATGGCCTCTTTATAAGGAACGAGACAGGTATGATTCGTAATCCGGCATTGGATACACAAGCACTCGGCATGGTGCCGATGGTGATCGAACAGAGTGGCCGCGGCGAGCGCGCCTATGACATCTATTCGCGCCTCTTGAAGGAGCGCGTGATCTTCCTGGTCGGCCCTGTCAACGACCAGATGGCGAACCTGATCGTCGCCCAGATGCTGTTCCTGGAAAGTGAAAATCCCGACAAGGATATTTCGCTTTACATTAACTCCCCGGGCGGTTCCGTCTCGGCGGGCCTGGCGATCTTCGACACGATGAACTTCATCAAGCCGGACGTCTCGACGCTGTGCACGGGTCTGGCTGCCTCGATGGGCGCCTTCCTGCTGGCCGCCGGCGCCAAGGGCAAGCGCTTCTCGCTGCCGAACTCGCGCGTCATGATTCACCAGCCATCGGGCGGATCGCAGGGTATGGCTTCGGATATCGAAATCCAGGCCAAGGAAATCCTGTACCTGCGCGAGCGCCTGGCGCGCATCATGGCCGACAACACCGGCCAGAGCATCGAGCAGATCCACAAGGATACCGACCGCGACCGCTTCATGTCGGCGGACGAGTCCGTCGAATATGGTTTGATCGACAAGGTCCTGACCAGTCGCGGGTAGGTTTCAACCCCGTACCTCGAAAGAGGTGTTGGAAAAAAACGCCCGGACGCGATCACGTTCGGGCGTTTGTTTTTTATTTCGGGTAGCATGTTCGTAGGTGCACAGGTTGCGCTGCCTTCATGGCATGTCACATTGGCACTTGTTGCACACTCGTATAAGCGTTATATTCACAGCAATTCAATAGAGTCCTGCCCCCATGTCAGACAAAAAATCCTCCAGCGGCGAAAAACTTCTGTACTGCTCGTTCTGCGGAAAGAGCCAGCACGAAGTCAAGAAGCTGATCGCGGGACCGTCGGTGTTCATCTGCGATGAATGCATCGACCTGTGCAACGACATCATCCGCGATGAAACGTCGAACGTCGAAACGGTGGCGGGCGCCAAGTCCGACCTGCCGACGCCCCTCGAAATCACCGAACTGCTCGACCAGTACGTGATTGGCCAGCAAACGGCCAAGCGCATCCTGTCGGTCGCGGTGTACAACCATTACAAGCGCCTCAAGCACCTGGGCAAGAAAGACGAAGTCGAACTGGCCAAGAGCAATATTCTGCTCGTGGGCCCTACCGGTTCGGGTAAAACCCTGCTGGCCCAGACCCTTGCGCGCATGCTCAACGTGCCGTTCGTGATCGCCGACGCGACCACCCTGACCGAAGCCGGCTATGTCGGTGAAGATGTCGAGAACATCATCCAGAAGCTGCTGCAGAGCTGCAACTATGAGGTGGAGAAGGCGCAGCGCGGCATCGTCTACATCGACGAGATCGACAAGATTTCGCGCAAGTCCGACAATCCATCGATCACCCGCGACGTGTCGGGCGAAGGCGTGCAGCAGGCGCTGCTGAAACTGATCGAAGGCACGATGGCATCGGTGCCGCCACAAGGTGGCCGCAAGCATCCGAACCAGGACTTCGTGCAGATCGACACGACCAACATCATGTTCATCTGCGGCGGCGCCTTCGATGGCCTGGCCAAGGTGATCCAGAACCGGTCGGTCAAGAGCGGCATCGGCTTCGGCGCCACGGTCAAGAGCCTGGACGACAGCTACAACGCCGAGATCCTGCTCGAAGCCGAGCCAGAGGATCTGATCAAGTTCGGTCTCATCCCCGAGCTGGTCGGCCGCCTGCCGGTGGTGGCGGCCCTCTCCGAGCTGACCGAGGAAGCGCTGATCCAGATCCTGGTCGAGCCGAAGAACGCCCTGATCAAGCAGTATTCGAAGCTGCTCGAGATGGAAGGGGCCGAGCTGGAGATTCGCCCTGCCGCCCTGCATGCGATCGCCAAGAAGGCGCTGGCGCGCAAGACCGGCGCGCGCGGCCTGCGTTCGATTCTCGAACACGCGCTGCTGGACGTGATGTATGAATTGCCAAGCCAGCAAAATGTCGTGAAAGTCGTTATCGATGAAAATACGATCACGAATGGCGCGAAACCTTTGCTGATTTATAGCGAAACCGCGAAGGCGTCTGGAGAGAACTGAAAAAAGCCCGCATGCACGCCACAAAAAGGCTTGCCGTGCGGACTCAACTAGGTACAATCAATCTCAATAAAAGACTCCAGGCTTCAATCGAAAAGCCACTCGCGGCGCGCCGCGCGGTGGCTTTTTCAATTTTGAAACGACTTTTATTGGAACAGTTATATTCTTCGGCAAGTTGAAACTTTTTTACTTGTAGAAAATATTTTCGCTGGGTGGCCCTTGTGTTTTCACTGCCCAGCGCCCAAGTTCAGCTACACGCTTTCTATAAGGTATGCCATGACAACTTCGAAATTAACCGAGCAAACGACGCTGCCACTTCTGCCGTTGCGCGATGTGGTTGTGTTCCCGCATATGGTGATACCTCTGTTCGTCGGCCGTCCAAAATCCATCAAGGCGCTCGAAGCCGCAATGGAGCAGGGCAAGAGCATCATGCTGGCAGCCCAGAAGGCTGCCGCCAAGGACGAGCCTTCCGCCGCAGACATCTATGAGATCGGCTGCGTGGCCAATATTCTGCAAATGCTGAAACTCCCGGACGGCACCGTGAAGGTGCTGGTGGAAGGTTCCCAGCGCGCGCGCATCGATAATATTACCGATGGCGCCACCCATTTCGTGGCCGACCTCACGCCGCTCAATTCGGAAATCGGCGACGATTCCGAAGTCGAAGCCATGCGCCGTGCAATCGTCCAGCAGTTCGACCAGTACGTCAAACTCAATAAAAAGATTCCGCCCGAGATCCTGGCTTCGCTGGCCGGTATCGACGACGCCGGACGCCTGGCCGATACCGTTGCCGCCCACCTGCCGCTCAAGCTCGAGCAAAAGCAGGTGATCCTGGAGATCTTCAACGTCGCCAAGCGCCTCGAGCACCTGCTCGGCCAGCTGGAAGGCGAACTGGACATCCTGCAGGTCGAGAAACGCATCCGTGGCCGCGTCAAGCGCCAGATGGAAAAATCGCAGCGCGAGTACTACCTGAACGAACAGGTCAAGGCAATCCAGAAGGAACTGGGCGAAGGCGAAGAGGGCGCCGACATCGAGGAGCTCGAGAAGAAAGTCATCGCCGCCAAGATGCCGAAAGAAGCCATGGACAAAGCCCAGGCCGAGATTCGCAAGCTCAAGCTGATGTCGCCGATGTCGGCCGAAGCCACCGTGGTGCGCAACTACATTGATACCCTGGTGTCGCTGCCATGGAAGAAAAAGTCGAAAGTGACCATCGACCTGCAGAACGCGGAAGCCGTGCTCGAGCAGGATCACTATGGCCTCGACAAGATCAAGGAACGCATCCTGGAATACCTCGCGGTGCAACAGCGCGTCGACAAGCTCAAGGCCCCGATCCTGTGCTTCGTCGGTCCTCCTGGCGTCGGCAAGACCTCGCTGGGCCAGTCGATCGCCCGCGCCACGAACCGCAAGTTCGTGCGCATGGCGCTGGGCGGCGTGCGCGACGAAGCCGAGATCCGCGGCCACCGCCGCACCTATATCGGCTCGATGCCGGGCAAGGTGCTGCAGTCGCTGGCCAAGGTCGGCGTGCGCAATCCGCTGTTCCTGCTCGACGAGATCGACAAGATGGGCGCGGACTTCCGCGGCGACCCGTCGTCGGCCCTGCTCGAGGTGCTGGACCCGGAACAGAACCACACCTTCTCGGACCACTACCTGGAGGTCGACTTCGACCTGTCGGACGTGATGTTCGTGGCGACCTCGAACTCGTTCAACATCCCGCCGGCGCTGCTGGACCGGATGGAAGTCATCCGCCTGTCGGGTTATACCGAAGACGAGAAGACCAGCATCGCGCAGCGCTACCTGCTGCCGAAGCAGTTGAAGAACAACGGGCTGAAGGAAGAGGAAATCAAGGTCGAAGAGACCGCGATCCGCGACATTATCCGTTACTACACCCGTGAAGCCGGCGTGCGTTCGCTCGAGCGCGAAGTGTCGAAGATCTGCCGCAAGGTGGTCAAGATGCTGCTGCTGAAAAAGGGTTCGACCGCGGCCGAGAAGCGCGTGATCGTCAATGCCAAGAACCTGGATAAATTCCTGGGCGTGCGCCGCTATGACTTCGGCGTGGCCGAGAAGGACAACCAGATCGGCCAGGTGGTCGGCCTGGCCTGGACCGAGGTGGGCGGCGACCTGCTGACCATCGAGGCGGTCAACGTCCCGGGCAAGGGCGGCATCATCCGCACCGGTACGCTGGGCGACGTGATGAAGGAATCGATCGAGGCCGCACGCACCGTGGTGCGCAGCCGCGCGAACCGCTTCGGCATCAAGAACGAAGTGTTCGAGAAGACCGACATCCACATCCACGTGCCGGAAGGCGCGACGCCGAAGGACGGTCCGTCCGCCGGCATCGGCATGACGACCGCGCTGGTCTCGGCCTTCACTGGCATCCCGGTGCGCGCCGACGTGGCGATGACGGGCGAGATCACGCTGCGCGGCGAAGTGCTGCCGATCGGTGGCCTGAAAGAGAAGCTGCTGGCGGCGCATCGCGGTGGCATCAAGACGGTGCTGATCCCCGAGCAGAACGTGAAGGACCTGGCCGAGATCCCGGACAACGTCAAGAACAAGCTCGAGATCGTGCCGGTGCGCTGGATCGAAAAGGTCCTTGAAATCGCGCTGGAACGCCAGCCTGAGCCGCTGTCCGACGTGCCTGCAGTCGCCGTGGCGCCAGCGCCGAGCGAGGGGCAGAGCGAAGTGGTCAAGCACTAAGCACGACGCACTAAGCACTTCAAGCAGTTCATGAAACAGGCGCCCATCCGGCGCCTGTTTTTTTGCCCGCGCCTCCAGCACGTCGTACCCGCGAAGGCGGGCACCCAAGTACGCACGCAAACCATCATCATCAAATGCAGTCGACACGCAAACAACTTGGGTACCCGCCTGCGCGGGTACGACGTGTTAGCGCGCGAGCGTCGTGTGATTCAGCGCCAGACTGTCAATACTGACGGGCTTTCTGACCCGCCAACCGAAGCCGCCCTCGACCATGCTCGCTTGACATCCCTATGTTGCCCTTGTTTAATATACGCTTGCACTTTTGCAGCAATGGCGCGGTAAGCGTCACGAACGGAAAACGAGGAAACGAGTGAACAAGACAGAACTGATCGAAGAAATCGCGAAGTCCGCGGACATTACGAAGGCCTCGGCGACGCGTGCACTCGACGCCATGATCGTAGCGGTCACCGAAAGCCTGAAGAAGAACGACAGCGTCACCCTGGTGGGCTTCGGCACCTTCACCGTGGGCGAGCGCGCAGCGCGTACCGGCCGCGATCCACGCACCAAGGAACCGATCAAGATCAAGGCTGCGAAGGTTCCGAAATTTAAGGCTGGTAAAGCGCTGAAAGATGCTGTAAACTAATGCCTTCTTCGCGGTGACAAGCGAAGAAGGCAGCAGGATATCGTTGTATCCATCCTGATGCTGAGTTGATTGTTTTTTGCTGGAGCGGTAGTTCAGTTGGTTAGAATACCGGCCTGTCACGCCGGGGGTCGCGGGTTCGAGCCCCGTCCGCTCCGCCAACAAAAAACATGAAACACAAGTCTGGAGCGGTAGTTCAGTTGGTTAGAATACCGGCCTGTCACGCCGGGGGTCGCGGGTTCGAGCCCCGTCCGCTCCGCCAGAATTTAGTAAGACAGGGGCAGCTCAGAAAAGAGCCGCCTCGAAACGAGAAGAGGCGAACGCGAGTTCGCCTTTTTTTTTAACTGTGCTGTTAATGCATTCTCAACCTTGAATGGCTGACCATGTTTGAATTTATTCGGACCCACAAGCGCTGGATGTACGGGATCCTGCTGCTCTTGATCATTCCCTCGTTCGTGTTCGTGGGGATGGAGAGTTACCAGAGCAATGACGGCGGCGCCGGTGTCGCGACCGTCGATGGCCAGAAGATCACCCAGCAGGAATGGGAAGACGCGCAGCGCCGCCAGATCGACCAGGCGCGCCAGATGATGGGCGAGCAGTTCGACCAGAAGCTGTTCGAAACCTCGGAAGCCAAGCAGGCGATCCTGAATAACCTGGTGGCCGAGCGCGCCATCAATGCCGAGATCAATCGCGCGCACATGAGCGTGAGCGATGCGACCCTGCAGAAGACCATCATGGACATCCAGCAGTTCCGCACGCCGGACGGTGGCTTCGACATGGAAGGCTACAAGGCCGCGTTGGCGGCACAGGGCATGACGCCCGAGATGTTCGACCAGCGCCTGCGCCGCGACCTCGCCGTGCAGCAGCTGTCGGGTGCGATCCAGGCGACCGCATTCGCACCGCGCAGCGTCGCCAACCGTCTGTCGGACATCAACGACCAGGAACGTGAAGTGCAGGAAGTCCTGTTCCCGCTGTCGACCTATCTGCCGCAGGTGAAAGTCACCGACGAGATGGTCAAGGCCTATTACGACAAGAACGCGCAGCTGTTCCAGATTCCGGAACAGGTGAAGGCCGAGTACGTCGTGTTCGATGCGTCGACCGTCGAAGGCCAGGTGCAGGTCACGGACGCCGAAGTCACCGACTACTACAACAAGAACCTCAAGAACTACACCACTCCCGAGCAGCGCAGCGCGAGCCACATCCTGATCACCGTGTCGCGCGACGCCAGCGCCGCCGACCAGGCAGCCGCCAAGAAGAAGGCCGAGGCCGTGCTGGCCGAGGTGCGCGCCAATCCGGACAACTTCGCCGTGATCGCCAAGGCCAACTCGCAAGACCCGGGCTCGGCCCAGTCGGGCGGCGACCTGGGCGTGGTCGAGAAGGGCCTGTTCGTGAAGTCGGTCGAGGACTCGATCTACGCGCTGAAAGAGGGCGAGACGAGCGGCCTGGTGCAGTCGGAATTCGGCTGGCACGTCATCAAGGTCACCGCGATCAAGCCGTCGACGCAGCGTTCGCTGGACGATGCGAAGGGCGACATCGCCGCGGACCTCAAGAAGCAGAAGATGTCGGCCAAGTACACCGAGCTGGCTGGCGTGTTCAGCGAGACCGCGTATGACCAGTCCGAAAGCCTGAAGCCGGTCGCCGACAAGCTCAAGCTGCAGATCCAGACCGCCGACAACCTGACCCGCACGCCGAACCCGGCGCTGGGCGACTCGCCGATCAACAACGCCAAATTCCTGACCGCCCTGTTCAGCACCGACGCGATCAAGAACAAGCGCAATACCGAAGCCGTCGAAGTGGCGCCGAGCGTGCTGGTGTCGGGCCGCGTGGTCGAGTTCCGCCCGGCCACCAAGCGTCCGCTGGCCGAAGTCGATGCGCAGATCCGCCAGCGTGTGACCCTGGAAGAAGCGGGCCGCCTGGCGCGCGCCGCCGGTGAAGCCAAGCTGAACGCCGCCAAGGCATCGGGTGACGCCACCGGTTTCGGCGCCCCTGTGAGCGTGTCGCGCACCAAGGAGCCTGCGATCAACCAGACCGCTGCGATCGCCGTGCTGAAGGCCGACGTGACCAAGCTGCCGGCCTATGTCGGCGTCGAGGTGCCGGGCCAGGGCTATGGCGTCTACCGCATCGGCAAGGTGTCGCAGCCGGCGCAGCCCGATGCGGCGCGTCGCAAGCAGGAATCCGACCAGATCGGCAACCTGGTGGGTCAGCAGCAGATGTATGACTACGTCGAAGCGCTGAAGGCCAAGGCCAAAGTTAAGATCAATGTTCGCCCGAATGAACTGGGTGCGAATACCAACGAGCAGTAATCTGGTCGTTGAATAATAAAAAAGCCCGGCTGTGTGAGCAGCCGGGCTTTTTTTCGTGTGCGTCGATGTGATGTGACGCGTCGATCGCCATTGGCTTCGGTGTCGTGCCGGATGATCTGGCCGCCAACCATCACCGCGTCGGCGGCAGAGCCGCCAACCCTACGGATGTAGCTGACGCGCGGCCTTCAGAAAATCGTCCGGCGCGATGTCGTCCAGCGCCAGTACGTCGGCCTGCGGATAACGCACGAAGTTGCGATCGATCGAGCGCAGGTAGGCCGGATCGTAGTGCTGCGCCAGCAGCTGGTCGACCAGTTGCGCCATCGCGCCGCCATTGGCCATCGCGTGCCAGGCCTCGATCTGGGCGCGGCCGTGCAGTTGCACCAGGTGGTCCAGCTGCGTGTTCAATGCCGATGGATCTGCGCAGAAGTGCTCGTAGTCTTCCATCAGCAGCCGCACGCGGTTCGGGCGCGACAGGTTCACGGCGATGCAGGGCGCGGCGCGCATGCGTTCCATGACCAGGCCCGGCACGCGCAGGTTGCCGACCTTCTTGCTCTCGGATTCGACGAACACGGGCTTTTCGGGATCGAAGCGGCGCAGCTTGTCCCACACCAGGCTCTCGAACATCTTCTGAGTCGGTTGCGGCTCGTTCGGCAGGTGGCCCAGCACCGAACCACGGTGGGCCGCGAGCTTCTCGAGGTCGAGCACCTGGGCGCCAATGCCGTCGAGCGTTTCCAGCAGGCGGCTCTTGCCGCTGCCGGTGGTGCCGCAGATGACGCGGAAATCGAGTTTGGGAGGATTCTCCAGCGCCGCGCTCACGTGCGCGCGATAGGTCTTGTAGCCGCCTTCGAGCTGCACCACTGGCCAGCCGATGCGCGCCAGGATGTGCGCCATCGCGCCGCTGCGGTTGCCGCCGCGCCAGCAGTACACCAGAGGACGCCATTCGCGAGGTTTGTCCGCCCACCGGGCCTCGATATGGCGCGCGATATTGTGCGCGATGATCGGCGCGCCGACCTTCTTGGCCTCGAAGGCGCCGGTCTGCTTGTACAGCGTGCCGACGAGGATGCGTTCCTCGTCGTTCAGGACGGGGCAGTTGATCGCGCCGGGAATGTGGTCGAGGGCGTACTCGGCCTCGCTGCGCGCATCGATGATCGCATCGAACGTCTCGAGCTGCGGCAGCAGGGCATCGAACCCCAGGACTTCCGGATACTTCATGCTCATTGCAAGCTTACTTTTTGATGAGGGCCGCGAACTGCGGCCAGATATTATCGAGGATGATCGGATGCGCCTGGGCAGTCGGGTGCAAGCGGTCTTGCTGGAACAGCGCCGGCTTGTCGGCCACGCCTTCGAGCATGAACGGCACCAGCGGCGACCTGGTGGATTTCGATACCGTCTCGAACATAGTGAAGAAGCGTTCGGTGTATGCACGCCCGTAGTTCGGCGGCATGCGCATGCCGACCAGCAGCACGCGCGCCTTGGTGTCTTGCGCCAGGGCGATCATGGCGCGCAGATTGGCTTCGGCCGACGGCACGGGCAGGCCCCGCAGGCCGTCGTTGGCGCCCAGTTCGATGACGACGATGTCGGGACGGTGCTGCTTGATCAGGGCCGGCAGGCGCGCGCGGCCGCCGCTGGTGGTCTCGCCGCTGATGCTGGCGTTGACCACCTTCGCTGCGATTTTCTCGCGTTGCAGTTTCTGTTCCAGCAGGGCCACCCAGCCCGCGCCGCGCGCGATGCCGTATTCGGCCGACAGGCTGTCGCCCACCACGAGCACCGTTTTTGGTGCAGAATAGGCGCTCGCCGTCGCGGCCAAGGTGAGGAATGCGACGACAGTCAAATTTTTAAGAAAAGCTAGCATGCGTGATCATCCCGAGGCATTCAAAAACGGCGTCAGCGACGCCGGCGTACATGCAGGCCGTCCGCCCGCGATCCAGGTAAGCGGTTTGTCGAAGAAGGTGGCCGACGCCAGCGGCGAGCTCACCATCCTGCAAAACATCGATTTTACCGTGCAACCGGCCGAGACGCTCGCGCTGGTGGGCGCATCCGGCTCCGGCAAGTCGACCCTGCTCGGTCTGCTGGCGGGCCTGGACACGCCATCCGCGGGCACCGTGCTGCTCGATGGCACCGACATCTTCGCCCTCGATGAAGACGGGCGCGCTGCCTTCCGCAAGGCCAAGCTGGGTTTCGTGTTCCAGTCGTTCCAGCTGCTGGCTCACCTGAGCGCGCTCGAGAACGTGATGCTGCCGCTCGAACTGCGCGGCGACGCCGGGGCGCGCGAGAAGGCCGCCGAGATGCTGGGCCGCGTTGGTCTGTCGAGCCGCCTGAAGCACTATCCCAAATTCCTGTCCGGCGGCGAGCAGCAGCGCGTTGCGCTGGCGCGCGCCTTCGTCACCGAGCCGCCGCTGCTGTTCGCCGACGAACCGACCGGCAGCCTCGATGCAGCCACCGGCGAATCCGTCATCCAGCTGATGTTCGAACTTAATCGCGAACGCGGCTCGACCCTGGTGCTGGTGACCCACGACCCGGGCATGGCGGCTCGCTGCGGCCGCACGATCACGATCGCGGCCGGCCGACTGGTCGAATAAATACATCAACGGCTGGCGGCATCCTTCACCAGCCGGTTCAATACCTTGCGCACGGCTGCCGGCAACTCGCCGGCGGTCATGCCGATCGGACCGACGCCTTCGTCCACCAGCGTATCGGCCGCCGCGCCATGGATCCAGGTGGCAGCAGCGGCCGCCTCCCATCCAGGCCATCCCTGCGCCAGCAAGGCGCCGCAGATCCCCGCCAGCACGTCGCCGCTGCCCGCGGTGGCCAGGCCGGCGTTGCCCGTGGGGTTGACCAGCACTTCACCATCGGGTCGCGCGATCACCGTGCCCGAGCCCTTCAGGATGACCGTCGCATTGTTGCGCAGCGCCATTTCACGCGCGGCTTCCAGACGGTCGGACTGCACGACCGTCGCCGTCATCCCGAGCAGGCGCGCGCCTTCGAGCGGATGCGGCGTCAATACCGCCGGCGCCGCGCGCTGCGCGAGGCGCGATTGCAGGTCTGGGCTGGGGCCGATCAGGTTCAATGCATCGGCGTCGATCACCAGCGGGCTGTCGCTGTCGAGCGCCCTGGCCAGCAGGCGGATCGCACTGGCCGAGTCGCCCATGCCGGGGCCGATCACCAGCGTGCGAACGAAGAAGTCGAAGTCGTCGGCCGTGCGGAACATGATCTCGGGCTGGCTGCTGTCGTAGCCGGGCGGCGTGTTCAGCGCCGCCACGTAGACACGGCCGGCGCCCGCGTACAGCGCGCCGCGCGCGGACAGCACCGGCGCGCCGGCCATGCCGTGGGCGCCGCCGACGATGGCGACGTCGCCGAAGCTGCCTTTATGGGTGTTGTGACGCCGCGCCGTGAAGCGGTCGGCGAACAACGGCAGGCTGTTCAAGCGCGCCGTTGCGCGCGGCAGCGCCTCGCTGCCGACGCCTAGCATGTTTACCCGCACCTGTCCGGCATGGTCGCGGCCGTCGGCCGTGTGCAGGCCGGGCTTGTCACCCAGGAAGGAAATGGTGTGGGTGGCGCGCACCGCGATGCCGTCCGGGCCGATCACGGCGCCGGTGTCGGCATCCAGGCCGCTCGGCACGTCGAGCGCCAGGATTGGGCAGCGGATCGTCTCCAGGCCAACCACGACTTCGCGATAGTCGCCGTCGACCGGCCGCTCCAGGCCGATGCCGAACAGGCCGTCGATCACCAGGCCCCATTCGGCGCCGGGCGGCAGCATGTCGATCCAGCCGACCGAACCTGCTCGTGCGCGTTCATAGGCGGCGGCCGTTTCAGTCGAGGCGTCACGCCGGCCCGGCAGGTGCAGGACGGTGGCGTCGACGCCGGCGTCGGCCAGGTTGGCAGCGGCTTCGAGCGCGTCGCCGCCGTTGTTGCCGGGACCGGCCAGCACCAGCACCGGCCGGTCGCGCCGGTCGCCCAGCAGTTCAAGGGCAAAGTCGCTGGCAGCCTTGCCGGCGCGCTGCATCAGTGTGCCCGGCGCCAGGCCGGCGTAGGCGGCTTGTTCGATGGCGCGCAGTTGCGCGACCGTGTAAAGATGTCGTTCCATGCTCGATCATTTCGTTGGGGGGATGGATTCATTGTCGTGCATTTCAGCCAACGTTGTCGCGCCGTCCGATCTACAATAGGCGCTTGACCCGTTACAGCAGGAGCAAGGCATGGATTGGCAGTTCTGGATCGACCGAGGCGGCACCTTCACCGATATCGTGGCGCGGCGCCCGGATGGACAACTCGTCACGCACAAGCTGCTGTCGGAGAATCCGGAACAGTACCGCGACGCGGCCGTGGCCGGCATACGCCACCTGCTGGGTGTAGCCGCTGGCGAACCGCTGCCTGCGGCAAGCGTCGAAGCCGTCAAGATGGGCACCACCGTGGCCACCAACGCGCTGCTCGAGCGCAAGGGCGAGCCGACGGCGCTTGCCATCACGCGGGGCTTCCGCGACGCGCTGCGCATCGCCTACCAGAACCGGCCGCGCCTGTTCGACCGCCACATCGTGCTGCCCGAGCTGCTGTATGCGCAGGTGATCGAGATCGACGAGCGCATGGGCGCGCACGGCGACGTCGTGCAGCCGCTGGATGAAGCATCCGCCCGCGCCGGCCTGCAGCAGGCGTATGACAGCGGCCTGCGCTCGCTGGCGATCGTCTTCATGCACGGCTACCGCCACACGGCCCACGAAGCCGCGGTGGCGCGCATCGCGCGCGAGATCGGCTTTACGCAGGTATCAAGCTCGCACGAGGTGAGCCCGATGATGAAGCTGGTTGCGCGCGGCGACACCACCGTGGTCGACGCCTACCTGTCGCCGATCCTGCGCCGCTACGTCGACCAGGTGGCGGGCGAGCTGCCGGGCGTGAACCTGCAGTTCATGCAGTCCAACGGCGGCCTGACCGATGCGCGCGCCTTCCAGGGCAAGGACAGCATCCTGTCCGGCCCGGCCGGCGGCATCGTCGGCATGGTGCGCGCCAGCCGCCTGGCCGGCTTCGAGCGCGTGATCGGCTTCGACATGGGCGGCACCTCGACCGACGTCTCGCATTTTTCAGGTGAGTTCGAACGCGTGTTCGAGACCCAGGTCGCCGGCGTGCGCATGCGCGCGCCGATGATGAGCATCCATACGGTGGCCGCCGGCGGCGGCTCGATCCTGCATTTCGATGGCAGCCGCTATCGCGTGGGGCCGGACAGCGCCGGCGCCAATCCAGGCCCGGCTAGCTACCGCCGCGGCGGACCGCTCGCTGTCACCGACTGCAACGTCATGCTCGGCAAGGTGCAACCGAATTACTTCCCGCGCTTGTTCGGGCCTGGCGGCGACGAAGCGCTCGACGCTGCGGCGGTGCGGGCGCGCTTTGACGAGATGGCCGACCGGATCGGCGCCGCCACTGGCGAGCGTCCGGCGCCGGAGGCCGTGGCCGAAGGCTTCATCCAGATCGCGGTGGGCAATATGGCCAATGCGATCAAGCAGATTTCGGTGCAGCGCGGCCACGACGTCACCGACTACGCGCTGACCAGTTTCGGTGGCGCGGGTGGGCAGCATGCCTGCCTGGTGGCCGACGCGCTGGGCATGAAAACGGTCTTCATCCATTCGCTGGCCGGCGTGCTGTCGGCCTACGGCATGGGCCTGGCCGACCAGACCGCGATGCGCGAGCAGGCGGTGGAGGAGAAGCTGTCGGATGCGGCGCTCGCCCCGCTGGCCACGCGCCTGTCGGCGCTTGGCGAGGCGGCGCGCGGCCAACTGCTCAAGCAAGGTGTGGAGCCTGGACGTATCGCGCTGGTCGAGCGTGTGCACCTGCGCTACGAAGGCACCGATTCGGCGCTGGTCGTGCAGTTCGACGATGTGGCGTCCATGCAGGACCAGTTCGAGCAGGCGTATAAACGCCGTTATTCCTTCCTGATGCCGTCGCGTGCATTGATCGTTGAAGCCGTGTCGGTGGAAGCGATCGGCCAATCCGATGCGCCGCCAGAGCAACCATCGGGCGCTGTTACGGAAGAAGGCGCGCCAGCGCCGCAGGAAGCCATGCGCATGTACAGCGGCGCGCAGTGGCATGAGACGGGCATCTATGCGCGCCGCACGCTGCAGCCGGGCCATGTGGTGCGTGGCCCTGCCATCATCGCCGAAGACAATGCGACCACGATCGTGGAGCCGGGCTGGCAGGCACAGGTCACAAGCTACAACCACTTGGTGCTGCAGCGGGTGGAAGCGCTGCCCGAACGGCGCGCGATCGGCACCACGGCCGATCCGGTGATGCTCGAGATCTTCAACAACCTGTTCATGTCGATCGCAGAGCAGATGGGCCTGCGGCTGCAGAACACGGCCTATTCCGTCAACATCAAGGAACGCCTGGACTTCAGCTGCGCGATCTTCGACCACGACGGCAACCTGGTCGCGAACGCACCGCACATGCCGGTGCACCTGGGCTCGATGGGCGAGAGCATCAAGACTGTAATGCGCGAGAACGCCGGCCGCATGCGCTCGGGCGACGTCTATGTGCTCAACGATCCGTACAACGGCGGCACCCACTTGCCGGACGTGACGGTGATCTCGCCGGTGTTCGACGAAGCCGGCAACGACATACTGTTCTATGTGGGCTCACGCGGCCACCACGCCGATATCGGCGGCACCACGCCAGGCTCGATGCCGCCGGATTCGGATCACATCGAGCAGGAAGGCGTGTTGATCAACAATTTCAAGCTGGTCGACGGCGCGGACGGCATCCTGCGCGAAGCAGAGGCGCGCGCCATGCTGCAAGGCGCGCGCTACCCGGCGAGGAATCCCGACCAGAACATGGCCGACCTGCGCGCACAGGTGGCCGCGAACCAGAAGGGCGTCGAGGAACTGCGCAAGATGGTGGCGCACTTCGGCCTGGACGTCGTGCGCGCCTATATGGGCCATGTGCAGGACAACGCCGAAGAGGCGGTGCGGCGCGTGATCTCGGCGCTCAAGGACGGCAGCTTCCACTACGAGCTCGATAACGGCGCCCACATCGACGTCGCGATCCGGGTCGACCAGGCCACGCGCAGTGCGGAGGTCGATTTCACGGGCACGTCGGGCCAGCTGCCGAACAACTTCAACGCGCCGTCGAGCGTGTGCATGGCGGCGGTGCTGTACGTGTTCCGCACGCTGGTGGACGACGAGATTCCGCTGAACGCCGGCTGCCTGAAACCCTTGAAGGTCATCATCCCGCCCGGCTCGATGCTCAACCCGCATTATCCGGCTTCGGTGGTGTCGGGGAACGTCGAGACCTCGACCTGCATCACCAACGCACTGTATGGCGCGCTGGGCGTGATGGCGGCGGCGCAGGGCACGATGAACAACTTCACCTTCGGCAATGCGCGCTACCAGTACTACGAGACCATCTCGGGCGGTTCCGGCGCGGGCGAAGGGTTTAATGGCACCGACGTCGTGCAAACGAATATGACCAACTCGCGGCTGACCGACCCGGAGATCCTCGAGTTCCGATTCCCGGTGCGGCTGGAGAGCTACGAGATCCGGCACGGATCGGGCGGGGCGGGGCGCTGGCATGGCGGCAATGGCGGCGTGCGCAAGGTGCGCTTCCTGGAGGCGATGACGGCTGCGATCCTGTCCAACAACCGTATCCATGCGCCGTTCGGAATGGCTGGTGGGCAAGAGGCCGAACGCGGCCGCAACCGGGTGGAGCGTGCCGATGGCCAGGTCCAGGAGCTGGGCCATATCGGCAAGACCGACATGGCGCCGGGCGACCTGTTCGTGATCGAGACGCCAGGCGGGGGCGGGTACGGCGAGCCTGCCTGATCGGGTTTGCCCGCTGCGCTCAGCGGCGCGGGTGACCCCGACCGTGTCCGTGGCCACCGTGATGGCGACCGCCATGTCCGCCATGGTGGCCGCGCCATCCGTGGCCGCCATGATAGTAGCCCCTGCCGTGGTGAAGACCGTGCCCGTACGGGCGCGGGCCGCGGTCGTAGTACGAGAATCCCAGGCCGAGCGTCACTGGCGGATAGGCGTAGGAAGGGCGGCTATAGGGATAGCCGCCGTAATAGGAGTAGCTTGGGTAGCTGGAGTAGCCGTAAGCAGGGGCGTACGCGCCGTCATGGGCCGCGTAGGGCGGCGCATACACGCAGCCACCGAGACCGGCTGCCAGCAATAGCGAAAAGGTCAGGCGTTTCGCCGCGCGTTTGATCTGCAGGTTCATGGCAGACCCTCATCGGGGGACGATGACCAATTCTAGTACCGTGCCGGAGCGGCGGTGGTGCCGGATTTGTAAGGAATTGCTACGACGATAGGGGAGGCGGGCGCGAACGGCGATGATTTGAACTCAGTTCGAACTCAGCCGCCGATCAATTCTTCGCGGCATGCGGTAGCGCCCAGGCAGGCGCGTGATTACATCGTCAAGGAAAATGCATGTCGCATCGATCGGTTCCACGGCTCGCCTTGCTAGTGCTATGTGGCGCATTGGGTGCGTGCGGCAGCACGACAACCGAAACACGATCCACGGCGAGTGCCGCAATCCCTGCGCCAGGCGCTGCAGCGCCGCTGGCCGTGGTCGGCACGGCCTGGGACAATTTCAAGCACCGCAGTACCGTCATGTGGGCTTGCCGCGACCTTGCCAGTGGCGACATCGTCTCGACCAGCATGTGCCATGGCCTGCCCGGGAACGATCGACAGTGGCCGGGCATGGCGGTGCCGCCGAACTTTCGCGGCATGCCTGATCCCTGATGCCGTCTAGGTGACAGCAATACCGTATTTGCGCCGCGCCGCCTGATACTCATCGGTCAACGCCACCAGTCTCGGATGCTGCGCATCCTGCGCCCGAATCCCCTCCAGCAGCTGGGCTGCGGTGTCGCCCAGCGGGTGATCCCACCCCAGCTCGTTCACCTGGCGCAGGATGCCGCCGGCCGTCGCCACCATCACCTGCAGGTTATGCGGCGCGATGTGCAGCGCCTCGAGCAGGGTCTGCACCGCGCCGCGCACGTCGCCCATATTGCGCTTCTCGTCGGCCACGCCCAGCAGGATCTGCGCCTGCGCCCGCAATTGCTGGCCCATGCCTTCGACCATGTCGGTGCGCCCGGCGTTAACGAACACGTGCATCGCCTGGTCGACCGAGATGCCGTTGTTGGCCTCGTTCATCACCGTCAGCATGACGTTCGACGCCTGTTCGTCCAGCTGGTGATCCAGGCACGCCTTGGCCAGGTCCATGCGCAGGCCGGGCGAGGTTGCGCCGCCGGCGCGCACCGCCGTCACCGCCGCCTGCAGCTCGGCCACCGCCGCGCCGGCGTTGCCGCTCTTGTCGAGCACCAGCGAGTTGGCATAGGCGCGGCAGGCGTCGGCCGCCGGGTTGCCGCGCATCGAGCGCTCCAGGTCGCGCACCACGCCGGTCGCGCCGAGCAGGTCGTCGCGCGTCACCAGCGCCTTGACCAGGTTGACGTGGTCCTCGGGATTGCGAAACTCGGAATAGCGCGCCTTGGTCACCACCTGGCGGAACGATTTCTCGGCGCCCTCGACGTCGCCGGCCGCGAGCGCCACTTCGCCGAGTTTACGCAGGCGCCGCACCACGTGCGGCGAAATCGCCACCGCGTCTTCGAGCACCTTTTTCGCCAGGTCCGGTTCGTTGCTCGCCTCCAGGCAGCGCGCCAGCAGGTCGTAGCCGGCCATCAGGCGCGGATTGGCGACCAGCAGTTCGTCGAGGATGGTGCGGGCGTCGTCGACCTGGTCGAGGGCGAACAGGGCGCGCGCCATGCCCAGCGCGGCCCAGCCGAGGGGGCGCTCGGCCAGCACCTCGCGATAGACCTCGGCGGCCTCGTTGTGCTCGTTCAGGCTCGTGTGCAGCTCGGCGCGGACGCGGGCGAAGTCGGTGGCGTAGCGCGGCTTGGCGGCGGCGCCGTCGCGGCAGGCGGCGATCGCCTCGCGCAGCTTGCCCTGGGCCGCCAGTTGCCAGGCCGGGAGCAGGGCGGCGCGGCGCTCCAGCGCGCGCTTGATGCGGGCACTGAGCATCTCCACCGTGAAGGGCTTGAGGACGTAGTCGGTCGGCGTCAGTTCGGCCGCGCTCACCACCTTGTCGTAGACGCCTTCGGAAGTGAGCATGATGAAGATCGTCGAAGCCGAGATCAGGCGGTGGTGGCGCAGGTCTTCCAGCAGTTGCTGGCCGTCCTGGCCTTCGCCGCTGCCGCTGGCCAGGTCGTACTCGCACAGGATGACGTCGTAGGCGCGCCGCTGCAGCTGGCGGATGGCCGTGTTGGCGTTGATCGCGTACTCGACCTTGCCGATGCCGGCCAGGTTGAGCATGTTCTGCAGGCTGGTGCGCATTCCCGGGTTCGGGTCGACCACCAGCACCGCCAGGTTTCCATTCTCTTGCATCGTCGCTCTCGTCCAGGTCATCCGGCGCCACGCTGAGGGCGCGCGTTTAAATATTGTCTACCGTAAAGATACCGGCAAGTTTCAATTCGATCAAGGAAACTGCAGTGTCATATTGTCAGTCGGCCGACGGCCCGACCATAGTGCAACACTGTATAATAGCGGGCTATCTTCCACCCTAGCAGCCACGCTGCATCAACGACTGTCCAAGCCATGTTGATTCTGCCGGGTTCCAATGCCCTGTCCGCCTTCCGTAGCCAACGCCTCCTGAGCCAACTGCAAGCTGTCGCCCCGTCGATCGCCGCCGTCCAGGGACGCTTCTACCACTTCATCGACACCAGCGCGCCGCTCTCCACCGACGACACGCAACGTCTATCGGCCATGCTCACCTATGGCGAGCCGGCGGCCGAAACGCTGTACGAGGGCGTGACCGAGGAGTTCTTCGTCATTCCGCGCCTGGGTACGATTTCGCCCTGGGCATCGAAGGCGACCGACATCGCCCACAACTGCGGCATGGCCCACGTGCACCGCATCGAGCGCGGCGTCGGCTACACCGTGGTGCTCAAGAGCGGCATCCTGGGCAGCAGCATCGGCGCCGCCAAGAAGCTCAGCAGCGAGGAACTGGAAGCCGTCAGTGCCCTCTTGCACGACCGCATGACCGAATCGGTGCTGCGCAGCGCCGACGACGCCCAGCACCTGTTCAACGAACTCGAAGGCAAGCAGCTGGAAAGCATCGACGTGCTGGCGCTTGGGCGCGACGCGCTGGTGCGCGCCAACACGGAACTCGGCCTGGCGATGTCGGAAGACGAAGTCGACTACCTGCATGAAGCCTTCACCAAGGCGCAGCGCAACCCGACCGACGTCGAGCTCATGATGTTCGCGCAGGCGAACAGCGAGCACTGCCGCCACAAGATCTTCAACGCCGACTGGATCATCGACGGCGTCAAGCAGGATAAGTCGCTGTTCGGCATGATCAAGAACACGCACCAGCTGAACCCGCGCGGCACCGTGGTCGCGTACAGCGACAACTCGTCGATCATCGAAGGCGCCACCGTCACCCGCTTCTTCCCGCGCGACGGCCAGGAATACGGCGCGTCGACCGAGCTGGTGCACACCTTGATGAAGGTCGAAACCCACAACCACCCGACCGCCATTTCTCCATTCCCAGGCGCCTCGACCGGCGCCGGCGGCGAGATCCGCGACGAGGGCGCGACCGGCCGCGGCGCCAAGCCGAAGGCAGGCCTGACCGGCTTCACGGTGTCGAACCTGCTGCTGCCGGACGCCCAGCGTCCGTGGGAAAACGCGTCGGACGTGACCAGGGCCGAGCGCAGCGACGCAGTCTATGGCAAGCCGGAGCGCATTGCGTCGCCGCTGCAGATCATGATCGACGGCCCGATCGGCGGCGCCGCCTTCAGCAATGAATTCGGCCGTCCAGTCCTGGGCGGTTATTTCCGCGCCTACGAGCAGAACGTCGGCGCCGCCAATGCCGTCTACGGCTACCACAAGCCGATCATGATCGCCGGCGGTATCGGCAGCATCTCGGCCCAGCATACCCACAAGGATGACATCCCGGTCGGCAGCCTGCTGATCCAGTTGGGTGGTCCTGGCATGCGCATCGGCATGGGCGGCAGCGCCGCTTCGTCGATGGCCACCGGCACCAATACCGCCGACCTGGACTTCGACTCGGTCCAGCGCGGCAACCCGGAGATGGAACGCCGTGCGCAGGAAGTCATCAACGGCTGCTGGCAGCTGGGCGAGAACAACCCGATCATCTCGATCCACGACGTCGGCGCCGGCGGCCTGTCGAACGCCTTCCCGGAAATCGTCAACGACGCCAAGCGCGGCGCGATTTTTGACCTGCGCAAGGTGCCGCTGGAAGAGAGCGGTTTGGCGCCAAAGGAAATTTGGTCGAACGAATCGCAAGAGCGATATGTATTGGCGATTTCGCCAGATAACCTTGCAAAATTTGCATCGCTGTGCGAGCGCGAGCGCTGCCCGTTCGCCGTGGTCGGCACCGCCACCGAAGAGCGCCAGCTGAAGCTGATCGACGATCAGGAAGGCAACTCGCCGGTCGACATGCCGATGGACGTCCTGCTCGGCAAGCCGCCGAAGATGCTGCGCGACGTCGAACACGTCCAGCATGCTTTCCCGCCAGTCGACCTGACCGGCATCGAACTGCCGGAAGCGGCGCGCCGCGTGCTGCTGAACCCGGCCGTGGCCGACAAATCGTTCCTGATCACCATCGGCGACCGTAGCGTCGGCGCCACCAGCGTGCGCGACCAGATGGTCGGCCCATGGCAGGTGCCGGTCGCCGACTGTGCGGTCACCGCCATGTCCTTCGAGGGCTTCCTGGGCGAGGCGATGGCGATGGGCGAGCGTACCCCGCTGGCCGTGATCGACGCCGCCGCTTCGGGCCGCATGGCTGTGGGCGAGGCGATTACCAATATCGCGGCCGCCGCTATCGACGACATCTCGGACATCAAGCTGTCGGCCAACTGGATGGCGGCCTGCGGCCAGCCAGGCCAGGATGCGGCGCTGTTCGATACCGTCAAGGCCGTCGGCATGGAACTGTGCCCGGCGCTGGGCGTGTCGATCCCGGTCGGCAAAGATTCGCTGTCGATGCGCACCACCTGGAACGACGAGGGCCAGAACAAGGCCGTCATTTCTCCGGTGTCGCTGATCGTGTCCTCGTTCGCGCCGGTCACCGACATGCGCCGTTCGCTGACCCCGCAACTGCGTACCGACTTGGGCGACAGCGCGCTGATCCTGGTCGACCTGGGCCGCGGCAAGAACCGCCTGGGCGCCTCGATCCTGGCGCAAGTGACGCAGCAGCTGGGCGACTCGGTGCCGGACGTCGATTCGCCGCAAGACCTGAAAGCCTTCTTCGTCGCGATCCAGCAACTGAACAAGGACGGCAAGCTGCTGGCCTACCACGACCGTTCGGACGGCGGCCTGTTCGCCACCCTCACCGAGATGGCCTTCGCCGGCCGCACCGGCGTGTCGGTCAACCTCGACATCCTGACCATGGAAGGCGAGCACGCATCCGACTGGGGCGACGCCAAGAACTGGGCCGGCCAGGTGGCCGAGCGCCGCAACGAGATGACCCTGCGCGCGCTGTTTTCCGAAGAGCTGGGCGCCGTGATCCAGGTGCGCGCCGACGACAAGAGCGCGGTGATGAACGTGCTGCGTGACCAGGGCCTGGGCGCCTGCAGCCACATCATCGGCAAACTGAACGACCGCGGTGCGATCGAGTTTACGCGTGATGCCAAGGTGATCTACAACGAGTCGCGCAGCAGCCTGCACCGCCTGTGGAGCGAGACCAGCTGGCGCATCGCGCGCCTGCGCGACAACCCGGCGTGCGCCGACTCGGAATACGACCGCCTGCTGGACGAAACCGATCCGGGCATGCAGCCGAAGATCACTTTCGACCTGGCGGACAACGTCGCCGCGCCGTTCATCGCGACCGGCGTGCGTCCGCGCGTGGCGATCCTGCGCGAGCAGGGCGTCAACTCGCATATCGAAACCGCGTGGGTGATGCATCAGGCCGGCTTCGCCGCGATCGACGTCCACATGAGCGACCTGATCGCCGGCCGCGCCAAGCTGGATGACTTCCACGGCATCATCGCCGTCGGCGGCTTCTCGTACGGCGACGTGCTCGGCGCGGGCGAGGGCTGGGCCAAGACCATCCTGTTCAACCCGCAGCTATCGGAGCAGTTCGCGAAGTTCTTCCAGCGCCAGGACACCTTCGGCCTGG
Organism: Massilia sp. Soil_C_3; assembly: GCF_057657035.1. NCBI lineage: Bacteria > Pseudomonadati > Pseudomonadota > Betaproteobacteria > Burkholderiales > Oxalobacteraceae > Massilia > Massilia sp. Soil_C_3. The sequence goes on from NZ_JBDGJG010000005.1 coordinate 64,648, forward strand.
GCGTCTGCAATGGCTGCCAGATGATGAGCAACCTGAAATCGATCATCCCGGGCGCGCAGGCGTGGCCGAAGTTCACCCGCAACAAGTCGGAACAGTTCGAAGCGCGCTTCGGCATGGTCGAAGTGCTGGATTCGGCGTCGATCTTCTTCGCGGGCATGGCCGGCACCCAGGCGCCGATTGCCATCGCCCACGGCGAAGGCTTCGCCGATTTCTCGCTGACTGGCGACTTGAACGCGGTCAACCAGGCGATGCGTTTCGTCGACAATCGCGGCCAGGCGACCGAAGTGTATCCGTTCAATCCCAACGGTTCGCCGGGCGGGCTGACCTCGGTCACCACCGATGACGGCCGCTTCACCGTGCTGATGCCGCATGCGGAGCGCGTGTTCCGCGCGGCCACGCATTCGTGGGCGCCGGAAGCGTGGGGCGATGAGTCGCCGTGGATGCGCATGTTCCGCAATGCGCGCAAGTGGGTTGGCTAAGCACTTCATGCACCGATCATAAACGCCTCTCCGGAGGCGTTTTTTTATATGTGTGCGATGTACACTGTGTCGAGCTCAACAACCATTGAAGACCATGAACCCGATCATCGTTCGTGCGCTTTGCGCATTGCTTATGATGCTTTCCACCGCCGCGAGCGTAGCGGCGGACGGCATGAAGGTCGACGCCGCGACCCGCTCCAGCATCGTCCACGAGCTGGCGCAGGCGATCGACGGCCAGTACGTTTTTCCGGACAAGGCGAAACTGGTGGTTGAACGCCTGGAGGCGAAGGAGAAGAGCGGCGCGTATGCAGGCATCTCGACGATGGAGGAGCTGGCCACCGCCCTGACCGCCGACCTGCGCGAGCCAACCAGGGACCTGCACCTGAGGGTCAGGGTCAGCGCGCAGCCGCTTCCGGAGAAACCCCCCGAGCCGACGCCCGAGATGGAGAAAATGATGCTCGGGTACTACATGGCCTCGAACTTCGGCGTCCGCAAGATCGAGACGCTGCCGGGCAATATCGGCTATATCGACCTGAGGATGTTCGCCTCGGTCGACGCCGCCAAGGACACCATCGGCGCCGCGATGCAGGTGGTCGCCGACACCGATGCCCTGATCGTCGACCTGCGCAATAACGGCGGGGGCGATCCGCAAACGGTCGCCTTCATGTCGAGCTACCTGTTCGACAAGCGCACCCACCTCAACGACATGCTCTGGCGCCAGGACGGGCGCCGCGAGTCGTTCTGGACCCAGGACGAGGTGCCGGGCAAGCGCTTCGGCGGCCAGAAGAAGATCTATGTCCTCACCAGCAAGAAGACTTTCTCGGGCGCTGAGGAACTCAGCTACAACATGCAACAGCTGAAGCGTGGAACGCTCGTCGGTGAGACGACCGGCGGCGGCGCCCACCCGGGCGGCATGCATCGCCTGCATCCTCATCTCTCCGTCTTCATCCCGAGGGGCCGGGCAATCAATCCGATCAGCAAATCGAACTGGGAGGGCACGGGCGTGATTCCCGACGTGCCGGTGGCGGCGGACGACGCCCTGCGCACGGCGGAGCGCCTGGCATTGACGGCGCTGCTGGAACGACCGCGCGACGCCATGCATGCCGACCTGCTGCGCAAGCGCCTGGCCGAAGTCGGCAAGCAGGGCACGGCCGGCTAGTCAGGGCACCGGGCGCGCCAGCGTGTAGCGCACGTCGGCGGCGCCGGCGTCGCCCCTGGTCCAGCCCTGGCGCGCATAGAACAGGTCGGCCCGCGTGCCGGCGCCCGTGTCGAGCGTGACCTCGGTGTAGCCGGATCCGAACAGCCATTCTGTGGCCAGTCCGAGCAAGGCCTTGGCAAAGCCCTTGCCCTCATGACCGGGATCGACGAACAGTGCCCAGATCGAGCCATCGAGCTTGTTGGCATAGCTGAACGCCACGATGGTCCCGTCGATTTGCCCGACCCAGCCGCAGCCATCTTTTTCCAGAAAATCTTCATACATCTGTGGCGTGACCCGCGCCGGATCGCGCAGCCGATTCTCGAGCACGGATAGGCGGACTCGGGACATCTGCGGGATATCCGCAATGGTCGCACGCCGGAAGATGGGAAAAGATGAGCTCATTCGTACTCGCACAAAAGAAAAGAGGGTCACAGATCGAGGGTCAGTCACAGATCGAGGGTCAGGTCTGGCATTCGGACACGGCCTCGAGAATAGCTTCTCTCACCAATCCCGAGAGCGAGGCATCCGGTCAGACCTGACCCTCGCTACTCGTGGACGCCGGAAGCGTGGGGTGACTAGCCGCTGTGCACACTCATGCATTCCTAATGCGCACAAGTGGAATTGCTGATCGGCTGATTTTACAAAGAGACCACCTCTACCCTGCCGATTGCATTTTACTCTGCTACTGCCATGCTTCTGATGCTCGATATGCCCGAAATTGATTAGAATGGTTGCTATGCTTACTGGGTAATTTTAATATTTACGGGTTTGTGGCGATGGTTTGGGTGTGATTCTATGAAATAATCCGGTTTTGGACCTGAATGCAAAAATGCTTGATTCTTCGTTCATTTCATCGAATATCCCTGCGGTCACTGCTACGTTTGTCGCAGCGGTAACAGCTCTTTTCGCTGCGCTAAAATATTACTCTGATAAGGCCGCTAAGGTCACCGAGTTTAGAAAGGCGTGGGTTGAATCGCTCCGGCTGGCAGTGGCGGAGTTTGGTGGGAGCTTGCATTTGATTGTTGGACGGATTTCAATAAAGTCGAAAGCCAATTCCGTTCCTGTGCCAAGGGCCGATCGCGCTATCGTGCGCATCGCGCGGGATATTTTATCAAAAAAAACTCCTTCGAAGTCGCTGGAGGAAGAACTTGCCAGCGAACTTCTTCCATATTGGTCCAAGCTGAGGGTTTCGTACAATACCATCATCCTTCACCTCAACCCAGCCGAACATGAATCCTACCTGATTGCCGAAGAGGCGGTCTCCGCCGCATGGCAGACAACTTTCGAACAAGGTAGGAAGGAGAGTGAAATTTTCCAATTTCTTTGCTGGAGCTTAAGTCTGGCGGAGTCACGAATACATGAGGTACCAATTCGACGGAAGCGGTTTTGGAGTAGAAAGCAGAAATTTGAGGAGGTCCTGTCGGCTGATAACATGGCCTTGGCTGCATTAGTTAATGCTCAGGATAACCTGAAGATATACTGCACCGATTTCGGATCGATTCTGTTGCTCGCGGCCTTCGCTACGCGTCAGCTGGCGCATGGTGACTATAAGACTGTATTAAGTCATATTCCTGAGATTGAGCGGGGGATACGAATAATTGATACAGCAGCTGCAAACGTCGTCAAAGGGGTTTGGGAGGATGTCAAAAAGGGTGAGCCAAGCTCTAGATGGGCGGGCGGCAGTGCATTGGTTATCTCGGCCATTCTCATCATCGGTATTGTCGTCGCGTTGGTGTTGGCACCAAAGCAGAATAAGAGTTCCCCTAGCGGTGGTATTAATTTTTTCCTTAATGATATCCGCGCCGGAGCTGTGAGTAATAGTTCGGACGCCGCTACTCCGTAAATAGTAGCGCGGGATCCAGGACCAAAAACCGACGGCCGAGTCTGATCGTTAAGTACGGCCGCTTGACGGTGCTCATGCCGCATACAGATTGAGTGATGCGGGTCTCGACACATTCGGCGGTGGCGGAATCACAGGTCGACGAATCGCTGTGCATGTGCATGCTCCGAGATGCTCCGAATGTGGTTGGCTGATCGGTTGGCGTGATGTGAAAAACGCCTCTTCGGAGGCGTTTCTTTCTGAACATTATCAGGTTTAATTTCCGGCGCTTGAATTCTCCGTTAGTAAGCCATGTAACCACGGGTTGATGCTTGAATATCTAAGGAGTACATCTGCCGATTCTGAATTGCTCTGAAGTAGGTCGGGCTATACCCACATGCCTCGATATAGGCAATATGAGCTAGTATGGTGTTAGGCATCATTCGGGCGCCAAAAATCACTTCTTTCAAAGAAGACTTTTTAAAGCTATGAGCAACGCAACCCGGCTTTTTTGGTCGTCGATATCGGTAAGTGTAACGTCCCTTGATGATGGCCGCTAGCATGTCGTCAGAATCAACTGCCAGGCCGCTGTCGTGCAGCTCTTTCAAGCATGCGGCAGTTGGCTGGAACTCGCTGTAGAACTCATATTCTGCAGGTGCGATTGATCGCCATTCTTTTTCATATGACCAGTCAATCGATTTCTGAAGCAATGCAATTGCAGCGATTTCATCTTCGGTATGCGACCAGTAGTCCAATTTTCGATAGTGCGTTTGGTAATTAACTGGCGATGCTGGCGGAAGTCCTGTTTCCTCCCACTCGAATCCTAAACAAATTCCATTGTGTTCAGCTGCATAGTGTGCCCACAGCAGCAGATTGGTTTTCTCGGAACAAAGCGCTAATACACCGTTGTCGTCCATCACATCCTTATAATAGCGACTATGGTCAATGTATTCACCGTTGACGACCTTCTCATAGATACTGTCAACGTTGGCTACCGCGTTCCGCCAAGTCTGCTGCAGCGTTTGAGTGTTACCTCGTAATCGTTCCCGTTCGCGTATGACACGAAAATGGCTAATGACGGCCTCTTCCTTCGAAGCGGAGACGTCAAGTTCGATATGTGCCTCGTAAGGGTCATTGAATATAGACGCTTTCGCGAAGAAAAGCTGAGAGGTTTGAAGAATTTTCGCAGTATTGCAGTTCTTGGTGTTAGTGAAGGAAACTGGAGTCCGATACTTGTAAAGTAACATAACCTTGAATTGAGGAAGCGAAATGAACTTCAAAAAAAAGCGCTCCCTCAGGAGCGCTCTTCGATGCCGTCAACCAGCGATTACTGCACCTTGGCCTTCTTGACCAGGCTTTCGCGGTAGGCAGCCAGCTGACGCTGCTGCAGGCCTTCCGCGACTTGCTGCTTGACTTCTTCCAGTGGCGGGACCTTGGTCGCGCGCACGTCTTCCAGCTTGATGACGTGGAAGCCGAACTGCGACTTCACCGGAGTCTCGGTGATGGCGCCTTTTTGCAGGGCGACCATGGCTTTCGAGAACTCAGGCACGTAGGTTGCCGGGCTTGCCCAGCCCAGGTCGCCGCCGTTCTGGGCGCTGCCGTCTTTCGACTGCTTGGCCAGTTCCTCGAACTTGCCGCCGGCTTTCAGCTTGGCGATGATGTCCTTGGCGGTGGCTTCGGAATCGACCAGAATGTGGCGGGCGTGGTATTCCTTGTCGCCGATCATGGCTTTCTGCTTGTCATACTCGGCCTTGATCTCGGCATCCTTGACCGGGTTCTTCTTGACGTAGTCAGCCAGCATCGCATTGATGATGATGCTCTGGCGGGCGTTGTCGATGGCCGACTTGACGTCGGCGCGGTTGCCGATGTTCTGCTTGTCGGCTTCCTGGATCAATACTTCACGGCTGATCAGGTCGTTCTTGATCGCGGTGCGCAGCTCAGGAGAGTCGGTGGCGCGGCCCTGGGCGACGACTTGCTTGACCAGCTGGTCGACCCTCGCTTGCGGGATCGCCTTGCCATTGACGGTTGCAGCGTTTTGCGCGAGTGCAGGCAGGGCAACCAATGCGGTCATGGCTAACAACAGGCGGGCTGGCTTCAAAATCATTGTTGAGATCCTATATAAACACGAAAAGTATCGCCGCAGGCGACGAAAGCCGGCGCAAATTCAGCGCCGACGACAGCACATATTACTGCACCTTTGCCTTTTTGACCATTTGCTCCTGATAGTCACGCAGCTTCTCTTGCGACAGGGAGTCGGCGATCTGCGGCTTGACTTCATCGAACGATGGCAGCTTGACCGCACGGGTGTCGTCCAGCTTGATCACGTGGAAGCCGGCGTTGGTCTTGACCGGCACGTCGGTGATCGCACCCTTCTGCAGCTTGGTGAAACCAGCCGAGAATTCCGGCGGCAGGGCGTTCGGGGTGACCCAATCGAGGTCGCCGCCATTGTTGGCGGTACCGGTGTCTTTCGAGGTCTTGGCCAGGTCTTCGAACTTGGCGCCGCCTTTCAGCTTGCCGATGGCGGCCTTGGCTTCGTCCTCGGTCGTGAACAGGATGTGACGCACATGGTATTCCTTGTCGCCGGTCTGCGCCTTGAACTTCTCGTACTCGGCCTTGATCTGGGCGTCGCTCACCGGGTTCTTGGTGATGTATTCGCGGGCCAGGGCGTTGACGACGATCGACTGGCGAGCGTTATCCAGCGCTTCGCGCACTTCGGGCTTCTTGTCGTAGCCTTGCTTGACGGCTTCTTGCATCAGCACTTCGCGGGCGATCAGGTCATTCTTGACGGCTTCGCGCAGTTCTGGCGAATCCTGGTTCTGGCCCTGGGCCACGACCTGCTTGACGACGGCTTCGGCGCGCGACGAAGGGATCGCCTTGCCGTTCACCACTGCAAGGTTCTGGGCGAAAGCGGGAGCCGATGCAACGGCGACAAGGGCTAACAGCAGGCGAGCTGGCTTAAAGGTCATGTGTGTTCCTGTAGCGGGGATAGTTGCTGGACGAGATTAGATTAGTTCTTTTGACGAGCAGTATAAATTGTCGGGCAAATTACTTAAAGCTGCCTGAAGCCGACGTAGAGGACAGCTCGGAAGGCGCGACCGCATGGATGGCGAGCGCGTGGATTTCCGCCTTGTTGATCATATCGTGAACGGCATCATACACAAGACGATGGCGCATGACTAGCTTGAGCCCTTCAAAGCGGGACGACACGATTTTGACCGTGTAATGGCTGCCGCCGGAGGCCGCGCCGGCATGGCCGGCATGCAGATGCGAGTCGTCGATGATCTCGAGCGATGCCGGGGCCAGCTCGGCCTCGAGAATGGCGCGCAGGCGAGTGTCGCGGTCGATGGTGGTCATGCTTCTTCCTCCTTGATGTATTTCGAAAGCATCATCATCTGGATCACGATGAATCCGAACATGATGCCGGTAAAGCCGAACAGCTTGAAGCTGACCCAGGCGCTGGTGTCGTTACGGAAGACCACGAAAGCCATCAACAAGTTCAGCAGGCCCATGCCGGCGAAGAACAGGATCCAGCTGTAGCCGAGCCGGTTCCACACCAGATCGGGCAGCTTGATATTGGCCTCCATCACGGAGCGCATCAGGTTCTTCTTGTAGAACACCTGCGCCACCAGCAGGGCGATGGCGAAGGCCCAGTAGAGGATGGTCGGCTTCCATTTGATAAACAGGTCGTCATGGAAATAGATTGTGGCGCCGCCGGCGACCAGGATCACGCCCATCGACAGCCACAGCATATTGTCGACCTTGCGGCCGCGCACCAGCAGGTAGCCGACCTGCAGCGCGGTGGCGACGATCGCCACTGCCGTGGCCAGCAGGATCGCCGACTGCGCGGGCGGTACTGCACCGCCCGCGATCAGGCCACCTAGGTACTCGACGGCCATGCGATGCGCCCACTCCTGGTTGCTGTCGCCGTATTTGTAGACGCCAAAGAACAGGAGGACCGGGAACAGGTCGAACAGAAATTTCTTCACCGCGGCACCCTCAGATCGGTTCGAACCGCATCGAGGCGGAATTGATGCAATAGCGCAGGCCAGTCGGCGGCGGGCCATCCGGGAACACGTGGCCCAGGTGGGCGTCGCACACGCCGCAGATGACTTCGGTGCGCACCATGCCGTGGGTGCGGTCGACCTTCTCGATCACATTCGCCGGGTCGAGGGCCTTGAAGTAGCTGGGCCAGCCACAGCCCGAGTCGAACTTGGTGTCCGATTCGAACAGCGGGGTGTCGCAGCAAACGCAGTGATAGATGCCGTGTTCGTGGTGGTCCCAGTACTTGCCGGTGAAGGCGCGCTCGGTGGCGGCGTGCCGGGTCACCTGGTATTCCATCGGGTCGAGCTGGTCGCGCCACTCGGCGTCGGTCTTGGTCACTTTGTCGGTCATGATTCTCTTTCGTGGTGTGAGAGGCTGGGCCCGGATGCGGCCCAAGCGAGGCTCAGGACGAGCAGCTCACCTCGAGGTGGGCCGCCCAGTCCGGCGGCAGGGCCGCATAGGATTCATTCTCGGGCTGTTCGTCGAACGGGCGTTCCAGCACGGCCAGCAGCTTGTGCACGCCACTGAAATCGCCGTTCTGCGCCTGTTCGATGGCGATCTGCGCGAGGTAGTTGCGCAGGATGTATTTCGGATTGGCGCCGTGCATGGCCTCGCGCCTGGCCGCGTCGCTGCTGCCTTCCTGGCGCAGGCGGGCGCGGTATTCACCCGTCCAGGCGTCGAAGGCGGCGCGGTCGATGAACAGGTCGCGCAGGGGGTCGTCAGCTGCCGGCTCGTCGACCTTCAGTTCGCCCAGGCGGCGGAAGAACAGTGTGAAATCGGCGTGGTTGTCCTGCAGCAGCGTGAACATATTGTCAAACAGCGCCGCGTCGCTGTCGCGCGTTTCCTTCAGGCCGAGCTTGGCATGCAGCAGGGTGTCGAGCTGGCGGCCGAACTCGGGCCGGTAGACGTCGAGCGCTTCCTCGGCCGCCTCTGGCTCGCCGATCAGCGGCAGCAGGGCGTTGGCCAGCGCATAGCAGTTCCAGTGCCCAACCGGCACCTGGTTGGCATACGAATAGCGGCCGCCCTGGTCGGTGTGGTTGCAGATGTGCTTGGCGTCGAAGGCTTCCATGAAGCCGAACGGGCCGTAGTCCAGCGTCAGGCCCAGGATCGACATATTGTCGGTGTTCATCACGCCATGCATGAAGCCGACCGCCTGCCAATGCGCGATCATGCGCGCGGTGCGGCGGGTGACTTCGGCCAGCAGTTCCTTGTACGGGTTGGCGGCGTCCTGGAATTGCGGGTAGAACTGGCGGATGACGTAGTCGGCGAGCGTCTTGAGCTCGGCCTCTTTCCCGCGCGACGCCCAGTGCTCGAAGGAGCCGAAGCGCACGAAGGTGGGCGCCATGCGCGTGACGACAGCAGTACTTTCCATGGTCTCGCGCGCCACCTGCTGCGGCGAGCCGGTGACCATCAGCGCGCGCGTGGTCGGGATGCCGAGCGCGGCCATCGCTTCGGAGCACAGGAATTCGCGGATCGACGAGCGCAGCACGGCGCGGCCGTCACCCATGCGCGAATACGGCGTGCGGCCGGCGCCTTTCAGTTGCAGCTCCATCGGACCGTTCGGCGTGGCGAGCTCGCCCAGCGTGATCGCGCGGCCGTCGCCCAGCTGGCCGGCCCAGACGCCGAACTGGTGGCCGGAATACACGGCGGACAGGGGCTGCGAACGCGCCGCGACCTTGTTGCCGGTAAACACGTCCACAAAATCGGGGCGAGCGAGATCGGCCGTATCCAGCCCGATCAGGGCGGCGGCAGGGCCGCTCGCCGCCACAATATGGGGCGAGGGCAGCGGCGTCGGCATGAGGCGCGTGTAGAACGCCGGTGGCAATTCGGCAAACGAATTGTTCAGTGGAAGTTCGTCGGCAGTGATGGCAGTGTCCGTGGCGAAGTGGTCAAGATTGGCGGATTTTACCGCACCAGGCCGATTCTATTCGCGCACCCGTGCGATATGGGCCGGCGTTACATCCGGTAACCGCTCATTGCCGATCCGGCTCAAGGAGTTGATGCGGTGCATCATCGAATCCGATTGACGGGGGCACGCTTGGCGAACGACACTTTTCGTGTTGCCATTCTATTCACGGAGAGCCGATGCACTCGTACCCGATGAGCCCATTGCAAGGCCAGATGATGGATCAACCGCTGCTGATCTCGGGCATTCTGGAGTTTGCGGCGCGCCACTACGGCGATACCGAGATCGTCTCGCGCCGGGTCGAGGGCGACCTGCACCGCTACACCTACCGCGATTGCGCACGCCGCGCGCGCCGGCTGGCCAACGCCCTTGGCGCGCTCGGCATCGGGATGGGCGAGCGCGTCGCAACCCTGGCCTGGAACGGCTACCGCCACCTGGAACTGTACTATGGCGTGTCCGGCTCGGGCGCGGTGCTGCATACGATCAATCCGCGCCTGCATCCTGACCAGGTGGCCTATATCGTCAACCATGCCGATGACCGCGTACTGTTCTTCGACCTGACTTTCCTGCCGGCCATCGAAGCAATGGCGCGCCAGTGCAAGACGGTCAAGGCCTATGTCGCGCTGTGCGGCCGCGAGCACATGCCACCGGCCGGCGCAATCCCCGGCCTGCTGTGCTATGAAGACCTGATCGAACGAGAGTCCAGCGACTACGAGTGGCCGCAGTTCGACGAGCGGTCGGCGGCGGCCCTGTGCTATACCTCGGGCACGACCGGCAATCCGAAGGGTGCCCTCTACTCGCACCGCTCGACGGTGCTGCACGCGTATGCCTCTGCGATGCCGAACGCCCTGAGTGTCTCGAGCGCCGACGTGGTGCTGCCGGTGGTGCCGATGTTTCATGTGAATGCCTGGGGGCTGCCGTACTCGGCGCCGCTGGCGGGCGCCAAGCTGGTGTTCCCAGGACCGGCGCTGGACGGCAAGTCGCTATACGAGGTGTTCGAGGCCGAGGGCGTGACTTTTTCGGCCGGCGTGCCGACGGTCTGGCTGGGCCTGATCAACCACGTCCTGTCCAACGACTTGCAGTTCTCGACTTTCCGCCGCACCGTGATCGGTGGTTCGGCCTGTCCGCCGGCCATGATGGACGCACTGATCGACCGCCTGGGTGTGCAGGTGGTGCACGCCTGGGGCATGACCGAAATGTCGCCGCTCGGTACTGCCTGCAACCTGCTGGCCAAACACAGGGACTTGCCGCAGGAGGCGCAGCGCGCCGTGCTGCGCAAGCAAGGCCACGCGATCTACGGCGTGGACATGAAGATCGTCGACGACGACGGCGCCGAATTGCCATGGGACGGTGCGACCTATGGCCACTTGCTGGTCAAGGGGCCGTGGGTGGTGTCCGGGTACTTTCGGGGCGAGGGCGGCGACATGCTGCGGGACGGCTGGTTTCCGACCGGCGACGTGGCCACGATCGATGCCGACGGCTACCTGGCGATCACCGACCGCAGCAAGGATGTGATCAAGTCGGGCGGCGAGTGGATCGGCACGATCGACCTGGAGAACGTGGCGATGTCGCACCCGGCGGTGCTGCAGGCGGCCTGCATCGGCGTGCAGCACCCGAAGTGGGCCGAACGGCCCTTGCTGGTGGTGGTGCGCCGGCCCGGCATGGAGGTCTCGCGCGAGGAGTTGATCGACTGGTTCGCCGGCAAGGTGGCCAAGTGGTGGACGCCGGACGACGTGGTGTTCGCCGAAAGCCTGCCGGTGGGCGGTACCGGCAAGATCCAGAAGAACAAGCTGCGTGAAGCGTATGCGGGACACAGGCTGCCGACGGCCTGATGCCATCCCAGGTGGGGGCGAGAAGCGGTGCGCCAGACACCAACGGGGCGCGGCGAAGAAGCACGGACAGGTAGACTGCTATCACTTTTGATAACTTTAGCTTACTGGATCTCCAATGCGCCTGCTCATCGCCCTCATCCTTCCTTGGCTGACCTTCTTCACCATCGGCCGCCCGATCGCCGGCATCATCTGCCTGATCCTGCAAATCACGCTGGTCGGCTGGCTGCCCGCGGCGATCTGGGCCGTCTACGCCCTGAGCCAATACAAGACCGACCAGAAGATCGAGCGCGCACGCCAGCAGCGGGAGTTCTGACCGGCGCCGGCTGTTGCCTGAATAGTACGTTCGTGCATTTTCTCCGGTATAGTTGGCGGTTCATCCAGCACCACCTACGAGGAGAACCAGAGACATGAGCGCCGACTACCAGGTCCACGGCAGCGTTGCCGTCATCACCCTGAACAACCCGCCGGTCAACGGCCTGGGGCTCGCGACCCGCAGCGCCGCCGCGCAGGGCGTGCAGGCCGCCGAGAGCGATCCGGCGGTCAAGGCGATCGTGCTCACCGGCGCCGGCAAGGCCTTCTCGGGCGGCGCCGACATCCGCGAATTCAATTCTCCCAAGGCGCTCACCGAGCCGACCCTGCACTCGCTGATACGGGTGGTCGAAAATGCCTCCAAGCCGGTCGTGGCGGCGATCCACAGCGTGGCCATGGGCGGCGGCCTGGAACTGGCGCTGGGTTGCCACTACCGCGTGGCGCTGCCCGGCGCCCAGATCGCGCTGCCAGAAGTCAAGTTGGGCCTGATCCCGGGCGCCGGCGGCACCCAGCGCCTGCCGCGCCTGCTCGGCCTGGAAAAGGCGCTGGGAATGATCGTCGGCGGCAGCCCGATCCTGTCCGAGAAGCTGGCCGGTTCGCTGCTGTTCGATGAAGTCTTCAGCGCCGGCACCGAGCTGCTGCCGGCCGCCATCGCTTTCGCCGAAAAAGTCGCCGATGCGCGACCGTTGCCGAAGGTGCGCGATCGCGCCGTGAAACACCCCGACGCGGCCGGCTTCCTGGCGTCCGCGCGGGCGCAGGTGGATGGCGCCGCCGGTCCATTCCCGGCGCCGCGCGCCTGCGTGGAAGCGGTGGCGGCCTCGGTGACGGCCGACTCGTTCGAGGACGGGCTGCGCTTCGAGCGCGAGCGCTTCATTCAACTCACCGCCACGAGCGAGTCGAAGGCGCTGCGCCATGCCTTCTTCGCCGAACGTTCGGCCGGCAAGGTGCCCGACGTGCCGGCCGACACGCCGCTGCGTACCATCGCGACGGCGGCCGTCGTCGGCGCCGGCACCATGGGTGCGGGAATCGCGATGAATTTCGCCAACGCCGGCATCCCGGTGACGGTCCTGGAGATGAAGCAGGACGCCCTCGACAATGGGCTGGCCGCGATCCGCATGGTGTATGAGAGCGGCGTGCGCAAGGGCAAGCTGGCGGCCGACCAGCTCGAACAGCGCATGGCCATGATCACGGGCACGTTGTCCTACGATGCCATCGCCCAGGCCGACATCGTGGTCGAGGCGGTGTTCGAGGACATGGGCGTCAAGGAGCTCGTGTTCCGCGAACTGGACAAGGTCATGAAGCCGGGCGCGATCCTGGCCACCAATACCTCGACGCTCGACGTCAACCGGATCGCCGCTTTCACCGGGCGTGCGCAGGACGTGATCGGCCTGCATTTCTTCAGCCCGGCCCACGTGATGAAGCTGCTCGAGATCGTGCGCGGCGCGCGGACCGGCAAGGACGTGCTGGCCACCGCGCTGGCGCTGTCGAAAAAGTTGAAAAAGACCGGCGTGGTGTCGGGCGTATGCGATGGCTTCATCGGCAACCGGATGCTCGAGCAGTACCTGCGCCAGGCGGTGTTCCTGCTCGAAGAAGGCGCGCTGCCGGAGCAGGTCGACCGCGCCATCGAGGCTTTCGGCTTCGCGATGGGCCCGTTCCGCATGAGCGACCTGGCCGGCAACGATATCGGCTGGCAGATCCGCAAGCGCCGCGCCATCGAGTCGCCGGGCTTCACCTATTCGAAGCTGCCGGACCTGCTGTGCGAACAGGGTCGTTTCGGGCAAAAGACCGGGGCCGGCTGGTACGACTACCGCGCGGGCGAGCGCAAGGCAGTCCCGTCGGAGCCGGTGAACGATATGGTGGTGCGCTTTTCGGCCGACATCGGCGTGACGCGGCGCGCGATTGCCGACGAGGAGATCGTCGAGCGCCTGGTGTACGCACTGGTGAACGAAGGCGCGAAGATCATCGAGGAAGGGATTGCACTGCGCGCTTCCGACGTCGACATGGTCTACCTGAGCGGCTATGGCTTCCCGCTGCATCGCGGCGGGCCGATGTTTTATGCGGACAGCGTCGGCTTGCCGCAGGTGCTGGCGACGATTGAGCGCTTTGCGCAGGGACGTCAGGGCGAGGCGTGGCGGCCGGCGCCGTTGCTGGCGCGCCTGGCGCCGCTCGGACAGGGTTTCAACGGGTAAGGATCGACGCCGGCTTTCGGCGGTTCGAAAAAAATGCCGCTGGCAAGCCAGCGGCATTTTTCGTTGGACAACCGCTATTTCAGTCGTTCGCGTAGATATTGTTGTCCTTGGTCTCCCGCACGAACAAGGCGCCGATCACGAAGGTGATGAGCGCGATGACGATCGGATACCACAGCCCGTAGTAGATATCGCCCTTGAATGCCACCAGCGCAAAGGCGGTCGTCGGCAGCAGCCCGCCGAACCAGCCGTTACCGATGTGATACGGCAGGGACATCGAGGTATAGCGGATCCGGGTCGGGAACATTTCGACCAGCATCGCCGCGATCGGGCCGTACACCATGGTCACGTACAGCACCAGGATGAACAGGAACAGTACCAGCATCGGCTTGTTGATCTGCGTCGGATCGGCCTTGTCCGGGTAGCCGGCCGCCTTGAGGGCGCCGTTCACCTCGGCCTTGAGCGCGGCTTCGCTGGCCAGTGAAGCCTTGTCGAAGTTCAGGTTATCCGGCGTCATGACGGCGTTGAAGGAGCGGTACTCGGTGTCGCCGATCTTGATCGTCGCGACGGTGCCGGCCGGCGCATCGACGCGGTTGTAGCTCACCGAGGCGGCAGTTAGCATGCGGGTGGCGATGTCGCACGAGTTCGGGAATTTCTTAGTGCCGGTGGCGTCGATCTGGAAGCTGCAGGTGTCCGGATCGGCCACCACCACGACTGGCGCGGTCTGCAGCGCGGTTTCGAGCGCCGGGTTGCCGTAGTGGGTGATGGCCTTGAAGATCGGGAAGTAGGTAGCAGCGGCGATCACACAACCACCGAGGATGATCCACTTGCGGCCGATCTTGTCCGACAGCGCGCCGAACACGATGAAGAACGGGGTGGCCAGCAGCAGCGCGATGGCGATCAGGATGTTCGCGGTCGGGTCGGCGATCTTGAGCGTCTTGGTCAGGAAGAACAGGGCGTAGAACTGGCCGGTGTACCACACCACGGCCTGGCCCATCGTCAGGCCGAGCAGGGCTAGCAGGGCAACCTTGGCGTTCTTGGGCCGCAGGAAAGCTTCCGACAGCGGCGCTTTCGAGGTCTTGCCCTCGGCCTTCATCTTGGCGAAGGCCGGCGACTCGTTCATCGACAGTCGGATCCAGACCGAGATGCCGAGCAGCACGACCGAAATCAGGAAGGGAATACGCCAGCCCCAGGCCTGGAATTCCTCTTCGCCGGTCAGGGTGCGGGTGCCCAGGATGACCAGCAGCGACAGGAACAGGCCGATCGTGGCCGTGGTCTGGATGAAGGCCGTGAACAGGCCGCGCTTGCCATGCGGCGCGTGCTCGGCCACGTAGGTGGCGGCGCCGCCATACTCGCCGCCCAGCGCCAGGCCTTGCAGGATGCGCAGGGTGACCAGGATGATCGGCGCAGCGATGCCGATCTGCGAATAGCTCGGCAGGATGCCGACCAGGAAGGTCGAGGCGCCCATCAGCAGGATGGTCACCAGGAAGGTGTATTTGCGGCCGATCATGTCGCCCAGGCGGCCGAACACCAGCGCCCCGAACGGGCGCACGATGAAGCCGGCCGCGAAGGCGAGCAGGGCGAAAATGAAGGTTGTATTCGGGTCGCCGATGAAGAACTGCTTGGCGATGATGGAAGCGAGCGAACCGTAGAGATAGAAGTCGTACCATTCGAAAACGGTGCCGAGGGAAGAAGCGGCAATGACCTTGCGTTCTTCCTTGGTGAGTCCGGCGGAGGTAGGTGCAGCTTGTCCTCCGACAGTATTGCCGGGCGTGATAGCCATGGGTGTCTCCGTAATTAATTTTGTGTAACCGGAAATGCTGATTGTTGGTCAGCTAACTTCACTGTGCGCCCGAAACCTTACGCGAATCTTGCATTAAGCTTACACGGGGCTTACAGAATTGTTCCGGAACCCGCTTTTGTTTGTGGGACTACACGCCGCTCATAGGAGAGAATCATCCTAGGTCGTGCCGATATGAATTTGGCATTTCTTCGCGAACGGTCGTGCTGTCGCTATGCTATGCTCGATCGGCTTCTCGTCCCGGCCAGGGGCGCCGAAGGCGATCACCCACCATGAATAGAACAGGAAACAGAATGATCAAGCACATCGTGATGTGGAAGTTGAAGGAACAGGCTGAAGGCGCGGACCGCGTGAGCAATGCACACGAGATGAAGCGCCGGCTGGACGAGTGCGCGACCATCGTGCCGGGCATCCTGACCTTCGAGGTGACCCTGGCCCAGCCCGACCTCGAGGCGACCTATGACGTGGTGCTGTATTCGGAGTTCGCTGACCGCGCCGCACTCGAGGCTTACATCAAGCATCCGACCCACCAGGCCGTCGTGCCCTTCATCGGCGCGATCCGCGAAGGGCGCCAGTGCATGGACTACGAGGTCTGAGCCTTCCATCAAAAAAAACAGGAGACCGCATGCGCACCACGCAGGAGCTGTTTTCACTGAAGGGCAAGACCGCCATCGTGACCGGCGGCTCGCGTGGGCTCGGCTTGCAGATGGCGCAGGCGCTCGGCGAGCAGGGCGCGCGGCTGGTGATCTCGTCGCGCAAGCAGGAGGAACTCGATGCCACCGTAGCCCAGCTGCACGCCCTCGGCATCGAGGCCAGCTGCTTCGCGGGCGACCTGTCCGAGCCAGGCCAGGCGCAGGCGCTGGTTGAACAGGCGATCGCGCGCCTCGGGCACGTCGACATCCTGATCAACAATGCGGGCGTCACCTGGGGCGCGCCGGCCGAGGACTATCCGCTCGAGGCCTGGGACAAGGTGATGAACCTGAACGTGCGCTCGATCTTCCTGGTGTCGCAGGCGGTCGGCAAGCTGTCGATGATCCCGCGCCGCTACGGCCGCATCATCAATATCTCGTCGATCGCTGGCCTGGCCGGCAACCCGCCCGATGCGATGCAGACGCTGGCGTACAACACGTCCAAGGGCGCAGTGGTAAATTTCACCCGTACGCTTGCCGGCGAGTGGGGACGCTACGGCATCACGGTCAACTCGATCGCGCCGGGATTTTTCCCGTCGAAGATGACGAAGGGCGTGCTCGCCACCTATGGCGTCGATGGCCTGGCGGCCGCGGCGCCGCTCAAGCGCCTGGGCGATGACGAGGACCTGAAGGGCGCGGTGGTGCTGTTCGCTTCGGATGCAGGCAAGCACATCACCGGCCAGGTGCTGGCGGTGGATGGCGGGGTGACAGCGGTCTAGCTTAGGGAGGGACAGGGATGGACGAATTTCACGGAAAGGTTGCGGTCATCACGGGCGCCGCCAGCGGCATGGGGCGCGAGTTCGCCAACCTGGCCGCGAGCCTGGGCATGAAGCTGGTGCTGGCCGACGTCCAGCCCAAGGCCCTCGAAAAAGCGGCCGATGAACTAGCGAAGCAGACCGAGGTGCTGGCCATGGTGTGCGACGTGCGCAAGGGCGAGCACGTGCAGGAACTGGCCGATTCGGCGATGGCGCGTTTCGGCGCCGTGCACCTGGTGTTCAATAATGCCGGCGTGGGCGCCGGCGGGCTGGTGTGGGAGAACTCCGAGGAAGACTGGGAATGGGTGCTGGGCGTGAACCTGTGGGGCGTGATCCACGGCGTGCGCGTGTTCACGCGCACGATGCTCGAATGCGCGGCGCAGGATCCGGGCTATCGCGGCTGGATCGTCAATACCGCTTCGATGGCGGGGCTGCTCAATTCACCGGCGCTGGGCATCTATAACGTGTCCAAGCATGCGGTGGTGTCGCTCACCGAGACCTTGTATCACGACCTCAAGCTGGTCGATGCGCCGATCGGCGCCTCGGTGCTGTGCCCGTATTTCATCCCGACCGCGATCGCGCAATCGCATCGCCACCGGCCGGACGAATTGCGTACGGACGAAATCATGACCGCGAGCCAGATTGCGGCGCAGGCGCTTACCGAAAAGGCGGTCGGTTCCGGCAAGGTGTCGGCGGCGGACGTCGCGCGCCTGACCTTCGACGCGATCCGCGAAGAGCGTTTTTATGTGTTCTCGCATCCGCAGGCGCTGGGCGCGGTGGCCGAGCGGATGGATGCGCTGGTGCATGCACGGCAGCCGGCGGATCCGTATGCGGCGACGCCGCATTTGAAGGAGATTTTGAAGGCGGGGATGAAAGGGCGACGCTGACGGTCACGGGGACAACATCTGTGCCGATGCGCAGGCTGACTTGGGTTCCCGCCTGCGCGGGAACGACGTGCTGGCGATACCAATGATGCTCAACGACGCCACTAGCCCGAAAACCGTCGTTCCCGCGCAGGCGGGAACCTAAGATGGTTCGCTTCATCGCAACCCCAATTCAAGCCGCAGCCACAACCCCCGGCTGCACCACCCGCTCATGCAACTCCGGCCCCGCATCCCGATACAGCTTGACCACGGTCGAGGTGCGCGTGCCATACTCGGGCGACTCAATGCACACCGGCGACAGCATGCGCTCCATCTCGATCGGCACGCCGGTCTCGGGCAGCCGTACATCAGGCGCGCGCGTGGTATCGGCCAGCATCTCGAAGTACGCATCCTCGGGCGCACCCTGGCACAGCAGGCTCGCGAACTGCGCCTTGGTGCGCAACACCTTGGGCCATGGCGTGTCGAGCAGGCCGTTGGAGATGCCGTAGATGCGGCCCCGGGCCAAAGGCTGGCCGTTGCGCGGGTCGGTACCGCCGCGGTTCGAGTACCAGTACAGGGTCTCGCGGTCGCCCAGCACCAGGTTGTAGCCGTTGTACAGGTCGGGCCGCGCCGCCAGTTCGGCCACGTAGGCTGCCGCATCGAGCTCGCCGCGCAGGTAGTCGGCCACCAGCGCGCCGCGCGACGGTGCTTCCGTCCGGCGTTCTTGTGGGCCGCGGATATTGGTCAGCGCCGCGAAGCGCGGACCGTTGGGACCGGTGACCGACACGCCCATCCAGCTGCCGCCGCCCTGCAGGTCGCGGCCCGCGATCACGTGCGGCGCCTGCGGCCAGGGGCCGGCCGGGGCGGCGGGGCGGTCATAGAATTCGTCGCGGTTGGCGGCGGCGATGACGGGCACGCCGGGAACGACGTGCCAGGCGAATACGATCAGGCACATGGCGGCAAGTCCGTGAAAATTTCAAGACGGCGCGGCCCGGCGAGCAAGGTTTCGATGCCGGCATCGACGACCGCCTGCTTCAACACTGCATCGAAAGCGTCAGTCACGCCCGGATAGACTTCCATCCAGGTTTGCAGGCCGTCCTTGTCTTCGGGACGGCGCTTGAGCTGCACCTGCACGCCCGCGTCCTGCGCCAGCTGGCGCCCCATCGCGTGCACCAGTGGCGCCAGCCGGGCGGCATCGATGCTGCGCACCTTGTAGTAGACGTATAGGTCGACCATCGCTAGTCGTCGATCGCGTCGAGGCTGTAGGGCATGGGCAGGAAATGCAACGGCGCGCCGGTGGCCGAACCCAGGCGCACCTCTTCACCCAGTGCCGCCAGCTTGATCTCGACCAGCGCATCGGCGCCGCCACGGCCGTTCGGCGCGGCGTTGACGACCATGCCGCAGGGTTGATCCGGGTCCGCCACCGAGAAGACTTCGTCGCCAGCGCGCGCGGCGGCATTCTCGATGCCGGCCAGCGCGGCGCGGCGCTTGATCTTGCCCAGATATTTGGTGCGCGCGACGATTTCCTGGCCCGGGTAGCAGCCCTTCTTGAAGTTGACGCCGCCCAGCAGTTCGAGGTTGATCATCTGCGGCACGAACTGTTCTTGCGTCGCGGCGCTCACTTGCGGCTCGCCGGCGTGGATGGTGGCCAGGCTCCAGGCCTGGTTGCCGCCCAGCGCCAGTTCCTGTTTCAGCACCGGCAGGGCGGCGCTCGCCGCTTCGCTCGAAGTGATCCACAGGTAGCGCGGCGCACCGAAGGCGTCATGCAGGCGCAGCACGGTGCCGAATTCGCCGCTGGTCTTGCCCATCGGCGCGCCTGGCAGCGTATTGACGAAGCGGCCGAGCGCCGCTTGCGCCCTGGCGCCGCCGAGGCCGAACACGGCCATGAACGGCGCTTCGTCGGTGGCGTCGCGCAGCTTGGCTTTGCTGCGCAGCACAAACATCGACAGGCGTTTTTGCAGCGGCGGCTGGATGGCGCGCGGCAGCTGCAAATACACGGTATCAAGCCCCGCATCGAGGTCGCGCCACATCAGGAAGCTCGCTTGCAGGCGGCCTTTCGGCGTGCAGAAGCCGGCGAAGCGGGCCTCGGTTTGCTGCAGGTGCTCGACGTCGTTGGTGAGCTGGGCATGCAGGAATTTCGCGGCTTCTTCGCCGGCCACGGCGATCAGGCCCTGGTCGGTGACGGTGGCGACAAAACCGGCCGCGAGCGCGTCAATATCCAGGGGCGCGCCGAAGTCCTCGACCTGGGTGGCTTCGTCGAGATGAAAGCGTGCGCCATAGGTGGCGAGGTGATCAGTCCAGTTACTCATGAAATTCCGAAATATTTTGGCAATTAGGCTTTATCATTACGGCCTCATTATAGAGTTGTCGGGGAAATCGCGCCGGGAGCGCCGCAATCCGCATTGGCATCCGTGTTTGAACCCGCACACACCACATGGCATTCATAAAAAAATTACTCGTTACCGGCGTCGTGGTCACGCTGGCAGCCGCAGGCGGATTCTCCTGGTGGACCAAGCACTCGCTGACCACGGGCGGTGAGCCGATCGAATTCACGATCAACCCCGGCAGCGGCGTCGCATCGAGCGCGCAACAGATGGTGGCGGCCGGCGTGCCGATCAACCCGACCATGTTCGCGCTGCTGGCGCGCCTGACGGGCGACGCCGCCCGCATCAAGGCAGGCAGCTATGAACTCAAGCCGAATACCAGCCCGCGTCGCCTGCTGACCCAATTGGTGCGCGGCGAGTTCGCGCAAGAAGCGATCGTTATCATCGAGGGCTGGACCTTCCGCCAGATGCGCCAGGCCATCGGCGCGCACGATCGTCTCAAGCACGATACCGTCAAGCTCTCCGACCAGGAATTGATGGCCAAGATATCGACCGAGTTCAAAAACCCTGAGGGCATGTTCTTCCCGGATACCTACCTGTTCGCCAAGGGTTCGTCGGAAATCGAGATCTTCCGGCGCGCGCACCAGGCGATGATCGACCACCTGAACGCAGCCTGGGAAAAGCGCAACAAGGAGCTACCGTACAAGACGCCGTACGAGGCCCTGATCATGGCGTCGATCGTCGAAAAGGAAACGGGCCAGAAGAGCGAGCGCAATATGATCGCCGGCGTGTTCGTCAACCGCCTGCGCACCGGCATGCTGCTGCAGACCGATCCGACCGTGATCTACGGCATGGGCCAAGCCTATGCGGGCCAGATCCGCAAGAAGGACCTGCTGACGGATACCCCTTACAATACCTATACGCGCAGCGGGCTGCCGCCGACGCCGATCGCGCTGCCGGGGTTGCAGTCGCTGAATGCGGCGCTTGCGCCGGCCGAGACGCCGGCACTGTATTTCGTGGCGCGCGGCGATGGCACCAGCCACTTTTCGGACAACCTGCTGGACCATAACCGCGCGGTCAATCGTTTCCAGCGCGGCATCACCAACGGCCCGCTCACCGAATCCCACTAACACGAAGCAAGGCAGCACATGCAGGGCAAGTTCATTACCTTCGAAGGCATCGACGGGGCCGGGAAATCGACCCACATCGGCTTCGTCACCGATTATCTAGCGTCGCGCGGCAAGCAGATCGTCTCGTCGCGTGAGCCGGGCGGCACGCCGCTGGGCGAAAAGCTGCGCGACTTGCTATTGCACGAAAAAATGCACCTGGAAACCGAGGCGCTGCTGATGTTCGCCAGCCGGCGCGAACACATCGCGCAAGTGATTGCCCCGAATCTGGCCGCAGGAAAATGGGTGCTGTCGGACCGTTTCACCGATGCCAGCTTCGCCTACCAGAGTGGCGGCCGCGGCCTGGCGCGCGCCAAGATGGAAGCGCTGGAAGCCTGGGTGCATCCCGAGCTCCAGCCCGACCTGACCCTGCTGTTCGATGTGCCGCTCGAGGTGGCGCGCCAGCGCCTGGACGCGACCCGCACGCTGGATAAATTCGAACGCGAGCAGGCCGACTTCTTTGCCAAATGCCGCGCCGAATACCTGCGCCGCGCGGAACAATTCCCCGAGCGTTTCGTCGTGGTCGACTCGACCAGGAGCATTGCCGATATCCAGGCCAGCCTGGCCCAAGTTCTGGAGAAATTGTTGTGACGATGTACCCGTGGCAAGGGGCCGCCTGGTCCCAGCTGCAGCAGATGCGCGCGCGCATGCCGCATGCGATCCTGTTCCATGGCCCGGCCGGCACCGGCAAGGCCGATTTTATCGAGTCGTTTGCCCAGGCCCTGCTGTGCGAGAGCCCGCAGCCGGACGGCCATGCCTGCGGCACCTGCGCGTCCTGCGGCTGGTTCGTGCAGCACAACCACCCGGATTACCGCCGCGTGCGGCCCGAGGTATTCGAAGACGATCTGCCGGCCGACGGGGAGGACGGCGAAGCGGGCAGCAAGTCGAAATCGACCAAGGCGCCCTCGAAGGAAATCAAGATCGAGCAGATCCGCAACCTGTCGGATTTCATGAACATCTCGACCCACCGCCAGGGCTTGCGGGTGGTGGTGCTGTATCCGGCCGAGGCGCTGAACATGCCGGCGTCGAATGCGCTGCTCAAGACGCTGGAAGAACCGCCGCCAGGCACCGTGTTCCTGCTCTCGTCCAACAGCCTCGATCGCCTGCTGCCCACGATCCTGTCGCGCTGCCGCAAGTTCGCGCTGCCGACGCCGTCGCACGCCGAGGCCCTGGCCTGGCTCAAGGAGCAGGGCGTGCCGGACGCCGATAGCTGGCTGCGCGAGCAGGGCGGCGCGCCGCTGGCGGCCCTGGCCGAGTCGACCAACGGCAGCCGCGACGAGATGGAGGCGCTGTTGCAATTCCTGGCCCGTCCGGCGCCGGACTCCGCGCTGCGCGCCGCCGAGAAGCTGGCCAAGGCCGAGCTGCCGGCCCTGGTCTCGTGGACCCAGCGCTGGTTGTACGATGTGTTTTCGTACAAATTGTCGGGCAATATCCGCTACTACCCGCGTTACCAGAAGGAACTGGCGGCGCTGGCCGGCCGCGTCCAGACGCCGGGCCTGCTGCGCGTGATCAAGGCCGTGAACGAGCGGCGTGCTGTGGCGGATCATCCTTTGTCGGCAAAATTGTTTGTCGAAGATATGCTGCTTGAGTACACTGCTTGCTGCACATGAAAGGACCACGATGAGCGTCACCCAGCCAGAGACGAACGCAGCCCAGGCCCCGCGGCCTTCGGTGCTGTCGCTGGCGATCAAGGAAAAGGCGGCGCTGTACGCGGCTTACATGCCGTTCCTCAAGAACGGCGGCATGTTCGTGCCCACCAACAAACCGTATAAGATCGGTGACGAGATCTACCTGATCCTGGCGCTGATGGACGACCCGAGCAAATATCCGATCGCCGGCACCGTGGCCTGGATCACCCCGAGCGGCGCCAACAACAACAAGGCGCAAGGCATCGGCGTGCATTTCCCGGCCGACGAAGCCGGGCAGCGCGCCAAGGCCCGTATCGAAGAGATCCTCGGCGCGGCGCTGCGGTCTTCGCGCGCAACCCATACCCTGTAACCACCACCTTTCGTTTCATGCCATCCTACGTCCATCGCCTGGCTCGACGCGATGACCTGCCGGTCATCGTCGATATCTACAATTCCACCATCGCTTCGCGCGAAGTCACTGCCGACACCGCACCTATTACGGTCGAGTCGCGGGTGGGCTGGTTCAATGACCATACGCCCGATCGGCGTCCGCTGTGGGTGATCCATGCTGCCGACGATACGAGCGAGCATCCTGAAGTGCTGGGCTGGCTGTCGTATTCGAACTTCTATGGCCGTCCGGCGTATTCGGGTACGGCCGAGGTGTCAATCTATATCGCCGAAAGCGCGCGTGGCAAGGGTCTGGGGCGCTACTGCCTGGAATTGGCGATGGCGTTCGCGCCCGAGGTCAAGGTGCATACCTTGCTAGGGTTTATTTTTGGTCATAACCAGCCTAGCCTGGCGCTATTCCGCAAATACGGGTTCGAGACGTGGGCTAATTTCCCGCGCGTGGCCAATCTCGACGGGATCGAGCGCGACCTGATTATTCTGGGCAAGCGCGTCGCAGACTGATGTAAAAAGAGCGGGATACATACCGCTCTTTTTTCTTTGGGCCGTTACAAGGCTGTGTCAGCGCAGCCTGGCGCTGTTTAAGCGATCACTTCGGCTTGTAGGAAACGCGACCCGATAACGCAATCGTGCCGGCGCCGGTGGACAGGTCTTCGGTGCCGCTCAAATAGCCGCCGCCGGTTGCGCGAGCATAGGCGCCGGAGCCGCCGGTGATGGTGAAGGTGCCGCCGTTCATGACATAGGCAGTGCCTGCGCCGGTGGGAAGGAACTGGCCACCGTAGTTAGCGAAGATCTGGTCGCCGTTCGGAAACAGCAGGACGAACTTGCCGTTGCTGAACGTGAATGTCGTGCCAGATTGGGCGAAGCAATCTCCGCCGACGAACGCGACTGGCGTTCCGTCCGCCGTCTCACCATGGCCGGCAAGCTTGCCGCCGAGGGTTGACGCACATTGCGGCGCGGGACCGACTTTTTCATTGAATACGCCTTTGACTTCAAGCGCCCTGGTCACGGTCGGGCCGGCCGAGGCCGAGAACGAAGCGGCCATCAGGACGAGGCAGGGCAGGAGGCGGAGTGAGACAGTTTTCATCGCAATATTTCTTCGGTTGTTAAAAAATTGATATTGCACATACTAAGATAAGTGAAGAATTTTGTTGCGCGCACGATTCGATCTTTTTACGTTGTTGCAAGTTATCCACGTTTGCCGCTTAGACCACCGTTTCGCCGCATTGGACTCCTGGCCCCGGACGGACAGTGATGCAACTGTCCGGTAGTGGCCTGCATGGCGCTCCCCGCCGCCTGGCTTTACAATGACAGGATGTTTATCGATTCCCATTGCCACATTAATTTCCCGGAACTGGCAGCCCGCATGCCCGAAATCCTGGCCAAGATGGCCGAGAACAAGGTGACGCACGCCCTGTGCGTGTCGGTCGACTTGCCGGACTTCCCACAAGTGCTCGCGCTCGCCGAGGAGCATCCCCACATCTTCGCCTCGGTCGGCGTCCACCCCGACTACGAAGACACCCCGGAGCCGACCGTGCAGCAGCTGGTCGAGCTGGCCAACCACCCCAAGATCGTCGCCATCGGCGAAACCGGCCTGGATTACTACCGGCTCGAAGGCGACCTGGAATGGCAGCGCGAGCGCTTCCGCGTGCACATCCGGGCTTCGCGCGAAACCCGCAAGCCCCTGATCATCCATACGCGCGCCGCCAGCGAAGACACGATCCGCCTGATGAAGGAAGAGGGCGCCGGCACGGACGCCGGTGGCGTGGCCGGCGTCATGCACTGCTTCACCGAATCGCTGGCCGTGGCCGAGGCCGCCATGGCCCAGGGTTTCTATATTTCGTTCTCGGGCATCGTCACCTTTAAGAGTGCCAAGGAACTGCAGGCGGTGGCCCAGGCCGTGCCGCTCGAGCGCATGCTGATCGAGACCGATTCGCCCTATCTCGCGCCGGTGCCGTTCCGTGGCAGGATGAACGAGCCGGGCTATGTGGCCCATGTGGCCGAATACATCGCCACGCTCAAGGGCGTCTCGCTGCGCGAGGTTGCCGACCGCACCAGCGAGAATTTCTTCAACTTGTTCCAGACCGCCAGGAGCTGACACGTGCCGATCCGCCGCTTGTTTGCCACCAGTTTGCTGTTTGCCGCAATCGCCGGCGCCCACGCCGCCGAACCGCCCACGCCGCAGCAGGTGAGTTCCTTCTTCCGCGCCGTGCAGATGGATGACGCCAGTACGGTGCGCAAGATGGTCGGCGCGGTCGTCAATGCCAACGAACTCAATCCCCTGGGTGGCGAGCCGGCCCTGGTGCTGGCGGTCCGCGAAGGCTCGCGTGAGGTGATCCTCGAGCTGCTGCGCCATCCGGGCACCGACCTCGAGCGCAAGGCGGTCAATGGCAATACGGCGCTGATGATGGCCGCCTTCAAGCGCGACGAAGAAGTCGTTCGCGCCTTGCTGAAAAAAGGGGCCAAGGTCAATCAACCCGGCTGGACCGCGCTGCACTACGCCGCCGCCAGTGGCGACGACAAGATCGCGCAATTGCTGATCGAGCAAGGCGCCAAGCTCGACGCCGTGTCGCCACGCGCCAGCGGCGCCTTTACGCCACTGATGATGGCGGCGCGCGAAGGGATGGACGCGACGGCGCGGCTGCTGGTCGCCCGTGGCGCCAACACCGGCCTGAAAAACACCGAAGGCCTGACGGCGGCCCAGATTGCCAAGCAGGCGGGGCGCGAACAACTGGCCAAGGAATTGGGGGCTGCGCCGCGCTGATGCCGCCCGCGTCACAATTGGATCATGAATTGGACGGTAAAACGCGCTTAGCTCGACCAATTGCGTGAGGGCAATGGTATCCATAATGCTTCCACGGTCAAACGACCACCGATTACCAAGGATACCCATGCTCAACGAACGCGAAATCGAAAGCTGCTACCTGGGGCAGTTCATTCCAGTCCACTACCATCACAATATGCTGATGGACCAGAACCGGATGCACAGCTTCAAGAATGCCATCCACTATTCCGTGTTCCCCGGCGCGAAAGTGCTGGAGCTGGGTGGTGGCACCGGCGTGCTGTCCTTCTTCGCGGCCCAGAGCGCCTCTAAGGTGTATTGCGTCGAGTTCAATCCGGACATGGTGCAGGAGGCGCGCCGCTTCCTGGCGATGAACCCGAATGGCCACAAGGTCGAGGTGGTGCACGCCGACGCCTTTGACTACTTGCCGCCGGAACCGGTCGACGTCGTGATCTGCGAGATGATCCACGTCGGCATGCTGCGCGAAAAGCAGGTCGAGGTGATCGAATCGTTCAAGCGCCGCTACCTGGCCAAGTTCGGCGGCCCGCTGCCGCTGTTCATGCCGGAAGCCGTGATCATGGCGGTCCAGCCGCTGCAGCAGGCGTATGACTTCGACGGCTTCTACGCCCCGATCGTCCAGTTCCAGGAAACCGGCGTGGTCCAGCCAGGCACGGTCGAGCTGGCCCAACCCGCCGTGTACAGCATCCTCGATTTCAGCCAGCCGGTCGACAGCCTGATCGCCTGGGAAGGCTCGATGGTAGTGGAGCAGGGCGGCACCCTGAACGCGATGCGCTTCGTAACCAAGAACGTGCTGGCCATCGTACAGGAGCAGGCCACCACGATCGACTGGCTCAACCACTACATGACCTTGCCGCTGTACCGTCCGGTCGAGGTCAAGGCCGGCGACCTGCTGCGCATGTCGTTCGCCTACCGGGCTGGCGGTTCGATCCCGTCGCTGCAAGCGTCGATCAAGGTCGAGGTTGTCAGTCCGCAGGAGTCATACGTTCCTGCCGAGCAGGAAACTGCGGCTATCGCCTAACTCGCGATACGATTAACGTCGTCCCCGCGCAGGGGGGGACCCGAGGTTTCCAGTGCAGCCACATCGATATCTGTAAGTGGCGCGCTTAAAACTTGGGTCCCCGCCTTCGCGGGGACGACGTAATTGGAAGCAGCGATTTACGCACGCTCTACCGTTCATCCTGTCTTTCCCCCCGTTTATCGCACGGCACTGGCTCGGTCACCTCTTTCGGCCTACATTCACCATGATGCTTCTTCATGGAGAAAGACGATGCTGAGTTTCCTGGTATGGTTGGTGCTGCTGTTCCTTTGCTGGCCAATCGCGCTGCTTGCCCTGGTGCTGTATCCTGTGGTGTGGCTGCTGTTGCTGCCGTTCCGCCTGCTTGGCATCGGCGTCGATGCCGTGTTCAGCCTGCTGCGCGCGATCGTCATGCTGCCCGCGCGCGTGCTGGGTTACAATCCGGCGCGCTGACGCGACTGCTCTGGTGTTCGGCAGAATGTTCGGCAGATAACAGACTATGGCCACTTGATCTTCTACTGTGGAGCTGCGCGCTTTCATCCGGAAAGCGGGCATTGAATAGAGGAAAATGACTATGCGCCTGGATATTTACCGCAGAGCCGAACAAGACGGCAAGTTCTCGTACCTGGCCGTTCCCGAAGCCAAGAACATCCCCGAGGAAGCCACCAATACCGATTGGGAGATCGAAGCCCGCGCTTTCGAGGTCGACGACAATGCCGACCAGATCGAGGATTTCGACATCGATAACCTCAGCGGCCAGATCGCCGAAAAAGGGTATGCGATGACGTCGGTGCTGCACTGACATTTCCTGGCGGTCTAGCCGCCGGCAGGCGGGCCATCCGGCCCGTGTGCCGGCGTTATCCTCCCTCCCCAGCGAGTCGGCGGGGCCTCCACGGCCCAGTAGCCGATGTGGTATCCTGCGTCCTTGATCAAGGGAGTCAGCCGCTTCTATGGCTGCGATGGAGGATGTAATGAAGTGGGTCGTGGTAGGTTTCTATATTCTGTCTATCCTGCACATCCATTTCCGTGGGCGCGTGCGCCTGCCGTTCCGTCGCCAGATCTTCGATCACTCGTCGTTCATGGCGCCGATCAATATTTTCATGCACAAGTTCTCGAAGGTGCCGAACACGCCCTTCATCCCGGTGAGCGAGTTCCCCGAACTGGCGCGCCTGCAAGAGAACTGGCAGATCATCCGCGCCGAAGCCGAGAACCTGCTGGCGCTCAAGAAGATCAAAGCCGCCGAGCAGAACGACGATGCCGGCTTCAATTCCTTCTTCAAAAACGGCTGGAAACGCTTCTACCTCAAATGGTATGACGCCAGCCATCCGTCGGCCGAGCGCCTGTGTCCGCAGACCTATGCGCTGCTGCAGTCGATCCCGTCGGTCAAGGCCGCGATGTTCGCCGAACTGCCGCCGGGCGGCAAGCTGAACCCGCACCGCGACCCGTTCGCCGGTTCGATGCGCTACCACCTGGGCCTGGCCACGCCGAACGATGACCGCTGCTTCATCGACGTCGACGGCGAGCGCCACAGCTGGCGCGACGGACAGGGCGTCGTCTTCGACGAAACCTTCATCCACTGGGCGATCAACGGCAGCGAGAGCGATCGCATCATCCTGTTCTGCGACATCGAGCGTCCTATGCGCTACCGCTGGATGGGCGCCTTTAACCGCTGGTTCGGCCGCACCGTGATGACCGCCGCCGCCTCGCCCAACGAGACCGGCGACCAGGTCGGCCTGGTGAGCAAGCTGTTCCGCATTTCCTTCTACGCCGGCCAGTACCGCCGCCGCTTCAAGGCCTGGAACAAGACCGCCTATAACATCACCCGCGTGGTGCTGGTGATCGCCCTGATCGCCTTCATCTACTGGCTCTGATCCTGCTTAAGTCTTAGTGCGCGAGAGGCGCCAAGCCTGCACAATCCATGTGACCCGAAAACGGGCATACGGCCATTGTCGCTACAATGGCCGTTCTGAATCCCACACATGGAGGAAGTCGATGGCAAAAGTACTGGTACTGTATTACTCGTCGTATGGCCACATCGAGACGATGGCCAATGCCGTCGCCGAAGGCGCGCGCAGCACGGGCGCGACGGTCGACGTCAAGCGGGTTCCCGAAACCGTTCCCGAAGACGTCGCCAAGGGCGCCCACTTCAAGCTCGACCAGTCCGCGCCAGTCGCCACCGTGGCCGAGCTGGAGCACTACGATGCCATCATCGTCGGCGCGCCGACCCGCTATGGCCGCATGCCGGGGCAGATGGCGGCCTTCCTCGACCAGACCGGCAGCCTGTGGGCGCGGGGCGCCCTGAACGGCAAGGTGGGCGGCGCGTTCACTTCCACCGCCACCCAGCACGGCGGCCAGGAAGCGACGCTGTTCTCGATCATCACCAACCTGCTGCACTTCGGCATGACCATTGTCGGTCTACCGTACAGCTACCAGGAACAGATGACCCTGGACGAGATCGTCGGCGGCAGCCCCTACGGCGCCACCACCATCGCCGGCGGCCAGGGCCAGCGCCAGCCGAGCGAGAAAGACCTGGGCGGCGCCCGCCACCAGGGCGAACTCATCGCCAAGACTGCCAACAAGCTGTTCGGCTGATCCACGCGATCCGGCCCGCTGCCCGATGGCGGGCAGCGGGCATATTGAATCTTTGGTATCTTGGCACTCTGCCGCCGCGGCGGATCCTGAAGAGGCGCCAACGACATGACCACGCTTTTCGATTTCCCCATCACCAAAAAATGGCCGGCGGCACATCCCGAGCGGCTGCAGCTGTACTCGATGCCGACCCCGAACGGCGTCAAGATTCCGATCATGCTCGAAGAAATCGGCCTGCCATACGAGGTGCACAAGGTCGACTTCGCGAAAGACGAGCAGAATTCGCCGGCCTTCCTGTCGCTGAATCCGAACAACAAGATTCCCGCCATTCTCGATCCGGATGGCCCGGACGGGCAGCCGCTGGCGCTGTTCGAATCGGGCGCGATCCTGCTGTATCTGGCCGAGAAAAGCGGCAAGCTCATTCCGGTTGACGCGGCGGGACGCTACCGCGTCATCCAGTGGGTGATGTTCCAGATCGGTGGGGTGGGGCCGATGTTCGGCCAGCTCGGCTTCTTTGTGAAGTTCGCCGGCAAGGACTACGAAGACAAGCGCCCGCGTGACCGCTACGTGGCCGAATCGCGCCGGCTGCTCGGCGTGATCGACGCGCAGCTGGCGCAGCATACCTGGATCGCGGGCAACGACTTCACCATTGCCGACATCGCAGTATTCCCCTGGATTAATGGTTTGCTGAACTTCTACGAGGCGGAGGACCTGATCGGCGCTGAAGACTTCGGCAATGTGAGGGACGCGCTGGATCGTTTCCTGGCGCGCCCCTCGGTCAGGAAGGGACTCAAGATCCCGTCCTGATGTCGTCGTGGATCAGTAGGGGCTGGACGTCGGCCGCACGATCATTTCGCTGACGTCGACATCTGCCGGCTGCTCGATGGCGAAGGCGATGGCGCGCGCGATCGCTTCCGGCTTGATGGCGCCCTTGCGAAACTCGCGCATCGTGTCGCGCGCCAGCGGGTCCGAGATCGAGTCGGCCAGTTCCGACTCCACCACGCCGGGCGAGACCAGGGTCACGCGGATGTCGCCGCCCACTTCCTGGCGCAGGCCCTCGGTGATGGCCGCCACCGCGAACTTGGTGGCGCAGTAGACGGCCGCCGTCGGGCTGACGGTGTAGGCGCCGATCGAGGCGATATTGATGAATTGGCCGCTGCGGCGCGCCTGCATCCCCGGCAGTACGGTGGCGATCCCGTGCAGCACGCCGCGGATGTTCACGTCGATCATGCGGTTCCATTCGTCGATCTTGAGCGCATCGAGCTTCGACAGCGGCATCACGCCCGCATTGTTGATCAACACGTCGACCTGGCCGTGGCGCTCGATGGCGAAGTCGACGAATTCGCGCATGCTTTCAAGGTTCGTCACGTCGAGCTGGGCCACGTCGGCCTTGCCGCCGGCTTCGCGAATATCGGCCGCCAGCGCCACCAGGCGCTCGGTACGGCGCGCGCCCAGCACCACGCGGTGGCCAAGCGCGGCGAGATGGCGGGCGGTGGCTTCGCCAATGCCGCTGCTGGCGCCGGTGATCAGGACGACTTTGGACAGTTGGTCTTTCATGGTGGGCTCCGTTGTGTGGTTGGACAATGGAGCCAGTATGGACGCGGACGCTCGCGCCGCCCATGCCGAAAAATCGCGGCGGATTGCACAATAGTCCGGAAGTGAAAACGGTTCCTGTGGGCCAAATGCCGTCAACTTATGAGCAGACCCGTCGTCGTTCCCGCGCAGGCGGGAACCTAAGTTTTGCAAGCGTTTCGACTACGTCGAGGACTTAGGTTCCCGCCTTCGCGGGAACGACGCTTCTACGCTAACTCGAGCGCATACCCTGCGACATGCAGCCGCTCAGGTCTTCGGCGCTTGATCGCGCGGACGCTGGCGATGGAAGGTCAACGGTGTGTAAGCCACATTCGACGGCGGCGGCGACTTCAGGATGTTCGTCTTCATGGCGCCCACCACGTGCATTTCGCACGGCTTGCAATCGAAGCGCAGCGTGTACTTCTCGTCGCCGCTGACCAGCGTCATCGGCTCGGCCTTCACCTGTCCCTGCACGCCTTGCACGCCCTTGGCCTGTTTCGGGCACAGGTTGAACGAGAAGCGCAGGCAGTGCTTGGTGATCATCAGCGACACTTCGCCGGCTTCCTCGTGCGCTTCATAGGCCGCGTCGATCAGCTGCACGCCGTGCTTGTGATAAAAGGCGCGCGCCTTTTCGTTGTAGACGTTGGCCAGGTAGCTGAGCTGGGTGTCCGGGTAGACGGGCGGCGGTTGCACCGACGCCTTGCGTTGCGGACGCACCCAGGCCGCCAGGCGCGCCGCCTCGTGCGCGGCGATGGCGTCGCGGCGCAGGGCGTTGATGGCGGCGCTCGGCACGAACCACGGCTGGCTCAGATGCAGGGCGACGTGGCCGGCCTCGAACATCGTGTTACCGAGCTTGGCCAGGCTGGCGCGCAGCCCGGCGTCGGCCTGGGCCGCCTGCTGGGCCGGCTGCAGTTCGAGCATCGCTTCGGCGCTCGATGCGATGCCGTCCTCGTCGACGACGTCCAGGCGCAGGCCGCCCGGCACTTCGCTCAGGATCAGGTCGACCGCCACCTTGCGCTCGGAAGATTTCTTATTGAGCGTGGCTTCCCACTGGTGGTCGCGATTGCGGTGGATGACGGTGCCCACCTTCAGGCCGACAAGGGACTGCATCGGCTCGTTGGGGAACACGCGCCAGCGCTGGCCCTCGGCTTCCTCGCCCAGCTTCTCGGCGCGGTTGGCCTGGATGCCGCAGGTGTCGCGCTTGTTCATGTAGTTCAGGCCGTCGCCGTTGGCCATCGGCGCCGTGGTGACGATGTCGAAGCTGTCGCCGTTCAGGCGCGCCACGATGCCCAGTTCCACGCCCACGTACTTCGGCGAGTCGAAGGCGCCGATGTCCGTCAGGCGGCCCTGTGCGAAGTATTCGGTGTGGCCGCGATGGAAGTTCTTGTCGACGTCGGGCGTGAACATCACGCGGGTGCGTCCGCTGGCGGCGCGCGCGAACTCCGGACGGCGCTCGAGCAGCTCGTCCAGCAGCAGGCGGTAGTTGGCCGTGATGTTCTTGACGTAGCCCATGTCCTTGTAGCGGCCCTCGATCTTGAACGAGCGGATGCCGGCGTCGACCAGCGCTTCCAGGTTGCGGCTCTGGTCGTTGTCCTTCATCGACAGCAGGTGTTTGTCGAAGGCGACCACGCGGCCCTGGCCGTCCGAGAGGGTGTAGGGCAGGCGGCATGCCTGCGAGCAGTCGCCGCGGTTGGCCGAGCGGCCGGTGTCGGCGTGCGAGATATAGCACTGGCCCGAATAGGCCACGCACAGCGCGCCGTGCACGAAGTATTCGAGCGGCGTGTCGGTGGCGGCGTGGATCTTGCGGATCTGGTCGACCGTCAGCTCGCGCGCCAGTACCAGCTGCGAGAAGCCGACGTCGCCCAGGAATTTTGCCTTCTCCGCGCCACGGATGTCGCACTGGGTGCTGGCGTGCAGCTGGATCGGCGGGAGGTCGAGTTCAAGCAGGCCCAGGTCCTGGATGATCAGCGCATCGACGCCGGCCTCGTACAGCTGCCAGATCTGCTTGCGCGCCAGCTCGAGTTCGCTGTCGTGCATGATCGTGTTCATGGTCACGAAGATGCGCGCACGGTAGCCGTGGGCGAACTGGACCAGCGCGGCGATGTCCTCCAGCGGATTGCTGGCATTGTGGCGCGCCCCGAAGGCCGGTCCACCGATGTACACGGCGTCGGCGCCGTGGAGGATCGCTTCGCGGCCGATGTCGGCGGTCTTGGCGGGCGAAAGCAATTCGAGCTCGTGGGCAAGCAGGGACATGGTATTTCCTTTGGGGCGAAGGACGAGATTATAGCGAGATGGCGCCTGCGCGTCATGCATGGCGTGGCGTCTTGTCAGGATGAAACCATCTTGAGCGAACGCCGCAGCCTGGATGCGGTCCAACCCGCATCCACGCCGATTGCGAAAGGATGGCCGATGGCGGATCAGCGACACCCCGGGGAGCCGGCCGGGCAGGACCACACGCGGCATGCGAGCTTCCTGCTGCTCGGCGGCGGCCTGGCCGCGGCCACGGCCGCCGAAACGTTGCGCCTGGAGGGCGCAAAGGGCGCCATCGTCATCGTCGCGGACGAGCGCGACCTTCCTTATCACCGCCCGCAACTCTCGACGCGCTTCCTCGAGGGAGATACCGCGCCGCCACTGGCGACGGTGCTGCCGCCCGACTACTTCCACGACAATGGCGTGACCCTGCTCTCTGGCGTACGCGCCACCGGCCTCGATGCCGACGCCCAGCTGGTGCGCACCGATCACGCCGGCACGATCCGCTATGACCGGCTACTGGTCGCCACCGGGGTGCGTCCCATTCACCTCGACGTCCCGGGCGCCGGGCTGCCTGGCATTCACTACCTGCGCACGGCCGTCGATGCGCGCACCTTGCGTGGCGCGATGGAGGGCGCGGCGCGGGCCGTGGTGGTCGGCTCCGGTTTCATCGCCCTCGAGATGGCCGCGGCCTTCGCGCGCAAGGGTGCGCGGGTGACCGTGCTGGCGCGCCATGGCATCCTGTTCGACAAGCTGCACGACCACGGCGTCAGCGACTACCTGCGCACGCTGTATGTCGGCCAGGGCGTGGAGGTGCTGGCCGACAGCGCCGCCGCCTTCCATGGCGACAGGCGGGTGGAGATGGTCGTGACCGAAGGCGGGCGCCGGCTGCCGTGCGACCTGGTCGGTGTCGGCATCGGCGTCGCGCCCGATCTCGGCTGGC
Source organism: Massilia sp. Soil_C_3 (assembly GCF_057657035.1). NCBI lineage: Bacteria > Pseudomonadati > Pseudomonadota > Betaproteobacteria > Burkholderiales > Oxalobacteraceae > Massilia > Massilia sp. Soil_C_3. The sequence goes on from NZ_JBDGJG010000005.1 coordinate 99,221, forward strand.
TGCACGATAGCGCTCTGGAGCTGGACGACGGCGTGTGCGTCGACCAGTACCTGCAAGCCTCGCATCCGCTGGTGTGGGCGGCGGGCGACGTCGCCAATTTCATGGATCCCGTGTTCCGCCTCCGCCACCGCATCGAGCATTGGGACAATGCCGTCAAGCAGGGACGGCTGGCGGCGCGCAATATGCTGGGCATGCGGCTGCGCTACGACGAGGTGCCGTATTTTTCCTGCGAGCTGTTTGGCCAGGGCTTCCAGTTCCTGGGCCAGCCCGATGCCGGCCACCGGCATGCCCGGCTGGGCCGCCCGGAAACCCGCTCCTGGGCCTGCCTCTACCTTGACCACGAGGTGCCGCGCGCCCTGTTTTCCACGGGGCGGCCGGCGATCGAGACGCGTGCGATCGAATCCCTGATCCGCTACCGCACCAATATCGGCTGGGCCTGCAAGCGCCTGCACGAGCCGGATTTTTCCATTACCCGTATCCCCAGCCAGACCGCGCTGATCCTGCAGGGCGGCGGCGCGCTGGGCGCCTTCGAATGCGGCGTGGCCCATGCGCTGGAAGACGCCGGCATCCAGCCCGATGTCATCGCCGGGGTGTCGATCGGGGCCTTCAATGGCGTCATCATGGCCGCCAATCCAGGTCATGCAGCCGAGGCGCTGGAGGATTTCTGGCACAGGCTGTCGCTCGACCTGCCGCTCGACTTGCCACTGGCTGCCGAGCGCCTGCTCGACGACCGGGTGCGCCGCCTGCTCGGCTCCTGGCAGACGCTGGCCTTTGGCGTGCCGGCCTTCTTTCGGCCGCGCTGGGCCGGCCTGCCGTTCATGAGCGCGGCGCCGCAGGCCTGGACCAGCCTCTACGACCCGACCCCGGTCAAGGAATTACTGAAACGCTACGTCGATTTTGGAGCACTGAAGTCGAGCCCGGTGCGGCTGCTGGTCAGCGCGGTCAATGTCGAGACGGCGCGCCTGGAAATCTTCGACAGCTACGTCGACGACCTGAGCGCCGACCACATCCTGGCCAGCGGCAGCCTGCCGCCGGGCTTTCCCTGGACCACCATCGATGGCAAGCACTATTGGGATGGCGGGATTATCAGCAACTCTCCGCTCGAGCTGCTGCTGGAGCATTCCGGTACGGCGCGCAAGCGCATCTTCATCGTCGACCTGTATCCAGAAACCGGCTCGCTGCCTACCAGCCTGATGGAAGTCCTGGGCCGGCGTGACGAAATCGTGTTCGCCGAGCGCGTCCGGCGCGACAGCGCCGAGCAGACCCTGGTGCGCGACTTTCGCAAACTGGTCGAAGGCATCCTGGCCTACGCCACCTCGCCGGCCCAGGCCGACCAGGTGCGCCAGTGGTCCACCTATATCCAGCTGATGGGCGACAAGGATGCCGGGCCCAGCATCACCCGGATCGTGCGCAAGGGTAGCGAATGCGAGACGGCGGCGCGCGACTACGATTTTTCGGCGCTGTCGATCTCGCGTCGAATGGCAGAGGGCCGGGCGGCAGCTCGCGAGGCGCTCGCAGCGCAGCGTCGCTAGGGATATCATGACTCTGTGTCGCCCATGTTAGCGCAAACGCGCCACGCATTTTCTCGTTTCGCCCGGGAATCAAACCTTACCCGCAAAATCGGAAGAGGTCCCGATGGCAAAACCGTAATCATGCTAACATCGACCAACATTACTAACTTCTAAAGAAATTTACGCACATGAACAAAACCAGCATCGAGACCGTCCGCGAATCGATGGAGCAGGGCAAGCCCACCATGGTGGACGTTGCCAAGCTCGCCGGCGTGTCCGCGATGACCGTGTCGCGGGTCATGAACGGCAAGAGCCTGGTGCGAGAAAGCACGCGGCGCAAGGTGGCCGAGGCGGTCGCGGCGCTGAACTACACCCCGAACCAGGAAGCGCGCAACCTGGCCGGGTCCAAGCCGATCCGCGTCGGTTTCCTGTACAGCAATCCGAGCGCTGCCTACCTGAGCGAATTCCTCGTCGGCCTGCTCAACCAGTCCGGCCTGAACAACGTCCAGCTGTTCGTCGAGAAGTGCGAGGCCGGCAATCACGAGATCGAGCATACCCAGCGCCTGATCAATAACGGCCTGGATGGCGTGATCCTGCCGCCGCCGCTGTGCGACAGCGTGGCCGTGCTCGAGTGCGTGGCCAAGGCGGGGATTCCGGCCGTGGTCGTGGCCTGCGGCTCGCCGGCGCCGAGCGTCGGGGCGGTCAGCATCGACGACTACGAAGCGGCCCGCTACATGGCCCGGCACCTGATCGCGCTGGGCCACCAGCGCATCGGCTTCATCGTCGGCCATCCGAACCAGACCGCCAGCGCGCGCCGCTTGGACGGCTACCGCAAGGCGATCGCCGAGAAGGGCGCCGACGCCTCCGAAGAGCTGGTGGTGCAGGGCATGTTCACCTATCGCTCGGGCCTGGACGCGGCCGAGCAGCTGCTGGCGCTGCAAGACAGGCCGACGGCGATCTTCGCCAGTAACGACGATATGGCGGCCGCCACCGTGGCGGTCGCGCACCGCCTGGGCCTGGACGTCCCGGGCGACCTGACCGTCACCGGTTTCGACGATACGGCCCTGGCCACCACGATCTGGCCCGAACTGACCACCGTGCGCCAGCCGATCGCCGGCATGGCGCGCGAGGCGGTGCAGGCGCTGGTGCGCCGCGTGCGCGCACTGCGCGAAGACGAACCGGCCGAGCCGGAGCAGACCCACATGGACTTCGAGCTGGTGCGCCGCCAGTCCGATGCCGCCCCCCGCATCCGCCCACCGGCACGCCTGCCATCGGTCGCGAAAGCGCGCTGATCGTCGGCGCCGGCGTACGCCGAACGGCGTACGCATCCGGCAAATCCGGTCGCCATGAAATCCATTTCAATAATTCGTTGACAACCGTTGAAGGCCCCCATTAGACTGGGATGATTGCGCTAACAGTCCTGTTAAACGACTGTTCTACGCAAGCATAATACTCAGAATAATCTGGAGACAACCATGACGGCAGCCGCCGCCCCGACACTGGGCTACGCGACCTATCCGGACCTGCGCGCCAAGCGCGTCGTGATCACCGGGGGCGGCTCGGGGATCGGCAGGGAACTGGTGAGGGCCCTCGCTAGCCAAGGCGCGCCCCATGCGCCACGTTTCCTGCACTGCGACCTGACCGACCCCGATGCGCTTGCCGCGGGCTTCGCCGCCATCGAGGGCGAGGGGGGCGGGATCGACATCCTCCTCAATAACGCCGCCAACCACGACCGCCATCGCATTGAAATACTTCGTCGACGCCGGCTGGTACGGCGCGTGACTCGCATAGAATGTCAATACGGTGCGTCGTGTAAGCGCGCGCGCCGACAATAAAGGAGACAACGATGAAACATGGCTTCACGAAGATGGGTGCCGCGATCGGACTCGGTTGCGCGCTGCTGTTCCAATCCGGCCCGAGCATGGCCGACGCCAAGAACCCCAAGATCGGCTTCTCGATCGACGACCTGCGGCTCGAGCGCTGGACGCGCGACCGCGATTACTTCATCGGCGCCGCCGAAAAGCTCGGCGCCAAGGTCTACGTGCAGTCGGCCGACGCCAGCGAACAGCGTCAGATCGCCCAGATCGAGAACCTGATCTCGCGCGGCGTCGACGTGCTGGTGATCGTGCCCTACAACGCCACGGTGTTGAACAACGCGATCCGCGAAGCCAAGAAGGCCAAGATCAAGGTGCTGTCGTACGACCGCCTGATCCTCAATGCCGACGTCGACGCCTACATCTCGTTCGACAACAAGGCGGTGGGCGAGCTGCAGGCGCAGTCGATCGTCGGCCTCAAACCGAAGGGTAACTACTACCTGCTGGGTGGGGCGCCGACCGACAACAACGCCAAGATCCTGCGCGAAGGCCAGATGAAGGTGCTGCAGCCGCTGATCGACAAGGGCGACATCAAGGTGGTCGGCCGCCAATGGGTCAAGGACTGGAGCGCCTCAGAAGCGATGGCTATCGTCGAGAATGCGCTCACCGCCAACGGCAACAAGATCGACGCCGTGGTCGCGTCCAACGACGCCACTGCCGGCGGCGCGATCCAGGCGCTGGCTTCGCAGAAGCTGGCCGGCAAGGTGCCGGTGTCGGGCCAGGACGCCGACCTGGCAGCGGTGCGGCGCGTGATCGCCGGCACCCAGGCCATGACGGTCTACAAGCCGCTCAAGACCATCGCCACCAGCGCCGCCACCCTGGCCGTGCAGCTGGTGCGCAATGAAAAACCAGCTTATAACTCACAGATCAACAACGGCTACAAGCAGGTCAGCACCGTGCTGCTTAAACCCATCCTGCTGACCAAATCGAACGTCGACATGCTGGTGAAGGACGGGTTCTATACCCAGGGCCAGCTGGCCGGCAAATAAGCCTGCTTCTCTCCTTTCCCCGTGTCCGCCTTGCGGTCCGGGGATTTTTTCACGCCTTGGAAGTCTTGCGATGTCGGGCTATCTGCTTGAAATGAAGGGAATCGCCAAGCGATTCGACGGGGTGCCCGCGCTGGACGGCATCGACCTGGCGATCCAGCCGGGCGAGTGCGTTGGCCTCTGCGGTGAGAACGGGGCCGGCAAGTCGACCCTGATGAAAGTGCTGTCGGCGGTCTACCCGCACGGCAGCTGGGATGGCGAGATCGTGTGGGACGGCCAGCCGCTGCGCGCGCGCTCGGTGCGCGAGACCGAAGAAGCGGGGATCATCATCATCCACCAGGAGCTGATGCTGGTGCCCGAGCTGTCGGTGGCCGAGAACATCTTTTTGGGGAACGAGATCACCTTGCCCGGCGGCCGGCTCGACTACCCGGCCATGAACCGGCGCGCCGAGGAAATCCTGCGCGGCCTGCGCCTGCCGGACGTGAACGTGGTGCTGCCGGTGAAGCATTACGGCGGCGGCCACCAGCAGCTGATCGAGATCGGCAAGGCGCTGAACAAGAATGCGCGGCTGCTGATCCTCGACGAGCCGTCGGCCTCGCTCAGCGCGTCCGAGATCGACGTGCTGCTCGGGACGGTGCGCGACCTGAAGGCGCGCGGCGTGGCCTGCGTCTACATCTCGCACAAGCTCGAAGAAGTCGCGGCGATCTGCGACACCATCGTCGTCATCCGCGACGGCAAGCACATTGCCACCACGCCGATGCCGCAGATGAGCGTGGACCGGATCATCGCCCAGATGTGCGGGCGCGAGATGAACCAGATGTATCCGTCGCTGCCGCATGACATCGGAGAAGTCGTGATGGAGGCGCGCCACATCACCTGCTACGACCCCGAAAATCCGCGCCGCAAGAAGGTGGACGACGTCTCGTTCCAGGTGCGGCGCGGCGAGATCCTCGGCATCGCCGGCATCGTCGGCGCCGGCCGCACCGAGCTGGTGACGGCGATCTTTGGCGCCTATCCGGGCCGCCACGAGGGCGAGGTCTGGCTCGACGGCCAACGGGTCGACACCTCCGATCCGCTAAAGGCGATCCGGGCCGGCTTCGCCCTGGTGCCTGAGGACCGCAAGCACCACGGCATCGTGCGTGACCTGTCGGTGGGCGAGAACATCACACTGTCGGTGCTGCAGCGCTATGCGCACCTGACCCGCATCGACGACGGCGAGGAAACCAGCGCGGTCAAGGAACAGATCGCGCGCCTGGCGCTCAAGACGGCCAGCCCCGCGCTGCCAATCACGGCGCTCTCGGGCGGCAACCAGCAGAAGGCGGTGCTGGCCCGGATGCTGTTGACCGGCCCCAAGGTGCTGATCCTCGACGAGCCGACGCGGGGCGTCGACGTCGGCGCCAAGTTCGAAATCTACCGCCTGATGCTGGAACTGGCGGCACAGGGCATCGCCATCGTCATGGTCTCGTCCGAGCTGGCCGAGGTGCTGGGCGTGTCCGACCGCGTGCTGGTGCTGCAAGAAGGCCGGCTGCGCGGCGATTTTCTCAACGATGGCCTGAGCCAGGAGACGGTGCTTGCCGCCGCCCTGGGCCAGTCCTGACAAGCATATGACACCCATGGATACAACGACACTCAAGCGGCTGTTCACCCAATATAAAATCCTGGCGCTGCTGGTGGCGGTCGCCCTGATCTGGACCTTCTTCCACTGGATGACCGAAGGCGGCTTCACCTCGGCGCGCAACGTCTCGAACCTGATGCGCCAGATGTCGATCACCGGCATCCTGGCCTGCGGCATGGTGTTCGTCATCATCGCCGGCGAGATCGACCTGTCGATCGGCTCGCTCCTGGGTCTCTTGGGCGGAATGGCGGCGGTGCTCGACGTCACCCACGGCATGCCGCTGCCGCTATCGATCGCGGTGGTGCTGGGCGCGGGCCTCCTGTGCGGTTTCCTCAACGGCTATCTGACGGCCTATGCGGGCATACCTTCCTTCATCGTCGGCCTCGGGGGCATGCTGGCCTATCGCGGCGTGGTGCTGGGCCTGACCGACGGCGCCACCGTGGCGCCGGTCTCGCCCGGCTTCGAGCAGATCGGGCAGGCTTATCTGCCGCCGGCGTGGGGGATCGGGCTGGGCGTGCTGCTGTTCGCGCTGGCCGGCGTGCTGGCCTGGCGCCAGCGGCTCAACCAGGCGCGCCACGGGCTGCCGGTGATCGCGCTGTGGCGTTCGGTGGCTCGCGTGGCGCTGGTCGGCGTGGCGCTGGCCGGCCTGATCTCCACCTTCAACAGCTACGAGGGCATTCCGCTGCCGGTGCTGATCCTCCTGAGCCTGCTGGGCGTGTTCAGCTACATCGCACGGCAGACCGTGTTCGGCCGCCGCATCTACGCGGTGGGCAGCAATATGGAGGCGACCCGCCTGTCCGGCATCGACGTGCGCAAGGTGAAACTGTGGATCTTCGGCCTGATGGGCTTGATGTGCGCGCTGGCGGGCTTGATCAATACCGCGCGCCTGGCGGCCGGCTCGCCGTCGGCCGGCGTGTCGGCGGAGCTGGACGTGATCGCCGCCTGCTTCATCGGCGGCACCTCGATGCGCGGCGGCGCCGGCACCGTGCATGGCGCCCTGGTGGGCGCGCTGGTGATGGCCAGCCTGGACAACGGCATGTCGATGCTCGACGTCGACGCCTACTGGCAGATGATCGTCAAGGGCCTGATCCTGACCCTGGCCGTGTGGCTGGATGTGGCCACGCGCAGCAATACGCGCTGAGGTCACTAGAAACGTCGTCCCCGCGAAGGCGGGGACCCAAGTTTGCGCGCACAGCCTCGATGATATGCGTCAGTGGTCTGCTTGATACTTGGGTCCCCGCCTCCGCGGGGACGACGGCCGGGCGTCAACGATTGACGAGACGTCTTTGATCCAACCTTGATCACGCCAGCTTCACTTCACCATCCACCAGGCGCACGATCCCGAGCGGATTACCGTCCTTGAGCGCCTCAGGCAGCAGGCCGGCCGGCACGTCCTGGTAGCACACCGGACGCAGGAAGCGCTCGATCGCAGTCGCGCCGACCGAGGTGCTGCGTGCATCCGAGGTCGCCGGGAACGGCCCGCCGTGCACCATCGCATACGACACCTCGACGCCGGTCGGGAAACCGTTGAACAGGATGCGGCCCACCTTGCGCTCCAGCAGTGGCAGCAGCGCGCCGGCCAGCGCGTGGTCGCTGTCGACGGCGTGCACGGTGGCGGTCAGCTGGCCTTCCAGGTGGCGGGTCACGGCCAGAATCTCGTCTTCAGTGCGGCAGGCGATCAGCAGGGACACCGGTCCGAAGATCTCTTCTTCCAGCGCCGGGTTGGCAAGGAAGGTCGCGGCATCGCACTGGTAGAGGGCGGCGCGCGCGGCGCAGCCGGGGCCTTCCTGGCTGCCGTTGGCCACCAGCTGCACGCCGGCGACCCCCGTGCGTTTTCCGATGGCGTTGTCATACGCTTGATGGATGCCGGCGCTGAGCATGGTGCCGGCCGGCTTGAGCTGCAGCGCGGCAGCGGCGGCGTCGCGGAAGGCGTCCAGCTGCGGGCCGGCCAGGCCGATCACCAGGCCCGGGTTGGTGCAGAACTGGCCGACGCCCATGGTCAGCGAATCGACGAAGGCGCCGGCCAGCTTGGCGCCGCCCGCTTCAAGCGCGCCCGGCAGCAGGTAGACCGGGTTGATGCTGCTCATTTCGGCATACACGGGAATCGGTTCCTTGCGCTTGGCCGCGATCTGGGCCAGCGCCAGGCCGCCGCCGCGCGAACCGGTGAAACCGACGGCGCGGATCGCCGGGTGGCTCACCAGGTCGCCGCCGATCTGATTGCCTTCGCCGATCAGGAGCGAGAACACGCCTTCCGGCATGCCGCATTCGAGCGCCGCCTGCAGTACGGCCTTGCCGACCAGCTCCGAGGTGCCGAGGTGGGCGTTGTGGGCCTTGACCACGACCGGGCAACCGGCGGCCAGCGCCGAGGCGGTGTCGCCGCCGGCCACCGAGAACGCGAGCGGGAAGTTACTGGCGCCGAAGACGGCGACCGCGCCGAGCGGGATCTTGCGCATGCGCAGATCGGAGCGCGGCGGCGTGCGCTCGGGCAGGGCAGAATCCAGGGTCGCACCCAGGAAGTGGCCGTCGCGGATCACCTTGGCGAACAGGCGCAGCTGGTTCACGGTGCGGCCACGTTCGCCCTCGAGGCGGGCCGCCGGCAAGCCACTTTCCTGTCCGGCGCGTTCGATCAGCAGCGGACCCAGGTCGAGGATGCGCTGGGCGATCGTCTCCAGGAAGCGTGCACGCTGTTCCAGGGGCAGGGCGCGATAGGGCTCGACGGCGGCATCGGCCAGTTCGCAGGCGCGGGCCAGGTCGGCGGGGGTCGCCAGGCCGAATTCGGGTTCGAGGTCCTGCTTGCTTGCGGGATTGTAGGCGCGCACGGCGCCGGCGCTGCCGCGCAGGATCTGGTGGCCGATGATCATTTCGCCGCTGATATTCATGGTGGATCTCCTAGTTTAAATTGATGGGGGAGGCTTGAAAGCCGTCGATGTCGTACGCAATCAGACGCTGTTGCGGGATCGGCGATAAAACATTCAGCCTGAATGATAACGTTTTCTGTTAGCGCGAACATTTTTGTTGCAACCGCCATCTGTATTGATTAGCATGGTTGCAAGCAAGCCAATAATAAATACAGGCAGGAGACAAGATGCGTACCACGACCGCCCGTCGACCCTGCATGGGTTGGCGCAGGGTCTTGGGCGTGGTTGCGGCCGTGTGCGTCGCCGCCACGGCCACGGCCGCCCCCGTCGTCCCGAACGGCGCCAGCTATGTCTGGGACAGCGTCGCCATCGGCGGCGGTGGCTTCGTGACTGCGATCGTGCCCAGCCGCAGCGAGCCGGGCGTTGCCTACGCCCGCACCGACGTCGGCGGCGCCTATCTGTGGCGGGCGAAAGAAGGTCGCTGGACGCCGCTGCTCGACTGGGTGGGCGAGGACCAGACGGGCTTCCTGGGCATCGACGCGCTGGCGATCGACCCCGACAACGCCGCCAGGGTGTGGCTGCTGGCCGGCATCGCCTACCTGAACGGCGGACGCACCGCCATCCTGCGCTCGAACGATTACGGCAAGACCTTCGACGTGGTCGACGTCAGCAGCCAGTTCAAGACCCACGGCAACGGCTTCGGACGTCAGGGCGGCGAACGGCTGGCCGTCGATCCGGGGGCTAGCAAGCGCCTCTATCTGGGCTCGCGCCGCGACGGCCTGTTCGAGAGCGCCGACTTTGGTAGCACCTGGGAGCGCAACCTTGCGCTGGCGGTGACGACCACGCCCAACGACGTGGGCCTGAACATCGTGCTGCCGGATCCCGCCAGCGTGAAAAACGGTCGGGCGCAGCGGCTGTTCGTCGGCGTCTCGCGCTTCGGCAGCGTCGGTCCTAACCTGTATCGCAGCGACAACGCCGGAGCGACCTTCGTGCCCGTGGCGGGCAGCCCGACCGGGCTCATGCCGCAACGCGCTGCCTTCGACGGCGCCGGCAAGCTGTATATCACCTATGCCAACGGCGCCGGCCCGCACCCGGACAAGAGCGGCAGCGAGCCGATCGACCGTGGGCAGGTGTGGCAATACGAGATCGCCAGCGGCGCCTGGCGCAACGTGACGCCGGTAGGATCGAACCGGCCGTTCGCCGGGATCAGTGTCGACCCGAAAAATCCCAGGCGCCTGGTGGTCTCCACCATCAATACCTTCATCGCCCAGGGCGATGCGCGCGGCGACCGCATCTTCGTGTCGAACGATGCCGGCGCCAACTGGGTCGACGTGATCGCGCGCGGCTTCCAGCGCGACGCGGCGGGCGTGCCGTGGCTCGAGGGTCACGCGATCCACTGGGCCGGGTCGGTTCAATTCGATCCGCTCGATTCGCGCGCGGTGTGGGTCACTTCCGGCAACGGGGTGTTCCGAACGCCGGATATCGACGCCACGCCCGCCACCTGGACGTTTACCGTGAGAGGCCTGGAAGAGACGGTGCCGCTCGGCCTGGTCAGCATGCCGGGCGCGCCGCTGGTCTCGGCCATCGGCGACTACGACGGCTTCCTGCACGACGATCCAACGCGCCCGGGGCGCATCCACCGGCCGGAGATCGGCACCACCACCGGGCTCGATGCCGCCGCCCGCCGCCCTGGCAGCATGGTGCGGGTGGGCGATGCGATGCTCGTCACGCGTGACGGCGGTTTCACCTGGACGCAGACCGCGGCGATGCAGGGCAAGCGCGGGAGGATCGCGATGTCGAGCGATGGCGCGACCCTTGTCCATACTCCGCAGGGCTCATTGACCGTGTACCGGTCGGGTGACGAAGGCGCCAGCTGGACGCAAGTGGCGGGCCTGGCGGGCCGCGACCTGCGCGCCGTCGCCGATCCAGTCAACCCGAAGGTGTTCTATGCCTACGACGGTAAGGCCCTGATGGCAAGCAGTGACGGCGGCGCCAGCTTTGCACAGCGCGCCAGCCTGCTACCAGGCGGGTCCACATTGATCCGCGCACTGCCAGGCCGCGAGGGAGATTTGTGGGTGGCGCTCAAGGACGGCGGCCTGGTGCGCTCGCTCGATGGCGGCGCCAGCTTCGCGCCGCTGGCCGGCGTCGGCTACTGCGGCGCGGTCGGTTTCGGCAAGGCGGCCCCGGGCAAGCTCGAGCCGACCCTGTACATCTGGGGCAGCATCAAGGGCGTGCGCGGCATCCACCGCTCGCTCGACCTGGGGCGCAGCTGGCAGCGCATCAACGACGACGCCCACCAGTACGGTGGTCCTGGCGACGGGCACTTCATCGTCGGCGACATGAACCGGTTCGGCGTGGTCTATATGAGCACCGCCGGCCGCGGCATCGTCTATGGAAAGCCTGGCCCGACATGACGATCTTCTCCAGTTTGCGCCTCCTGCTCGGCGTCTGTGCCTTCGCGCTGGCGGCGAGCAGCAGCGCCGCGCCCGAGATGGTGCTGCGCTACGACCGGCCGGCCCAGGACAACGACCAGGGCTGGGAGAAAGAGGCGCTCCCGATCGGCAATGGCCGCATCGGCGCCATGGTTTTCGGGCAGCCTGGCCGCGAACACCTGCAGTTCAACGACATCACGCTATGGACCGGCGACGACCGGAACATGGGCGCCTTCCAGCCCTTCGGCGACCTGCTGGTCGAGCTGCCCGGCCACGAGAACGGCGCAACCGACTACCGCCGCACGCTCGACCTCGAACGCGGCGTGCACACCGTCACTTACACGCATGGTGGCGTGCGTTACCGGCGCGAAGCCTGGGCGAGTTACCCGGCCCAGGTGATCGTGCTGCGCCTGACTGCCGACCGGCCCGGCCGCTATACCGGCGCCGTGTCCCTGACCGACCGTCACGGCGCCCACCTCGCTGTCGCGAACGGCCGCCTGTATGCCTCGGGCACGCTGGCCGGCTTCGGGCTGCCCGACCAGGCGCCGAGCGGCAACGTGATGTCTTACGCGAGCCAGGTGCAGGTGCTCAGTGATGGCGGCAAGCTGGTCGCCGACGGCACGCGCATCGCCTTCGCCGGCGCCGATGGACTGACCCTGATCCTGGGCGCCGGCACCAGTTATGTGCTCGACGCCGCGCGCAACTTCGACGGCGGGCATCCGTTGGTGCGCGTGACCGCGCAGGTCGACAAGGCCGCGGCGCGTGCTTCAGGCGCGCTGCGCACGGAGCATGAAGAAGACTTCCAGCGCCTGCTAAAACGTGTGGCGATCGACCTGGGCGAGACACCGGCCGCGCGCCGCGCGCTGCCCACCGATGCGCGCCTGCTGGCCTACACGAAGGCAGGCGGCGATCCGGAACTGGAGGCCCAGTACTTCCAGTACGGCCGCTACCTGCTGGCCTCCAGTTCGCGCGGCTCGCTCCCGGCCAATCTGCAGGGCCTGTGGAACAACAGCCTCACGCCGCCGTGGAATTCGGATTACCACACCAACATCAACATCCAGATGAATTACTGGCCCGCCGAGGTGACCAACCTCGGTGAGCTGGCGCTGCCATTCTTCGATTTCGTGAACGGCGTGGCCCCGGTGTGGCGGCGCACGACGGCCGAGGAATTCCGCCGCGCCGACGGCCAGCCGGTGCGCGGCTGGACCCTGCGTACCGAGTCCAATCCCTTCGGCGCCATGGGCTACCTATGGAACAAGACCGGCAACGCCTGGTATGCCCAGCACTTCTGGGAGCACTACGCCTTCAGCCGCGACGAGCGCTTCCTGCGCGAGGTGGCCTATCCGATGATGAAGGAAGCCAGCGCCTTCTGGCAGGATTATCTGAAAGAGCTGCCGGATGGACGCCTGGTCGCGCCGCAGGGCTGGTCGCCGGAACACGGGCCGGTCGAGGATGGCATCGCTTACGACCAGCAGATCGTGTGGGACCTGTTCAACAACACGGTGGAGGCGGCCGGCATCCTGCATGTCGATCCGGAACTGCGCGCGACGTTGACCGCCATGCGCGATCGGCTGGCCGGGCCGCGCATCGGCAGCTGGGGCCAACTGCTCGAATGGATGGAAGAAAAAAAGGACCCCGTGCTCGACACGCCGCAAGACACCCACCGTCATGTGTCGCACCTGTTCGCGCTGTTCCCCGGACGCCAGATCGATGCCGTGCGCACGCCGGAACTGGCCGGCGCCGCGCGGCGCACCCTGGAAGCGCGCGGCGACGCCGGTACCGGCTGGTCGATGGCCTGGAAGATGGCGTTCTGGGCCAGGCTGCACGACGGCGACCGCGCCCACCGCATGCTGCGCGGCCTGCTGGCGGCGCCGGGTGCGCGTGCGGCCGAACAGACGGGCATCTTTTCGGAGCATAACAACGCCGGCGGCACCTATCCGAACCTGCTCGACGCCCATCCGCCATTCCAGATCGACGGCAATTTCGGCGCCACCGCGGCGATCGCCGAAATGCTGCTGCAATCGCAGGGTGGCGAACTGCACTTGCTGCCGGCGCTGCCGTCGACCTGGGCGCGCGGCTCGGTGAAGGGATTGCGTGCGCGTGGTGGCTATGAGGTGGACCTGCGCTGGGCTGATGGCCGCTTGCAGGCCGCCACCGTGCGCGCGGTGGCCGGGAACGGCGGTCCCGTCAAGGTACGTTATGGCGCAAAGCTTATCGAGATCGACCTGGCGAAAGACCAGAGCCGCAGCCTGGGCGCGTCGCAGTTCCGCTAACGACAAGAACGACAACCAAGGAGACGAACAGCATGACCCTGAACCAGATTGCCCGCCGTTTGGCACCGACGCTCGCGCCGCTATGCCTGCTGCTGGCCAGTGCCGACGCAGCGGCCGCCGACCCCGAGCTGCCGCGCCTCGTCCAAAAGGATGGCCGGCACGCCCTGATGGTGGACGGCGCGCCGTTCCTGATGCTGGCGGGCCAGGCCCACAACTCCAGCAATTATCCGGGCGCCTTGCCCAAGGTCTGGGCGGCGCTGAAGGATGCGCACGCCAATACCCTCGAGATGCCGATCGCCTGGGAGCAAGTGGAACCGAAGGAAGGAGAATTCGACTTCAGCTTCCTCGACGCCCTCGTTTCGCAAGCGCGTGAAAACGATATCAGACTCGTCGTCGTCTGGTTCGGGACCTGGAAAAACACGGGGCCAGGCTACCTGCCGGAGTGGGTCAAGTTCGATAATCAGCGCTTCCCGCGCATGAAGGACAAGGACGGCAAGACGGTCTACAGCCATTCGCCGTTCGGCGAACAGACCCTGGCGCTCGATCGCCGCGCCTTCGTGAAAATGATGGAGCACATCAGGAAGATCGACAGCGGCCACCGCACCGTGATCATGGTGCAGGTCGAGAACGAGGTGGGCACCTATGGCGTCCCGCGCGACCACGGCGAACGCGCCGAGGCAGCCTTCCGCCAGCCGGTGCCGGCCGCGGTGCTGGCGCGCCAGAAGCCGAAGGTGGCCGGCGTGAGCCAGGGCAGCTGGCGCCAGGTGTATGGCGACTACGCCGACCAGTACTTCCATTCCTGGGCCATCGCCAGCTATATCGAGTCGATCGCCAGTGCGGGGCGCGCGGTGTACGACCTGCCGATGTTCGTCAACGCCGCCCTGCGCGAGCCTTCGCTCGACGGCAAGCCGGCCGCGCCGTGGAAATCGAACTTCGCCAGCGGCGGACCGACCTGGGATGTGATGGACATCTACAAGGCCGCCGCACCGCACATCGACCTGGCGGCGCCCGACATCTATATGCCGGAATCGAACAAGGTGACGGCGGTGCTCAAATCCTACCAGCGGCCCGACAACGCGCTGATGGTGCCGGAGATGGGCAATGCGGCGGGCTATGCGCGCTATGTGTACCAGATCCTCGGCATGGGCGCCCTGGGCGTGGCGCCGTTCGGACTCGACTACTTCGAGTACAGCAATTACCCGCTGGGCTCCAAGTACACCGATCGCCGCATGATCGAGCCTTTCGCCACCGTTTATGGCGTGTTCGCGCCGATGCAGCGCCAGTGGGCGCGCTGGGCCTTCGAGGGGCGCACTCAGGGCGTGGCCGAGGGCGACAACCGCGCACCGCAGACGGTGGGTCTGAAGGGTTGGAAGGCGACCGTGTCGTTCCGCGAATTCCAGTTCGGCGAGCGCCAGTACCTGAAGGACAAGGGCGAGTACAAGGAAGGCACCGAGAAGCCGGGCGGCGGCGTAGCCATCGCCCAGGTCGGCGAGAGCGAGTTCGTGCTCGTCGGCCAGCAAGCGCGGGTGAAGTTCGCGGGCGAGGGCCCGAATGCAGGCAAGCCTTCGCTGCTGGCGCGGGTGGAGGAGGGCCGTTTCGACGCCAATGGCCGCTGGGTCATGGAGCGCAACTGGAACGGCGACCAGACCGACTATGGCCTGAACCTGCCGGCGACGCCGGTGGTGCTGAAGGTCAGGCTCGGGACGTACCAGGAATAACAACGATTATTACAGGAGATCGACAATGCGTATGCGTATGAGACAGACCCAGCTGGCAGCCGCGGCGCTGTTCCTCACCTCCGGGCTCCAGGCCCATGCAGGCACTTTCCAGCAGACTGCCACCGGCATCGAGGTCAGGCCCGACACCGGCGCCAAGGTGGTGCGCCTGAACCTCATGAGCGACAATATCATCCAGGTGGTGAAGCTCGCCCAGGACAACAAGACGCTCACGCCCTCGCTCATGACGGTGGCGGCGCCCTGCGCCGACAAGTGCGCGTTCACGGTCACGCCTGCGACAGACAATGTCCAGCTCAAGGCGGGCAAGATCGCGGCCACCGTCTCCCTGAAAGACGGCCAGGTCCAGTTCTTCGACGCCGCCGGCAAGCGCTTCCTGGCGCAGGCGTCCGAGTCGATGCAGCCGGTCGACGTCGGCGGCAAGCCCTTCTTGGCGATCAAGCAGGGCTTCAACCACGGCACGAAAGACGCCTATTATGGCCTGGGCCAGCACCAGAACAACCAGATGAACTATAACGGCGAAGACGTGCTGCTGGCCCAGCACAATATGATCGCCGCCGTGCCCTTCGTGGTGTCGGACAAGGGCTATGGCCTCCTGTGGGACAACAACTCGATCTCGCGCTTCGGCGACGCCACGCCCTACGACCATATGTCGCGCGACCTGGTCTTGCGCAGCCCGGACGGCAAGCAGGCCGGCCTGACCGCGCATTACTACGTCGACGGCAAGCTGGCGCTGACGCGCCAGGAAAAGGACATCGACTACCAATACCTGAAGGACGTGGACGAGAACTGGCCCAAGGAGCTGAAACCTGCCAAGGACCTCAAGAACGTGCGGGTGGTGTGGGAAGGCACGATGAGCAGCGACAAGCCGGGCGTGCACAAGATGCAGCTGTACTCGTCGGACTACGCCAAGCTGACGGTGGACGGCAAGGAAGTGATGGACGTGTGGCGCATGGGCTGGAATCCGTGGTACCACAACTTCGAAGTCAAATTCGACAGGAACAAACCGGTCAAGCTGCACCTCGAGTGGAAGCCGTCGGGCGGCATGGTGGCCATCACCCACAACAACCCGCTGCCGAGCGCGGAGCGCCATTCGCTGACCATGTCGTCCGAAATCGCCGAGGCGATCAACTACCACGTGATCAGCGCCGACAGCATGGACGGCGCCATCGCCGGCTACCGCCACCTGACCGGCCAGGCGCCGATGATGCCCAAGTGGGCCTATGGTTTCTGGCAGTCGCGCCAGCGCTACGAGACCCAGCAGCAGCTGCTCGACGCCCTGGGCGAATACCGCAAGCGCGGCTGGCCGCTCGATAACATCGTGCAGGACTGGTTCTACTGGCCCGAGGATGGCTGGGGTTCGCACGACTTCGACAAGACCCGATTCCCGGATCCGAAAGGCCTGGTCGACGCTGTCCACAAGCAGAATGCGCGCATCATGCTGTCGGTGTGGGGCAAGTTCTACGCCAATACCGACAACTACAAGGAGTTCGCATCGAAGGGCCATATGTGGACCAAGAACGTCGAGAACGGCTCGCGCGACTGGGTCGGCAAGGGTTACCTCAACAGCCACTACGATCCGTACACCAAGGAAGCGCGCGACATCTATTACCGCCAGCTCAAGACCAAGCTGGTCGACCTGGGCTTCGACGCCTGGTGGATGGACAATACCGAGCCGGACGTGCTGTCCAACAGCCGCCTGGAAGACTTCAAGGAGCTGATCGGGCCGACCGTCTACGGCGCTGGCGAAATCACCTTCAACCCCTACAGCCTGGTGAGCACGGGCGCCATGATCGATGGCCTCAAGCGCGACCAGCCGAACAAGCGCCAGTTCATCCTGTCGCGCTCGGGCTTCGCCGGCATCCAGAGGAATGCCGTGGCGGTGTGGAGCGGCGACACGGTCGGACGCTGGAACAATCTGTATGACCAGATCGCGTCTGGCACCAATATGTCGATGTCGGGCGTTCCGAACTGGACCCACGACATCGGCGGCTATGCCCAGGAAGTGCGGTTCCAGACTGGCGACGTCGGCTCGGCCCAGGAAAACCGCGCCACCAGCCGCGCCAAGGCCAATCCGGAAGACATGGAAGAGTGGCGCGAACTGAACCACCGCTGGTTCCAGTTCGGCGCCTTCACGCCGCTGTTCCGTTCGCACGGTGAGGTGGTCAAGCGCGAGATCTATAACATCGCCGCCGGCGACGACGCGATGCGCGACAATATGGTGTGGTGGCTGAAGCTGCGCTATCGCCTGATGCCATATATTTACACCGTCGCCTCGGACACCCACTACCGCTCGGGCACCATGATGCGCGGCCTGGCGATGGACTTCCCGAACGACGACAAGGCCAAGAACGTCAAGGACCAGTATATGTTCGGCCCGTCGTTCCTGGTGGCGCCGGTGCACGAGTACAAGGCGCGCCAGCGCCAGGTCTACCTGCCGGCCGGCGCCGACTGGTACGACTTCCACACCGGCGAGCGCCACCAGGGCGGTGCGACCCGCACCATCGCCGCGCCGCGCGAGCGCATGCCGCTGTTCGTCAAGGCCGGCTCGGTGATCACGGCCGGCCCGGTGACCCAGTACGTCGACGAGAAGCCGGATGCGCCGGTGACGGTGTTCGTGTACGCCGGAGCGAATGGCGTGGCGACCCTGTACGAGGACGACGGCGTCTCGAACGCCTATCAGCGCGGTGAAGCCAGCCGCATCCCGATCAGCTACGACGACAAGGCCGGCGTCGTGCAGATCGGCGAGCGCGCCGGGCGCTACCAGGGCATGGTCGAGAAGCGCGAGTTCCGCGTGCGCCTGATCAAGCCGGGCATGTCGACCGCGGCCGATATGGATGCGTCGGACAAGTCGGTGGTGTATGACGGCAAACCGGTAAGCATCAAGCTGTAATTACCCGCCGGGCACGTGCGCGTGCCCGGCATTTTCGATTGAAACCCATGAACATCTTTCCCTTCGCCGCAAGCCTGGCCCTGGCCGGGTTGCTGGCGCTGGCGCCGGCCCATGCGTTTGACGCGGTGGCGCCGGACCACCAGCACCTGCAGTACACGGGCCGCATCGACTTCAGCGACCGGCGTGCACCGGTATTGAGTTGGCCCGGCACGTCGGTGGCCGCTACCTTCACCGGCACCTCGCTGTCCATCGTCCTCGACGACCAGCACGGCAAGAACTACTACAACGTCTTCCTCGATGGCGACACCGGGCGGCCGGTCATCCTGCAGCTCGACAAGGGCAAGAAGACCTACCTGGTGGCCAACGGGCTCGAGCCCGGCGCGCATCGGCTCCTGCTGACCAAGCGTACCGAGGGCGAGGAGGGCGCCACTGTCTTCCTCGGCCTGGAGCTGGACGATAAAGCGTCATTGCGGGCGCCGCCGGCCAGGCCGGGACGGCGGATCGAGTTCTTCGGCGATTCCATCACCAGCGGCATGGGCAACGAAGCGCCTGGCGATGGCGAGGACCATCACGGCAAGGACAAGAACAACTACCGCTCATACGCCGCGATCGCCGCCCGCCAGCTCGGCGCCGAAGCGCATTTCACCTCGCAGGGCGGGATCGGCATCATGATCAGCTGGTTTCCGTTCACGATGCCGGACTTCTACGACCAGCTGAGCGCCGTCGGCGACAACGACAGCCGCTGGGACTTTTCGCGCTGGACGCCGGACGTGGTGGTGGTGAACCTGATGCAGAACGACAGCTGGCTGATCGGGCGCGACCGCAAGCTGCAGCCCGAACCAAATGAGGCGCAGCGGATCGCGGCCTACCAGGCCTTCGTCGCGCGCGTCCGGGCCCTGTACCCGAAGGCCTATATCGTGTGCGCGCTCGGCAGCATGGATGCGACGAAGGCCGGTTCGCCCTGGCCAGGGTATGTCGAGACCGCGGTCGAGAATCTGCGGACGGCCGGTGACGCGCGCATCGACACGCTGTTCTTCCCGTTCACCGGCTACGGCAAGCACCCGCGTGTGGCGCAGCACCAGGCGAACGCGGACTTGCTGACCACATTCGTGCGGCAAAAAATGGGGTGGTAGGGGAGTGCGGTATCATGCCGCCCTTAGTCAAGAAAGCCGCACATGCTCATCATCACCATCAAGCAGGGCAAGGAACAGGCTATCCTTGCCGGCGACCCCTGGATCTACCAGTCCGCCATCGAAAAAGTCGAGGGCAAGCCGCACGAACGCAACAAGATCGGCATAACCGCCCTCGTGCAGTCGTCGTCGCGCCGCTTCCTGGCGCGCGCCGCCTACAACGGCAAGTCGCAGATCGCGGCCCGCGTCTGGACCTTGCGCGAGGATGAAGCGATCGACCATGCGCTCATCAAGCGCCGCGTGCAGGCCGCCATCGGGCGTCGCGCCGACACCTGGCGCGCGGTCGGACCGGATGCGCTGATCCAGCTGATCGATGGGGAAAAGGATGGCTTGCCCGGCCTGGTGGTGCAGGGCTACGGCGGCCCGGACGGCTACCTGGTCTGCCAGTTCAATGCCGGCGGCGTCGACCTGTGGAAGGTGCCGGTGGTGCAGGCGCTGCTGGCGGCCACCGGCTGCCCGAACGTCTACGAACGCTGCGATGCGCTGGTGCGCAAGGCGGAAGGACTGCCGTTCACGCCGGGCGCCCTGGCCGGCGAGGAACCGCCGCAGCGCCTGACCGTGCGTACGCGCGAGAAGCTGGCGCCGATGGATATCCGCACCGGCTTCACCTACCCGCGCTGAGCGGTTCTCAGGCCAGTGCTTCCTTCGCTGCCTCTTCAGGCGTGAGCGAATCGTAGAACTGGTCGGTGAACCATTCGATCTCCTCCTCGATATGATCCTGGGCCTCCTTGACGGTGGCGCCGCCGGCGACCAGGAAACCTTCCACTTCGATGCACCACTGGATGAACGCCAATGTTTCTTCGTCCAGTTCTTCTTCCTTCTTTGCCATATCGTTTCCCGTATTGTTGCGTGACCAGTAAGCGCTGGATCGATGCGACCAGCGTTGCACGATTCTAACGTAGTCGGATGGCGAGGCCAATGCTTCGCGACCACGACGTGCTAACCGGCGCCTGGCTTGTTATAGATATAAGATGCTGCCCGCTCTGCGCGTAATGATGGTCCCTCTATCGAAGCAGATTAAGGGAGGTCGCGATGAAATTGCTCTTGGCTCGTGTAGTTCTCGCCGGCTCGATCCTCGTGCTGACAGGTTGCGCAGCATTCGATTGGTGGCCGCAGTCGACGGCGAAAACGGACGTAAAGACACGGCAGTCTGCGGATGATGCCGCCGGCGGTCCAGCGATATATCCGCGTAGTCCTGATGGCGGGTCGACCGTAACCGCCAGCTCGACCGACACTTCCGCCGCTGCCCTGGCGACAGCGCCGGCTCCGACGCCGGCGCTGTCGCCGGACGCTGCGGCCGGTCTCGATAGCGCGACCATGGTCGACATGCTCGGCATGGCCTGGCAGGGCCTCAAGTGGCCGCAGCCGGTCGACCCGGCCATCTCGAAATACCTCGGCGGTTTCGGCGTGGTGGTCGACATGTTGCAAAGAGGCTTCGATGCCCGGGCGGCGCGCGAGGCGCATGCCGGCGTCGCGCGGCTACGCGACGCCATGGGGCCGGGAGAGACCAAGATCGTTCATATCAGGCAGGGAGCGGACGGCCGGGTGCAGGTTGTCGAAGTCCCCGGCCGTTTCGCGCCCATCCAGAAGATCCCGGGCGAGAAGGTCATCGAGTCAGAGATCGTCACGCCCGAGGTCGTCGTCCAGCGTGATGGCAGTGTGATGCAGATATTCACCTCGAGAAGCGCGCTCACGCAAAAGGCGCGGGCGAGCTATGACCAGGAATGGCCGGCGTTCTATAAACGCTCCGATGCGGCGATCGCCGCCATCCTGGCGCGAGGCTGACCCATCATTTTGCCGGGGCGAACTGGAGTAGATAGACGTCGTTTTCGCGCAGCGGCAGGCTGGTGGCCAGCCGTCTGTCAGCGCCGACGGTGACCGTCTTTTGTTGCGACGGCTTGCCGGTGGCCTGCGCCTTGAGCGTCGCGACCTGCTGCCGGGTCAGCTGTTTCGGCGAGCCCATGCCGATATAGGCGGTGAAGGCGTCGTTCTGCTTGTAGCCGACCTGCGACACGGTCATCGCGTAGGCGCCCGGTTTCAGGCCCCGCAGCGCCACCGCGACCTGGCCCTTGGGCTTCGGCGGCAAGTCCTTGATGTAGAACTGCTGGTTGTTGACCTTGTCAGGCAGGGTATGGGTCACGTCCCACAGCAGGACCTGGGCATTGCCCTTGTCGTCGAGCGTCGCCCAGGAATCCTTGTCCGCATTCTTGAGCTCCGTGTGGCCGAGGTAGTTCAGGAACTGGTAGGCGAAATAGGCCGGTTTCTTGATGCCCTGCGTGTTCATCAGGCCGAAGCCGCCGTGGAAGGCTTCGAAGCGCGGACCGGGTTCTTCGAAGATATCGGTAAACACCCAGTACGACATCGACTGCACCGCGCCGCTGCCTTGCTTGAGCTTCTTGAGGATGTAGGCGGCCTGGTGGTAGCTGTCGTGGGTCGGATCGGCCGGGGTGTACGACGAACTCCACTCGGTGTAGTGCAGCTCGAGCTTCGGCATGCTGGAGGCGGCGATCTCCTTGCGGTTCCTGAGCACGTCACTGGCCACCGCCATGTCGACGCGGCTCAGGATCGTTCCGGTGGTGCCGAACTCGTCCAGGAAGCCCTGGCTCACGCCGTAGGAGTGGGTGCTGACGAAGTCCAGCGGCACCTGGTTCTTGTCGGCATAGGCGATCATCTCGGGAATCCAGGCCGCGCCGGCGGTGGCCGGCCCGCCGACCCGGTAGGACGGGTCGACCCGTTTGACCGCGCGCGCCGCGTGAGCGTACAAGCGAAAGTACTCGTCCTGGGTGCCGGCCCAGAAGCCGTCCAGGTTCGGCTCGTTCCACACCTCGAAGTACCAGCTCGCGACCTCGTCGCGGCCATAGCGTTCGGTCCAGTGCCGCGTGAGGGCTTCGATCAGGCGCTCCCACTGGCCGTAGTCGCGCGGCGGCGTGACGTTGCCGCGCCACCAGAAGATGGTCTTGGTGCCGCTGGCCATGGCATTGGGCATGAAACCCAGCTCCACGAAGGGCTTGATGCCGATCGAGAGCAGGTAGTCGAACAGCGCATCGATGTACTGGAAGTTGTACTGTTCCTTGCCCTGGGCGTCGATCTTGTACACGCCCATGTCGTCGGTCAGGAGGCCATGGAAGCGGATGTAGCGAAAGCCGGCGTCGCGCCGGATCTCGGCCAGTTGCTGTTGCCAATCGGCGCGCAAGCCCTCGTTGGCGCGCCCGGCGCCGATCGACAGGTTGAACATCCGGTCGAGCTTGCCCTGGACTTGCGTGACGTCGACGTCGATGTTGCGATGCTGCGCGAACGCAGTGAATGGCAGCGCGGTGAAAGGAACGATAAGCGCCGCGGCCAGCAAGGCCTTGACGAATGGCTGGTGTCTCATTGATCAACTTTCTCGTGGTGAGCCTGGTGAAGCACCAGCATAGGGTGCGCCAGGGCCCATGGCGTGCGCCATGCGCAGGCGCCGGCGGTCGTCGAGCACCCGCACGCTGGAGGCGCCGCCGGCCGAGGCATCGACACCCGGACGGACACGCCAGGCCGCCTGGCCCTCTCCCGGGCCGCTCAAGAGCGCGACTTCGAGGAAGCTGCGCCGGTAGCAGGCAAGTCCCAGCACCAGGCTGGTCGCCAGCAGCGCCAGGAAGGCCAGCAGCGCCCGGCGTTGGAAGGCGTGCATGGCGAGTCCTTAGCGCGCTCCGGCCGCGAACTCCCGCGCCGGCAGGCGCACGGTCACCGTCTGCACCGGAGCATCGGCTGCCGTGGCGAGCGTCACGCGGTATTCGCCGGCCGCGATCTTCCAGCGGTTGGACGCGGCATCGAACACCGCCAGCGTGCGAGGGTCGAGCGCGACCTTGCTGGCGCGGCGCTCGCCGGCGTTCAGGGCCAGCTTGTCCCAGCCGCCCAGGCGCTTGGGCGCTTCCCAGCCGGCGCCGACCTTCGACACGTACACTTGCGGCACCGCCTTGCCGGCGCGCTCGCCGCTGTTCAGGGTGTCGAAGCTGACCTGGATGCCGCCGTCCGCCGCCTCGGCCTTGAGATTGGTGTAGGTGAAGCTGGTGTACGAGAGGCCGTGGCCGAAGGCGAACAGCGGTTTGAGGCCCTTCAGGTCGAACCACTTGTAGCCGACCGCCGCGCCGTCGATATCGTAGTCGACGTCGAAGCGGCTGTCCTTGGGCAGGTCCAGGCCGTCGAGTTTCGGGCGCGGCAACTGGTTCTCGGACAGCGGGAAAGTCTGCGGCAGGCGTCCCGAGGCGTCCACTTCGCCGCTCAGCACGCGCGCGATCGCCTCGCCGCCATTGGTGCCTGGATACCAGGCCTGGACCACGCCGGCCACGGCGTCCACCCACGGCATCGTTACCGGGGTGCCGGTCTGCAGCACCACCACCGTGCGCGGGTTGGCTTTCGCCACGGCGGCGATCAGCGCGTCCTGTGCGTTAGGCAGCGACAGGTTCGGCACGTCGTTTGCCTCCGAGGTCCACTGGGTCGCGAACACGAGCACCACCTCGGCCCCGGCGGCGACTTTCGCGGCGCCTGCCACATCCTTGCCGTCATGCCAGTCGAGCTTGGCCTTGCTGCGGCGGGCCAGGGCCTGCATTGGCGAACCTGGCAGATAGACCATCGGTCCCGGCCAGGCCGCCGGTCCTTCGTTCGGCACCGCCATGCCGCCGCGCGGATAGACCTGGGCCGAGCCGCCGCCGGACAGCACGCCCTGGTTGGCGTGACCGCCGATGATGGCGATGCGTTTCAATCCCGCGGCCAGCGGCAGCACCTTGTCCGCGTTCTTGAGCAGGACGATGCCTTCCTCGGCGTCTTCCTGCGAGATACGGCCGTGGGCGGCGTAATCGATGTCCTTGTCGCGCACCTTCACTGGATTGTCCAGCACCCCATGGGTGCCCATCGCCCACAGGATGCGCGCCACCATATCGTCCAGTCGCTGCTCGGGCACGTGGCCGTTCTGCACCGCTTCCTTGAGAGCACCGTCGAAGTAGGGCGATTTGTCGAAGGGGTAGCCGGACTGCTGGTCCAGGCCCGCCAGCGCCGCCGGGATGGTCGAATGCACGGCGCCCCAGTCCGACATCACATAGCCCTTGTAGCCCCAGTCGCGCTTGAGCACCTTGTTGAGCAGGTGATCGTTCTCGCAGCCGTACACGCCGCCGATGCGGTTGTACGAGCACATGACCGAGCCCGGGTTGCCGCGCTCGATGGCGATCTGGAAGGCCAGCAGGTCGGACATGCGGCCAGCCGCGTCGTCGATCTTGACGTTCAGGTGGTTGCGGCCCGTCTCCTGGTCGTTGTAGGCATAGTGCTTGAGGGTCGAGATCACGTGGTTCGACTGCACGCCGCGAATCTGTTCGCCGGCCATGATCCCGGCCAGCAGCGGGTCTTCGCCGGTGTATTCGAAATTACGGCCATTGCGCGGCTCGCGCGCCAGGTTGACGCTCCCGCCCAGCATCACATTGAAACCCGACAGGCGCGCTTCCTTGCCGATCATGGCCGCGCCCTTGAAGGCCAGCGCGGGGTTCCAGGTGGCGGCGGTGGCGATCCCCGCCGGCAGCGAGGTGCGCAGGCGCGTCTGCTTGCCCGGTTGCGAGGCGACCCCGATGCCGGCGTCGGTCAGCCACTGCGGTGTGATGCCCAGGCGTTCGATGCCCTTGATGTAGCCGGCCGACTGCACCAGCGCTTCGGCGGGCGGCTCTTTGCCCTGGAATTCGGTGCCGAACTGGCCGAACACCATGCCGATCTTTTCGTCGATGGTCATCTGGCTCACCAGTTTTGCCGCGCGTTGCTGGGCGTCGTCGGGGGCGGCTTGCGCGCACTGGACGGCGCAGGCGGCGGCGAGGGCAATGGCCCAGCGGGCGTTCGGCAAAGCTTGCTGCATATTGTTGTCTCCTTGTATTCTTGTTTGATGGCCGCGCCGCCCGTGAAGGACGCGCGCGGCCGGCTGGCGCAACTTAGAACGACACGCCGAGACGCACGCTGTAGCGCGGCCCCGTCACGAACCACGCGCGGCCCTTGTCGCCGACGTGGTGGGTCATGATCTGCTTGTACTTCGCGTCGGTCAGGTTCTGGGCCTGGAAGTCGATGCGGTAGTTGTCGTTGAACTTGTAGCTGACGCCGCCATCGAGCTGGCCATAGTCGTCGGCCCAGATCGGCAAGCCCCAGGCGACCACGTTCTGGCCGAAGGTCGGGCTGTCCGGATTGGTGTCGACGCCATTGGTGCCATTGGTGCCGTTGTTGTTATTGCCCAGCAGGTTCTTGGAGCGCCAGCTCCAGGCCAGGCGCGCCGACCACGGACCACGGTCATACAGCAGCGCCAGGTTATAGGAGTTGCGCGACATGTACTCCAGCGGCAGGTCGCCGAAGGTGCGGCCGTCGGTATCGCAGCCATTCAGGTTCAGGTTCAGGTTGGCCGCGTTGTTGCCGGCGCCGCACCAGGGCGAGAACACCGGGCTGTACAGGTCGCGCTTGGTCTTGACGTGGGTGTAGTTGGCCTGCACCCCGAAGCCTGCCAGCCAGCCCGGCAGGCGATCGAAGTACTGTTGATAGGCGATTTCGACGCCACGCGCGCTGCCGCGTGCGCCGTTGACCGGCGTAGACACGTTGAAATCGATTGCACGTCCGGCGGAGTCAGTCAGCTGGTAGAAACGGCTCTGCTTGATGATGATGTCGCGCAGGCGCTTGTCGAACAGGCCCACGGTGAGCGAACCGGCCTTGGCGAAGTACCATTCCGCGGTCAGGTCGATATTGCGCGAGGTGACCGGGCGCAGCATCGGGTTGCCGATCGCCTCGCCAACATGGCCGACCGACGTGACGTTGGTGACCTGCTCCGCGCCGGTGCCGGTGGTGGTGCTGGTGACGCTCTGGCTCAGCGTGGTGTAGGCCTGCAGCTGGTCGAAGTTCGGACGCGACATGCCCTTGCCGATGGCGAAGCGGAATTGCAGCTCGTCGCTGGCCTTCAGCCGCAGGTTCAGGCTCGGCAGCCAGTTGTGATAGCTGTTGCGGTAGTCTTCGCGGCCGGCGAATGGGGCGATCACCGGCACCGGCAGGCCGGTGGTGCCGCCCGGCGGGACGATGAAGGTGGAGTTGTACACCGTGTAGCCGTACGAGTCCGATTCGGTCTTCACGTAGCGCACGCCGACGTTGCCGTCGATGGGGAAGCGCAAGTCGTCGAAGGCGAAGCGCAGCTGGCCATAGAGCGCCTTGGTTTTTTCGGCCTGCTCGTTGTCGCCCGACGGATTGGCTTCGCCGAAGGCGGCCGGGGCCCAGGGCGTGCAGCTGTTGCCCGCCTCGGCGCACAGGATGTCGTGGAAGCTGTGTAACTGGGCATAGCTGCCCGGGAAGCCGGCGGTGACCGACTTGGCCGGGAAGATGATCGCCGGGACGTTGGCGTCGCCGTTGAAGAAGTTGTTGAACTGATTGACCGTGGTCGGGGCCTGGAAGCGCGGGTCGCTCAGGTAAGCGAGATTATTGATCTGCCACGGCATCATCCAGCGCTGCGAGATGCCGACCCAATGGTAATTGGGGTTCGAGACGATGGTCTTGGCGTCGCGGTCGGTGAGACGTACGCCGATGCGCAGGTCGCGCAGGATCGGGTTGTCGAAGTCGTACTTGACGTCGCCTTTCCACGCCTTCTGCTCGGCCTTGCTGCGGTCGAGGTGCTCTTGCGAGAAGGCCCAGAAGAAGTTATTCGGGTCGCTCATCGCCGCGGCGTTCGCCGGGCTGAAGGTAATGCGCGGCAGCGGGCCGGTGACGTCGAGGTTCAGCTCCGGCATCAGGGTGCCCAGCGCCACCGTCGAATCGAAGCCTTCCGAATGCGCCTTGACGCGCTGGAAGTCCGAGGTGAAGGTCCAGTTATTGGCCGGCTTCCATTCGATATTCCAGGCGATGTCGGTGGTGACCGAATCGCGGCTCTCGGTGCGGGCATTGTTGGCATACTCGATGCTGCCGCCGGTGGGGTTGGTGATGGTGCCGCTCAGGAAGGCGCCGTTGGGGTCATAGACGCCGTTCGTCACGCGCAGATTGGTCGGCGTGCCTTCGGCCGAGAACAGCGCGTTCTCGTCCCAGCGCATATCGTATTTCGAGCGGAACCAGGTCAGGTGGCTCTTGAGGGTATTGTCCTTCTTCCACTGCAGCGCGCCATACGTGCCCTGGCGCTTGCGGTCGAAGTCCAGCGTGCGCCACTGCGCGCCCTTCGGGATCCAGACGGTGCGGCCCGGTTCGGCGTCGGCCACCGGATAATACGGTTCGACCTGGAAGGCGTCGGTACGTGTAACGCTGCGCGAGCTGGCGAAGTTGACCAGGGCGCCGACCTCGCCGATGCCGGTCTGCCAGCGGTTCGAATACAGGAGCGAGCCGGCGGGGCGGGTCTTGCCCTTCGCGAGTTCGGAATAGGTGCCTTCGATGCTGCCCGAGATGCGCTGGCCCTTGATGTCAAACGGCAGCGCCGTGCGCAGGTTGACCAGGCCCGAGATGCCGCCCTCGATCTGTTCCGCCGACGGGTTCTTGTAGACGTCGATGCCGGCCATCAGTTCGGGCGGCACGTCGCCGAAGTTCAGGGCCCGGCCACCCGTGGACGAGAAGGAATCGCGGCCGTTCAGTTCGGAGCGTACCCAGGAGAGGCCGCGGATCGACACGCCCGAGCCTTCGACCGAGAAGTGTTCGGGGTCGGCGCGCGACATGGTGCGGTCGATGGTCACGCCGGGAATCCGCTGCAGCACTTCGGTAATGGATTTGTCGGGCAGCTTGCCGATGTCCTCGGCGACGATCGAATCGACCACTTCGTCCGAGTTCTTCTTGAGCTGCTGGGCGCTGTCGAGGGCGGCGCGCTGGCCGGTGACCGTGACGACCTGGGGAGTGTCGCTCGCAGCTGGCGCTGCTTGCTGCGCGAAGGCTGCCGACAACCAGCACAGATGTGCGACGCCCACGGCAATGGCCGACTTGTTCAACTGTCTCATGTTGTGTCTCCGTCTTTGTTGTGAAGAACCCGTCTGTGGGATTCTTTTCAGGTGCTACCGAGGCTGTCGGCAGTCTGCGGCCGCATAACCTGTCAGTAAATATAACACCTAATGTTTGGCGCAATCATTGCCTTTCCGACCTCGTTGTAAATATTTATTGATGTCGTTGCCATTTCGATGAAATCGTTATCATCGCGTGGCATTTTTACATCGTTACCGGGCCGAACGTGGAACTGTGGGAGGCGTCAACTGCCTAAAGGCGACAGGTCGGCGTTTTCCGGTGCCTGGTCTGAACCATGGGTGAATGCCTGCCTCGATTGTCGATTCACACGAGGGAGGACATCATGCCTGTCAAAAACATCGCCATCGCCTGCCAGGGCGGCGGCAGTCACGCGGCCTTTGCCGCCGGCGCCTTGCCGGTGCTGCTGCCGCAGTTTCGCAACGCCGAGCTCGCGACAACCCAGGGGCAGGCGGTGCTGGCCCAGGAGCCGGGAGAGGTGCTGCGCCTGACCGGCATCAGCGGCACCTCGGGCGGCGCCATCAGTGCCTTGCTGGCCTGGTACGGATTTCTGCTTGGCGGCCCGCAGGCGGCCAGGGCCGGGCTGGAGCGGTTCTGGGACGCGAACTGCGCCATCGCGCCCGGTGAACGCCTGCTCAACGACATCGGCCAGTGGGCCGGCAGCCTGGCCCAGGTCGACCTCAAGCTGAGCCCCTATCTGTCGCCGTTGCGCGAGATCGAAGCCTTTGCCACCGCCACCTGGCCGATGCTGACGGCCATGTGGCCGCCGCTGGGCGGCTGGATCCGCGGGCCATACTTCCAGCTGCGCGAGTCGATCGCGCCGCACGTCGACTTCGACCTGGTCGGCGCCATCGGCGACTTTTGCAGCATTCCGCAAGAGATCAAGCGCTGGCACGCGGTCGCCCTCGAGGCGCGCATGGCCGATGCGCCACCCGAGCGCGAGCGGTTACAGGCCCGCCAGGCCGCGATCGAGCACGACCTGCGGGCCCGACTCGCCTCTGGTGGCTGGATCGCGGCCTGGTCGGAGGCGCACGAGCTGGCGCCCGGCACGCTGCTGCGGGCCACCTTCGATGGCCTGCAGTTGCCCGAGCTGCGCTTCGAGCCGGACGCCCTGGGCAACCTGGCGCATGCGGTGCGCGATGCAGCCCGCGCGCTCCCGCAACTGCTGATCGGCGCGGTCGACATCGATAGCGGCGCCTTCGTTGCCTTCAGCTCGGAACGGGCGCCGATCGACGCCGGCATCACGCTCGATGCGGTGGTGGCCTCGGCTTCGCTGCCTTGGGTCTTCATGGCCCAGTCGATCCAGGCGCTCGACCCCGAGACCCACGAACCGCGCCGCATGGCGTGCTGGGACGGCCTGTTCTCGCAGAACCCGCCGATCAAGAATTTTATTTCGTCGGGCGTCGATCCGGCCAAGAAGCCGGACGGGCTCTGGATCTTGCAGATCAACCAGGACCGCTACGACTTCAGCGGCAAGGTCGCCGGCCCGGGCAATGCCCAGTCGGGAGACGAGCTGTGGCACCGCCGTGACACGCTGTCCGGCAACCTGTCGTTGAACCAGGAAGTGGCCTTCATCGAAGCCGTCAATGCCCGTCTCGACGATCCGGGCCAGCGCTTCCGTCCCCACGACAAGCCGATCGAGGTGGTGCGCATCGTGCTCGACGGCGAGGCAGTCGGCGGCGTCGTGCGCAAGGAGCTGGGGCTGTTCTCCAAGTTCGACCGTGACCCGCAACTGGCCCAGGCCCTGCTGGCGCACGGACGGGAACAGGCCGCGCGCTACCTGGCGCTGCGCGCGCAATCCGGCGCCTTGTGGGAGGCCCTGGCCAGGCAGGTGGGCATGATGGGGGCCAGGCCCAGCGACCGCCTGATCCAGGCCATGCGCTATCTGCCGGGGCATGCGCGCATGGCCGGCGGGCTGGTGGCGCCGGACGTGATCACGATCGAGGGCACCGGCCAGGCCAGCCTGCGCTGGCATGCGAGCGAAGCCGAGGTCGAGGGGCACCTGGTGCGGATGAGGGGGAGCACATTGCTGCGCATGGGCGAGGAGGGCTGGCGCCTGGCCGAGACCCGCCTGCTCGACATCGAGGAAAAGGCGGCGCCGGCGGCCGCTGCGGGCCAGGGTGAAGCGGTGGCGCCATCCCCGGCGGCGCGGCGGCGTAGTGGGGCTGCGCGCAAGGGCGATGGCGGAGAAACGTCTTTACATTAGCGTCCGGTGGCGAGGTTAGCACGACAAGCGCGGTTCAATTCTCACCGAAACCCACGCACAAATTGTATACATTGCGTAAAATACTTATTTCTAGCGTTCATCAATTCATATATATTTTCGACATATCTCACGGCCAACGGATATTGCAATGCAACATAACTCATATACCAAACACCGCATCCTGCTGAGCGCAGGTATGTTGGCCGCCGTGTTCGCCCTGTCGGCGTGCGGCAAGAAGGCGGACGTCGAGGCCTCCCCGGCCCCGACCGATCCGGCGTCGCCGGCAGCAGTCGCCACCCAGAACCCGGATCCACATGCCGGCATCGTCGCCGAACCGACTACGTCGCCGGAAGCGATTCCGGGCACCGGTCCGGGCGAGGGCGGCACCGCCATCGGCGGCGTGGTCGCTGGCCAGGATGCAGGCAAGCCCCGCGACAGCGGTGCTTCCGAACCGACCGGTGGCGATGGCGCCACCCAGGCAACGACGCCGCCGGCCAGGTAACACGACCGGCGACGCAGCAAGGCGCGCACGCCACCTGACGGTGGCAGCGTCGCGATCGGACCAGCATGCCGGGGCATTGACCCCGGCAAATCCTTTTGCGATGTGCGTAATCCATTACTAGTAGGAGAACCTAGATGGGCATGAATCGTAGGCAGTTCCTCCGCGTAAGCGGTGCGGGACTGGCCGCGTCCACCATCGTCGCGCTCGGCTTTTCGCCGCTGCCGGCAATGGCCGAGACCCGGCACTATAAACTGGCGAAGGCCAAGGAGACGCGTAACACGTGTCCGTACTGCTCGGTGGGCTGCGGCCTGCTGATGTACAGCATCGGCGACGGCGCAAAGAACGTCACCTCGGACATCATTCATATCGAAGGCGACCCGGATCACCCGGTGAACCGCGGCACCCTGTGCCCGAAAGGCGCAGGCCTGCTCGACTTCGTACACTCCCCGAACCGCCTCAAGTATCCTGAAGTCCGCGAACCGGGCAGCAAGGAATGGAAGCGCATTTCGTGGGACCAGGCAATGTCGCGCATCGCCAAGTTCATGAAGGACGACCGCGACGCCAACTTCATCGTCAACAACGCCGAAGGCAAACTCGTCAACCGCTGGACCAGCACCGGTATGCTGTGTGCGTCCGCGGCGAGCAACGAAACGGGCTACATCACGCACAAAGCGATGCGTTCGATGGGCATGCTCGTCTTCGATAACCAGGCTCGCGTTTGACACGGACCTACGGTGGCCGGTCTGGCCCCGACGTTCGGACGAGGAGCGATGACCAACCATTGGGTTGACATCAAGAATGCCGATGTTGTACTGATTATGGGCGGCAATGCCGCCGAAGCTCACCCTTGCGGTTTCAAGTGGGTGATCGAAGCCAAGCATCACAATAAAGCCAAGCTGGTCGTGGTCGACCCGCGCTTCACGCGTTCGGCCGCCATGAGCGACTATTACGCGCCGATCCGCGCTGGCTCCGACATCGCCTTCCTGGGCGGCGTCATCAACTATCTGCTGAGTAACGACAAGATCCAGACCGAATACGTCCGGAGCTATACCAATGCGTCGTTCATCGTCGGTCCCGACTTCTCGTTCGAAGACGGTATCTTCTCCGGCTACGACGAAGCCAAGCGCCGCTACGACAACAAGTCGTGGGGCTACGCCATGGGTGAAGACGGTTTCGCCAAGGTCGATCCGACCATGCAAGACCCGAATTGCGTCCTGCAGGTGATGAAGCGCCATTACTCGCGCTACACTCCTGAACAGGTCAGCAAGATCACCGGCACCCCGGTCAAGCAATTCCTGAAAGTCTGCGAGTACATCGCATCGACCTCCGTGCCGGGTCGCGCCATGACGATCATGTATGCGCTGGGCTGGACCCAACACAGCCAGGGCAGCCAGATCATCCGTACCGGCGCCATCATGCAGCTGCTGCTGGGTAACGTCGGCGTCGCCGGCGGTGGCCTGAACGCGCTGCGCGGCCACTCCAATATCCAGGGTCTGACCGACCTGGGCCTGCTGTCGAACTCGCTGCCGGGCTACCTGTCCCTGGCGACCGACAACGAGCAGGACCTGGAGACCTACTACAAGCCGCGCGCACTCAAGCCGCTGCGTCCGAACCAGATGAGCTACTGGCAGAACTATCCCAAGTTCTTCGTCAGCCTGCAAAAAGCCTGGTGGGGCGATGCCGCGACCGCGGAAAACAACTGGGCCTTCGACTACCTGCCGAAGATCGACAAGCTGTACGACGTGCTGCAGGCCTTCGAGCTGATGGGTCAAGGCAAGTTGAACGGCTATATCTGCCAGGGCTTCAATCCTGTTGGTTCTTTCCCCAACAAGAAGAAGATCATTGCCGGCCTGTCCAAGCTGAAGTTCCTGGTGACGATGGATCCGCTCAATACCGAAACTTCGGAATTCTGGCAGAACTTCGGCGAGTCGAACGACGTCAACCCGGCCGAGATCCAGACCACCGTGTTCCGCCTGCCGACCACGTGCTTTGCCGAGGAAGACGGTTCGCTGTCGAACTCGTCGCGCTGGCTGCAATGGCACTGGAAGGGCGGCGAAGCGCCGTACGAAGCCAAGCCGGACATCGAGATCATCGCCGACCTGTTCACTCGCATGAAGAATGCGTACATCAAGGATGGCGGCGCCTTCCCGGATGCGATGGTGAACCTGGCCTGGCCGTACAAGATCCCGCACAGCCCGTCGGCTGAAGAACTTGCTAAAGAGTTCAACGGCAAGGCGCTGGCCGATATCCCGGATGCCAAGGACCCGAGCAAGATCATCCTCAAGAAGGGTCAGCAGGTGCCGGGCTTCGGCGTACTGCGCGACGATGGCACCACCGCCAGCGGTTGCTGGGTGTATGCCGGTTCGTGGACCGAGGCGGGCAACCAGATGGCCAACCGCGACAATGCCGATCCGTATGGCCTGGGTAACACGCTGGGTTGGGCCTGGGCCTGGCCGGCGAACCGCCGCGTGCTGTACAACGCCGCCTCGGCCGATCCGAGCGGCAAGCCGTGGAACCCGCACCGCAACCTGATCGCGTGGAACGGCACCAGCTGGACCGGTTCCGATATTCCGGACATCCGTCCCGATGCGAATCCGGGCGACGAAGACCGCGTGCAGCCGTTCATCATGACGGCCGAAGGCGTGTCGCGCCTGTTCGCGCCGACCGGCATGGCCGAGGGGCCCCTGCCTGAGCACTACGAGCCGTTCGAGTCGCCGTTCCCGGTCAACCCGATGCACCCGAAAAACCCGAAAGCCCGTGCCAATCCAGCGGCGCGCGTGTTCAAGGGCGATATGGAAGCATTCGGCACCGCGAAGGACTTCCCGTACGTCGCGACCAGCTACCGCCTGACCGAGCACTTCCACTACTGGACCAAGAACGTGTTGTCCAACGCGATCATCCAGCCGCAGCAGTTCGTGGAAATCGGCGAGGAACTGGCTAAGGCCAAGGGCATCAGCAATGGCGACATGGTCAAGGTGTCGTCGATGCGCGGCTACATCAAGGCCAAGTGCGTCGTCACCAAGCGCATTCCGCAGCTCGATTGCGATGGCATGAAGGTGGATACGGTGGGCTTGCCGAACCACTGGGGCTTCGTCGGTTTGACCAAGCCGGGCTTCCTGGTGAACACGCTGACCCCGTTCGTGGGCGATGCGAATACCCAGACCCCGGAATTCAAGTCGTTCCTGGTCAATATCGAAAGGGTCTAAGTCATGTCTTCACTACAATCTCTCGATATCGCAGCGCGGTCGGCCACCACGGCGACCACGCCAGTGGCCCGGACCCACAAGCCTGAAGTGGCCAAACTGATCGACGTCTCGAGCTGCATCGGCTGCAAGGCATGCCAGGTGGCGTGCATGCAGTGGAACGATCTGCGCGACGACGTCGGCGACAATAACGGTACCTACGACAACCCGCGCGACCTGACGCCGCAGTCGTGGACGGTCATGAAGTACTCGGAAGTCGTCACCCAGACGCCTGACGAAGGTGATCGCCTGGAGTGGCTGATCCGCAAGGACGGCTGCATGCACTGCGACGAACCGGGCTGCCTGAAGGCCTGCCCGGCGCCGGGCGCGATCGTCAAGTACACCAACGGCATCGTCGACTTCATCAGCGAGAACTGCATCGGCTGCGGCTACTGCGTCGCCGGCTGCCCGTTCGACGTGCCACGCATTAGCAAGGTGGACTCGAAGGCCTATAAATGCTCGCTGTGCGCGGACCGCGTGGCAGTGAACATGGAACCGGCCTGCGTCAAGATCTGTCCTACCGGCGCGATCCGCTTCGGTACCAAGGAGGACATGATCGACTACGCAGCCGATCGCGTGGTCGACCTGAAGGAGCGCGGTTACCAGAACGCGGGCCTGTACAACCCGGCCGGCGTGGGCGGTACGCACGTCATGTACGTGCTGCAGCACGCCGACAAGCCGACGCTGTACGCCGGCCTGCCCGAGAACCCGACTATCAGCCCGACCGTGGCGCTGTGGAAGGGCGTGGCCAAGCCGCTGGGCGTGGCCGCGATGATCGGCGCTGCCGTGGCCG
Source organism: Massilia sp. Soil_C_3 (assembly GCF_057657035.1). Classification (NCBI taxonomy): domain Bacteria; kingdom Pseudomonadati; phylum Pseudomonadota; class Betaproteobacteria; order Burkholderiales; family Oxalobacteraceae; genus Massilia; species Massilia sp. Soil_C_3. The sequence continues at coordinate 134,290 of NZ_JBDGJG010000005.1, forward strand.
GTTTCTTCCACTACATGAAAGTGGGTCCGATCGAGACCCATGTGGACGAACCGCCGGTGCAGCCGACGCCCGACGCAGACGGGCGCGACGCAGTCCGGCATGATGAACCGCGCGTTTAAGGAGAAGAACATGTTTATCACTCGTTATCGCGACCGCACGCGGATGAACCACTGGGCCGTGGCCCTGCTGTTCATCTGCGCGGGTCTGACCGGGCTGGCATTGTTCCATCCTTCGATGTACTTCTTCAGCGTCTTCTTCGGCGGCGGCTACTGGACCCGTGTGCTGCACCCGTTCTTCGGGCTGATGATGGTGCTGGGCTTCGTGTTCCTGTTCTTTGCCGTGGTGCGCGACAACTTCTGGACCCGTGCCGATACGGAATGGGTCAAGAAGGCGCCGAAAATGGTGACTACCGGCAACGAGCACGACATGCCGCCGGTGCACAAGTACAACGCCGGTCAGAAGGGCGTGTTCTGGGTGTTCGCCATCAGCCTCGTGCTGCTCTTGATCACCGGCTTCATGTTCTGGCAGCCATGGTTCGCGGACTTCTTCCCGATTCCGCTGCGCCGCATCGCCATGCTGGTGCATGCGGTGGCAGCGTTCGCGCTGGTGCTCAGCGTGATCATCCACGTGTACGCCGCCATCTGGGTCAAGGGCTCGTTCCGCGCCATGACCCGTGGCACCGTGCATGAGGACTGGGCGAAGTCGCACCATCCGCTGTGGTATAAGGAAGTTACCCGGAATACCACCCCGGAAACCACTCGCAAGAAACATTAAGGATCTGCCTGTTCTATGAGTGTTACCAAAGCAACACCGCTGCTCAGCCCGGAAGAAATCGCGGTCCGGTCCGGGCAGCAGATGCCCTACCTGCACCTCCCGGTGCGGGCGGAGCTCTTCGCCACCCGTGAAACCCGCCTGCGTCAGCTGGCGGCCGGGCATGCGATGCGCGACTTCATGCTGTTCGCCGCCGAACTGGCGCACGTCCAGCATGAAGTCCTGCAGGACTATCCCGAGGTTGCGCTGCCCAGCGGCGACGACCTGCTGGCCGCCGGCCGCGCCGCCCAGGCGCCGCTGCCGGCGCCGCTGTGGCCGCGTGACCCTGCCTGGCGTGGGGCCATGCGCCGCATGCTGGAGCTCTTGGTCCCGCGCCTGGCGGGCAGCCCGGCCCAGGCGGCCGTGCAGGCCTTGCTGGCCGCCAGTGACGACCATCTCGAGGGACAAGCCGAACTGCTGCTGCAAGGCGCGGCCGGCCTGGACATGAGTGCGGCGCCACTGGTGGCGGCCGGCCTGCAGGTCTACTGGACCCAAATGGTTCTGGAAATCCAGAAAGCCCACGGCGCGGCGCGCCAAGAACCGTTCGGGCGCACGCTCGACGTGACCTTGTGCCCGTGCTGCGGCAGCTTGCCGACTTCGTCGGTCACGCGCCTGGATGCCGGTGGCAGCCACTTCCGCTACCTCAATTGCGCACTGTGCTCGACGCAGTGGCATATGGTGCGGGTCAAGTGCAGCCATTGCCAGAGTACCAAGGGCATCCACTACCACTCGCTGCAGGCGGTGGCCACCGATGGCGCGCAGGAAGATACTGCGCAGGCATCGGTGCAGGCCGAAACCTGCGACGAGTGCGGCCACTACCTCAAGATCGTGCGCATGGAGAGAGATCTCCACGTCGATCCGGTGGCCGACGACGTGGCGACCCTGACACTGGACATCCTGGTGTCGGAGGCGGGCTTCCAGCCGCATGGCGTCAACCTGCTGCTGCTCACGGGCGGCGAAGACGACGCTCCGGAAAACGATCAACCAGGGAGTCATTGACGATGTCGCTTGACGAGTCCGTGGTCCACGGCTCGAAGGCGACAGTCAAGGATCTGCCTTCGATCGATAAACTGCTGCGCCTGCCATCCGTGCAGGCCCAGGTCTCCAGCCACGGCCATGCTTTGGTCGCGGCGGAGGCGCGCGCGCAGGTCGATAGCCTGCGCGCGCAGGCCCTGGCAGGCGTGCTCTCCGCGAGCGCGCTGCTGCCGGAGGCGCTCGGCCAGATGCTGGCCGGGCGCATTGCCGAACGTCTGGCGCCGAAGATGCGCCGCGTGATCAACCTGACCGGTACGGTCATCCATACTAATCTCGGACGCGCCGTCCTGCCGCAAGCGGCAATCGACCACCTGGTCGCGATGATGGCCGGCCCGAACAACCTCGAATACGACCTCGCCACCGGCTCGCGGGGCGACCGCGACAGCATCGTCGAAGGCCTGCTGTGCGAGATCACCGGCGCCGAAGCCGCGACCGTGGTCAACAATAATGCCGCCGCCGTGCTGCTGTCGCTGGCCGCCCTGGGCGGCGGACGCGAGGCGATCGTCTCGCGCGGCGAACTGGTGGAAATCGGCGGCGCCTTCCGCATGCCCGACGTGATGGCCAGCGCCGGCGCCCACATGGTCGAAGTCGGCACCACCAACCGCACCCACCTGGCGGACTACGAGCGCGCGATCAACGAGCGCACGGCGCTGCTGATGAAGGTCCACACCAGCAATTACGCGGTGCAGGGCTTTACCAGTTCGGTGTCCGAAGCCGAGCTGGCGCCGCTGGCAAAGGCGCGTGGCGTTGCCCTGGTCAGCGACCTGGGCAGCGGTTCGCTGATCGACATGGGCAAGTACGGCCTGCCGCAGGAACCGACGCCGCAGCAGATGCTGGCGGCCGGCTGCGACGTGGTCACCTTCTCGGGCGACAAGCTGCTGGGCGGGCCGCAGGCCGGCCTGATCGTCGGCTCGAAGGAATTCGTCACCCGCATCCGCAAGTTCCCGATGAAGCGCGCGCTGCGCCTGTCGAAATTGCCGCTGGCGGCGCTGGAAGCGACCGTGCGGCTGTACCTACAGCCCGAGCTGCTGGTGCGCGAGCTGCCGACCCTGCGCTGGCTGACCCGCACGCAGGAGCAGGTGGGCGCGACCGCGAACGCCATCCTGACGCCACTGCGCGAGGCGCTGGCGCCGCGCTATACGGTGACGCTGGAGACGATGGTGAGCCAGATCGGCTCCGGTTCGCTGCCGATCGACCGCCTGCCGTCGAGCGGGCTGGCGATCGCGCCGAACCTGGCCGGCAAGCGTGGCATGGGCACGGCGCTGGACGCCCTGGCCGAAGCGCTGCGCGCGTTGCCGCTGCCGGTTATCGGCCGCATCGCCGACGACCGCCTGTTGCTCGACTGCCGCTGCATCGACGACCCGGCCGAGCTGCTGGGGCAACTGGGCGCGCTACGCGCGGCCCTCGTCGACGCATAAGAACGTAAAGGATTTCGCATGATCGTCGGCACCGCCGGACATATTGACCACGGCAAGACGGCCCTGGTGCGCGCACTGACCGGCATTGACGCCGACCGCCTGCCGGAAGAAAAAAAGCGTGGCATCACGATCGAGCTGGGCTATGCCTGGATGCCGCTCGAGGATGGCGGCCGCATCGGCTTCGTCGACGTGCCGGGCCACGAAAAACTGGTGCGCACCATGGTGGCCGGCGCCAGCGGCATCGATTTCGGCTTGCTGCTGATCGCGGCCGACGACGGCCCGATGCCGCAGACGATCGAGCATGCGACCATCCTCTCCCTGCTCGGCGTGCGGCGCGGCGCTGCCGTGATCACCAAGATCGACCGCGTCGACGCCGAGCGCCTGCGCGAGATCGAGGCGGCGGTCGCCAGCTTGCTGGTCAGCGCCGGCCTCGAAGATTATCCGGTGCTGCAGGTGTCGAGCATCCGCGGCGACGGCATCGATGCCTTGCGCGCACTGCTGGTGGAGGCGCTGCACGCGGCATCTGGCGATGGCGTGCCTGGCGCGGGCTTTCGCATGGGCCTGGACCGCGCGTTTACGCTGGACGGCGTGGGCACCGTGGTCGCCGGCAGCGTCTCGGCAGGCAAGGTCGCCGTCGGCGACGGCCTGTCGCTGGCCGCCGCACCGGACAAGGAATACCGGGTGCGCAGCCTGCAGGTGCATAGCCGCGCCGCGCAAGAGGCCCAGGCCGGCCAGCGTTGTGCCGTCGGCCTGGCCGGCCTGGAGCGCAGCGACGAGCTGCGCGGCCAGGTGCTGTGCGATCCGGCGATCGCGCTCACGACCGGGCGCATCGACGTCTGGCTGCAGGTAGCGGCCACCGAAGAACGCGCGCTGCGCTCGGGCACCCTGGTGCACCTGCACGCCGCGACCCAGGATTGCCTGGCCACCGTGGCCGTATTGGGCCAGCCATCGATCGCGCCGGGCGCCGCGGCGCCGGCGCAGCTGGTGCTGCACAAGCCGGCCAACGTCTGGCACGGCGACCGTTTTATTTTGCGCGACGCCTCGGCGATCCGCACCGTGGCCGGTGGCTCGGTGCTGGATCCCTTGGGGCCGGTGCGCTACCGCCAGACGCCGGAACGCCTTGCTTACCTTGAGACCCAGCGCGCCGACGATCCAATGACCCGCCTGCTCGGTGCGCTGGTCCAGGCGCCGTATGGCGTCAACGGCGCGACCTGGCTTCGTAGCTCCGGGCTGGCGGCGTGGCCATTCGACCTGGCGAGCGTGCCAGATATCGTGGTCGGCGCCGGCGGCGAATGGATTGTTTCACGCGCGCGGCTGCAGGAAAACGAGGCCGGACTGCTGCGCGTGCTGGGCGACTTCCATGCGAAATACCCGGACGAGATCGGCCCCGACCTGCTGCGCGCGCGCCGACTGGCCGCGCCGCGCATGCCGGAGGCGCTGTGGCTGCAGCTGACCGAACACATGATCGCGGCCGGCGGCATCAATCGCCGCAACGGCTTCCTGCACCTGCCGGAGCACGGCGTGGCCTTGCGTGCGGCCGAGCAGGTGGTGGCCGAACACGCGCTGCCGAAACTGCTGGACGGCCGCTTCGATCCGCCGTGGGTGCGCGACATCGCCCAGACCGCGCGCCTGCCCGAAGTGCAGGTGCGCCAGGTGCTGGGCCGCATGGCGCGCGGCGGCGACGTCTATCAGATCGTGAAAGACCTGTTCTACCACCCGGCCGTGATGCAGGAGGCCGCCGACCTGGTGCGCCGCCTGGCGCACGAGGATGCCCAGGGCCAGGTCACGGCGGCGCGTTTCCGCGACGAGACGGGCCTGGGCCGCAAGCGCGCGATCCAGATCCTGGAGTTCTTCGACCGGATCGGTTTCTTGCGCCGGGTCGGCGACGTGCACCTGTTACGGCCGGGGACCCTGCTGTTTCCGCCGAAGGACTAGCAGGCCGCCTACGCCGGCAAGCAGCAGGGCCGGCATGCCCGGTTCCGGCACCTGCGCGGCATCCACGAAGGTGAAGTCGTCCATCGCGTAGGAGCCCTGGGCGCCGGTGCGCACGACCACCGAATCGATCGCGCCATCCCAGCCGGCGTCCAGGAAGGCCGACGCGGTCGTCAGTTGCAGCGCCGCGGAGCTGGCGACCAGTTGACCGGCGAAGTAGAGGTCGAAGCGCACGCTGCTGTCCTCATACCCCGAGAACCACGCGCCGTTGAACACCGTCGGCGCCAGGAAGCGGATGGTGCTCGCGATTGGCCCACCGTCGATCCAGTCGGTCGTCACCTGGCCCAGCCCGGAGTGCGGCGTGAAGGGCCCGCCCTGTGCGGTGAATACGTTCAGGCCGGATGCAGACCAGTCCAGGCCACCGTAGTTGCCGGGCACGGCGGCGAAGCCGTCGGGGCCGACGATGTCGTCGAAGTTCAGCACGGCGGCCGAGGCAAAGGGGGCGCACAGCGCGATGGCGGCGGCGGCCGCGAAGTTGCGAATGATCGATTGCATGGGAATTCCTTTCAATAGTGTGTTCAGGCGCGGCCCAGCGCCGGGTCGCTGACCGTGTGGCGGCCGGTCTCGACGCGCCCGGCGAAGCGGCGCAGGTAGTCGGGTTGGCCGGATACCGTGGCGCTGAAGTCGTACCAGTAATCGTTGCCCGCCACGGGAATGCGCACGGTCAGTTCGGTGCGCGGCGCCAGCGTGTGCTGTTGCCGTAGCTGCGCATACGCGTTGGCGCCCAGGACGAAGGTGCACGGCGCCGCGCCGGTGTTCACCAGGCGCAGCACCAGTTCGCCGGTCGCGGCGTCGCAGCGCACCTGGACATCGGGACGCGGCTGGCCCGCCGCCACGGCGCGCAGCGCGCTGCCGGTGTAATGCCGGTGATAGCCGTTCGGCCCCAGCACCCACAAGTCGTAGGCGCCGCCGACCGCCGGCGTCCAGGCGTCTGCCAGCGACTTGCCCGCTTCGACGGTGAAGCGGCGCGGGATGGCGGCCAGGTTCTTGCGGTCGTAGACGTGGAACACGGCGCCCTGGCGGCCGCTGTTGATAAAGGTCAGCGCCACCCGCGCCGCGGCCATCGTGGCGCCGGGCTGGATTTCGCAGGTGGTCGCAAGTTCATACGGCAGCGCGCGCGACGGCCGGGTGCCTGCAGCCTGCGCCGGCATCTGCGGCGTGGCCGGCGCTGGCACCTGCGGCAGGCGCTGCTGCGCGGCGCGCAGGGCGTCGGCCTCGCCCTTGCTCTTGCGGCCCGTGAGCACCGGCAGGGCTTCATCGTTGGGCGACACGAAGTTGAAGGCACTGGTCAGGTCGCCGCACACCGCGCGGCGGAACGGGCTGATATTCGGCTCCTTCACGCCGAAGCGCGCTTCCAGGAAGCGCAGCACCGAGGTGTGGTCGAACACCTGCGAGTTGACCCAGCCGCCACGGCTCCAGGGCGAGATCACATACATCGGCACGCGCGGGCCGGGGCCGTACACCCGGCCGTCCGGCGCCGGCTGCCTGGTGCTGCCGGGAGGGCGCGAATGCGTGTAGTACTCGTGCGTCAGGTCGCTGGCCGCCAGGGTGGTCTTGCCGGCGTAGCCGCCCTTGCCGTCGGGCGAGGGCGCCGAGGGGGAGGGCACGTGGTCGAAGTAGCCGTCGTTCTCGTCGAAATTGACGATCAGGACCGTCTTGCTCCAGACCTCGGGGTTGGCGGTGAGGGCGTCCAGCACCTCTTGCAGGAACCAGGAACCCTGCACCGGGCTCGATGGGCCGGGATGCTCGCAGTAGATCGACGGCGCGTTCATCCACGATACCGCCGGCAGCTTGCCCTCGCGGATGTCGCGCTTGAAGGCGTCCAGGTACTGCTCGGGCCGGGTGCCGGGCAGGGTGTTGGCGATGCCCTTGTAGAGCGGATTGTTGGCGTTGTCGGTCGCCGCGTCATAGGCTTTATAAGGCAGCGACTGGCCGGTATTGGTATAGGGCTGGCCAGGTGCGCCGCCGCTGGACACCGGATAGCCCGAGGCGATATTGGCGCGTTTGAACTGGCGGAAGGCGCCCAGCATATTGTCGCCCCACTCGTCGGGCATGTTCTGGTAGCTGATCCAGCTGACGCCGGCCGCTTCGAGGCGTTCGGCATAGGTTGTCCAGGTGTAGCCGGTGTTGACGCCGGCGGCGACGCCATCGATGGCATCCCACTCATTGGTGACGAAGGCGGTGCCGGTCGGCACGGCGCCGTTGGTGCCGGTCAGGAAGAAGGAGCGGTTGGCGTCGGTCCCGGTGTGCATGGAGCAGTGGTAGGCATCGCACAAGGTGAAGGCATTGGCCAGCGCGAAGGAGAAGGGGATCTCGCTTTCCTTGAAGTAGCCCATCGAAATCGGGTTCTTGTAGCGCGGCCACTGGTCCATGCGGCCGTTGTCCCAGGCCAGCTGGCTGTCGAGCCAGTCGTGCGGCGTGCCGTTGGCGCGCTGGGCATTGCCCTTGCTGCCGTCGAGGTGGAACGGCATCATCAGGTTGCCGTTGCCCATGCGCTGCTGCCACACGTTGCGGCCTTCGGGCAGGGGGATCGGGAAGCGGTCGCCGAAGCCGCGTACGCCGGCCAGCGTGCCGAAATAATGGTCGAAGGCGCGGTTCTCCTGCATCAGGATCACCACGTGCTCGACGTCGCGGATGGTGCCGGTGGCATTGTTGGCGGGGATGGCGAGCGCGCGCTGGATGGCGGGCGGGAAGGCGGCGTAGGTGGCGGCGGCGATGCCGGCGCGGGCACTGCTGCTCAGGAATGTGCGGCGTGAAGTCATGAGATCTATCCGGGAATAGGTGTTTGCGATTGGGTAACAACAATTGCCGCGTTATGTTGTTGTGCCGATATTGTTTGCAACTTCGCCAAGGTAAGCGATGTGCATGACGATGTAATGACAGACCGATGCGTGGAGCCCGTCGCCCCTGTCGAAACCCACGCCGCTCCGGTATCATGGCGGGATGAATCAGAATCCTTCGCAACCCTTTGTACCCTTCGTCATTGGCGTCGCCGGCGGCAGCGGCAGTGGCAAATCGACGGTGACGCAGCAAGTACTGTCGTCGTTCGGCAGCGATCTCGTCTCCGTCGTCATGCAGGACGACTACTATCGCGACCAGACCCATCTCACCATGGAAGAGCGGCGCGAACAGAACTACGATCACCCGCACGCCTTCGACTGGCCGCTGCTCGTCGAGCACGTGCGCGCCTTGCGCAACGGCGAATCGATCGCAATGCCGATCTACGATTTCACGGTATCCAACCGTACCGACCAGACCATTCCCGTCAAGCCGGCGCCGGTGATCGTGATCGAGGGCCTGTTCGCCCTGTACGATGCCGACCTGCGCGACATGATGTCGCTGAAGATCTTCGTCGATACCGCGCCCGACGTGCGCTTCATCCGCCGCTTGCAGCGCGACGTCGCCGAACGCGGCCGTTCGCTGGACAGCATCGTCGGCCAGTACATGGACACGGTGCGTCCGATGCACAAGCAATTCATCGAACCGACCAGGCGCAGCGCCGACATGATCCTGCCGCACGGCGCGAATGGCCCGGCGATCGACGTCATCACCACCAAGGTGGCGAGCGTGCTCGGCAAACTGCAGATCCTCGAGCGTCGCTCGAGCCCGGCACTGGATTGAATTGCCCGCACGCGGTAAAATGCGAGCTCTTCGGAAGGAAATCGTCCCTGGTGGGGCGGCTGGGCTTCAAACCCAGTTGGTGGCGCCATGCGTCGCCGGGTGGGTTCGACTCCCGCATCCTTCCGCCATGACTTACTTCCCCTGGCTACCATGATCATCCTCGGCTTCGATTATCCGGACGACTGCTATTTCGATCTGGAGAACGATATGTGGTGCCGCGACCTGGGCGACGGCCGCATGCAGGTCGGCGTCAGCGCCTTCGGCGTCAAGATCAGCGGTAATTATTTCTATATGTGCCGGCCGAAGTCGGTCGGCAACGAGCTTGAGCAGGGCAAGACCATGGGTGTGGTCGAGCTGAGCAAGACGGTGGTGACGATCAAGACGCCGGTCTCCGGCACCGTGGTCGAGATCAACGAGCTGCTCGAAGACAAGCCCGAACTCATCAACCAGGACCCGTATGGCAAGGGCTGGATCTGTGTGATCCAGGCCAGCGACTGGGAGGGCGACCGGGCCCGGCTGGCGCATGGCGCCCTGCTTGCCGAACAGGCCGAGCGCCGCATGCGGCTCGAGCCGACCGACGACTGGATCAAGCCGTGAGCACGCAGGAGCGCGGGCTGGCCATCCTGGTCTGGTCCTGCGACCTGTCGCGGCCCGAATTGCTCGCCACGCCCTTCATGACCGCGCAAGCCGCAGCGGCGCTCGATATGCGGGTCAAGATGCTGTTCTCGAGCCAGTCGGTGCAATGGCTGCTGGCTGAGAATGCGGCGCGCCTTACCGGCTTCGGCGCCGAGCAATGGCCGATCTCACGTCACCTGGAGGCGAGCGTCGATCTGGGCGTGGAGATCCGCGCCTGCACCCAGGCGCTGCACGCCAGCGGCGCCGACCGCGCCATGCTCGCGCCGCACTGCGCCGGTGTCGAAGGCATGGTGTCCTTCGTCGAGCAGGGTAGCGCGCCGGGCTGGCGCATGCTGGTGTTTTAGGCGGCGACCATTGCGCGTTCTTCGGGGCGCAGGGTCAGCACCGCCACACCGCTGGCCGTGACGGCGATCGTGTGCTCGAACTGCGCCGACAAGGACCCGTCGCGCGTCACGACGGTCCAGCCATCGTCCTCGGTGCGCACGCTGCGCCCACCCCGGTTGAGCATGGGTTCGATGGTAAATACCATGCCCTCGCGCAGCCTGAGTCCCGTGCCCTTCGTGCCAAAGTGCAGCACCTGCGGTTCCTCGTGCATCTCGCGGCCGATGCCATGGCCGCAGTATTCGCGCACCACCGAACAGCCATTCCTCTTGGCGTGGCGCTCGATCGCATGGCCGACGTCGCCCAGGGTGGCGCCGGGCCGCACCGCGCGGATGCCTTTCCACATCGCCTCGTAGGTGGTTTGCACCAGCCGGCGCGCGGCCAGGTCGACGTCGCCGACCAGATAGGTCTTGCTGGAGTCGGCGATATAGCCGTTCTTTTCGAGTGTGATGTCGAAGTTCACGATGTCGCCGTCCTTCAGGATGTCGGTCGTCGACGGCACGCCGTGGCACACCACGTGGTTGATGGAGGAGTTGAGCACGAAACCGTAGTCGTACTGGCCCTTGCTGGCCGGCCGTGCCCCGAGCCCGTCGACGATGAAGCGTTCGACGAGCGTGTCCACCTCGAGGGTCGTCATGCCGGCCAGGGGCAATTGGTCGAGCATCCCGAACACGGAGGCCAAGAGGCGCCCGGATTCGGCCATCAGCGCCAGCTCATGCGGTTGCTTGGTCATGCCGCGCTCAGGGTGAGGGGTGGCGCCGACACGCCGGCGGCGGCCAGTTCGCGCTGCACGATCTCGTTGAAGCTGAGGGTGGGGTTGGTCTCGCACAGCATGCCGATCTTGATCCAGAACGCGGCCTGCGCGTTGATCGAGCGGCACGAGACCTTGGTGGCGAGGCGGACCTGGTCGTGCAGGTCGTCTTCGATGTTGACAATGCCCATGGCTCTACTCCGTATATGATCTGTATATTGATTGTATACGTTCCATATATCACGTCAAGCCTGGCGTGGAAACGAAAAATGGCGCCGGGATCGCTCCCGGCGCCACCTAAGTTGTCTGCACTACGCTTACAGCGAGCGCAGGAACGCCATCAACTCGTCACGCTGGGCCTTGTTCAGCTTCGCGAAGCGGTTGCGGGCGGCGGCCGCTTCGCCGCCGTGCCACATGATCGCTTCGGTCAGGTTGCGGGCGCGGCCGTCATGCAGGTAGCCGACCTTGCCTTCCTTGTCCATGACCGCTTCCGAGAGGCCGAGACCCCACAGCGTCGGGGTGCGCCACATGCCGCCGCCGGCCTGGCCTTCGGTGTAGCCGTCGGCCAGTTCCGGACCCATATCGTGCAGCAGCAGGTCGGAGTACGGACGGATGGTCTGGTCGCGCAGTTCGGCGAACAGGTGGTTCGAGCCGGTCTTCATCGACGGCGTGTGGCAGGCCACGCAGCGCATCGCTTCGAACAGCTTGGAGCCGGCCGCCACCTTGACGGTGTCGACGTCCAGTTCCTTGATCGGCGCGACGCCTTTCGGGAAGCCGCTGGCCAGGCTGCGCTGCGCCGGCACCGCGAGCAGGGCCAGGTAGTGCGAGATCTTGGTCAGGTCGGTCTCCGAGATGCCGCGCTGTTTCGGCGCCGTGGCGCAGCCGGCCGGGTTGCTGTCGCAGCTCAGGCTCGGGTAGACCGGGGAGGTCACCGACATGTCCTGCAGCAGCGCGCTGGCAGTCTGATGACGCAGCGTCGCCTTCGATGCCTTCCAGCCGAAGCGGCCCAGCTGGACCGCGCCGGTTTCGGGGTTGAACACGAAGTTGGCGGTGCCCTTGACGCCATCCTGGTCCGGCGTGGTGCGCACGCGGGCCAGGATGTCGGCTTCAGGCACGGCTTCGAGCAGGCCGACGCCGATCATCGGCTGGGCCGAGCGCAGCGACACCACGCTTGGGGTCGGACCGTCGAACTTGAGCTTCGGTTTGCTCAGGGTGACGACCGTGCCGTCGGCCAGTGCGACCGTTTTGGTCTCGAAGCCGTCGACCCGCACGCCGGTGCCCCAGTTCTGCGGAGTGCCGGCGCTGGACAGGGCGTTCATCTGCACCGTCGCGCCATACACCGGATGCGGCAGCTGGGCGCCGTCGGCGCCGATGGTTGCGACCCGCACGCTCATCGTGTCGAGGCGACGCTTGTCGATCGGGGCCGGGCTGCGGCCATTGTTCGCATGGCAGGCCACGCAGGTTTCCTGGCCGAAGGTCTGGCCTTGCAGTCCGACCACCGCCTGGTACTTCTCATTGTCCGGCTCGTTATGCGCGCCCGTGCTGAAGCTGGTATGCAGCAGGCGGCGGCCTTCGACGAAGCGCTGCATGTTCTGCATGCCGACGTTGTTGTACGGCTGCTGGAACATGAACTTGCCGTTGTCGCTGTAGTTGTACGAGACCGAGCCGATGCCGCCGGACAGGGTTTCGAACGGCAGCGGCGCGTTCATCAGGCGCGGCTGCACGCCATACCACGGCCGCAGGCCTTCGCCGACCACATACGTCCACTCGGTCGAATAGTAGCGGATGTTGCCGGTGTCGCCGAGGGCCGTCAGCGCGGCCTGGGTGGTGAAGTACGACGGCGAGACCTCGACCACGTCGCCCGCCACGAGACGCCGTGCGGGAACGTGGGTGCCGTTCGGGAAGCCATCCGAATTCAGGGCGGTGTGGCCCGGATAGTCCCACAGCTGCAGGGTGCAGTCGCCGTTGGCCAGGTTCGGGTTGAACAAGGTGTTATTGCGCGGATAAGGCGTGGTCGGGCAGACCTTGATCTGGTCGTTGACCAGTTGGCCCGGCGCCATCCAGCCATAGCCGGTGGAGTTTGGCTGGTCGAAGCCACGGAAGAACGCCACGCCGCCGCTCAGGAAGGGCACCGTGGTGTACTGGTTGACGGTCAGCACCGGCTTGGTGTTGTTCGGCACGCGGCTGCGGTCGATGATCTCGACACCCCAGGTGCGGTTCTTGTAATACAGCGGCACGAAGGTCAGGTGATTGCCCGGTCCCTTGTCGACCGCCTGGCCGGTGGCCGGATCGACGGTCTGGTTCGGATACGGCGAACCGATCTCGTTCCATTCCTCGCCGCGCTCGCGGCCATGGCGCGCCTTGCCGCGCGCACCGAAGCGCGTGACCAGGGTGCCGTCGGCGAGGGTGAACTGCAGCGATTCGAGCGCTTCGTTCGAGCCCGGCAGCGGGGTCCAGCCATTGCCATTGGCCGGGAAGGCCACCGCCGAGGTCGGCGCCTCGGGCACGGTATTGTCGCTGCCCGGGGTCTTGAACTCGACTTCCCACAGCGAGTAGCCGTAGTCGCTCGCGCGCCGGACGCCCTGCAGGCGCACATGCTTGGCGACCGCGTTCAGGTTGAAGAACTCTTCTTCCTTGCCCCTGCCGTCGCTGACGACGCGCAGCTCGGTCCAGGTCTTGCCGTCGTTCGAGGTCGACAGCGTGTATTCCTTGGCATACGAGTTTTCCCAGTGCAGCTTCATGTAGCCGATCGGGGTGGGCGAGGCGAAGTCGAACTGGATCCAGCCATTGTCCTCCTTCGGCTTGCTGGCCCAGCGCGTGTTGAGCTTGCCGTCGATCGCCATATTGGCCGACAGGCCGCCGTTTTCGGGTTCCGACGATACCGCGCCGGCCGGCTTGACGATGACGCCAGGTTTACTCAGGTCGACCGGGATGTCCGGGACGGGCGTGGTCGGCGGCGTGCCCGGCTCGGCCGGGGTGCCGGTGAAGGCCTGGATTTCCAGGATCGAGTAACCATACTGCCCGGCGCGTTTGAGGCCGTTGACTCGCAGGTACTTGCCTTCGCCATTCAGGCCGGTCAGGTCCTCGACGCCGCCCTGGCTGTTGTTGACGGTCTTGATCGTGGTCCAGCTGTCGCCGTCCTCGGACACCTGCAGCTCGTAGTCGCGGGCGTGCGCGTTCTCCCAGTCGATACGCACCCGCGTGATCACCGCGCTTTCGGCGAATTCGAGGGTGAAATGCTGTTGATCGGTGAATTCGCTACCCCAGCGCGTGTTGCGGTCGCCGTCGATGGCGTATTGCGCGTCGAGATCGCCGCGCTCGCGCGATGTCGCGGTCGCCTTGATCGGGGTAAGGGGGGCTTCCGGCTGCTCGGCCGCGGCGGAAAAGGCACGGAACAGGCTCTTGCTGGCGCTTTGCATGGAAGACATGGGCGACTCCCCATCTCCGCTGCCGCCGCAACCGGCAAGCAACATCATGAGGGCGAGCGGCAGGCCGGGCATGCGGTTGCGGCCTGAGGACTGCCCGCGAGGCAGTAGGTTCATTTGATACTCCTTGGTTATCAATTTTTCATTGGGAATCCTGCACCGGCGGCAGCCGCCATCCGCACGACGCAGGTCTTGCTTTTTCCGCGTGCCTTTCGGCCGTGTTTCTCATACCTCCCCCCTTTGAAACCAAGGGTGAATTGCTCTAGGGCAACTTTTAACGTTAAGATATCCGGCACGTCAATACGTGTCAAGGGCATGCGTCATGATCTACACAATGGAAGAGCTTTTGGATGCAGCTTAACGTTGACGGAAGTGAAGGTCATCACCAATAATCGAAGGTCATGCACATCTTGCGCACATCGTCGACGCTGGTCCGATTGGTCCTGGCCTGGTTCGTCCTCACCGTGGGCGCCGCCAGTGCCGCCCCCATGGTGCAGCCGGTTGCGATGGCGCTGGTCTGTTCCGAGGGTGGCGTCAAGGTCGTTCTCGTCGACCACGGGGGCGTCGCCGTGCACGCCAAGGGGCATACCCTCGATTGCCCGTTGTGCCTGCCCGCCGCCGTGCCGCCGCTGCCGGTGGCGCCGTGCGTCCCGCCGCCGCAGCCGGTGGCCCCAATGGTGCACGTGCCCGCCGCCTTCCACGTCGCTGCCACCGTCGGCGCACCGCTGCCGCCACGCGGGCCGCCCGCGCACTCCTGACCTTGTCTCACCGGCCGCAGGGCCGGCGCAGTCTTTACGCGCGCAGCGCGGCGTGGCCCATGGGGGCTCGCGTCCGCACATCGCGCGCTCATCGAGAAGTATCCAGGAGTAGCAAGATGAATCAACGAGTTTCAAGCATCGCCTCGCGGCGCGACTTCGTGCTGTCCGGCATGGCCCTCGCGATAGGCGCGCTGGCCGGCTGCAGCGTGGGCAGTTCGGTCAGTTTCAACGGCACCGACATTACCGGCGCCGACTTCGGCCGCGATTTCCGCCTCAAGGATCCAAGCGGCCAGGAACGCACGCTGGCCGACTTCAAGGACAAGGTCGTGCTGGTGTTTTTTGGCTTTACCCAGTGCCCGGACGTGTGCCCGACCGCGCTGGCGCGTGCGGCCGAGGTCAAGACCCTGCTGGGACCGGACGGCGACCGCCTGCAGGTGCTGTTCGTCAGCGTCGACCCGGAGCGCGACACGCCCGAGGTCCTGAACGCCTATACGGCCGCCTTCGATCCGACTTTCCTCGCCCTGTACGGTGACCAGGAACGCCTGGCCGAAACCGCAAAGGAATTCAAGGTCATCTACCAGAAAGTGCCGACCGGCGATTCCTACACCATCGACCATACCTCGGTCACCTATGCCTTCGACACCAAGGGCAAGCTTCGCCTGAAACTCTCGCACAGCCAGTCGGCGATCGAGTACGCTGCCGACGTGCGCAAGCTGCTGCATGCCGCTTGAGTCATCCCAATTCAAATCAAGGAGAACACCATGAACCATTTCATCCGCACCGTCGCCGCCGCCGCCATGCTGGCCGCCGTCGCTGGTTCCGCCCAGGCCCAGGCCAACGTCAGCGTCAAGGACGCCTGGGTACGCGCCACCGTTCCGCAACAGAAGGCGACCGGCGCCTTCATGCAATTGCAAGCCGCCAAGGACAGCAAGTTCGTGTCGGCCAGCTCGCCGCTGACCCCGACCGTCGAAGTGCACGAGATGGCGATGCAGGGCGACGTCATGCGCATGCGCCAGGTGCAGTCGGTCGACCTGCCGGCCGGAAAAACGGTTGAGCTGAAGCCGGGCGGCTACCACATCATGATGATGAACCTGAAAGCCCAGGTGAAGGAGGGCGATACCGTGCCGTTCACCCTGGTCTTCGAGGGCAAGGACGGCAAGCGCGAGCAGGTCGAGATCCAGGCGCCCGTGAAAGCCCTGAACAACGCCGCCAAGCCGGCCCACGCCGGCCACTGAAATCGCGGTCCCGCAGTGCGATCGTTGACGTGAAAACAACAACCATCGGTAGGAGTTCGCTGTAAACCAATCGTGCGCGTGATGCCGCTTCGTACAATCGCGTGATTGCCGACAGGTGTTCCGACAAGGAGTACCGCGGCCTCATGCGAATGGAGCGGATATGCGACGAAGTACATCATGGTTGCCGGGCGGGCAAGGCGAATGGGCGCTGCTGGCGGCGCTGGCCGCCTGCTATCCGGCCAGCCTGGTGTTGCCCGCGGCCTGGGCGCGCGAGGGTGGCCTGCTGGAAAGCCTGCAGGTACTGGTGCTGTGCGCCGGCAGCGTGCTGGCGCTGCTGATGTATGTGCGCACCCGGCCGGCGCGCGTCGCCATGCTCGCGCTGTGGGTCGCGCCGGTCTGGCTGTTGCTGGCGGGGCGCGAGCTCAGCTGGGGCAGGGCATGGCTGCCTGACCACTCCGCCGCCGCCGATACGACGGCGGCGGTGGCGCTGTGGTTCCAGCCACTGGCCAGGCCCGGCGCCGCCGTGTTGCTGGCGCTACTTGTGCTCAGCGCCGTGTACTACCGGATCGACGGGCCGCTGCGGGCCGCGTTCGCCCGGCGCATGCCCTGGGTGATCTTGGTGGTCCTGCTGGCGGCCGCCATGGGGTCGACCTGCGCCGAAGGCCATATGTCTTGTCATCTCGATAGGGTGCTTGCCAGCGCCCAGACCTTCGAGGAATTGTGCGAGCTGCTCGCCTACGTCGCGCTGTGCATGGTCCAGCATGTGGTTTTCATGCATCAAATGCCTGTAAACCGTGTGCGGGGCGCCGTGCATACGCCCGCGGTCGCACCTGAAGAAGTGGGTTAATCAGCCCAAATTCCATGGCTTATACGGCAACTGGGACATTTTGCCCGTATGTCTGCACCGCGATTTCCTCTAGGATGTCGGGTTTTGGGTAAGGACCGCCATCTTCGCACTGCGGTCGAGCGATCATGTCGAACGTTAAAGTTGTAGATTTGGAAACGGTGGAGCCGGGCGACGGCGCCGCTTCCGGCCTGGCCCGCTACTGCTTGCAGTACTGGGCGCTGACCAAGCCGCGCGTCACCATGCTGACCCTGTTCTGCGCCGTCATCGGCAGCCTGCTGGCCAGCGACGGCTTCCCCGGCTGGAGCGTGCTGCTGTACAGCGGCGCCGGCATCTGGCTGCTGGCTGGCGCCGCTTTCGCAGTCAATTGCCTGCTCGAAGCGCGGATCGACGCCCGCATGGCGCGCACCGCGCGCCGCGCGACCGCCAGCGGCAGCCTGGGACCGCTGCAAACCGTCGTGTTTTCGCTGGTGCTGGGCGGCGCCGGCGCGGCGCTGCTGTACACCCGGGTCAATCCGCTGACGATGTGGCTGACGCTGGCGACCTTCGTCGGCTATGCCTTCATCTACACGCTGCTGCTCAAGCCGAATACCCCGCAGAACATCGTGATCGGCGGCTTCGCCGGCGCCATGCCGCCGGCGCTTGGCTGGGCCGCGGTCGCCAATGCGGTGCCGATGCAAGCCTGGCTGCTGGTCCTGATCATTTTCTTGTGGACGCCGCCGCACTTCTGGGCGCTGGCGATGTACCGCCGCGACGACTATGCACGTTCCGGCCTGCCGATGCTGCCCGTCACCCATGGCATGGCGCATACCGGCCTGCAGGTGTGGCGCTACAGCCTGGCGCTGGCAGCCGGCACCGCGCTGCCGTGGGCGGTGGGCATGAGCGGGGTGGTGTACCTGGCGGCCGCCTGTGCGTTGAACGCTGTCTTCCTGCGCTACGGCTGGCTGGTGCATAAGCGCTACAGCGACCGGATCGCCCGTAAATCCTTCGCCTGGTCGATCATGTATCTGGCGCTGCTGTTCGCGGCGCTGCTGCTGGACCATTACATCGCACTCTAATAGTTGTCGTTTCAGAAATTATCAATTTGAGTACGTTGGCGCACGGTAGGGAAGAACGTTAACATATTAAGCTGTTTGCATGACAGCGAGATACCAAACCCACCCCACCACGCGGGTGCGCGGCAATCCAGCGCATCTACCGACTCATCTGCCAAACAGGCTGCCAGACGGGCTGCCCGCCGATCGCCGCCGCCACGAGCGCAGCCTGCTCACCCCCGCCGACGTGCGCGACAGCACCGACCTGGCCCGCCTGCTCGAACAGCTGGGCTGCGGCGACGACCTGATTGTCGTCTCGAACCGCGCACCCTGCATCCATTCCCATACGCCCACCGGCATCGTGGCCCAGCGCCCCGCCGGGGGCCTGGTCACGGCGCTCGAAGCCGTGCTGGCCAAGGAAGGCGGTTGCTGGATCGCTCATGGCAGCGGCGATGCCGATCGCGCCACCTGCGACGAGCATGATCACGTGCGCAAGCAGCATCTCGACGCACCGTACCGCCTGCGCCGCCTGTGGCTGGACGAGGACGAAGTGGCCGGCTATTACGACGGCCTGTCCAACGAGGGCCTGTGGCCGCTGTGCCACCGCACCGACGTCGAACCGACGTTCCGCGCCGCCGACTGGGAGCATTATGTGCGGGTCAACCGCCGCTTCGCCGAGGCCGTGGTGGCCGAAGCCGCGACCGCGCGTCCGGTGGTGCTGGTCCAGGATTACCACCTGGCGCTGGTGCCGCAGATGGTGCGCGAGCGCCTGCCGGATGCCGTCATCGTGCTGTTCTGGCACATCCCGTTCCCGGCGCCGCAGCGCCTGGCGCGCCTGCCATGGCGCGAGCAGGTGATGGAAGGCCTGCTGGCCAGCACCGTGGTCGGCCTGCAGACCCCGGCCGACCGCGACAACTTCAAACTGGCGCGCGCCGCCTGCGCGCATGGCGCCGGCGCCGCCCACGTCGATGCCTATCCGATCTCGATCGCCTGGCCCGGCCGCCAGGAGCTGCCCGCGCCCGGCCTGGGCGACGAGATCCGGCGCCGCTTCGGCATTGCGCCAGGAGTGCGCCTGCTGGTCGGCGTCGACCGCATGGATTACACCAAGGGCATTCCGGAGCGCTTGCAAGCCTTCGAGCTGCTGCTGGAACAGCGTCCGGAACTGCTGGGCCAGGTGACCTTGCTGCAGATTGGCGCGCCATGTCGCGGCGCCTTGCCGGCCTATCAGGAAATCTCACGCCAGGTGAAGGCGCTGACCGACAGGATCAATGCCCGCTTCGGTCATGGCGCCTGGCAGCCGGTGGTGCTGCACGCCGCCAGCGCCAACGCGGCCACCGTCACCGACTGCTACCGCGCCAGCGACGTGTGCGTGGTCACGAGCCTGCACGACGGGATGAACCTGGTCGCCAAGGAGTTCGTGGCGGCGCGCAACGACTTGCGCGGGGCGCTGGTGCTCAGCCGCCAGGCCGGCGCCGCGGCGGAGCTGGACCAAGCCCTGCTGGTCGAGCCGCGCGATATCGCCGGCATCGCCCGCGCCATCGGCCGCGCGCTGGACATGCCGCCGCAGGAACAGACGGACCGCATGCGCGCGATGCGCGGCGTGGTGAGCCAGAATACGGTATTCGGTTGGGCGGCCCGCCTGCTGGGCGATGGCATGCGCGTCGCGGCGGGTCGTACGGCGCGCCCGCACCTGGCCCGACTCGGTCAGTGGGCCTAGGGCGCGGCGTCGAATGGCAGCATCGGCATCGGTCGTGCTTGAATGGCATTCCTGGAGTTGCGATAACATTGGCCGGCATGCCTGCTCCGCCATAAGGAAGAGGTGAAGCGCGACCAGGCATGCCGCGCTGCTACACTTGGCCTATGTCCACCAGGCCGGCCCCATTTGCCCATGAACCTCCAGCTCAGCGATATCGGTGAAGCCATCCAGCTGGCGATCGCGCCGGTGTTCCTGCTGGCCGGGGTGGGCACGATGCTGATCGTGCTGACCAATCGCCTGGGCCGCCTGATAGACCGCAGCCGGGTGCTGGAAGATCGCCTGAAGGGCAATCCCGAAAACGAATGCGTGGGAGAACTGCTCAGCTTGTACTACCGCGCCCGTCTCATCAACGTCGGCATCACCGCCAGCACCGCTTGCGGGCTGCTGATCTGCGTCGTGATCGCGATGCTGTTCCTGGGAGACACCACCGACCTGCCGCTCGACCAGTACATCGCCCTGTGCTTCGTGGGCGGCATGCTGGCGCTGATCGTCGCCTTCGTCTATTTGATGCGCGAGATCCTGATCTGCTGCAGCTTCATGCGCGCACAGCAGCTGAAGGTGCTGGATGGCTGCGGGGCGACGGCCGGCTAGGGAATGACGCAAACTTACTGGACTGGCATGGTGACTCCGGAGTCTCTTATCGTCATGAAATCCAATAACGCCACGCTGGGTACAGCGCCGAACGATGTCGAGCGCGAATACCTGTTCGGACCTATCCGCTCCATGCCAGGGGCCTCGCCATGAACGCCACCCCCATCCTGGCGCCGCTGCCCACCGCGAACCTCGAAAAGCGGCGTCACCAGATCTATCCGGTGCTGGACGAGGACGACCTGCAGCATGTGCGCCAGTTCGGCGCGCCGCAGCGCTACCGCGACGGCGCGGCCGTGTTCGAGGCCGGCCAGGCCAGGCCCGCCATCCTGTTCATCCTGCGCGGCCAGTTGCTGTTGCGGCGCCACGATGGGCTCGGCGTGAACGAGGCGATGGCGCTGCTGGGCCCCGGCCAGTTCAGCGGTGAAGAGGGGCAACTGGCCGGCCGCCCGGCGATGGAAGACGGCTGGGCCGTCGGCGACCTGGAGACGCTGGCGCTGACGTCCGAGTCGCTGCGCATGCTGCTGGTGGCGCAGGCCGAGCTGGGCGAGCGCATCGTGCGCGCCCTGATCTTGCGCCGCGTGATCCTGATGCAGAAGAACTCGGGCGGGCCGGTCATCGTCGCGCCGCATGGCCACCCGGGCATTCGCGACCTCGAGCGCTTCCTGTCGTCCAACGCCCATCCCTACAGCCTGCACGATCCTGAGCACGACCCGGCCGCCGCCGCGCTGGCCGAAGGGCTGCGGCCGGGGCCGGACGACTGGCCGCTGGTGTTCTGCCCGGGGACGGAGCCCAAGCGGAATCCCTCGCTGGCCGAGCTGGGCCGCTGCATCGGCCTGCTGCAGGAATGCGATCCCGGCAAGGTGTGGGACGTGGCGGTGGTCGGCGGCGGACCAGCGGGCCTGGCCACCGCCGTGTATGCGGCGTCGGAAGGCCTGTCGGTGGTGGTGCTCGAAACCTTCTCGTATGGCGGCCAGGCCGCGGCCAGCGCCCGCATCGAGAACTATCTGGGTTTTCCAACGGGGATCTCGGGTGGGGCCCTGACCGGCCGCGCCTATGTGCAGGCCGAGAAGTTCGGCGTCGAGGTGGCGATTCCGGCGTCGGCGACCTGCCTCGACCGCGACCGCGATTCGGATCGAGACTCGGGCCAGCTGCGCATGACCTTGTGCGCGGGCCTCGGCACGGTGCGCGCGCGCGCCGTGGTACTGGCCTGCGGCGCCCGGTACCGGCGGCCCTCGCTGGCCAACCTGAAGCGACTCGAGGGACGCGGCGTGTATTACTGGGCCTCGTCGCTCGAGACGCGCCTGTGCAAGGGACACGAGGTGATCCTGGTGGGCGGCGGCAACTCGGCCGGCCAGGCGGCGGTGTTCCTGGCCGGGCATGCGGCGCGGGTGCACGTGCTGGTGCGGCGCGATGGCCTGGCGGCGACCATGTCGAACTACCTGATCGAGCGCATCGCCGCCACGCCCAATATCTCGCTGCATACCTGCGCAGAGATCGCGGGGCTGGTCGATACCGACAAAGGCCTCGAGCGGGTGCAGGTGCGCGACCTGCGCACCGGACTCGAGACCGACTACGACATCGGCCATGTCTTCCTGTTCATCGGCGCCGATCCGAACACCGGCTGGCTGCACGACAGCGACATCGAGGTGGACCGCAACGGTTTTATTTGCACCGGCAGCGACGTCACCGCCGCTGCGGATAAACCGCGCAAGATGCTCGAAACCAGCATGCCCGGCGTGTTCGCGATCGGCGACGTGCGCGCCGGCTCGACCAAGCGGGTGGCGGCCGCGGTGGGGGAAGGCGCGGCCGTCGTCGCCCAGATTCACCAGTATCTTGGCGAACCGGGAGCTTAGGCTTACTTGCGCGCGCCCAGGTGGCGGTCCAGGAAGGTGCGCATCGCGTGCGCGATCTCGGGCCCATGGGTCTCGATCGCGAAGTGACCGCTGTCCAGGAAGCGCACTTCCGCCCTCGGATTGTCGCGCTTGAAGGCCTCGGCGCCGGGCGGCAGGAAGAAGGGATCGTTCTTGCCCCAGATGGCCAGCAGCGGCGGCTGGTGCTGGCGGAAGTAGGCGTGCAGCTGGGCGTATTGCTTGATGTTCTGGCCGTAGTCCACCAGCAGGTCCATCTGCGGGTCGACGCCGATGCGCTCGATCGCCTCGTGGGCCAGCAGGTAACCGTCGGGCGCCACCGTGGAGGTGTCCTTGACGCCCTCGACGTATTGCCACTTGAGCATGTCCAGCGTATTGAACTTGCGCAGCGCTTCGCGGTTCGCCGGCGTCGGATCGGCCCAGGCGGCCCGCATCGGCGCCCAGCCGGGGCTCAGGCCTTCTTCATAGGCATTGCCGTTCTGGCTCACGATCGCCGTGATTTTCTCGGGATGGCGCACCGCCAGGCGCCAGCCGACCGGTGCGCCATAGTCGAACACATAGATCGCATAGCGCTGCAGGCCTTTGGCGGTGGTGAAGGCGTCGATCACGTCGGCCAGGTTGTCGAAGGTGTACTTGAACGACTTGTCGGCGCGTGTGAGGCCGAAGCCCGGCAGGTCGGGCGCGATCACGCGGTAACCGGTCGCCAGCTGCGGGATCAGGTCGCGGAACATGTGGGAAGAGGCGCCGAAGCCGTGCAGCAGCAGGACGGCAGGCGCGTCTTTCGGGCCGGCTTCGCGGTAGAACACGTCGACGTCCTTGACCTGGACGGTGTCGTAGCGCACGGCGGGCGCCTGTTCAACCGCCTGGACGGCGCCGGCGCTGCCGATCGCGGCTGCCATGAGGATTGGTTTCAGAATGCTTTTCATGATGCGCTCCCTGTATGAGGTGTGAATTTGTAGTAACCCCTAAAACTATGTGTAAGAGGTTATGTGTCCAGTATGGCACGCTTTCAGTAACCGTTCAAGTATAATGTTGATGGTTACTGCGAAAGGAAGACCATGTCTGACAACAAACTGGAAGCCATCCTGACCGAACCGCTGCTCGTGGGCGATCATCTGGCGCTCGACCTGCTCAATACCGAAGCGGGAAGTGGCGAGCTGCATACCGATTTCTGGCGCAGCGGGGAAGACGTGCTGGATTGGCTGGCGCGTTGCGGAATCGACGCGGGCCGACCGAGCGGCCAGGCGGGAAGGGACGCCCTGTTGCACGACGCCAGGGAGCTGAGGGCGAGCGCGCGCGAACTGGTCGAGCGGCGCAAGCAGGGGGAGCGGGGCGATCCGGAGCGGATCAACCGCTACCTCTCAACGCTGCAGTCGGTGCCGGTGCTGGAGTGGGGCGAGGGCGGCCCCCTGCTCACGCGCCGGCTTCCCGCGCCGTCGCCGCAACAGGCGCTGGGCCAGGTGGCCGAGTCGGTGGCTGAGCTATTGGCCACCGGGCAGTTCGAGTACGTGCGCCAGTGCGAGCATCCCGATTGCGTGCTGTGGTTCTATGACCGCACCAAATCGCATCGCCGCCGCTGGTGCAGCATGGCGCTGTGCGGCAACAGGCACAAGGCGGCCGAGTTCCGGAAGCGGAGCCGCGCAGCGGCCTGAGCGATTTGACAATCCGATTTGACAATCCGATTTGACAATCATTCACTGGCCCCCGCGGGCCAACCTTGCCATGATGCGGAGGTAGCCCGCTGGCGCCTGCAGCGCTCCCATGCGCCCAGCCTGATTCCTGGAGCGTCGACCACGACGAGGAGCAATCATGAGCCTGAAAGACAAGCTGCCAACGAACCCGCTCGGTTTCGGCACGGCGCCGCTTGGCAATATGTTCCGCAAGATCCCCGAGCAGGAAGCGGCCGACACCATCGACGCCGCCTGGCGCGAAGGAACGCGCTATTTCGATACCGCGCCGTTCTACGGGGCCGGCCTGTCCGAGATCCGCCTGGGCGAGCTGCTGGCGAAATACCCGCGCGACGAGTATGTGCTGAGCACCAAGGTCGGGCGCCTGATCCTGGACGAGGTCGAGGACCCGGCTGCGCGCGAGATGGGCGACAAGGGCGGCCTGTTCGAGCATGGAAGGCCGAACCGCATCGTCAACGATTACTCGGCCGACGCTACGCTGCGCTCGATCGAGGATAGCCTCAAGCGACTGTGCACGGACAGGATCGAGATTGTATGGGTCCACGACATCGCCCAGGATTTCTACGGAGACGCCTGGCTGTCGCACTTCGAGCAGGCCCGCACCGGGGCCTTCCGGGTCCTGGACCGGCTGCGCGACGAAGGGGTGATCAAGGCCTGGGGCCTCGGCGTGAACCGGGTCGAGCCGTGCGAGCTGACGCTCGATCTCGAGGAAGCACGCCCGGACGGCTTCCTGTTGGCCGGACGCTATACGCTGCTGGACCATGCACGCGCCTTGCAGCGCCTGATGCCGGCGGCGCTGAAACGCGGCGTGGAAATCGTGGTCGGCGGTCCGTACAGTTCGGGCGTGCTGGTGGGCGGCACGCATTTCGAATACCAGCCGGCCTCGCCCGAGATCCTGGCCCGGGTGGCGCGGCTCCAGGCGGTGGCCGAGCGCCATGGGGCGCCGATCAAGGCGGCCGGGCTGCAGTTCGCGCTGGCCAATCCGGCGGTCGCGGCGGTGATCCCGGGCGCGAGCCGTCCAGAGCGGGTGGCGGAAGATCAGCTGGCGCTGCAGGCCGCCATCCCGCCCGCCTTCTGGCACGAGCTGCGCGAACAAGGGCTGGTGGCGCCCGAGGCGCCGCTGCCGATCGACGCCAAGGGCAGTTGAAGCCAGGCCGGCGATTACGGCCGCTGGTGGGTCTGGATCGCCTTGTCCGCCGGCGTTGCCTGCAGCGTCACCGATGCCGGCGCCAGGCCCTCGGCCGCCACCTTCACCGTGATCGGGCCGCTTGCGCCCGGCTTGGCGCGCACGATGCCCAGGACCAGCCCGTTGAAGGCGGCGCGCTCGGCGGACGGGAACGGCTCGAAACTGGTCGGGTCCCCGTTGTCGGTGGCCACCAGCTCGCCCGGTCCCTCGACCGTGAAGCGTACGCGCTGCATGCTGCGCGGGACGTCGACGCCGGCCTTGTCGGCGATGCGCACGGTGACGAAGGACAGGTCGCGTCCATCGCCGGCGATCGTCGTACGGTCGGCGCTGGCCTGCAGCGACGCCGCGTCGCCCGCCGTCTTCACCGAGGCGCGGGCCCATTCCTTGCCGGCCTTGTAGCTCACCACGCGCACTTCGCCGGGCTCGTATTTGACCTCGTCCCAGCGCAGGCGGTAGGTGAACGACGCCTTCTTCTTGCGGCCCTGCGACTTGCCGTTGACGAACAGCTCGGCCTCGTCGCCCGAGGTGAACACGTGCACCGGCGTGACCTGGCCGACCCGTTCCGGCCAGGTCCAGTGCGGCAGGATGTGGGCCATCTTGAGGTCCGGACGCCAGCGCGACTGGTACAGCCAGAAGCGGTCTTTCTTGAAGCCGGCCAGGTCGAGGATGCCGGTATAGGAGCTGCGCGCACCGTAGTACGGCGTCGGTTCCCCCAGGTAGTCGAAACCGGTCCAGACGAATTCGCCGGCCACATAGGGATGGCGGTCGAGCGAGGCGAACACCTTGTCGGCCGAGGAGCCGAAATCGACGGCATACAGCTCGTAGGAGCTCACTTGCTGCAGCTTCGAGTCGCCACCACGGCCGTCGCGCACGATCGAGCTGTCGGTGGGGTGGACGGGGAAGAAATAGACGCCGCGGCTACTGAACGCCGACGCCGATTCGCTGGTGAGGATCACCTTGTCCGGGAAGGCCTTATGGAAGCCCGGATACTGCGGCGGAGTGCGGATGCGGTCGGTGCCCTCGAACTCCGGATCCTGGCGGATGCCTTCGCCCTGGTAGTTCAGGCTGATGATGTCCACCTCGGCCGGCAGCGGCATGTGCGGCTTGGCGTAGTTCATGGACAGGGTGGTCGGGCGGGTCGGGTCTTCGTCGCGCGAGATCCCGTGCAGGCGGCGCGCGAGGGCGGCGCCTTCGTGCTCGGTGTACTGCTCGCCGACCTCGTTCCCGATGCTCCACATGATGATCGACGGATGGTTGCGGTCGCGTCGGATCATCGAGCGCAGGTCTTGCTCGTGCCAGTCGTCGAAGATCAGGTGGAAGTCGAGCGGCGTCTTCTTGCGCTGCCAGGAGTCGAACACCTCGTTCACCACCAGGATGCCCATGCGGTCGGTCAGGGCCAGGAGTTGCGGGTCGGGCGGATTGTGGGCCATGCGCAGGGCGTTGGTGCCCATCTCCTGCAGCAATTCGAGCTGGCGTTCGGCGGCGCGCACATTGAATGCCGCGCCGAGCGCGCCGAGGTCGTGGTGGTTGTTCACGCCGCGCAGCACGATCTTTTCGCCGTTGACGAACACGCCTTCCTTGCCATCGAAGCGCAGCGTGCGAATGCCAAAGGGCGTCTCGACGCGGTCAACGACCCGGCCATCCTGGCGCACCGTGGTCACGGCCAGGTAGCGGTTGGGCTGCTGGGTCGGCAGCGGGCCCCACAGGCGCGGCTTGGCCAGCGTCGCGGTGCCATCCACGCTGGCGCTGGCGCCCGGCGCAACGGTCGAAGCGGCAGACGTGACGCTTGCCACCGGCTTGCCGGTCGGCTTGCCCTGGGCGTCGAGCACGAGCAGTTCGGTGACGACATCGGCCTTGACCGGCGCGGCGCCCTTGTTGTCGAGGGTGACGCGCCAGGCCACCTGGGCCGATTCCTTCGAGACCTGCGGCGTCGTGATCTGCACGCCCCATTGGCCGACGTGCAGCGGCGCCGTCTTGGTGATCCAGACGTCGCGATACAGGCCCGCGCCCGGATACCAGCGCGCCGATTCGGCCGTGTTGTCGAGGCGGATCGCCACCTGGTTGCTGGCGCCCGGCGTCACATAAGGGGTGAGGTCGATGCGGAACGAGTTGTAGCCATAGGGCCAGCCACCGGCCAGGCGGCCGTTGACCCAGACACTGGCATAGGCCATGGCGCCGTCGATGTCGAGGAAGATCTGCTTGCCGCGGTCGGCCGCGGCGAGGTCGAGCGTCTTGCGGTACCACGCCGGGCCCCAGGTCTTGAGGCGGCCCATGCCGCCATATGGGCCGGTTTCCAGGAAGGGACCGGCGATCGCCCAGTCGTGCGGCAGGCGCACCTGGGTCCAGGCGCTGTCGTCGAAGCCCAGGCGCGCAAATGGCGCGTCGAGGGTTGGATCGGACGCCGGCCGCGCATGGCGGCGCGCGGGATCCTTGATGAAGGCATTGCCGCTCGGGAGTATCCATGGTTTGAGCAGGGCCACGCCGCTACGCTCGACCTGGACCGCCTGGTCGGGCCTGGCGTCGGCGTCCTTGCCGTCGGCCGACTTCTTGACTTCGGGGCGCACGTCGTACAGGTAGGGCGTCGAGTCGCCGCCCGGGTCGCCAAGGGTGAAGCGCCAGCCGTCGTTGAAGCTGATGCGCTGGCGGCCTTCCGACTGCGCTGCTTGCGTTGCCGGCTGCGCGGCAGCCGGCGCCGACGCCAGCGTCGCGGCGAACGTGGCGCTCAGCAGGCAGGCGACAGTCAGGGCGGCGTTGCGGGCGCGGGGCGCGCGCCTGCCTGCCATGGTTGTTGGCGGATGGTGTTCCAAGTCTCCTCCTATCGTATTGTTATGCTTCAGACACGTTGTCCGGTAAGCCTACCATTGCTTAACTTAAAATGGTAGCGCATAACAAAGAATGTTAGGAATTGCTTTGGCCGAGATTCGCATCCCGGCCAGGAGACGGCGACCCTGTCAATACGGCGGATTCGCGCCACTGGCGCTGGCGCGCCAGACGTAGGGGCCAATGATCGTGCCGGTGAATCCGCCGGCCTTGCTGGTCGACAGGAAGGTCGCGTCGACCCCGGTGCGCAGCACGCTGCGCACGCCGCCGATGGTGTAGAAGAAGTCCATGCGGCCGGCGTCGATGCGGATCTCGAGGTCGATCGCATCGCCATCCACCGGCGCGCTGGCCAGCACGCGGTCGGTGTCTGCCTTGTCTCTTACTGTCAGGGCGAGCACGTCGCGCCGGCCCACCCGCGTCACCCCGAAGAACAGGTGCGACGCATCGCTCTGGTAGGCCACCAGTCCGGCGCGGTCGCCTTCGCGGGCGGGACGAAAGCGCAGGCTGGTGCTGACCGTGGCCACGTGATGCTGCTGGCGGCGGGCAAGGAAGGCCGGCGTGGCGGCCAGGTCGCCGAGCCGGCCGCGCGGCTCGAGCACCAGGCGGCCTGCTTCCAGCCGGTGGAAGGGCGCCACCGGCGTGCGCACGCCGATCCAGGCGTCGGACAAGGCCGCGCCGTCGAATTCGTCGGCGTAGTCGAAGTCGCCGTTGAGCGGCAGGGCCGGGCGTGCCTGCGCAGGCAGCGCCGGCCGGGCGGCGATGAAGGGAATCGGCTTGCCGTCTTCGAGCACGAGCGGCCAGTCATCCTTCCAGCTGACCGGCAGCAGGAAGGTCTCGCGGCCGATGTTGTACATGCCGTCCCGGTAGGGGCGGGTGGCCAGGAAGGTTGCCCACCATTGCCCATCCGGGGTCTGGACGAATTTGGCATGGCCGGCCGAGGTGACCGGGTTCGGGCGCGCCGGATCGAGCTTGCGCTGGCTGAGGATCGGATTGTGCGCGTAGGGCGTGAACGGGCCGCGCACGCTCGTCGAGCGGAACACGACCTGGGAGTGGTTGTCGCCGGTGCCGCCTTCGGCCGCGATCAGGTAGTAATAGGCGCCGCGGCGGAAGATATGGGGGCCTTCGATCCAGCTCGGCTCGGCCGCGATATCGACGCCGCCGTTGACGAGCAAGGTACGCTCGCCCTTGACCGCCAGCGCTGCCGGGTCGAATTCCTGGACCCAGATGGCGCGGTGGCCATCGTAGCGCGGCTTCTCGGCCGGCGCGTCGTTGCCGACCAGGTAGACCTTGCCGTCCGTATCCCAGAACAGCGAAGGATCGATCCCGCCGAACGCCAGCTTGACGGGCTCGGACCAGGGGCCTTCCGGCCTGGTCGCCGTCATGACCATATTGCCGCCGCAATCGACGCAGGTGGTGACTACGTAGAAGACGCCCTTGTGGTGCGAGATATCAGGGGCGTAGATACCGCGCGACGAGCCCAGGCCCTGGAAGTTCGCCTGCGAAGGGCGGGTAATCACGTTGGCGATTTGCGTCCAGGTGCTCAGGTCGCGCGAATGGAATAGCGGCAGGCCGGGGAAGTTGGTGAACGACGAATTGATCAGGTAATAGTCATTCTCCACGCGCAGCACGGAAGGGTCGGGGTAGTAGCCGGACAGGATCGGGTTGCGGTATTGGGTGGCGGTGGGCGTTGCAATTTCCTGCGACCGTCCCTCGTAGCTGAAGCGTTCGAAGTGAGCGGGGCCTGCCGGTGGGCTGTCGATGCCGATCTGGCTGTCCGTGGTGGAGCAGGCTGCCAGTCCGGTCAACGATGCGATGCCTGCCAGGGTACGTAGAGAAATCATGAAGACCTTGAAAAAGTGAACCCGCGCGCTTGCGGCTAGTAGGGCGGAGAACAGGATTACCATGGATTGATTGCGCAATCATTGTCGTTCAATAAATATCGGACTGCAATAATCTTTGCGCAGGGACGACGCCGAGGATGTTGTTGAGTACGCTGGCATGCTCA
This sequence comes from Massilia sp. Soil_C_3, assembly GCF_057657035.1. Classification (NCBI taxonomy): domain Bacteria; kingdom Pseudomonadati; phylum Pseudomonadota; class Betaproteobacteria; order Burkholderiales; family Oxalobacteraceae; genus Massilia; species Massilia sp. Soil_C_3. Next base: position 164,144 of record NZ_JBDGJG010000005.1, read on the forward strand.
GCTTTTGCATTAAAACGTAACTAACCAACGCTTAATGCAAACCAACGAAATACACCCGAAGCCACTGACTACGGATGAAATATCACTACAGCCAATAGCCACCAAGGGTGTGGTGGTCGACGATCGGTGCGCTTGGCGGGGAAGGGTATTGAGAGGTACACCCAGGAATCAGAACTCCTGCAGTGGCAATTAAAGTGGCTATTCCGATACTTTCGGAGTTGCGGTATCCTTGTGCCAGGAGGACATTCAATGAGAGCTGATTTTCGGCTGGCGCGGATGCTGCACGCGCTGGTTCACATACATGGACGCAAAGGTACGACGAGCTCGGAGGAGCTGGCCGTCGTGCTCGACACCAATCCTGTCCTGGTTCGCCGCATGATGGGTGGCTTGCGCGATGCGGGTTATGTGCGGTCGACGGCTGGTCGCAATGGCGGCTGGGTGCTGGCGGTGGATCCGGACAGTATCACGGTGCTGGACATCTACCAGGCACTCGAAGAGCCGGTCATTTTCGCCATCGGTGCGAATGTCGATCATCCAGGCTGTGCTCATGAGCAGGCGATCAACGGTGCGCTCGAGGTGGCGATGGCGCAGGCGGCAGGCGCCTTGCTGCGGGAGTTTAATCAGGTGAAGCTGTCGGCTTTCATTCCCCCGCATCTGCGTGACAGGATCGGGGAAGTTTGCTAGCCAGGAGCATCTGAATGCGTCGACCGTCGTGCCTTGGAGTCTGAAAATGCCGCCTGTGTGGGCGGCATGTCTCGATAGGTGACTTTAGAAGCCGCACCAGTGCTGTTCTCTGACCTAACGGCGAAAGAGCTGCGCATGCAGTTCGTCGTACCCTACATACGCGGGTATTTGTTCTTTGTGGGGACATCGGTCCTGTCTCCTGCAGAACTTCGGAAGGTTCGAATTATCGAAACTCCGGTGAAGGAAGCTGAGGCAAGGGCGCACGTCAATCGCGATAGCTTGGCGGACATCGTAGAGATGAATCGCACGGGTGGTCTGTTCATCATGAGTCCCGGTTAAGGTTACGAGCCAGACGACATCGCAGAGATCGGAGCCGACGTCACCCGCACCTTTCTGCGCGGCGGGACTGGCTCTTCAAATGGTCTGCTGGACCTATCCAAGAACGCCGCAAGTTTGTTGCTGGGCATTGTTGGTGGTGTCCTCGCTGCTGGACTAGCCAAGTGGCTCGGTTGGGTTTAGAACCGGAGGGTTAGTTGACTCCCTAATGTGATGTTTGGAGAGACTTCTAGCCTGTGTCTTTGCCTACTATGTTGCCCTGCCGCGCTCGACGCGGCTTAGGCATTGAGAGAGTTGGCATTGCGCCGGCTCAACGACGGAATCACAGCAGCACCAATGCCGAGACAAAAGTGCCGCGGTAGCGGAACAGTCCGCATAGTGCGAAACGAAAAGGGAGAAAGAAATTGGTAGACCGAGTGATTAAATTTAGCGCCAACGCAGTGAACGTTCCTGCCATCGCTGCAGCGATGCAGGCCGACAACGCTCCCAACCCGGACGTCATTAGTACCGAAAAGCACGGTAATTTTGTGAGGTTACACGACAGTAGCAGCGATGATTTCCCCAACCTTCGCATAGCGTTGCGTGCGGCGAAGGTTTCATACGACTTTCACAAGCGCCGTGCTGCCGATGGCGACCACCCTGGCTGGTGGAAAAGCCGAAACGGCGCCGGTGAGGAGTTCGAAAACAACGGCCTGTCCGACACGCCAATTACGCCGCTGTATGAGTGAATGTATCCGAGCGTCGCACCTATGTCCGTGCGATGCTAAGCGAAACGGCCTGATCTGACCAAAGCGGAAAATCGAGTCGTGCGCCCGAAAGCCTGCCGGCCGCAGGCAATATGTGAAAAGGATTGCGATGAGAAATTTGATTTGTGGCGCGGCCATGTTGGCCTTGTTATCTGGATGTGGCAACGATGGTGGCAAAGACTTCCTAGGCAAGTGGGTCAACGTAAAAAGTGACAAGCGCACGATCGAGATCGTGAAAAATGGAGACGGCTACATGATCCGCAACACCGGTCCGAGCTTCTTTGACGGCAAGATGGAAACCAAAAATATTCCAGCCACACTCAAGGACGGCACGCTGCAAGTGCAGACTGGCATGGGTGTTTCGACGTTGGCAGTCGATAAATCCAGCGGACATCTAACGAACGGTCAGGCTGAGTATCGTCGCCTCGACTAGTCCATCAACATATCCCGGAAACATATGAGTTCTCTGGTCTTTACCGAAACACAGCTGGAAGCAATTGCTGCGGCACTCGGTGATACCTTAAGCGGCCTAACAGGGTCAGAAATCGGATTTCTGCTCAGCGCGAGCCGTATCACGGACGTCGATCCGAGTGCGACCAAACGCACCCGGCTCTACAATGCTTTCGCTGTTGACCAAAATAGCAGACAGGATAGGCTGCATGTACTCGCGTTCATCCGGAAGTCGATGAAGCCTGAACGATACATGTCCAACCCTGGTCGCTTCGAGCCCATGCGTGTCCGCCTCAACCAAGCTCTATTGTTCGCTGGGTTGGCAATTGATCATAGTGGCTTGCTCCAAGAGGTAACGCAAGCGCGCACAATTTCGGAGGCAAAGGTCCGTGCTGAAGAGCTCCGCACCGACCTGGTGAAACGAGGCGTGCACACTGACGTCCTAAAATTCTGTAGAGAAGAGCTTCTAGTAAACAACTACTTTCATGCAGTTCTGGAGACCGTAAAGAGTGTCATGGACAAACTACGATTGAAAAGCGGACTTAATGAAGATGGTGCGGCGCTCATTGACAAGGCACTTGCGGGAGAACGTCCTCTCGTTCGTATCAATCCACTGTCGACCGACAGCGAACGAAGCGAGCAAAAAGGGTTCGCAAACTTGCTACGAGGAGTCGCCGGAATGTTCAGGAATACGACCGCGCACGAAGCCCGTATTCACTGGAATATGTCTAAGGATGACGCCGAGGATCTGCTGTCGATGGCGTCCCTAATCCATCGCCGGCTCGACAGGGCTATCACCTAGGAAAACGAACATGGCGACGAAGCTGAAAGAGGTTAGAAATGACAACTGAAGACCAACTCGAAAAGGAGCTTCGCAGCTATCTGACGAAAGCGCCGGTTTTTTCTAACGACCGTGCAAAGGCCGAGCGCAACGGTTTCGATGTGCGTGATGACATTTCGATCACTCTGAAGAATCCGTGCGGACACCCGACCGGCTCTCTGACTCGCCACTACATCGGGAAAGGTGTGGTGGTGAAGCCGCTGCGTAGTACGTTCGACCTCACTCTCAAAGGAGGGGTGTGGAGTGTAAGGTGCTCGTCTGGCTACCCTGGCCCGGATTTAGAGTAATACCGGAAAAGTGACCACGTGTTTCATCAACCAAAGAAAGAGACCAAGATGCGCAAAGTTTTGGCCACCAGCCTGATGATCGTAGCATCGGCTTCCAGTATCTCAGCTACAGAAGTGCAGATTCCCCGCACCATGGTCGACAAAGGCAAGTACTACCTGCTGGACACGAAGACCAAAGGCGGCATCACCACCACGCTGCATAAACGTGTTGGCGTCAACGAGACTGGTTACTCGAAAACTGAGATCAACTGCAAGTCAATGCAGTATCGCGATATGGGCTACAGCGAAGACGGACCGGACAAGCTTGCGGGTGCCCCTGGAAAGTGGACCGAGGTTCTTTTCGGATCGAGCAAGTCCGACCTGGTGAACTTTGTTTGCAGCCGGAAGCCATAAGGCATCAAGGAAAACGTAGGCGAAGCGTTCAACGCCTTCTGGGGGAAGCGCTAAGCGCCTCACTAGCTGGGCCGGCCCATCTGCGTGTGCGGCGTGGCTTCAAATCGACTCGATAGAGTTAGCCCGGAGGGCAAATGGCATTGCGTTTTCGAAAGTCGTTCAAGCTTGCACCTGGCGTGCGGATGAATGTTAGCTCCAGCGGTATGTCGTGGAACCTCGGTCCGCGCGGCGCCTCGGTCAGTATCGGGAAGAGGGGAACATACCTAAACGCGAGCCTGCCAGGCACTGGCTTGTCGTCGCGCACGAGACTTGACCGCCCAGGTGGGGCGACGCCATCCCGCGCGGCGGCGCCAATGGTAACAATGAAATTGACGTTGGATCTGAGCGACGAAGGCGAAATGCGCTACCTCGACCAGGCCGGCAACGAAGTACCAGCACAGATCATCGCCGAGGCTCGACGGCAGCAGGGCGACAAGATTCGACAGATGCTTGAGACGAAGTGCGGCGAGATGAACGCCAATATCACTGCGTTAGGCCAGCTGCATTGGGACACGCCTGATCCCGCGGCCCCTATCGCGTTCGTCCCGCCGGCTTTCGCTCAGGCTCCGCCGCCGGAGCCGGAAAAAGCAGTAGTTGGGTTTGCGGAACGCCTCATCCCTGGCCGGCGCCAAGCTGTCGACGCCGAAAACAGTCGTCGCCGTGCAGAGTACGAAGCTCAGCTCTCTCAGTTCGAAAAAGAAAAGTCCGCACATGACGGCTGGCGAGTCGAGAAGCGGATCCTGTTCAGCAGTGCGATCGCCGGCAACCCAGAACCGATGCAGCAGCTGCTGGAACAGCGGCTCGGTGAGATCGTCTGGCCCAAAGAGACGCTTATCGCCATCGACGTGAGCCCCAATGGGCGCGTGCTGTTTCTGGATGTAGACTTGCCGGAGGTGGAAGATATGCCAACGAAGCGCGCCTCGTTGCCGGCCCGCAGCTGGGAACTAGCGCTGCGCGACGTCGGCGAGGTGGCAACCCGGCGCCTATACCAGACGCACATCCACTCGCTCGGGTTTCGGGTCGTCGGCGAGGCTTTCGCGGCCCTACCGACCGTCCATACCGTTGTGGTTTCGGGTTACTCGCAGCGGGCCGATAAAGCCACTGGCATGGTGAGCGACGAATACCTCTATTCGGCGCGCATCGACCGCGGGCAATGGTCCGGGATTAGCTTCGCCGCCCTCGACCAGGTGGATCCGGTGGAAGCGTTTACGCGTTTCGAGCTGCGACGGAATATGACTGCGACGGGAGTGTTCAAGCCAGTCGTCCCAATCCCTGCAGGCTAGCAGAGTATGGGATCGGCAGCATTGTGCGTGGGTCGAAGCGGCGCCGCGTGACAGCGGTCGCCACCCTGCTAGCTGTTGGGGGCGACATTTGGAGTACGGTGGTGATGTGGTTGCCCTCGAGCTCGACGGAAAGGATGGAGGCAGACTGCGGTATTGGCCCGCAGGCGTGTGCGCCCTAGGCGTGGACTGATCGGAAAAGCGCGATGAGAATTGACGAACTGGAAGTGGCCGGTTTTGCACGGAAGGTCTACGAGGGTCAGGAGGGTACATTCCTGGTGAAGGAGGTCGGTGTTGAGCACCTTTCCGCATCCGGCGCTGACTTGATCGACGGCGATGTGATCGTCGAAGGGATGCGTGCGATCACCGAGGTCTGCCCGGATGGCCACGTCCAGCTGTATATCCCGGACGCAGTCTATCTTGTCGGTCCGTACCCTTTCAACAGCAAAGGGGCTCAGGCTCTCTTGCGTGACGCAGCCAAGGCTGAGTGAACGGAAAACGCCAAGCAGCACGCATGCCGCGCCGGAAGCAGGGTATTGAAAGGCCATCGTATGGCACAACGAATTTGGAGAAGACATGGAAAACGATAGTAAGATTTTTTCGATGGAAGGCGTCTCCGCTTGCGAGATTGCCGGCGCTGTTGCTTTATGCGCAGTACACGATCTAAGGATCAATCTCTTTCGGTTTAGCGGCTTCCCGCAAATACTGGTGGAACATGTCGATGGCAATTTCGAAGTCACCATCAGTATCGCGGACAAGCATCAGACGCAAGCCAAGTTTGTTTTGACCAGGGCGGAGGCGATGAAAGCTGCGAAGGCGTTCAAGAAGACACAGAATCGGCACGATCCGGCCATCTTCGACCGCGTGCAGCAAGCGTTGGCTTACGTGGTTGGCTGATAACAGAGAAATAGATTATGGACAACCTGCCTCACGAAATTGAAGAACTTATTGCGGTCGAAATCCGAAACCCGATGTATTACCTAGGGTACCCGGACGACGTTCCTTATGGACTATGGAAAGATGGGGGCGGTGAGCTTCACTACATATGCGATATGGGGCTTGACCATCTAAAGGCTTCAATTCAAAGGGTTGAGCGTGACATTGCGCGGTTGGAGCGTTCAGGACGTCCAGAAATGGTCATCGAGACTTTAATGCCGAAGGCTAAGAGCCTCCTAGCTGAGCTAAAAGACGAGTTTAAGCGCAAGGCACGCCTGTAGCAGAGTGGAAAAGGATGCGATGCAACTCACGCTCGACCAAGCCATGCTGATCTACCAGCGCGCGATCGACAAGACGGCCGGTGCCGGCGAAGGCGCGGCCTGGTGGGCGAGAGTGCAGGCTGAACTGGAAGCCGTGATCGCGGCGCCGACGACCTCAGCAGCAGCCGACATCATCGCCTGGTGGCATCAGGTCTGGAGCGACGTCGGAGACACGCCAGAGCGGGCTGCTGGCCGCATTCGCCGGCACGCCGCAAGCGTGCTCGGCAAGTAAAGGAAAACTCATGAAAAAAAACGATCAACTTCTTGAAGATATTGCCTATCTCGAATCGATCGGCATGACGCTTGACCAGCTGCGCTCACTCCACCACTGGGCAGGGCGTCCAAGCTCGGAGTGGAGGGTCACGTTCAATTCTGCGCGTGACTATTTCCGCCGCGGGCACGAACTGGGAGTGAACAACTCTTTGTTCGCTGATCGGCTGAACTTCGTTGCAAAGGCACACAAGCAAGAGGTTGCGGATGCACGCACTGCCAACATAGGGGACTTAGTGGAACACGCAGTACGTAAGCTTCCCAGCAACGACGTCGAGCCGACTTTATAAGACCCCGGAAAACATGGCGATTACGCTGAGACGAAAACGAAGTCGGACTGGCACTGAGCTTTATCAGGTTTGGCCTCACGATCATCCGGCCAACCTTCCAGATCCACCATGGCGGCAGTCTGCGGAGTTCTGTAGTGCAATACGAGGAGCATTGTTCACTAGTTTCGTACTTCTTAGCTGTGGAGACGAGATGGAGTGCACGCAGGAAGAATGGGACGGTTACTTTAAGACCGCGAAGGAATGTGCCGCATCCAGCCCGAAGGACTATTCGGACTGGGGTTCCTACTAACGACTTAGGAAAAGATGAGAAACCAAACTTTCGCCGCGCTGCTAATGGTAGCCACACTCGCGGGATGCAATCGTTCGCCTGGGGCACTTGAAGGAACATGGAAGGCTGACGGTTTAGCACCGATGACCATCACGTTCCGCCCTGGGGAATCCGAGGCGATGGGTGTGATCGAACAGGTCGACTACGCCACGAATGGGAGCGTGGTTAAGGTGACCTACAAGGATGGGATGATGAAGGGCTCAGCGATCGCGTTCACAATCGTGGACCGGAACACAGTGACCAATCCGATGTACACGCTGCGCCGCGTCCGATAACAGAAAAACAGGTTAGGAACAAAATGTCGAATGATGCATCTGCAAAATGGATTCTCGAAGGCGGTCGACCTGATCTCATCGCTAGCTGGTTTAAACAGCGTGCCTTCGATACGTGTCGCCTGCGCGAGACAGCTGAGAAGTTAGCGTGGAGCGGATTGGATGAGAACAAGAAGAAACCCGCAGAAGTGCAGCAAGAGTTAGCTGATGCACGCATGAACATTGCCTATTTGATGACACTTACTGCGCACGCGGCTGAAAATGGCCATAGAGAGTGGTCAGGCGATCAAGAGCGATATCGCTTCGTCCACTTAGCCGTGTCTGAATCTGCCGAGTCTATTTCGTCCGACTTCAACGCGATAACGCGCCTGGAAGCCCTGGTCAACAAGTTAGTCGAGTCGGCTCGCCGACTCGCCAACGACTCTGTTTAAGAGTACGGAAAAGCGCCGCGTGCGCCCGACAGCTGGCCGGCAGTCAGCAAATGCAATCATAGAAAAACAATGAGAAAACTGATTATCAGTTGGGTGTTCCTGAGTTTGGCTGGATGCGCGGCCGGCGTGAAGTCGATTACTACTCCCGAAGGCAAAAAGGGCTTCGTCGTAACATGCGATGGGTAGGCTGATGACTGGTCGACCTGTTATCAGGCTGCGACCAAGGCCTGCGGCGGCAAGTACGGGATCATCGACCGCAACGATAGCAGCACGCCCACTGCGTACGGCCCTATGGTCCGCCGCCATATGGTGGCCGAGTGTAAGTAAGCAGCTGGTCAAGGAAAACCAGGCGCAAGAGCGCCCCGTGCCGGCCGGCCGCCGACATCAAATGGAGAAAATGGAACATGATGATTGAAATCCCTATCAAGCAAGTCATTACGAAAACGGTTGGAGGTCTCGACGCGACGATCGATGCGTTGTCCCCTACATCCTCGGACTGCCTCGTCGGTACGTTGAAAACGGCAAACGGGACGAAGGAAGTCTCTTGGGATAAATACGGAATTTGCCGTGACAACACTACTGACTGCAATCTCGATATGCATGTCAACGAGCATATCCATGCTGCCTCCGTTGCAGGTGCGTTGAATGAACAATTCGACGCTCAGATGAAAAAGCGGAGGCAAGACTAACTTCTCCAGAACGGCAGTAAAAAGGCTAATCAAGACCGATGCCAGCCGTGAGCTGGCGTTGGCGTCGAAAGCGTCGGGAGCGGTGCTTGGCCAGCACGAAAAAAAAGTATAAACCGTTTATGGGGAACTCGATGATTACTGCTACTGTAGAAAAAACCAACGAAGGGAAGTACAAGGTCGCTGACCAGGCCACTGGTGAAGTCTATGGCTTGCTGGATGCTAAAGGCGATCGACCTGGTGCGCGAAAAAACTGGCGATATGGACGTCACTATTCTGGTTTGTGACGATTAAGGAAAAATGACATGACACGTCTCCAAGCAAAAATCTTCGTTGTCTGCGGCTTGCTGCTGGCCGTTGGCGGGTGGGCCTTCTCCGGACCATCGGTCCCGAACTTCTGGCTGTGGCTTGTCCTGCCTGCGATCATGGTAGTCGGCGGTATTATCCGACTGATGCGCAAGTAGCCAAGGAAAACAACCAGGTGCCGACGCGGCGCCCCGACCCGGCCGGATGCCGAGCTAAGGTGAGCATGATGCCAGTCCAGAACAACACCCAACAGCTGACCCGCGCGGAAGCGCAGACCTGCATCGAAGATCGCGGCATCGAGCGTCTGCCAGCGGCCGGCGAGCAGCTGGAGTACACGCCGCCCGGCCGCTACGACCAGTTCAACCCGGCTCGCACCGCCAACGGCTTCACGCTGATCTCGCACCTTCTGGCCTAACCAGCGGAAAAGGCCATGTCGAAAAAGCGGCCGAAAAGGCCTAGCGGGCTCAGTGGTAAGCTCCTGGCAGTTGAGCCAGAGTACCGTTTCGCAGTCTATAAAAAGCTGATCGCGATACGACGTGGCAAGGTGAGCGAGAAAGGCTCCCCGGTACTCCCTGGCTCATATGAGAGTGGCAAGCGCAGGTAAAGGAGAAAACATGGAAACAGCATACGTATTGGAACTAGACGGCGCAGCCAAAACGGCCCTTCGTTCATTGCGTGATCGACTCGATGAACGAACTAAAGTTCGGGTGAAAAACACGGTCGCTCCGCACGACGTTGTTGTGGTGGACGCATGGTGGTCATTGGAACAAGGGCAGCGGCTTTTCAATTATATGGACGGCCCCCTCGGAACTGTTGTGCAATTCGGTCCTGAGTACGCGGACATGCTTCTGGTTACGCCGTAAGTCTGAGGAAAACGACCTGGTGCCGAGAAGGCGCCCCGAGCCGGCCGGAGCCGAGAAGAGATCACAAAAATTGGATATACGGCTTCTAAAATCCATCTTCGTTCTGTCGCTCGCTCAGCTATCCCCAGCTGCATACGCTCAGACGGAAGAACTATGCCTTGGCATTGGAAAGTTCGCCCAGTCAGCGGCAAACCTGATGCACCTTGGTCAGTCAGAAGAACTAGTATTGGCGGGCATGCTCGATCCTGCGATGTCCGACTCCAAACGCCCAAAAGCGCAGCAGAAGGTGCTTGATGAACGGGATACGGCTGTCGTTAACTGGGTCTATACAGTCCGCCCGAGTGCACAGCATGCGCGAGCGACTGTCTACGCGAAGTGCATGGCCGGAGGTCTTGGTTCACTGGATATGCCCAAGTTCAAGGCGGCCGGCAAGAACAAACAACGTTAGGGGAAAAAATATGGATCAGAAAGCTATCGAAGAAGCCGCGCGCGCGGCGGCCGCGAAGGGCTTCCACGTCGGCCATGTATTCGTCCGTCATGATTGCGGCGACATGTATATCAAGTGCACCTTGTGCGGTGCCGACGAAACGGTCAAAGACTACAGCAACGGCAAGCACCCACAAAAGTTTGTCTACCAGCCGACTCGAATGGATGGTCGGGAGTATGTGAAATGCGAGTCATGCCGGCATGTGCACGATCGCGTGGTTCCGTACGCTCGCTAATTCGTAAGGCCAAGGAAAAGCATGAGTAAGTTTGCTGGAATATTGTGGGACGCGTTTGGAACGCTTGCAGGTGCATTAGTTGGCACCTACTGGCTTTACTTTGCACCTGCAGATCCTTCGTATCCCGGTCAGTTGAAAGTCCATAACCCTGTTGACAATTACCTACGCGATTTTTATCGTGAAGGTCGCGAATACGGTATTGGTTCGCCAGCTCGCAGCTCGTCGACAGGCTGAAGAATAGGAAAATGCGCTATGCCCATCGAAGCAGGGAAGGACTACTTCTTCACGAAATCAGGAAGCGCGGTTCGCGCGATTGCGCCGGCGCCGCCGTATCGCGATCTGGCGATGTGGGAAGTCGAGCGCACGGAGGGCGCGAGTGCTGGCAAGCGGATGGACGTTCCGGCCCGCGCCCTGGTGACGCAGTTGGACTGACAAGGAACGACGATATGAAGCGTGTGCGTGCCTGGATGAGTACCTGGTGGGGCGAGGACGAACGGCAAGTGAATCTCAACGAATACTTGGGACTACCGGCACGGCATCCGCACTGGTCGGCTAAGGTCGTTAGATACCTGATTCGAGAGCTAAGCGCAGGTAAAGAACTTCCTTGGTTCCAGCGGCCATTTGGAATTATTGTCCTGGCGGTCGCCGGCGCAGGGATGGCTAAGGCACTGGGTTGGATTTGAGAACGGAAAAGGACAGGATTTTGAAGAAAGCACTCGGACGGTACTGGCTGGCTTTTGACCTACTTATTGGTGGCATTGCGTTCATGGGCCTGTTCGCAAGCGAGCTTGATGTGACAATGAAGGTTTTCCTTGCATTCGCGGTCGTCCTGATAGCTGGCCTAATCGACCTTCACGCGATGGAAGCAGCAAGCGCACGCGATACCTATCACAATGAAAACATCGTTGCGTTACAGGCATTAGAAGCTCGCATGGAAGGTAGGAACACAGCTACAATCTTGGATTCGGTCCAACAGAATCGACGCGCACGAAATTTCGAAGATATCGCCACTCATGGCGGTCTACTTGAGGTAGCTCTTCATCTCGCAAAATGTGCTGCCTGGCCATTGATTGGCTGGGGAGGTGCATCTTGGATATGGCGCTTGCTGAACCACTGAGACTTCGAGGAAAACATGGATAAATTGAAGATCGCTGTACTTGCCGTTTCCATTGGGTTCTGTGCTGCATGTTCCGAGTACAAGTCGCCGCCTAGTGAAATTGCACACTCGAATTTGTATGCGCGTTACACGTTTTTCGATGGGTCCAGTGCGCCACTCTCAGAATCCTACTGCGAGTCGGAGGCGACGAACGGTCTAGAATACGTGAAGTGCCGTACCAAGCTCAAAGGATTTATGCACTACGAAATCCACTTTTGCCCTACTCAGCCCAAGCAGGCCTGCCAACCGACAAGGCCAGAGTAGTTCACCACGTCAGAAGAATACGCCGTTCAGTAACGAAACCGAAACTCTAGAGATTACTGATTGCAAAATGGATCTTGATTGGCAGTGGATCATTGGGGGCGGGGCCGCGACGGCTGTTACGCTCATTGGAGCTGCCTACGCAGAGCCGCGTTCCTACGATGCGTTCGTAGCACCCGCACTGAAGTATCTATATATATCGCGCTATTTCTTGGCGCAGCGGGTGCATTTGTCGGGCAGCTCTATCTGTTCCAGTCGATCCAAAGTTTTATCGATTCCGCAAAGGTAGGGGAAGCTAAAAAGGTTTTTGAGGACGGCAAAGTAGTTTGGTATATCGGCCAGCTTTCGGCGATGGCAGTTTTTGCCTTGAATATCGCGCTTTACTCGATTAGCAGTAAAGCGAAAGAGTGGAAAAATACGAACACGGATGGATAGGAAAAGCGCAGCCAGATGAATAAAGAGATTTATCAGGGGGACTATGACTCCCATCCGGAACATGTAGACACCGACGAAGAATTAGGTGAATACCTTTCTGCCATGGCAACACAAATCGGGTGGGTTGTTATCTTTTTCAACTCTCTGGAAGGCCAGATAGAGCAGCATCTGCGGGAACTCATGCTCAGAGACCCCTACCAGGACGAGCGACTGGACGTATTTCTAGCTGAGATGGGCTATCAAGCGAAAGTGAAAGCCTTGGTCCAGCTTTATGGGCAAGCAATAGCGACTGGTCAATCCTGCTTACCCACGGACGAGCTGATAGACCTTGAGAAAGCACTTTTCGAGGCGGCGACAATTCGCAACGGCTATGCCCACGCAGACTGGATCGGGCTGCGTGCAAACCGGCACGTTAAGGTCAAAACTAGGTCTAGCAGAAATGGAGTTCTTCATCGTTATAGGATGATCGACGAGAACGTAGCTAAGTCCGATATGGACTTCATTGATGGGTTGCGAGATCGTGTCGAGGCAGTTCATGAGATTGTTGAGCGCGACCTTTACAACTGGCCTGGTCGGCACGTAAGCACTCCGAATGAATGCTGAGGCCAGTTTCGACATATAAAAGAAGGAAGGGAGCTAATACGGAGCAAAACCAGAACACGAACGATGACGTAAATGCTGCGCAGGTAAGCGCGCTCACGCATGCGCTGCGCACGATGCGCAGGCACAGCTACAGTGTCGTGCAAGACAAGCCTGGGCGAGCGCAAAATCAAGCGCAGCAGTTTAGCCGCGCGCAGTTCGTCCCCGCCGATATGCTCGGTGTCCCGGTCGATAGCGCGGACGGACTGCTGTCCAACCTGGCACTCGAAATAGTGAAAGTCGCGAACGCGCCTAACAGCCTCGACCAGTTCAAATAGACCGGAAAAGTCATGATGAGTCAGAACGAACAAGAAGACCTCGCATTCAGAGCCGGCTTCTCTCGTGCGCGAAATGGAGTTCTGGCTACGGAGCTGGCCGCAATGACCGACGATGAGTTGGCGAGTTGGCAGTCCGGGTGGGAGCTCGAAACTGCTAACCACATTCTGGCAGAGAAGGAATGAATCGCCACGGCTTTCGCGGAGGCAGGTTAGTGTGAGTCAGGCCCGGATAGCCTGACTGCTCAACTGCTTGTAATAGTTTGCCTCAGCTTCTGCCGGCAGTATATAGCCGAGCGCTTCCAGGAAGCGATGGTGGTTGAACCAGGATCCCGGCGCCTGCCGGGGCGAGCACACAGGCCGATACACAACCGATCGCGGCAAACTCGGAAGCAAACACCATTTGCTGGTCGATGGGCGTAGGCTTCCACTGGTAGCTCAGATCTCGGGCGCCCAAGTACAGGAGTCGCGTTTCCTTATCCCGTCGGCAGAGTCGATCCCGGCAGTGACAGGGCTATCCAGCCGTGCTCGCAGAAGTACAGGTAAGTTGCATGCTGACCGCGCGTACGCTTCGAGAGCCCATCGAGCTTGGCTTCGCAGTCAGGGCATCGCTGCTCGTATCGCGCGCTACGGTTTTGTGGTCGTTGACACCGAAAGAACCCGGGCTTCGCCAAGGGCGTCAGTCAACAGAAGTAAAAAACTACCGAAAATAAGACTACGATCCCAAGCAATGCTGCATCCGCTAAATAGCATTCTTGTAATGCAGTGCTGTTACGCGGCCTAGTGCTTCGATTACCGGTGGGTTGGACAATTTCGGCAGCCCGCTGGTTCAATGTTGTTAGAATAAGGGGCCAAAGGTTCGAGGCTACTTGTCGGGGTTTGACTCCCACTAGCAGCGTTCCACGCTCATCCGATTCCAGGAGTTTACGCACGAGTGCAGAGATCCTTCTTCCAACTTCATCCGTGGACTGGGCAGAAAAGAACTTGGCACTTGCATCGGCTGTAATGGCCTCAAGTTTGAATTTTATATAGACAAACAGCGGAGTCCATTCAACCTTCACCCGTCGCAGCAACGATTTTCGTTTGTTGTCGCTGCGTTGTTTGGCCATGTGGAACGTTAAGTGAACGGAATTCGTCATATCATCGTCCTCCGACCAAATTCTCACATTCCCGAGAGTGAGCATCGCTATTTGACTTCGACGCATACCGAATTGGTATGAACATAACAGCATCGCGGTGTCGACAATTTCGTCGTGACTGACACTCGCTTCACCAAACGCTGCAAGCTTTGCGACTGTATCGTCTAAGTGACGAACAAGCATAGCTTCCTCATCTACAGATAAGAAGACGTCGCCAGAGCGGACTCCCGCGTATTTGTCCTTTACAGGCAGGGGCAGGGCGTTCTTTAAATACATCTGATATTCGCCAGACCAGCCGCAAAGACGCAGAGCGCACAGCAATTGCAGCACATATTTCGCGCAAATATAGGTGCCAGACGGCAGTTCTAGTGCACGTAAAGCTTTCCAGACTGGCCCGATTTTGGTCGGCCCAGCTTCAACCAGCGCAGCTACATCGGCGGACTTAAGATGCTGTGCGGCTGACAAGTAGCCCACGGCAGATATGATTGCTAAATCTTGCGCCAGGATGTATGAAAAAACATGCTTAAATATAACGGAACTTTCTTCACCCAGTCTAGCAAAGTCGACAGAGAATTTCTTTCCGAAAGCGGAAATCTCAAATACTGTTAGACCAGCAGGATTTCTAATTGATCGGACTGCGTCGTCAAACTGGTCATAGTAACGGAGTACTGAGGGGAGGGCAGGCAACAACTGGCACAGTTCGCGTAAAATTTCTCGATCTGCTGAATAGTCGGCGAATAATTCGTGTTGTTGTCGCGTTGCGCGCTCGCTCATTTATCGTTCCTTAGGTAGTGCGCGCAACAGTGCTACGCGGTCATCAAACGCGCTATTCCATACCGTCGCAAGCCTGTCTTCAAATACGGCGCGTGCATAATATGAAGGCATAGAGGAGGTTTTTGACCATCCAAAGAGTGTGCGCAGTTTTTGAAGCGCCTCATCCATCGGATCACGCTTTGCCAGAAGTTGATGAAGTCGCATAACCGCACAGGTATGCCGTAGGTCGTGAGGAGTCGAAGAGTGCTTACCAGTCCGGTTCTTAAGTTCCGTCAGCACAGGCTTGGGCAGCTTGCTTGAGATTTGTGCGAACGCCTTCGTGATTGCTTCAGTTGATAACGGCATGTCTGACTGGGAGTTTAGCAAAAATGAGTGCTTCGGGCGCCCTCGAAAATTTTGCACGTACGTATCTATAACCCCAGCAATAGCCTCGCTGATCGGGATCTGACGGTATGATGCTGCTGTCTTGATGCCCGGCCTGGAATAACGCGGGTCCTTTGCAGCGTCCTCATAAGGATTCTCTTGTACGTTCAGCCAAAGTCGGTCTCTGTTGGTCTTTCGGTCGAACCCACTTTTAACCGTATCTGCTGGAAGCAGAAGAACCTCGCCGCGGCGCAGCCCTTGATGAAGCATCAAGAGAAACGCAATATATATCCGCCATCGCGTCCGCTCCCGGTGGAACGGGTTGAGCTCGGACTCAGGATCAACCATCTGATACAGGGCTTCAACGGTACTTGCGGGAAGTGACCGTATTGTTTCGGCGGATCTAAGACGGTGTACGTGGAACTGCCAGTAAAGCGTCGAAAGGCGATGCAATCTGACTTCGATGCTTTGTCGCTGCGGGTTCGCATCGCTCTTGGAGATCCATCCCAGAACCGAGGTGACGAATGTAAGTCCGGCATCCCATCGTTTTTGATCGGCCTCAGTGTTCATAGGTCGATTGCGGAGCGCGACGAACCAGGACTCGAGGATCGACGCGAGCAAGTCGTCATCGGAAGAGCCCAACGCGTCATCGAGTGCAGCCGGGCCGTAAGACTGATCTGCATGTCGATAAAGGTCTTCAATGAAGCGAAGCTTCTTGATGTGCGTAGATTCGGCAAGCTGTCTGCTCATGAAAGTCGACCAGATAGTTGCCCAATAACGCGGTAGACCTTTCTCGTCGACTAGAAGCGGCCCATGGAGATTTGGAGGCGTGTTCTGATTGTGAAGCTGGAAAAAGATCTAATGTTATTTTAATTCCTACGCAACACGCAACCATACCATTTGCATAGACGATGTTGCAAATCTTCAACGTTATAAGCGCTTAAATTGCAACACCCTAGAAAGTACCATTCCTTCGCATAATCTATATTATGTCAAATACGCTTTCCGACTACCAGGACTGCGATCAATCAAAAGTCGGGGCACCCGCTCCAATGCCCATGCCCAGACAGCCTGAAGACCGCTATCTGCCTACCCGGTCCAGATCGCCGCCGACGCATCGTCCGCCGCCTTGACCGCGCGTGCCCCCGTTCCGCCGGCGACCGCTTCATACGTCCGCAGCTCGTCCAGCATCGCCGGCAATCCCCGTTCGAGACAAGCCGCCATCAGCGCGCCATTCGTATACCGGCCATAAGGATCGACCCGCCGGTAAAAGCCGTCGGTCATGATCAGCAGGCTTGCTCCCGGCTCCAGGTCGACGCTTCGCACGCGCGCCTGGAATGCACCGTTCGGACGCAGGCACAGGACGGTCGGCGCCGGCTGGGTATTCTGGAACGCGCGTCGCGCACGCAGCATCGGCAGCATGCGTTCGCGCCGTTGCTCCGGATCGTTGACGCCTTCTGCGCGCAGTGTCGCGATCTCGGCCTGCAGTACGGCGTCCTGCGGATTCACGAACGGATCGAGATCGATGCAGCCGCCGGTCGCCGTGTGCAGCAGACTCGTGCAGTCGCCGAGGCTGTATAACACCGCGTGCCTGGCGCCGTCCTGCCCATTGACGCGCAGCCAGGTCATCGCCGCGATCGGCCATGCATGCAGCGGCATCGCGCTATGTTCAGCCATCCGCTCGAAGCTGGCGTGGACCACGCCGATCGCGGCATGTACGCATTCCTGCTGGCCGCGCCCGGGCGCCAGTTCCTGTTCCAGCGCTTCCGTGAACGCGTGCACGAACCAGGCCACGTCGCCATGAACAGGATCGAGATAGTCGCGCTCGGCCACCGAAGTGCCGCCATCGATCACCAGGATGTCGGTGACGCCGGCATGATCGAAGACGGCCACATGGTCATCATTACAGTGTGACGTTGCTCCTGCAGAGATATGCGCGATTTTCATCGGATGTGGCCGGTTTTCGATGTGTCGGGGACTCTACCCGCGCCGGAAGCGGAAGACAAGCGTGATGACCCTATCCAGCATTAACTCGACAATATATGTGCTAATGTCGAGTTAGATTCATTCCTCGAGCAGCGGTCGGTACCGCGACTTCTCCGTTCATCCATGTCGGCTTCTTGCGCTGAGAAATCCGCATTCGGCGCGACCTCCTACTTACATCATCGGTCTCTGCACCAGGCTCGCGCCACCAGCACGCCGATTGATATCGGCCAGAGGCAGTCTCGTCAGAGAGCCTAAGCTGATCGCGTACGTCCCGTCTAGCACCTCTTCCCAAATGCATCTTGACCTGCCGCATCAAACTGATCAGGAGGAACAAATGCAAGCGAACACCTATGCCGCCCAGTCCATTCGCCGCCGCCCCAGCCACGCGCGGCTGCGCTATCCGGTCGCGGTCCTGTGCCTGTCGATCTCGACGGCGCTAAACGCCGGTCCCCTTCCCCCTCCGCCCAACGTTCTCTATCGGATCGTCCCGCTGGCCCCGGACGCCTCTCCCAACGTCGACGTCAATGCCAAGGGCCAGGTGGCGTTCAGCGAGTACGTCGCGCTTTTCGTCCACAACGCCAGGATGTACGATGGCGTCCAGGTACGCAGGCTCGGTTCGCTGGTCGGCGACAGTAACACTATCTACACCACCGCTGTCGCGCTGAACGATCTCGGACAAGTGACCGGCCTGTCCTTCCTGGCGCCAATGGGTAACGGATACCATGCCTACCGCTGGAGCGCGTGGAGCGGGATGGTCAACTTGAGCCCCCCCGGCCTGCTCGCCTCGGAAGGAATTGCGATCAACAACCTGGGCATGGTCGCGGGCAATGCGCGGCATTCCCTGGACACCGAGGAACGCGCCTTTCGCTGGATTCCCGGTCTCGGTATGCGCGATCTGGGTTCGCTGAACGCCTACTCCAACGTGACCGCGATGAACGATGCCGGCGTCGTGGTCGGCCTCAGCGATGCGGCGCCAACAATGGGCTGGAGCTATTCTGTTCCAGCACGTTGGACGCTGGCGCCGGTACCACAGCCTCTTCTTTCGAACCAGTTCCCGTGGTCAAGTGCTACCGACATCAACGCGGCCGGGCACATCGTCGGCCACGGCCTGTTTGCGCCCAATCCATCCAGTTCACGTTCCTCATTCTTCTGGACGCCCCGCAAAGGCGCGATCGATCTGCGGGTGCCTGGCGACTCCTGGGCCGTAAAAATGAACGACAAGGACATGGTGGTCGGAGAGACCGCAACCGGCCCGGGCAACGTGGTCGGGTTCGTGTGGACCCCGAAAAGCGGTACGCTCCTGCTTGGAAACCCAGGCACCGACCAGTCGACCGGTCGCGACATCAACAAGCACGGCCAGGTCGTGGGCCGGTTCAACTCCCGCGCCTTCGTCTGGACCCGTGCTGCGGGCCTGGTCGACCTGAATACCCGTCTCAGGGACGCGCCGGACGGGTTTGAACTGGACGAGGCTCACGCCATTTCGGATAACGGTTCAATCGTCGCCAGCACCACCACCGGGGCCCTGGTGCTGCTGGTGCCGGGCACATGCGCCAAGGCGGCGCCGGTAATCGGGACCATCAAGACCGTCGGCGCGGCACGGCCCGGCGCCCTGCTGACGTTCGCGGCAGGGTTCAGGGACAGCGATCTGCGCGACGCCCACACGGCAAGCTGGTCCTGGGGCGACGGCACCACCGGCGCCGGCAATGTCGCCTCGGTGCGGGGCCGCGGCGGCGTGAGCGGACAACATACGTACCGCACGCCGGGCGTGTACAAGGTCCGCCTGACGGTGAGCGACAGCGGGGGCGAGCGCAGCGTGACGCAGTCGACGGTTGTCGTGAGCGAGTCCGGCATCGTGCTCGCCGGCGACGGCCGCTTCTTGTCGCCACGCGGCGCGTCGCGGCTCGCGTCCCACGCCCCCGGCATCGCCCGCTTCTCTTTCCGCTCCGCGGGCGGCGCCTCGGACGGTGGCGGCAAGGCCGCGATCCGCTTCAGCGCGCCAGGCATCGAATTCGACAGCGGCGGCTACGACGCCCTGGCCCACGATCCGGCAGGCGTGCGCTATGAAGGCAGCGGGGTGCTGAATGGCCTGCATGGCCACCGCTTCGTCCTGAGCGTGGTCCGCGACGCGGCAAGCGCCGACGCCGGCCGCATTCACGTGCAGATCACGCACCGCGACGCCATCACTGGGGCCGATGTGATCGATTACGACAACGCGGTCGGCGACGCGCGCGCGGCAGACGACACGCCTGGCGTCCCGCTGATCGCCGGCAGCAAGTTGAGCCTGCGTAGTGACTGAGCTAGTGACCGAGATAGTGCCGCGGGGCAGGATGCATCAATGCGCCGGCGCCCCGCCGGCCCTGCTCCCGCGGCCGGCCGCCGCCAGCCACGCCTCGAACTCCCGCGCCGGGATCGGCCGCGCATGCAGGTAGCCTTGTGCCATGTCACAGCCGTGGGCCTGCAGGAAGGCCTGCTCGGCCTCGGTCTCGACGCCCTCGGCCACTACCAGCAAGCGCAGGCTGCGCGCCATCGCCAGCGCGGCCACCACCAGGCCGGCGCGTTCGGCGTCGGTGTCGACGTCGGTCACCAGCGACTTGTCGACCTTGAGTTCGTCGGGTTTCAGGCGGCTGATATAGCCCAGCGACGAATAGCCGGTGCCGAAATCGTCGATCGCCACCAGCACCCCCAGGGATTTCAGCGTGGCCAGGGTGGCGCGGGTCTGCTCGGTATCGGCCAGCTGGCTCTGCTCGGTGATCTCGACGCACAGGCGGCCCGCGTCCAGCCCGGTGGCGCGCAGCGCCGCCTCCACCACCGGGACCAGGCGTCCGCACTTGAACTGGGCCGGCGTCACGTTCACCCCCATGCGCAGGCCGGGGCCGCCGTCGGCGTTCCAGAGCGCGGCCTGGCGACAGGCCTCGAGGATCGTCCAGGCGCCGATCTCCTCGCCCATCGACGATTCCTCGAGCATCGGCAGGAACAGGTCGGGCAGCAGCAGGCCAAGTTCGGGGTGGTGCCAGCGCAGCAGGGCTTCGGCGGCGGCCGGGCGGCCGTCGGCCAGGGTCACGATCGGCTGGTAGAACATCTCGAGTTCGCCACGTTCGAGGGCGGTGCGCAGGCCGGCGCCCAGCCGCACCCGCATCTCCATGCGCGCCGTGAGTTCGGGCCGGTAGAACTGCACGTTGTTGCGCCCTTCTCCCTTGGCCTGGTACAGGGCGCTGTCGGCGAAGCGCAGCAGCGTGCGGAAGTCGTGGGCGTCGTCGGGGAACAGGCTCACCCCCATGCTGACCGCCAGCCGCACCTCGTGGCCGTTGAAATGCAGCGGGCGGCCGCATTCGCGCCGCAGCTTGTCGGTCAGCGCGATCACGTCGCTCGTGTCGGACACCTCGGACAGCACGACCACGAACTCGTCTCCGCCCAGCCGTCCGACGATGTCGATCGCACGCACGCTGTGGGCCAGGCGGGCCGCCAGCTCCTTGAGCACCACGTCGCCGGTCTCGTGCCCATAGGTGTCGTTGATGTGCTTGAAGTAATCCAGGTCGATGAAGACCACCGCCAGGCGTGAATCGCGGCGGCGCGCCACGGCCAGCTCGCGCTCGACCTGCTCGCTCAGCATCGCCCGGTTGGCGACCCCGGTCAGCGCGTCGTGATGGGCCAGGTGCGCCAGCTCTTCCTCGGCCCGCTTGCGCCCGGTGACGTCGTTCACCTGGATCAGGAATTGCTGCGGATCGTGGTTGGTCGACAGCAGCGTGGCCGAAACGAGGGCCCATACCGTACGTCCATCCTTTGACCGGTAGCGGCGCTCATATTGCACCGCGTCGCTGCGCCCGGCCAGCAAGTCTTGCTGGTACTCGCGTTCGATCGCATTGTCGCCGCTGTCGCCGAAGCCCTCCTGCGACATGCCCACGAGCTGGTCGGCTGGCGCGCCCAGCAGGCGGCACATGGCGAGGTTGATCCGCACGTAGCGGTTGTCGCGGTCGACCAGCGCCAGGCCCAGCGGCGCGTTGTCGAAAGCGCTGCGAAACCGATGTTCGCTGCGCGCCAGGCGCAGCTCGGCCGCCACCCGTTCGCGCTCGTCGTGCAGCACGATCGCCGTGCCCATCTGGTGGGCGCGTTCGTCGCAGATCGGGCCCGCCGAATAATCGACCGGGATGCGCTGGCCGGCGCCAGTCACCAGCATCGCCGCCCCGCTGCGCGCCAGGCAATCGTGGTGCGCCAGGCCGACCGTGGCGCCGGCATCGTCTTCCAGGCGCATGACCTCGGCGGCGCTGCGTCCGCGCAGGACCTCGGTGCCGAGCAGGTGTTCGGCCGCCGGGTTGGCCAGGCCGACCAGGCCGTCGGCGTCAAGGGCGATCACGGCGTCGCCCACCCCGTGCAGCACCGAACTCAACCAGCGTTCCTTGTCGCGCTGCGCGCGCTCGACTTCGGCCTTGCGCAGCGCGACCTCGATCACCGCGCGCAGCTCGCGTCCCTGGAACGGCTTGGTCAGATAGCCGTAGGGCATGGCGTCGGCGGCGCGGTCGACGCTCTGATTGTCGCTGTAGGCGGTCAGAAACAGGATCGGGATCTGCAGCTCGGCGCCGATGGTGGCGGCCGCCGCGATGCCATCCATCTCGCCCTTGAGCACCACGTCCATCAGCACCAGGTCGGGCCGGTCGGCGCGCGCCCGCACGATGGCGTCGCGGCCATTGTCGACGCAGCCGCAGATCCGGTAGCCCATATCGCGCAACTGGCCCGCGATGTCCATGGCGACCACGGCTTCGTCTTCGACCACCAGCAGGGTCGGTGCGTCCTGCGCGGCGCCGGGAATGGGTTGCAGCATAGGGGTTCCTGGTTGATGGGGCCTATTCTGGCGCCGCCGTATGGGGCGCCAGCGCATGCCGGGAAAAGGTATCCCCAGTGTGGGCATCCCCAGCCTGCTCGGTGCGGCGCCTGCCGTTGGCCCCGGCATGGAAGACGAGCATGACGCAGGCGCCGTTGCGGTTCTCGAACACGAGCTCCGCATGCAATTGCTCGCTCAAGGCGGCGACTAGTCTTAGACCCAGCGTTTGGGGAGAAGTTCGGTCGGCCTCGGGCGGCAGGCCGATACCGTCGTCCTGGACCGTCAGACGCAGCATTTCCCCGTTGGTATCGGCGCCCTCCCCGGCCTCCGGCGCCAGCGTCACCCGGATCGTGCCGCGCCGCCCGGCTGTGAAAGCGTGCTTGAGGCTGTTCGACACGAGTTCGTTGAGCAGCAGGCCCAGCGGTACCGCGAGGTCCAGGCCGACGTCGACCGGCGCCACCTCGATCTCCAGGGCAATGCCGCGGCGGCGGGCCGCGCCGGCGCTGGCCAGCTGGTCGCACAGCTCGCCCACGTAGTCATCGAGGCGGATGGTGCCAAGGGTACGCGACTGGTACAGGCGCTCGTGGACCAGCGACATGGCGCGGACCCGGTTGGCGGCCTCCAACAGGGCCCGCTGGGCGCGGCCGTCCTTGAGCGTGCGCGCCTGCAGATTGAACAGGCTGATGATGAGCTGCAAGTTGTTCTTGACCCGGTGGTACAGTTCCTTGAGCAGGGTGCTCTTGTCTTCCAGCGCCTGGCGCAGCGCCTCCTCCTGTTCCCAGCCGGCGCTGACGTCGCGCACGGTCACGATCAGGAGCGCGCGCTCGGGCAGCGGATTGGTCATGGCGTCGGCCGCGAAGGCCAGGCCGTCATGGCGCCGGCCGCGCAAGTGGGTGGTGCCGGCCATGCCGCTCCTGGCCGGGGCGCTACGCATGCGCTCGTACACCGAGGCCGGCGTCTCCCCGCTTTCCACCAGCAGCGCATCCAGCGCCAGCCCTTCCAGCGCGCCGGCTGCGTAGCCGAACATGCGCTCGGCCTGGACGTTGGCGCGCGTCACCCGGCCGTCGTGACCGACCAGCAGGATGCCGTCCGGCGTTTCTTCGAAGATCCCGCGCAGGAAGGCTTCGCTGCGTTCCACCGCGCGCTTGGCTTCGCGCAGGATCCGTTCGGCGCGCTCGGCCTCGTCGCGCTGGAGCGTGCGCTCGCGCAGCAGCGCGGCGGTCTGGACCAGGGCATGGCCGACGTCCAGCGCTTCGTCCAGCGGCAGCGGTGGCAGCACCACCTGTTCGCCGCGGCCCAGGGCGACGGCGGGATGCACCAGCCCGCGCAGCGCCGCCTCGATGCGGGTGCCGATCAGCGCCACCAGGCCGGCGCCCAGCGCCAGCAGAGCGCAACCGCCCACCACGATCCATTCCAGCGCCCGCCACAGGCTGGCATTGAGCACGCTGCGCTGCAGGGCGATCGCCACCGTCCAGTCGGACAGCGAGGAGCGGCTGAACACGGTCACCAGGCCGGCTTCGTCCGCACCGGGCTCGTCGACCGTGCCTTCCGGCCCCAGCGTGAAGCCGGCCGCCAGCGCCGAGCTGGCGCGCCGGCCGACCTCGGCGCGCACCGCGCGGCTGCTCCACACGATGCGGGCCTTGCCGTCGTAGATCGTGACGGTGGCGCCAGGCGGCGCCTGCTGGCGCTCGAGGATGGCGCCCAGGCGCTCGCCGAAGTATTGCATCGACAGCACGTAGCGCACCCCGCCATCACGCACCACCGGCACGTCGACGCTGCTGAGCAGGCGGTTCACGGTGGGCCCCAGGTACAGGTCCGACACCATGGGGCGGCCGGTCTCGAACACGCTGCGGATCTGGCCGGCATTGCCGTGGCGCGGCAGCGGCGCACCGATCGGCAGGCCGGTATTGATCACCTGGCGCAGGCCCGGATCGGACGCCACCAGCACATTGCCCGGACGCGAGTGCAGCACCTCGATCGCCTGGGCGTGGAAGGCGCGCAGATCGTGGGTGTCCAGGCTGGGCGAGGTCGCCAGTGCCTGGAGCGCGGCCTGCGCACTGCTCAGTTCGCGGTCGATGGCCTGCATCAACGCCCGCGACACGTCCTGGGAGGCGCGTTCGATGCCGGCCCGCTCGCGTCCATACGAGTGCAGGAACAGCGCGACCACGGCGATCGTGGTCGGGACGATGAAGGCCGCCAGCAGCAGGGCCAGCCATTGACGGATGGTCGGGGCGCGGCGGTGGAAGTTGTACGGGGCGATGGGCGTGCCCTCCTGACGCCCTCACCCTACGCCGCCCCGCCCTTCGATACAAGCGGGGTCAGCGGTTCTGGTAGCCGCCGAACTGGCGCACCGGACTCCAGGCCGGAGATATCGCGGGCAGCGCCGGGGACAGCTTTTCGAATTCGCCGGCGCCATACACGACCTGCCCGTTCACCACCGTCAGCACGCTTTCCAGGTCCTTGATTTGGTCCACATCCATGGTGAAGTAATCCTGCGGCAGCACCGCGAAGTCGGCGTACTGGCCCTCGACCAGCCGGCCCTTGACCTCCTCTTCGCCACTCATCCAGGCGCTGCCCCGGGTCATGAGCTGCAGCGCTTCGTGGCGCGACAGCACGTCCTTCGCCTGCCAGGTCGCCAGCCCGCCGGCCGTCTTGCCCGTCACCGCCCAGTAGATCGACGGCCACGGGCCGTAGCTGCTCACCCGCGTGCCGTCGGTACCCAGGCCCACCGGCAGGCCGAGCTCGAGCATCTTGCGGATCGGCGGCAATTGCCGGGTCTGGGCGCCGTAGCGCTCGCGGTAGGCTTCGCCCTGGAAGTACATGCGATTCTGCACCGCCACGCCGCCGCCCAGCGCCTTGATGCGTTTCAGCTGCTCGTCGGTCACCGTCTCGGCGTGGTCGACGATCCAGCGCAGGCCGGCCAGCGGTGTGCTGCGGTTGACCTTTTCGATCACGGCCAGGTCGCGCTCGATGCTTTCGCCATAGGTGGCGTGGATGCGGAACGGCCAGCGGTTCCTGACCAGCAGGGTCACGACCCGTTCGAGCTCGTCTTCCATATGGTGCGGCAGGTCGGGGCGCGGCTCCAGGAAGTTCTCGAAGTCGGCCGCGCTCGAGACCAGGTTCTCGCCGGCGCCTTCGGTGGTAAAGCCGTTGGCGTAGAACAGGTGGTCGTTGCGGTTCGGCTTGGTCATCGCGATCCAGCGCTGGTAGTCTTCCAGCTCCTTGCCTGCTTTTTGCGCGAACAGGTAATACGCGGTGCGCACACTGAGCTTGCCCTCTTTCGCCAGTTCGATCGTCACGCCATAGTCGTCCGGATAGGCCTGGCCGCCACCGCCGGCGTCGACTGCGCTGGTCATCCCCAGGCGGTTCAGGTCGCGATAGAAGTGCAAGGTCGAGTTGCGCTGGTCGGCGCGATCGAGCTTGTTGGTCTTGGCCAGGGTCGAGTACAGGATCATGGCGTTCGGCTTGGCCAGCAGCAGGCCGGTCGGCTTGCCGGCGGCGTCCAGTTCCAGCTCGCCGTCGAGGTATTTTGTCTCCCTGGTATAGCCGAGCGTCTCGATGCCCTTCCGGTTCAGGAAGGCCTTGCCATATAAATAGAGGATGAAGACCGGCTTGTCGGGCACCGCGGCATTGATCTCGGCCAGGGTGGGCATGCGCTTCTCGGCGAACTGGTGTTCGCTCCAGCCGCCCACGACCTTGATCCACTGGCCCTCGGGCGTGCCCGCCGCCTGCTCCTTGAGCATCTCCATCGCCCGCTTCAGGCTGCGCACGCCATCCCAGCGCACTTCCATATTGTAATTCAGGCCCGCGCGGATCACGTGGGTATGGGAATCGTTCAGGCCCGGGATCACGGTGCGCCCGCCGACGTCGACGACCCGGGTGTCCTTCTGCTTGAGGCGCAGTACTCGCTCGTTGCTGCCGGTGGCGGCGATCGTGCCATCCTTGACCGCCAGCGCCTCGACGAACTCACCCTCGCCCGCCATGGTGGCGATCTTGCCGTTGGTGATGATCAGGTCAGCCTGGGCCTGGGCGGTTGAGGCGGAGATCAAACCTGCGGCGAGCAGTGCGAAGGTGAGTTTGTTCATTGCTTGATTCCCTGTTGGTTGGACAGCGTCCAGTATCGGTCGCCATCGCCAATGTTGAAAAGCGGATAATTTTGACGATGGCATTCGAATCCATCGACCCTTCGACCCAGCCTGGGCCCAGGGGTGCGCACGGCAGACGGTGTGCGGTTTGCACCCGATCCTTAGCTGCGTGACAATGGACTCACACGAACTGATCATTCAAAGGATGAGCATGAATATCACGGTCCAGAATACCGTCCCCGACACCGCGCGCATTACCCTGATCGGCGAGCTGCACGATGGCAGCTTCAAGGCGCAGGTGATGACCGAGACCGCCGTGCCGTACACGCCCTACTGGGACAATCTGCTCGAACAACGCATCGTTTATATCCAGCCCGACGATGAACAGCTCGGTTCGATCGTGACGGCGCTGAACGAACGCCGTCTGTCACTCGACGAGTTGCAGAATTACGGCAGTTCGGACGGCGGGACCTCGTCGATCCCGGTCTGACATCACAGGATGCCCTTGCCGTCCACGCCAAGGATCTCGTCGTGGCGTTCCTTGTCGGTCTTGTGCAGATAACCGGCGGTGGTGGCGATATTGGCGTGGCCGGCCGTGTCTTGCAGGGTCTTGAGCTGGACCCCGCTATTGGCGTGGTTGGTCAGCATGCTGTGGCGTAGCCAGTGCGGCGACGCCTGGCGCAGCATGGACGCGCTATCGCCGTCGCCCCGGGCCGCCGCCTCGCTGGCGGCCAGCTGGAAGATTGCCTTCAACGCCTCGGAGGCCGCCTCGTCGGTGACGCGCACGTGGTCGCGCGTGCGGCTCGACAGCACCAGCGGCATGTGGTCGCCGCGGCTGGTCTGCTCCAGCAGGCCAAAGGCGCGCCGGTAGTCGCGGTAGGCGGCCAGCGTGGCCGGCGGCACCGGCAGCCGGCGCGGCTTGTTGCCCTTACCCAGGACGTCCAGCCACCAGCGGCCATCGCCCTCGCTATAGATCGAACCCATGCGGGCGCTCACGATCTCGTTGAGGCGCGCGCCGGTCTGGGCGAAGGCGATCAGCAGGAAGCGGTCGCGGGCGCGCTGGCGCGCCGCGGCTTCGGAATCGGCGTCGCGCGCCTCGGCCGCGGCCAGCGCATAGGCCAGCGCGGCGGGCGTCAGGTAGCGCGTGATGCGGCCGGCATGGGGCGCCCGTACATTGCGCACCAGGCGCGCCGGGTTGCGGCGCAGATAGCCGGTGTGCTCGGCGAAGGCCAGCAAGCCCTTGATGGCGATCATCGACTGGCGCCGGCTGGTGTCGGATAACGGGCCCGAGAACGGGCGATAGCGCGCATCGTTGCGCGGCCACTTGGTGGTGCACACCCATTCAGGCGGCGGGCTGCGGATGAATTCCTTGTAGGCGTTCAGGTCGGCCACGTTCAGCTGCTGGAAGGTCTTTTTTGCTTCTTCGCGGCACCAGGTCAGGAAGCGGTAGAGCTCCTTCTGCAGGTTGGCGATGGACTTGGGACTCAGCTCGCCATGCGAGATGTATTCGCGCGCCAGTTCGGCGTCGTTGCGGGCCGAGGTGACCGGCTCGTCATGTACGCCCGAGAAGATGCCGGCGTCCGGGCGACTCGCCGCCGCCCGGTCCGGATGTTCGGTGGGCAGTGGCTCGAGGTCGATCGGCAGGAAGACGGGCATGGGACGAAATGGCAAGAACTGTATGGATATACAGTATAGCACCGGCCTTGCCGATTGCGTAGGCATCATGCTTGAGGCCGCTCGAATGTCGTCCTTTGGAGCGGTCGAGTCCTACAGCCGCCCGCCCTGCAGGCCGATAGTGAGCGGGCCGAGCCTGCCCGACAATGCGGTATCGATCCCGCCCTTTCATACAATTTCTTACTTCGAGGAGACACCATGAACACCGCGTCCAACCCAGGCTCAGGCACGGACGACAGCGTCACCGTAGGCGTCGGTGGCCAGACCAGCGGCCAGCAAGACGCCACCCCGAGCCACGAGAGCCAGACCGAAACCGGCGGCAACGGCGGCCCGGGCCTGACCCGCAACCAGTCCGGCCCCTACGTCAATGCGCCGGACGGTACCGAAGACGCGGCCGCCATCGCTGTCGAGACGATTGAAGCCGCGCCGCGGACCGAATCGGTGGACGCGGCCATGACCCATGCCAATCCAGGCGCCCAGGACACCCGGTCCGGCCAGGCCCGTGTGCGCGAAACCGGCCTCGGTGCGCCCGAGACGGGCGGCAACCAGGACGAGCGCGATCTGCCGCCGGCCCGGCCCTGATCAGGTGCCTGTGCGTTCGCGCCTGGCCAGCCTGCTCCACCAGACCCAGGACACGATCGCATTGACCCAGAAGCACAGGTAAAGGAAGGCCGTAAGGTGCAACCCGCGGCTGTAGTACAGCGGCACGGCGATGGTATTGACCAGCAGCCAGACCGGCCAATTCTCGATGCGCCGCTGCATCATCAGGAGCTGGGCGATGACGCTGAACACCAGTACCGCCGAATCGATGAAGGGCGCGTAGGCATTCGTATAAAAATGGAGCAAGGCGCCGTAGGCGGCGGTGGCGGCAATGCCGGCCGGTATCATCCATGCCAGGCTGCGCCAGCCGGCGTGGGTGATCGGTAGCGGCGCCCCATCATTGCCATGCAGCCAGCGCCACCAGCCCAGCACCCCGGTGCCGACAAAGAATATCTGCAGGACGACGTCGGCGTATAAATGGTTCTGGGCGAACAGCACGCCGAACAGCGTGCAGCCGACGATGCCGGTCCACCAGGTGTGGACGTTGTTGCGGCCAGCCAGCAGGATGGCGGCGGCCGTGAAGGCGTTGGCCGCCAGTTCGAGCGGGCTGGTCATCATCTGCGCTCCAGGATTCGGGAGCGCTACTGTAAGGCACGCGCGTGCCCTACTGCAAGAATTACAGCTTGATGGTCCCGTGCTCGCCGTCCACGTCAGGCTGGGTGCCGGTCACGGCCGCCTTGGCCATGGCGAACAGGCGCACCATCTTGCTGTCGTTCGAATCCCAGTACTCGGCGGCGTGCGGGTCGACCCGTACCAGCACCGCGTGCTGGTCTCCCGGGCCGGCCGGGAACCAGGCCTGGACCATCGGATTCCAACGGGCCTCGACCTGCGCGCGGTCGACGACCCGCTCGGCGCGGCCGCTGACCGAGACATAGGTGCTGTTCTCATTGTCGGCGAAGCTGACGTTGACCTCGGGCTGGTGCGCGATGCTGTCCCACAGCTCGGTGGTCGAGTTGACGAAGAACCAGATGCCCCCTTCGGCGTCGACGTCCTGCTTGGTCATCGGCTGGCTGACCAGGTGGTCGTACTGGTCGCGGAAGGTGAACATGGAGAAGCGCATCGAGCCGATCCGGTCGGCGAGCGCGGCTGCGTGGTGGCGGTCTGCGGTCATGGTATGTCCTTGATGGGTGACTAAAACCCTATCCTAACGTGCCTGATGGCCGCTTTTCGGTGCGGGGCCG
The DNA here is from genome assembly GCF_057657035.1 of Massilia sp. Soil_C_3. NCBI lineage: Bacteria > Pseudomonadati > Pseudomonadota > Betaproteobacteria > Burkholderiales > Oxalobacteraceae > Massilia > Massilia sp. Soil_C_3. Next base: position 194,008 of record NZ_JBDGJG010000005.1, read on the forward strand.
TACAGTGATGACCGAGCTGGATACCTTCCCCCGGCCTGACATATCGACCACAAATCGCTTATAGTGATGCCTCTGTACAAATATGACATTGCCATGAAATTTGACGTCGCGATCGTCGGCAGCGGCCTGGCCGGCCTGTCCGTTGCCCTGCACCTGGCCGAGACCCGCAAGGTCGCCATCATCTCCAAGCGCGCATTGCGCGATGGCGCCAGCAGCTGGGCCCAGGGTGGGATCGCCGCCGTCCTTGATTCGGGCGACAGTCATGACCAGCACATCGACGACACCCTGGTCGCCGGCGCCGGCCTGTGCGACGAAGGGGCGACCCGCGCCATCGTCGAGGGTGGCCGCGCCGCCATCGAATGGCTGATCGAACAAGGCGTCCCGTTCACCCGCGACGCCACGGCCGAGCTGGGTTTCCACCTGACCCGCGAAGGCGGCCATAGCCAGCGCCGCATCATCCACGCCGCCGACGCCACCGGCCACGCGGTGCAGGTGACGCTGGAACAGAAGGTGCGCGCGCATCCGAATATCGCGCTGTTCGAGCACCACGTGGCGATCGACGTGATCACGTCCGACAAGCTGGGCGCCGACGGCGTCCATGCGGGCGCACCCTCGCTGGTCGGCCAGCCGCGCTGCCTTGGCCTGTATGTGCAGGACATCGAGAGCGGCAAGGTCCTGACTTTCGAGGCCGAACACACGGTGCTGGCCACCGGCGGCGCCGGCAAGGTCTACCTGTACACCACCAATCCCGACACCGCCACCGGCGACGGCATCGCCATGGCCTGGCGCGCCGGCTGCCGGGTGTCGAACATGGAATTCATCCAGTTCCACCCGACCTGCCTGTACCATCCTTACGCCAAATCGTTCCTGATCACCGAGGCGATCCGCGGCGAAGGCGGGCTGCTCAAGCTGCCGCGCGAAGCCGGCGCCGTGGCCGGCACCCGCTTCATGCCGGCCCACGACGAGCGTGGCGAGCTGGCCCCGCGCGACGTCGTCGCCCGCGCCATCGACTTCGAGATGAAGAAACGCGGCCTGGATCACGTGGACCTGGACATCAGCCACCAGGATCCCGAGTTCCTCAAGGAGCACTTCCCGACGATTTACGCACGCTGCCTGGAGCTGGGCATCGACATCACGCGCGAACCGATCCCCGTGGTGCCGGCCGTGCACTTCACTTGCGGTGGCGTGGTCACCGACCTGGCCGGGCGCACCGACATTCCCGGCCTGTATGCGGTGGGCGAAACTGCCTGCACCGGCCTGCACGGCGCCAACCGCCTGGCCAGCAATTCGCTGCTGGAATGCGTGGTGGTGGGCCGCGCCTGCGCCGGGCATATCGCTGCTAGCCTCCCGGTGGAGCATCCCGCGCTGCCGGCCTGGGACGAGAGCCGGGTCACGAATGCCGACGAAGAAGTGGTCATCGCCCACAACTGGGACGAGCTGCGCCGCTTCATGTGGAATTACGTCGGCATCGTGCGCACCACCAAGCGCCTCGAGCGGGCCGAGCACCGCATCAAGCTGCTCAAGGAAGAGATCGACGAGTACTACCGCAATTTCCGCATCACGCCCGACCTGCTGGAGCTGCGCAACCTGGTCGAGGTGGCGCACCTGATCGTCAAGAGCGCGCTGTCGCGCCACGAAAGCCGCGGCCTGCATTATTCGCGCGATTTCCCGGACACCCTGCCGAAGGCGCTGCCGAGCGTCTTGACGCCGCGGCGCGGCTGAGATGTCGACGCCCGGCTATCGGCTGACCCCGGCCACCGCCCTGCTCCTGACCATCCCACCCGTGCTGTGGGCCGGCAATGCCATTGTGGGCCGCCTGGTGCGCGACGCGGTGCCGCCGATGACGCTCAACCTGATCCGCTGGTCGATCGCGCTGGCCGTGCTGCTGCCGCTGGGCCGCGCCGCCCTGCGCCCCGGCAGCGGCGTATTGACCAACTGGAAGCGCTACAGCATGCTCGGCCTGCTGGGCGTCGGCCTGTACAACTCGCTGCAATACCTGGCGCTGCAAAGTTCGTCCCCGATCAATGTGACCCTGGTCGCCTCTGGCGTCCCGGTATGGATGCTGCTGGTCGGACGGCTGTTTTTCGGCATCCCGGTCAAGCGCAGGCAGGTCGCGGGGGCGGTGCTATCGATCGCGGGGGTGCTGGTGGTCCTGTGTCGCGGCTCGCTGGCCGAACTGGCGGCGCTGCGGCTGATGGCGGGCGACCTGTACATGATCCTGGCCACCATCGCCTGGTCCTTCTATAGCTGGCTCCTGATGCAGCAAAAGGACGTGCCGGCGCTGCGCGCGGACTGGGCCGCCTTCCTGCTGGCCCAGGTCGGGTTCGGCGTGCTGTGGTCGGGCGCGCTGGCCGGCGGCGAATGGGCGCTCAGGGACGTGCACATCGCCTGGAGCTGGCCGCTCGTCGCCGCCCTGCTGTACGTGGCGATCGGCCCGGCCATCATCGCCATGCGCTGCTGGGGCGCCGGCGTGCAGCGCGCCGGGCCGAGCCTGGGCGCCTTCTTCATCAACCTGACGCCGCTGTTCACGGCGCTGCTGTCGTCGGCCTTTTTGGGCGAGGCGCCGCACCTGTATCATGTGCTGGCGTTCGGGATGATCGTCGGTGGGATTGCGGTATCCGCCAGATAAGCGGCGCTGACCCGGGGAATCGTGTGTGGCCCCAGGATTGCCGATGTTACGATCCCATGCATGGGAGGAAGAAGCGGCATGGCAGAAGGTCTCAGCATTCACGACGGCGTCGACGCGCTGGCCTCTTTTTTGGCAAGGCACCCGCGCACCCTGGTCCTGACCGGCGCCGGCCTGTCGACCGCCTCCGGCATCCCCGATTACCGCGACCGTGACGGCGTGCGCCGCGGCCGCCTGCCGATCCAGGGCCCGGAATTCCGGCGCGACGTCGCGGTCCAGCGGCGTTACTGGGCGCGCAGCATGGTCGGCTGGCCGTTGCTGGCGCGCGCCAGGCCCAATGACGGCCACCGCGCCCTTGCCGCCCTCGAAGCGGCCGGCAAGCTCGGCTTCATCCTGACCCAGAACGTCGACGGCCTGCACCAGCAGGCCGGCAGCCACGCGCTGCTCGAATTGCACGGCAATATCCACCACGTGACGTGCCTGGCCTGCCATGCGCGCTTCCCCCGTGCTTTTGTGCAGACCCAGCTCGAATTCGCCAACCCGGCCCTGCTGCAGGCGATGGCCGCGCCGCTGCCGGATGGCGATGCGGCGCTCGATCCCGACGCCGTCACCGGCGTCGAGATTCCCGTCTGCGTGCACTGCGGCGGTGTGCTGATGCCCGACGTCGTCTTTTTCGGCGATAACGTGCCGCCCGCGCGCACCGCCTGCGCGCTGGCCCAGATGGAGGCGGCCGACGCGCTGCTGGTGGTCGGTTCCTCACTGATGGTGTATTCGGGCTTCCGCTTCTGCCGGCTGGCACAGGCGGCCGGCAAGCCGATCGCCGCCATCAACCTCGGCCGTACCCGCGCGGACGACATGCTGGCGCTCAAGCTCGAGGCGACGGCCGAACAGATCTTGCCGCAGGTGGCGCAACTGCTGGGGGCGAACCTGCTGGCGCCGCCATCCGACCTTATCGACCATAGGGGGACCATGTGATCAGCACCTATCGAAGCACAAACGCAAGCAGCACGCGGCGCCTGTCGGCCGGCGTCGCCATCGCCGGCCTGGGCCTGCTGGCATCCTGGCTGCTGGTACGCGCCAAATCCCGGCGCGCCGAACGCGAACACCCGCCAACGGGCAGCTTCATCACGGTCGATGGCGTCAAGCTCCATTACTTGGAGCGCGGCCAGGGCCCGGTGCTGGTGCTCTTGCACGGCAATGGCGTCGACGCCACCGACTGGGAACACAGCGGCCTGCTGGACGCCGCCGCCGGGCATTACCGGGTTATCGCCTTCGACCGTCCCGGCTTTGGCTACAGCGAACGGCCGCGCACCACGGTCTGGACCCCGGACCGCCAGGCGCGCCTGCTGCACCACGCGCTGCAGGAACTGAACGTGGACAGCGCCATCGTCGCCGGCCATTCCTGGGGCACGCTGGTGGCGCTGAGCATGGGCCTGCAGGTGCCGGACTTCGTGCGCGGGCTGGTGCTGGTCTCGGGCTACTACTATCCGAGCGTGCGGATGGACGTGCTGGTCGGTGCGCCGCCGGCCATTCCGCTGGTAGGCGACGCGCTGCGCTACACCGTGGCGCCGCTCGCCGGGCGCCTGATCTGGCCAGCCGCGGTCGGGCGCGCGTTCGCGCCCTTGCCTGTATCCGAGCGCTTCCGCTCAGTGTCTCCGTGGATGTCCCTGCGTCCCGGCCAATTGCGGGCGAATGCTGCAGATAGCAGCCTGATGGTGCCGGCCGCGATGTCGCTTGCGCGGCGGTTTGGAAGGCTGAAGGTGCCCGTGCAGATCCTGTCCGGCACCCAGGATGGCGTCTGCGACTGCGCCCACAATGCCGAGCGATTGCATGCGGCGCTGCGCCACAGCGAGCTGTCGGTCACGCCCGGGGTGGGCCATATGCTGCATTACGCCGAACCGGGCAAGGTGCTGGGGGCGATCGATGCGATCGCGTCCCAGGTCGGCGTACCGGCCCACTTGCCGAGTGCGCGCGAGAATGCGGTCGCGGCGGCCGGCGAAAGCGGAGTTTAGCTGCTACCGAGCTTGATGGCCAGGCCGGTGAACAGGCTGGCCGCCATCGCCAGCGACAGCACGCCATGCACCGCGGTCGAGCCGATCGACGATGCCTCGGCCGAGTCGTCGCGCTTGAGCGCCATTGCGCGGCCCAGCACCACCGGGCGCAGGAAGCCGCGGAGGCCGACCAGCAGCATGCCGATGCCGAAGAACAGCTCGGCCTTCCTGTCATACATGATGCCGTCGAGGAGCTGGGGCACGCCCAGCAGCAGGCCGAAGCCCAACCAGAACAGGCGAAAGCCGAGCGAACGTTTCAACTTGTCGGAAGTCGTCATGAAGATCCTGTGAAAATGAATGGTCAGATGATGCGCAGCGAGTAATCGGTGGCGCGTACATCCTTGGTCAGGCTGCCAATCGAGATGCGGTCGACGCCCGTTTCGGCGATCGCGCGCACCGTCTCCATATTGATGCCGCCGGATGCCTCGAGCAGCGCGCGGCCGGCATTGACCTGCACCGCTTCACGCATGCGCGCCAAGTCGAAATTGTCGAGCAAGACCGACTTGACGCCGGCATCGAGCGCTTCCTGGAGCTGGGCGATGGTCTCGACCTCGATCTGCACCGGGGCGCCGGCGTTCAATGCGGCCGCCGCCTGCAGCGCGGCCGTCACGCCGCCCGCCGCCGCGATATGGTTTTCCTTGATCAGGATGCCGTCATACAGCGCCATGCGCTGGTTCTTGCCGCCCCCGACGCGCACCGCATATTTCTGCGCCAGGCGCAGGCCCGGCAAGGTCTTGCGGGTGTCGAGGATCGCCGCATCCGTACCGGCAATGACGTCGACGTAGCGGCGGGTGGCCGTCGCCACACCGGACAGCAGTTGCATGAAATTGAGCGCGCCGCGTTCAGCGGTGAGCAGTGAGCGCGGATTGGCGCGGATCGTGCAGACCGTCGAGTCAAGCGTCATGAGCTCGCCCTCGGCATAGTGCCAGTCGATCTCGGTGTCCTGGTCGACCGCCAGCATCAGGCCTTCGAACCAGGGCGCGCCGCACAGCACGGCGGCTTCGCGCACGATCACCCGGGCCGTCACCAAGGTATCGTTCGGCACCAGCTTGCCCGTCAGGTCGCCGGTGCCGACGTCTTCGAGCAGCGCGGCCAGGATGTTCTGCTCGAAGGCGGCCTGCAGCTTGTCGTCGAACTGGGCGTGGGGATTCTTCAGTGTGGTCATGCCGGTCCTACCCCCGAGAACATCGGGGCATTGTTTTCCAGTTTGCCGGTCGGCAGTGCTTTGGCGCGCTTGGCGGCGGCGAAATCGAGCATGCGATCGATGGCGCGTTTCGCTTGCAGGCCCACAGCCGGGTCGACGTGGATCTGGTTGGCGCCCGATTCGATGTCGGCCAGCGCATCTGCCACATTCCGCAAGCCGTTCATCGCCATCCAAGGGCAGTGCGCGCAGCTCTTGCAGGTCGCGCTGTTTCCCGCGGTCGGCGCCTCGATAAAGGTCTTACCCGGGGCCGCCATCCGCATCTTGTGCAGGATGCCGTTGTCGGTGGCAACGATGAAATGGGTTGCGTCCATCGTCTGGGCCGCGTTGATCAGCTGGGTGGTCGAGCCGACGGCGTCGGCCTGGGCCACGACATTGGCGGGCGACTCCGGGTGCACCAGCACTTTCGCATTCGGGTATTCGGCCTTGAGCAGGTCGAGTTCGATGCCCTTGAATTCGTCGTGCACCAGGCAGGAACCCTGCCACAGCAGCATGTCGGCGCCGGTCTTGGCCTGGATATAGGAACCCAGGTGGCGGTCGGGCGCCCACAGGATCTTCTTGCCCTGGGCATGCAGTTCGGCCACGATGTCCAGGCCGATCGACGAGGTCACCATCCAGTCGGCGCGCGCCTTCACGGCGGCGCTGGTATTGGCATACACGACGACGGTGCGGTCGGGATGCTGGTCGCAGAAGGCCGCGAACTCATCGGCCGGGCAGCCCAGGTCGAGCGAACAGGTCGCGTCGAGGTCGGGCATCAGGATGGTTTTCTCGGGGCTCAGGATCTTGGCGGTCTCGCCCATGAAGCGCACGCCGGCCACCACCAGGGTCTGGGCCGCGTGGTCGCGGCCGAAGCGCGCCATCTCCAGCGAATCGGAGACGCAGCCGCCGGTTTCCTCGGCCAGGTCTTGCAGGTCGGCGTCCACGTAATAGTGGGCCACCAGCACGGCGCCCTTCTCTTTCAGCAGGCGCCGGATGCGGTCCTTCAGTTCGGCGCGCTCGGCCATCTCGGGCGCGCTCGGGATTTTCGCCCAGGCCTCGGCGGTGCAGGCCATGCCGGCCTGGGGCCGGTCGTATTCGTAGGTCTTGATTGGTACTGTTACGGCATTCATGCTCGCGCGTCTCCTCGCGTTGGCGGGGACCTGCCCCGCCATCTCCTTCAAATGGCTACCCGTGAGTCAGTCGATGCCCTGGCTGCGCAGGTATTCCTCGTAGTTGCCGTGGAAGTCAACCACGTCGTTCTCGCGGATCTCGATGACGCGGGTGGCCAGCGACGACACGAACTCGCGGTCGTGCGACACGAAGATCAGGGTGCCGGCGTACTTGTCGAGCGCGATGTTCAGCGATTCGATCGATTCCATGTCCATGTGGTTGGTCGGCTCGTCGAGCAGCATCACATTGTGACGGCCCAGCATCAGCTTGCCGTACATCATGCGGCCCTTCTCGCCACCCGACAGCACCTTGACCGACTTCTTGACTTCGTCGCCGCCAAACAGCAGGCGGCCCAGGATTGAGCGCACGGCTTGGTCGTCGTCGCCCTCTTGCGTCCAGCGGCCCATCCAGTCGGTGAGGGTTTCGCCGCTGGCGAATTCCTCGGTCGGATCCTGCGGCATATAGCCGGGGTTCGCGTTCTCGGCCCACTTCACGCGGCCGCTGTCCGGCTGCAGGTTGCACAGCTCGCCGCCAATCGTGCGCAGCAGCGTGGTTTTACCGGCGCCGTTGGCGCCGATGATCGCGATGCGCTCGCCCGCCTCGACCATGATCGAGAAGTTTTTAAATAACTGACGCTCGTAGGCTTTCGAGATGTTCTCGGCTTCCACTGCCAAGCGGTGCAGCTTCTTCTCGCCTTCGAAGCGCACGAAGGGATAGGCGCGCGAAGAAGGCTTGAATTCCTCGATCTTGATCTTGTCGATCTGCTTGGCGCGCGACGTCGCCTGGCGCGCCTTCGATTTATTGGCCGAGAAGCGGCGCACGAAGTCCTGCAGTTCGGCGACCTTCTCCTTGGCCTTGGCGTTGTTCGCCAGCTGCTGGTTGCGCGCCTGGGTCGAGGCCAGCATGTAGTCGTCGTAGTTGCCCGGATAGACCTTCAGGGTGCCGTAGTCCATGTCGGCCACGTGGGTGCAGACCTGGTTCAGGAAGTGACGATCGTGAGAAATGATGATCATGGTGGAATTACGCTCGTTGAGCATGTTTTCCAGCCAGCGGATCGTGTTGATGTCCAGGTTATTGGTTGGTTCGTCGAGCAGCAGGATATCCGGATTCGAGAACAGGGCCTGGGCCAGCAGCACGCGCAGCTTCCAGCCCGGCGCCACGGCGCTCATCGGACCCTGGTGCAGGTCGGTGCCGATTTCCAGGCCCAGCAGCAGTTCGCCGGCGCGCGCCTCGGCCGAGTAGCCGTCGTATTCAGCCACTTTGCCTTCGAGCTCGGCCGCTTTCATGTAGTCGTCGTCGGTCGCTTCCGGGTTGGCGTAGATCGCATCGCGTTCGGCGATCGCGTTCCACAGCTCGGTGTGTCCCATCATGACGACGTCCAGCACGCGCACGTCTTCGTAGGCGAACTGGTCCTGGCGCAGCTTACCGAGGCGCTCGCCCGGATCCAGGCTGACGTTGCCGGCCGACGGCTCGAGGTCGCCGCCCAGGATCTTCATGAAGGTCGACTTGCCGCAGCCGTTGGCGCCGATCAGGCCATAACGGTTGCCTTCGCCAAATTTGACGGAAATGTTCTCGAACAGCGGCTTGGCGCCGAATTGCATCGTGATATTGGCTGTGGATAGCACTGTATTACCCCAAAAAGCATATTTGATTAACCGGCTATTTTACCATTCTGCGCCTTGCCAGGCGAATAAGGGTCGATTCCGGACAGCGGCTGGCGCGTCAGGCGCGCAGATCAGGCGCGAACCAGCGTTGGATAGTCGGACAAGGTCAGGCGAAAGCCAATGGCATCGGACACCAGGTGGCCTTGGGCGCCGAACGGAATGGTGACGCGGCGCTCGATGTGACCGAACGAGAGGCCCGTCAATACCGGCAGCGGCAGGGTCTGGCGCAGGTAGGCCAGCATGGCGTCGAAGTCGTAGCCGTTGTCGAGCGGTCCCAGGCGATAGCCCGAAAAGTCGCCTAGCACCACGGCCTGCTGGCGCTCGAGCACGCCGGCCTGCATCAGTTGGAGCAGCAGGCGCTCGACCCGGTACGGATGTTCGGCGATGTCTTCGAACCACAGGATGCCGTCGTCGATGCGCGGAAAGTATGGCGTGCCGATCATGGCGCCGATCATGGCCAGATTGCCGCCCCAGACGGTGCCGCGCACGTCGAGCGCTGGATTGCCGGCCACGCGCTCGGTGATGGTATGCGTGGGGCCGGCCAGGCAGGTCCAGAAATCGTCGAGCGTGAACGCGACCGGTTCGAGCGCGCCGAAGTCGCCCGCGATCATCGGCCCGGCATAGCTGAGGCCGCCCGCCCTCGCCATCAGGCCCATGTGCAGGGCCGTCAGGTCGGAAAACCCGACCACGATCTTGCCGCTGGCGGCGATCGCCTCGAAGTCGATGCGCGGCAGCAAACGGCTGATGCCATAGCCGCCGCGCAGGGCGATGATGAGGTGCACGTCGGGGTCGGCCGCGGCGGCATGCAGTTGTTCCAGGCGCGCGTCGTCGGTGCCGCCGAAGCGCAGGTAGGAGCAGCTGTGGTCGTAGTAATTACGCACCAAAAAGCCCTGCTCCTCGAGGCGCGCGATGGCGCGTTCGAGCGCCAATGGTTCGGGAATGCAGCCGGCTGGCGCCACGATGGCGATGCCGGGACGGGAAATGATCACTGTTTGACGTAGAGCCGGGGTGTTGAATCTGGCAACATCTTACCCCGCGCATGGGAGTCGATCAAGGCAAGGATGCGCTCGACCAGCTGGGGCGGCAAATCGTGGCCCATCCCTTCGATGATCTCGAGCCGCGCACCGTCGATGTGGCGCGCGACATCCTGGCCGCAGGCCACGGGCAGCAGCGGATCGGCGGCGCCGTGGATGACGAGGGTGGGCGCCGCGATCGCCGGCAGCAGCGCGCTGCGCTCGCCCGCGGCAAGCAGCGCCAGCATCTGACGCGCACTGCCGCCTGGGCAGTAGCAGCGCCGCATGGAGCGCGTGACCCGCTTGCGCAACTGCCGGTCGGGCGTCGGATAGGACGGGCTGCCCAGTGCCCGCAGCAGCCCGACCGCGTGGTCGATGACGCTATCGAGATTGCTTGGGTCGGCCGGATGGCTGGCCAGCGCCTTGCGCACTTTTGCGCTCGGCCCCGGCAAGCCGCGCCGGCCGCTGGTGGACATGATGGAGGTCAGGCTCAGCACCCGCTGTGGGTGGCGCGCGGCCAGCTGCTGAGCGACCATGCCGCCCAGCGCCGAGACGCCCACCAGGTGCGCCCGGGCCACGCCCAGCGCCGACAGCACCCCGAGGGCGTCGGCCGCCATATCGTCGATGCCATATGGCGAGCGCAGCGGCCAGCCGAGGGCCGCCTTGATGCGCGCCAGCGTGAGATTCGGGGTGCCGGCCAGTTCGAACTTGGTCGACAGGCCGGTGTCGCGGTGGTCGAAGCGGATCACGTAAAAGCCGAGCTCGACCAGGCCTTCGACGAATTCGTCGGGCCAGTTGGTCAGCTGCATGCCGAGGCCGTGGATCAGGAGCAGGGGCGCGGATTTGGGGTCACCCGCGGTGTCGAAGGCGATGCGCAGGCCATTGGCGTGGAGAGTAGGCATGACGGCAGGTCAGGAGCGCGTAATGTGGCGCCGCCTGGCGCCGATGCTGTTCGTGGTTCACATCCCGATGGTCGGACGGCCGTGCCGTCATGGCGACTTGAAATCAGCATAACAGCTTATTGGCGCGCATGGCGCTCCGCCTGATGGAATGCGCCCCGGGGCGCCCCCAGGCTTACCCCTGGACCGCGGCCGGCTTGCGCGCAGCGTTGCGGCGTTCCACGAAAAAGGCCTTGAGCAAGGCGCTCGCCTCTTCTGCCATGACGCCGCCGACCACCTCGGTGTGGTGGTTCAGCCTGTCTTCGTCGAACAGATTGACGACCGAGCCGCAGGCGCCGGTCTTGGGGTCGGTCGCCGCATACACCACCTTCGCCAGGCGCGCATGCATCATCGCCCCCGAGCACATGATGCAGGGTTCGAGGGTCACATACAGCTCGCAACCGGGCAACCGGTAATTGCCCAGCTTTTCGGCGGCCGCGCGCAGGGCGACGATCTCGGCGTGAGCGGTCGGGTCGTGGCCACTGATCGGCTGGTTGAAGCCGGTCGCGATGACTTCGCCATCCTTGACCACCACGGCGCCGACCGGCACCTCGCCCCGGCCCCAGGCCAGCTGCGCCTGGGCCAGGGCCAGTCCCATATAGCGCCCTTCCGCAGTCTCGATCGGCGCTTGCTGGGCCGCCTGGACGGTCGGATCCGGCATCATTCCGTGATCTCGGCCCAGCAGTTCGGGGTTTCGTGCAGCACCAGCTTGTGCAGGCGCAGGCCGGTGCCGTAGCGGTCGATGAACACGGCCTTCAGGATGTCAAACGCGACCTGGGCCAGGTTCTCGACGGTCGGGATGCGGTCGATCACGATCGTCTTGTGGTCCGGCAGCGATGCCAGGAACTCACGCACCTTGTCATCCTTTTCGTACACGATGAAGGCGTGGTCCCACACGTCGACCAAGTGCTGTTTTGCCAAGGCCTTCACGTCGGAGAAATCCATGATCATTCCATTGTCGGAATTGCCATCGGAATCGATAACCTGGCCTGTCAGAGTAATCTCAAGGGTATAGCGGTGGCCGTGCAGGTTGCGGCACTGGCTTTTGTGGTCGGGAATCCGGTGTCCGGCATCGAATTCGAGCTTGCGGGTAATGGTCAACATGCTGCGTGTGGATCTTTAAGGAATCTGAAGAAGTTTATGGGTCTGGAGGCTGAGCTTCCATTTCGGGTTGGCGCGGCAGGTCTCGATGGCCAGCTGGATATTGCGGGCGGCCAGCGGGCCGTCCATCGCCTGCACGAAGAAGTGCTCGAAGTCGAGCCCTTCATAGGCGGCCAGGTCCTGGCCGAGCTGCGGGATGACGACCTTGATCTCGCTGCCCTTGTGCACCACCAGCGTCGAGCCCATCTTGGGGCTGACGCAGATCCAGTCGACGCCTTCCGGCACCGGCAGGGTGCCGTTGGTCTCGATGGCGATGGTGAAGCCGCGCGCATGCATGGCGTCGATCAGGGGGCGGTCGAGCTGCAGCAGCGGTTCGCCGCCGGTGAACACCACGTACTTGCTGGCCGGATAAGTGGCTGGCCACAGGCTGTCGATCTCGGCCGCCAGCAAGTCCGCTTCCTTGAACTTGCCGCCGCGCTCGCCATCGGTGCCGACGAAATCGGTATCGCAGAACTGGCATACGGAGGTCGAACGGTCGGCTTCGCGTCCAGTCCAGAGGTTGCAGCCGGAAAACCGGCAGAACACGGCCGGCCGTCCCGCGTGGGCGCCCTCCCCCTGCAAGGTATAGAAGATCTCTTTGATGCTGTAAGTCACGTTAAGCCTCTCGTCAACCTTCCATTATAGCGCGGCCTGTCGTGCGACGGGTAGCGTGGCCTCGCGGTTGCTGCCGTTCCAGAAAACGTGCCGTGTAGCAGGCGCTTGAGAAGAAACAATATTCCTACAGCCGCACGGCGGTATGGTCCTACGGAATGTTCCGAATCCGGTAAGAGGGCTACCCATGAAAAAGTCTTCGGTTTTCCTAGTTTTCCTATCCTTGCTTGCCCACCGCGCCCAGGCCAGCGAAGCGCATGTACAGGTGCCCCTGCCCTGGCGCAGCGCCGCGCCGGAGATGCTGGCCTGCGTCATGGTCACGCTGGCAGCCCTGGTGCTGGCCTACATCGGCCTGCGCCGCAGCGTCACGACCGATGAACGGGCTCGCGCCCTGCAGCACCAGCTCGCGGCCGAGCGCGAGGCGCGCTGCCAGTCCGACCAGGCGCTGGCCGACAACCACGACGTGCTGTGCCGCATGGTGCGCCAGCACGAAGGCGTGCGCGAATGCGAGCGGACGCGGATCGGATGCGAGTTGCAGGCCGAGCTGGGCCGCCGCTTGTCGAGCTTGCGCGACGAGATGGCGAGCCTGCAAGAGTGCGCCCAGGCCACGCCCGCCCTCGCCGCCCGTCTGGAGCGCGCGCTGGGCGGCATCCACGGCGCCATCCACGCGGTGCGCGCTGTCGCCGGCGGCCTGCGCGGCGCCAATCCGGGTGACGGCCTGCGCCAGGCGCTGGAGCGCTGCCTGGCCGAGCACGCCCATCGCCACGGCCTGCGCTACCGCTTCGAGGCCGGCGTCGATCCGCGTTCGCGCGCCAGCCAGGACCGGGCGGCGAGGCTGGCCGTGTTCCGCGTGTTGCAGGACGTGCTCGCCGGCGCCGCGCGCAAGGTCGGCGGCCGCGCCGACGATCAGGAGCGCGAACTGCACGTCCGGTTGCTCGAAGGCGCCAGCACGCTCGGCCTGGAGATCGACGGCTGCGCCGGTTCGGTGGACGACGTAACCGCCCTGCCCGTCGAGCTGGTCGAGCACATCCGCGCCATGGGCGGTGTGCTGCGCATGGTGGCCACTGCCGAGCGGCGCGCCCGCTGGACGCTCTCGGTGCCGGTATCCGCTGCCGTGTACAATCCGGTGCAGGATGCGCCCCTCAGCCTGTCCGCCATCACGGCAAAGGCGGCCTGAACCGTCCAGCGTTGCAAAATGCCACCTCGCCATTGTCCTTGCTCAAAATCAATGGCCTGACCCTGCTCGTGTTGCAGTATCGGTCCCTAGCAGCAACTAACCAGTTGCCGCTCTCCGATACCGCAACCACAGAGGACGGCTCATGAGCGCACCCAGCAAAGGCACAGGCCCGACAGACCTGGTCGAGGACGTGGCATTCGTGGGGCAGTTGATGGAAAGCCTGTCGGTGCCGGTATTCGTGCTGGACACCGATGCCCGCGTCATGATCTGGAACCGCGCCTGCGAGGAACTGACGGGCGTGCCGGCGTCCGAGGTGCTCGGCACCGGTGACCACTGGCGCAGTTTTTACGAAATCCAGCGCCCCACCCTGGCCGACATGGTGCTCAAGGGCCGGCGCGACGAGGCCCGGCTTGCCTCCGGGATGGATGGCCGCTCTCCCAGCCCCCTGTCGATCGAGAGCTGGTGCGACATGCCGCGCGTCGGCCGGCGCCGCTACCTGGCGGCCGACGCCAGCCCGATCTTCGATGCCAGAGGCCAGCTGTCGGCCGTGGTCGAGACCCTGCGCGATCTCACCGACGCCAAGATGGCCCAGATCGCGCTCGAGCAGTTGGCCACGCGCGACGGCTTGACGGGCCTGGCCAACCGGCGCTGCTTCGACGATACCTTGCATGAGGAATGGACGCGCGCGCTACGCCAGATGCAGCCGCTGTCGCTGCTGATGGTGGACGTCGACAACTTCAAATCGTATAACGACGCCCACGGCCACCTGGGCGGCGACGAATGCCTGAAACGGGTGGCGCGCGCCGTGGCCAGCGAGATGCGGGCCAACGACCTGGTGGCGCGCTACGGCGGCGAAGAGTTCGCCGTGATCCTGCCCAACCAGTCGCTGAAAGGCGCCGCCATCGTGGCCGAGCGCATCCGCTGCCGGGTCGAACAGCTGCAACTGCCATGCCGCTTCGCGGCCGGCCACGTGACGGTGTCGATCGGGGCCGCCACCGCCGTCGCCGGACCCGACAGCCATGCCAGCCAGCTGGTCGCGATCGCCGACGCCGCCCTGTACCGCGCCAAGCACCTGGGGCGCAACCGCATCAGCCTGCCGATGTCGGAAGCCGCGTAAACACGGGTATTCATCGGTAGTCCTGCGGCTGTTCATTCCTTGGCGGATAGACTATCCTTCGCGATTGTCTATTTCCCAAGGAGACATCGTGTTCCAATCGACCCTGTCGCGCACCACGCTCGCGACATTGATTTCCGGCGTGGTCCTGGCCGGCGCCGCCCATGCCGCTCCAGCCGCTGGGACTGCCAAGCCAGCCACCGGTGGCGACGTGCTGCCGTTCAAGGCCACCGAAAAACTGCTTCCCAACGGCCTGAAGGTCATCGTGGTGCCGACCGGCTTCCCGAACCTGGTCTCGGTGCACATCCCGGTGCAGACCGGTTCGCGCAACGAAGTCGAGCCGGGCAAGTCGGGCTTCGCCCACTTCTTCGAGCACATGATGTTCCGCGGGACGCCGACCTACCCTCCAGAAAAATACCAGGAAGTGATCACGAAGGCCGGCGCGCGCCAGAACGCGTATACCAGCGACGACCTGACCAATTACTACACCACCTTCGCCAAGCAGGACCTGGAGACGGTGCTGAAGGTCGAGGCCGACCGCTTCCAGCACCTGTCGTATCCGGTCGAGGCCTTCAAGACCGAATCGCGCGCCGTGCTGGGCGAATACAACAAGAACAGCGCGAACCCGATGTCGAAGCTGTTCGAGGTGCAGCGCGACGCAGCCTACACCACCCATACCTACAAGCACACCACGATGGGCTTCCTCAAGGACATCGAGGACATGCCCAACCAGTACGATTACTCGAAGGTCTTCTTCGACCGCTGGTATCGTCCCGAAAAGACCACCATCATCATCGCCGGCGACGTCGAGCCGGCCAAGGCGATCGCGATGGTCGAGAAATACTGGGCCGGTTGGAAGCGCGGCGCCTTCAAGTCGAACGTGCCGGTCGAACCGGCGCCGCGCGGCGCCCAGTACCGCCACGTGGCGTGGCAGACGCCGACCCTGCCGCTGGTGACGGTCGCCTACCGCGCCCCGAGCTTCGTCGCCCAGCAGAAGGAGCAGGCGGCCCTGTCGATGGCGCTGTCGCTGAGCTTTGGCCGCACCTCGCCGTTGTACAAGCGCCTGGTGCAGGACGAGCAAAAGGTCGACCAGCTGTTCGACTTCACCCCGAACCGGGTCGATCCGACCCTGGCCACCATCGGTGCGCGCGTGAAAAATCCGGCAGACGCGCTGATGGTGCGCGACGCCATCCTGCAGACGGTGGCGAAACTGCGCGACGAACCGGTGAGCGCCCAGGAACTCGAGGCCGCCAAGTCGGCCCAGAAGTATGGCCTGATCCGCTCGCTCGACAATACCGAGGCGATCGCCTCCACCCTGGCTTCCTACGTGCACTTCGAGCGCTCGTACGGCACCCTCAACGGCTACTACCGCGCGATCGACAGCCTGAGCCCGGCCGACCTGCAGGCCGCCGCGCGTAAATACCTGGTCGACGACAGCATGGTAGTCACCACCCTGTCGCATGACGCGCTGCCGAAGGGCATCGAGCAATTGCCGAAGCCGGCGTCGTTCGCTCCGCAGGCAATCGTTGCGAAATTCGACGTGCTGGTGCAGAAATCGGCCTTGCCGCAGATCCGCTTCAAGCTGCTGTTCGCCGTCGGCTCGGCTCACGACCCGAAGGGCAAGGAAGGCCTGGCCGCCCTGACCGCGGCGATGGTGGCCTCGAGCGGTTCGCGCGAGCGCAAGATCGACGAGGTGACCAAGGCGCTGTTCCCAATGGCCGGCAGCCTCACCGAGCAGACCGACAAGGAAATGACGACCTTTACCGGCACCATCCACAAGGACAACTGGGACCAATTCCTCGGCATCGCCATGCCTTTGCTGACCGACCCGGGCTTTCGCGAGGAGGATTTCCGCCGCCTGAAGGACGCCCAGCGTAATGCCCTGGTGCTGGACCTGAAGGACAATAACGAGGAGGAATTCGGCAAAGAGCGGCTGCAAGCGAATGTATTCGCCGGCACCGGCTACGGTCATCCGGTGCTGGGCACCGTCGCCGGCATCGACGCCATCACCCTCGACGACGTGAAAGCCTTCTACGCCAGGGCCTATACCCGCGGCGCCGTGAAAGTCGGCATCTCGGGCGACGTGTCGGATGCGATGACGGCTTCGCTCAAGGCGCAGTTGGCGCGCCTGCCGCAAGGCGCGGGCTTACCCGCCACGAGCGTGCCGAAAGGCCGCATCCCGAATGGCCTGGAAGTGGAAATCGTCGAGAAGAACACCCGCGTCACCGCGATGTCGTTCGGCCTGCCGCTCGACGTCACGCGCACGCACCCGGACTTCGCCGCCCTGTGGCTGGCCAAGACCTGGTTCGGCGAACACCGCTCCTCGAGCGCCCACCTGTACCAGCGCATCCGCGAAGAGCGCGGCATGAACTACGGCGACTACGCGTACATCGAAGCCTTCCCGCGCGGGATGTTCCAGTTCTTCCCGAACCCCAACCTGGGCCGCAAGGCGCAGCTGTTCGAGGTCTGGATCCGCCCGGTGGCGCCGCAGAACGGCCACTTCGCGCTGCGCGTGGCGCTGCACGAGCTGGGCAAGATGGTCGACGCGGGCATCAGCCAGGCCGACTTCGAGACCACCCGCGACTATCTGATGAAGAACGTGTTCGTGATGACCGCGACCCAGGACCAGCAGCTGGGTTACGCGCTCGATTCAGAGTGGTATGGCACGCCGGAGTTCACGACCATGATGCGCGACGCCCTGTCGAAGCTGAGCGCGGCCGACGTCAATGCCGCCATCAAGAAGCACCTGTCGGCCAAGAACCTGTCGGTGGTAATCATCACCAAGGATGCGGCCGGCCTGAAGCAGGCGCTGGTGAGCGATGCCTTCTCGCCGATCAAGTACGACGCCAACAAGCCGCAAGCCTTGCTGGACGAGGACAAGCAGATCGGGTCGATGAAACTGGACATCAAGCCGGAGGCGGTGACGATCACGCCGGCGGCCGAGGTGTTTGCCAAATAAGTTGGCTTAAAGACGACGTCCCCGCGAAGGCGGGGACCCAAGTTTGTCAGCGTTGCAGCAAATCCGGCAGGAGCGGTGCTGCAAGCTTACCTTGGGTCCCCGCCTGCGCGGGGACGACGTGCAAGATGCAACTCCAGGAGACGAAGTTATCGCAACTCCTGAAGTTTGCCTTTAAACGCTCAACGCATCATCCGATCCCAGCCGTGACGCACGGCTGATTTCATCTTTTCCCACGTCGACTGTTCGCCCGGATAACGGGTATCCCAATCGTTGCGCAGGTCGGTCTCGACGTCGTTCCACGGACGGCCGCGGTACTTGTCGTTGAGCGCCATCTCCGAACCGTAGCTGTAGGCAGGACGGTATTCGTCATACGCTTCGCCGCCGGCGCCGTAGACCGAGTTCCAGTGGTTGCGGTAATAGGCGTCGTTATCGCCGTCGGTCATACGGTCCCAGCCGCGGCGCACGGCGGATTTCATCTTGTCCCAGGTCGAAGGACCGCCATCGCCCGGATAGCGGCGATCCCAGTCGCTGCGCAGGTCGGTCTCGACCGCGTCCCAGCTGCGGCCGCGGTACTGGTCGTTGCGCGCCATTTCCGAACCGTAGCTGTAGGCCGGACGGTACTCGTCGTACGCGCCGCCGGCGGCGCCGTAGGTCGTGTTCCAGTGATCGCGGTAGTAGACGTCGTCGTCATTGTCGTCGGTCATGTGGTCCCAGCCGTGGCGGACGGCGTTCTTGACGCGGTCCCAGGCCGACGGTTCGCTGGTGTCGCTGCCGGTCGTGCTGAAGTCGCGGGTGCCGTCGATGCGGTTGTCCCAGCCGGTGCGCAGGGTGCCCTCGACGTCGTCCCATGGCTGGTTGCGATACAGTTCGCTGCGGCGCGCTTGGCTGCCGTAGGCATAGGCCGGTTTCAGCTCCTCGAACTTCGTGCCGCTGGACGCATAGGTGCTGTCGTAGTGGCTGCGGTACAGGTCGTCGTCATCGTCGCGGGTCATGCGTTCCCAGCCGTGGCGCACCGCGGCCTTCATTTTTTCCCAGGTCGATGGTTCGCCGCCGTTGGCGTAGCGGCTGTCCCAGTCGCTGCGCAGGTCGGTTTCGATGTCGTCCCAGGCGCGGTTGGTGTAGCGGCCGCTGCGCGCGGCTTCGCTGCCGTAGCTGTAGGCCGGCAGGTAGTCGTCGTAGGCCGCGCCGGTGGCGCCGTAGGTGGTGTTGAAGTGGTTGCGGTAATCGCTGTCGTCGTCGTAACCACCCATGGTGCTCGACGCCGAACCGGCGCTGCCGCCCAGGCCCAGCGCGGCGTCGGACGCGCCGCGCGAGAAGATGCGCACGCCGCTGCGCTGCTTGTCCAGGCTCGCGCTGTCGCCGCTCAGCGAGCCGGTCTGGCTGCCCTGGAGATCGCGCTGCAGCGAGTCGCTGCGGATCGAGCCGTCCAGGGCCGAGCCCTGGAGCGATGAGGTGCTGCCCGCCGAGGCGGTCGAGCCCAGGTTCGACCCCTGGGCCGCGATGCGGTCGTTGTCCAGCTGCGCGCTGCCGGCCGACAGGCCGCCCTGCTGGCTGCTGTCGAACGGCGCATTCTGCACCGGGTCGTCGCGCAGGGTCGAGCTTTGCAGCGAGGTGCCGCCGGTGGCGGTCAGGCCGCTGGTGCCCAGCGATTCCTGGTGGGTGCCGCCCACGGTCTGGCCCTGGTTCAGGGAACCTTGCTGGAACAACTCGCGTTCGCCCGGATTGTCGAGCCTTGGCGTCGGCGCCGCCTGTGCATTGCCGAGCGAGCCGGACTGGGCCGACATCGACGACGATTGCTGCATGCCGGTGCTGTTGCCCATGCGCATGGCGCCGGCGCTGATGCCGCCCGATGCGAGGTCCGGGGTGCCGGTGGCGTTCTCGTCGATGTCGGTCGGGCCGTAGCGTTCGACGATGTCGGCGCCGCGCTCGACTTCCGGCAGCGAGTTCGCGACCAGCGTCAGCACGTGGTGGCCGCGGGTGACCGCGCCCTCGTAGCGGCTCACGTGTTCGGCGTTATCCGAACCAAACAGGTCACTGAAGAAATTCTTGATGCTGGCGGTGATGCCGGTATCGCCGTCTTGGCTGCGTTCGATGTTGAGGTCGGAACGGCCGGTCTGGCTGTCGGTCTGGCCGGTCGGGTCGGCGTTGGACAGGCGCACGTCGGTACGGGTAAAACCCGACGACAGCAGTTCGTTCATTGCGTTCTGCGCGTCGGTGCGGTTGTCGAACACCGCGACGAGAGTATGTTGCATGGTCGTTCCTCCGAAAAAATGGTGGTACTGGCGCCGGCGGCGAAGGTGCCGCTGCTTGTGCGCTTTGTTGTCAAGATTACTCCAATACTGATGGGACTCGCGCACCATTGACCATTGGAAAGTTCATGTCAGAACAAGGCGAAATTGGGCGTCAGACCACCTACGGATGAGCACGTAGGCGCAGGACGACAAGGAGGGGAAACGCCGGTCGTCACCCGGCATGGACAGCGCACCGGAACCGGTGCGCCGGGGTCAGGCGAACGGGTTGTCGATGGTCTTGATCTCGGGCGGCGGCAGCGCGTCGGGCAGGTCGCGCGCCTCGAGCGCGGCCACGATCTCGCCCAGCAGCGCGTGCAGGCGGCGCGCCTTGTCCAGCCCGGGCACGTCGGCGGTCAGGTCGACGTCGCCCGAGATCGTGATGCGGTCGACCCGGTTTTCCAGCATCAGGTCGCCAATGCCGGCGACGTCGGCTTCATTGGCGAACGGGGTGAAGGCGGTAGGTTTCTTCTTGCTCATGGCTTTCCTTTACGATCGGTTCTTGCGCTGCTTGATCTTGGGCAGGCGCAGCATGCGTTCCTTTTCCTTCGTCGACAGCGAAGGCAGCAGCTCGATGCCGACGATGCGCTCCAGTTCGGCCACCGGCACCACATTGATTGGCGCATCGGCGCGGTTCTCGGTGAACCAGGCCGCCGCCAGCTTCTGGCGCGGACTGTACACCACCTTGTACAGGTGGCTCGGCACGATCACATTGCCGACCTTCTTGAGGCTGGCGCCGAGGAAGGCCGGGCCGGTGATCACGTACAGCTCCCCTTCCCTCTTCGCCATGGTGCGCACCGCGCCCTCGATCGGGGCCCAGATGTGGCGATTGTGGTCGCGGTCCTGCGGGACCATATTGGCCAGCGAAAAGCTTTCGCGCTGGGTGCGGCGGTCGGGCATGTTCGCGTTCGGCGCCAAGTGGCCGCGGTCGAAGCCGCTGCGCGCATAGTCCGACAGCTCGGCGCGCTGACCGCGCGGCAGGCGCTGCTCGGCGTGGAACTTGTCGTCGCGGTCCAGGCCCTGGGCGCGCTTGAGGTTATCGGCGCTCACGTGTTCGGCCGACCACAGCGGCGTGCGGGTCACGCCCGAATGCACGACGCCGAACACGCCGTAGCACAGTTCGCGGGTGGCGTTGGCCAGTTTCTGGTTGCGGATCTCGGGCGCGCGGCCGTCGAGGTAGTGGACTGGGCAACTGGCGGCCTGGGCCGCACCGGCGGCGATCAGGGCGCCGACGACGGCGAGGCGGGCGAAGAGTCGGCCCAGGGGGGAGCGAAGCATGATGAGACGGCGATGGTGAAGAAAGCGCGCATTTTAGCTGAGCATGTGCTCCCGAGTATCAATTTGGATGCATAGGTGCGCACGATTGCCAAAGCAATTCCACGTGGAATGTTTTAAAATTAACGCTTTCTCAATTAGATTTTCCATTTGGGAAACATATCCACCACGAATGACCCACCCGCCGATCCCGGAGGATTTACGCCGCTTCGTCCTGACGAGCATTCCCTCCGTGCCCTTCCTGGAAGCCCTGCTGCTGCTGCGCGCCGACCCCACCCAGCAGTGGGAAAGCGCGATGCTGGCCAGCCGGCTGTATATCCGTGAGCGCGTGGCGAGCCAGCTGCTGGCTGACCTGTGCACGGCGGGCATTGCACAATCCTGCGGTCCGCCCGTGGCGCACTGCTACCGCTACGAGCCCGTCAGCGAGACCCTGCGCGAACGGATCGACCGCCTGGCCGACCTGTACGCGCGGCAGTTGGTGGACGTCACCCACCTGATCCACTCCAGCCTCGAGCGCCAGGCCTGGCAGTTCGCCGATGCCTTCCGCCTGCGCAAGGACGAATGAGATCAGGTAGGTGGCAAGCTGGGTTGTATGCAATAAACTGAAGTATTAATCAGATGCAATGAGCGGGCGCCAGGCGCCGACAAGAATAATGAGCATTACCTTCGGGACGATGTGATATGGGCGAAGTGATCTATACCCTCTGCATGCTGACCTCGCTGAGCTGCGCCGTGCTGCTGTTTGCCGGCTACCGGCGTACGCGCCTCCGGCTCCTGTTCTGGAGCGGCGCCTGCTTCGCGGGCATGACCTTGAATAATTTTTTGCTGTTATTGGACAAGGTCGTATTCCCGACCGAGGTCGACTTGCTGCCGTGGCGCCAGGCGAGCGCGCTGGTGGCCTGCCTGCTCCTGCTCTACGGCCTGATCTACGAGAAGGACTGAGACGATGACCCATATGCTGGCCGGCGCCATTGCCATGGCTTCCCTGATCATCGCCCTGTTCTTCGTGCGCTTCTGGCGCGCCAGCGGCGACCGTTTCTTCCTGTATTTCGCCCTGTCGTTCGCGATCGAGGGCTTGCACCGCGTGTACGCGGTAATGCGCGACGGCGGCGGCGAGGACTCGCCCTTGCACTACCTGATCAGGCTGCTGGCCTATGGCTTGATCTTGTGGGCCATCCTGGAAAAAAACCTGCCGCGCAAGAAGCGCCGCCCGTGACCGCGCCACCGCTGGCGTGCGCCTGGCGCGGGGGCGCTGCGCCATAATCAGGCCATGTCAAACACACCATGGAGGCAAGCGTGAGCACTCCCGAACACTCAGACCGCAAGCAGGATGCCCCGGTTCCCGCCGGCGGCCAGGACAACCGTTCCGATAACCTGTTGCCGGGCGACGAAGGCGCCGAAGACGGCCGCTTCGACGTGGCCGAAGAAGTGAACCTCGACCAGCAGTCCGACGAGGCGCGCAGGATCGGTCAGGCCCCGTCGCAGGGCATCGCCGATGCCATTCCCGAGGCCTTGCGCACGCCCGTGCCGTCGCAGCAGGTGCCGGACAAATCTTAGGATCGATGCACCCGAATGGCGCAAAATCGTTGACACGGCCCGGCTCCACACTTAGATTGCCGAAATAACTATATTATCGGGCTACGATCACCTTGAATGACACCATACCGCACAGCAGCCACGGGAGCGTTCTCTTCATTTGCAAGCGTGCGATCGACGATCCGATCGTCAACCAGGTCTCGCGCGAACTCGAACAGGACATCGTGCGGGCCACCACCCCGGCCGACGGCCTGGACCAGGCGCGCGCGGGCGACTTCGCGCTGATCCTGGTCGGCTATTCGGGCGATGCCGAGGGCATGCTCGAGACGGTGCGCGCGGTGCGCGCCAACCCGCGCTCGAACCGCACCCCGATCGTGGCGCTGGGCCTGCCGCAACCCCTGCCCTTCCCTCAGGAACTGCTGTACGACGCCGGCGCCATCGCCGTGCTCACCGAACCGCTCTCGCCCACGATCCTGCGCGCCAAGGCGCGCTTCTACATCGAGGCGTTCAACAGCCAGTTCGAACGCCACCGCGCCGAAACCGAACTCGAGCAGACTCGTTCGCGCCTGCAGCGCATCATCGAAGCCGCCGAACTGGGCACCTGGTCGTGGGACATCGCGCCCGACCGGGTCGAGGCCGACGCCCGCATGGCGGCGCTGTTCGGCGTGCCGCAGGAGCGCCGCCTCGACGCGCCGCTGGCCACCTACCTGGCGGCCTTCCACCCGGACGACGTCGCGCCGACCGTCGCCCTGATCAATGCCGCCATCGACGGCGAAGGCGCCTACGCCGCCACCTACCGCATCCGCGCCGCTGGCGGCGGCTGGCGCTGGATGATCGCGCGCGGCCACGTCGAATACGACGACCATGGTGCGCCGCGCGAGGTGCACGGCGTGGTGATGGACGCCACTCGCCAGCGCGAGGCCGAGCAGCAACTGCACGCCACCGAAGAACGGTACCGCACCGTGTTCGACTCGATCGACGAGGGACTGTGCGTGATCGACATGATCTACGATGCCGATGGCAAGCCCTGCGACTACCTGTTCATCGAGGCCAATCCGGCCTTCGTCAAGCACACCGGCCTCACGGACGCGGTCGGCAAGACGATCCGCCAGATCGTTCCGACCCACGAGCAGCACTGGTTCGACGTCTACGGCAGGGTGGCGCAAACGGGCGAGGCGGTGCGCTTCGAGAACGAGGCGCAGGGCCTGGGCCGCTGGTACGACGTGCACGCAACGCGACTCGGACCCGCCGAGCGGCACCGGGTCGCGGTGCTGTTTACGGATATTACCGAACGGCGCCAGTCCGAGGCCGCGCTGCGCCGGATGGCGGCCGACCTGTCCGAGGCCAACCGCCTCAAGACCGAGTTCCTCGCCACCCTGGCGCACGAGCTGAGGAATCCCCTGGCGCCGATCCGCAGCGGGCTGCAGTTCATCCGGCGCTCGCCGGCCGACCTCGACGCGGTGACCCGCGTGCACGACATCATGGAACGCCAGCTCGACCACCTGGTAAACCTGGTCGACGATCTGCTGGACGTGGCGCGCATCACGCGCGGCCAGGTCGAGCTGCGGCCCGAGCGGGTCGACCTGTCGACGATCCTCGCGGCCGCGGTCGAGACCAGCATGCCGCTGATCGAGGCCGCGCGCCATGCTTTCGACCTGCGTCTGCCACAAGAAAGCCTGATCCTCGAGGCCGATCCGACCCGCCTGACCCAGGTGGTGAGCAATCTGCTGAACAATGCAGCGCGCTATACGCCCAAGGGCGGCCGCATCGCGCTCGAGGCCTGGCGCGACGGCGGCCAGGCGGTGGTGTCGGTGTCCGACAACGGGATCGGCATCGCGCCCGAGGCGCTGGAAGAGGTGTTCCGCATGTTCACCCAGGTAGGCCAGGCGCAGCAGCCTGGTTCCGGTGGCCTTGGCATCGGCCTGTCGCTGGTACGCAGCCTGGTCGAGCTGCATGGCGGCAGCGTGAGCGCCGCCAGCGCCGGCACCAATGCCGGCAGCACCTTCACGGTACGCCTGCCGCTGGTCGCCAATGCCCATGCAGCGCCGTCCGCCGACGAGGCCGGGACGCCGGGGACGGCATCCGAGGCCGCGCCGCCAGGCCGCAACGTGCTGGTGGTCGACGACAACCGCGACGCGGCCGAAACCCTGGCCGCCCTGCTCAATATGATGGGCCACCGCGCGCCGGTGGCCAACGACGGCCGCCAGGCGCTGCGCATGCTGCCAAGCCTGATGCCCGACGTGGTGTTCCTGGACCTGGGCATGCCGGGAATGTCCGGCTATGAGGTGGCTGCGGCGATCCGTGAAGATGCCCGCCTGGCCGGCATCCGGCTGGTGGCGCTGACGGGATGGGGTGGCGAAGCCGATCGCGCCAGGACCAAGGCGGCCGGGTTCGACCAACACCTGACCAAGCCGGCGACGGTGGAGGCGATCGAGGAAGTGCTCAGGAGCGTGTGATTTTCATCGCTCTGCAGGCGTCAACTTCTGCAGACGCCAACTTCTTTCGTTAGCGTAAAAACGTCGTCCCCGCGAAGGCGGGGACCCAATTCCTTCGCGCAGCGGCTACGTTCGATGTAGTGGCTTAGCTAAGTGCCTTGGGTCCCCGCCCGCGCGGGGACGACTTGCCGGGTGTGCGGGCCAGGTCTTACCAGCCCGCTGTATTCAAGCCAGATCCAATCAACCCACCTGCGCGACCGGCAACTGCTCCGCCGGCACGCGCACCGCTTCCTGGCTGTTGGCAAAGAAGCGCTCGACCTTGTTGCCCGCGACGGCGTTGCCGATCAGCTCGTGCATGCGGCTGGCGGTCAGGTCCCACGAGGTGCCGGCCACCACTTCGCGCATGCGGCGGGCCATGGCCTCGCGCTGCTCGTCGCCCAGCGCCAGCTGGCGCTCGCAGGCGGCGATGAAGTCGGCGTGCGATTCTGCGATTTCCACCACGTCGCCATATGGCACCTTGACGTCGGTGATCGGGGTCGACACGCATGGCAGCTCGGCCGCCATGTATTCGAGCACCTTGGTCGGGCTGATGAATTTGGTCGAATCGTTCATCGCGAACGGCAGCAGGCAAACGTCCCAGCCGGCCAGGAACTGCGGCAGCTGCTCATAGGTGCGCTGGCCCATGTAATGCACGTTCGGCTGTTTCGGCAGGCTCGCCGGGTCGATCTTGACGACCGGGCCGACCAGCACGATCTGCCATTCAGGGTGGGCATCGGCCATGCTCGAGACCAGGTCGACGTCGAAGCGCTCATCGATCACGCCATAGAAGCCCAGGCGCGGATGCGCGATGTGGGCCTGGTCCGGGTGCGAAATGTCGCGATCCTGGGCCTGGCGGAAGTGCTTGGCGTCGACGCTGCTCGAGAAGCAGTGGGCATTGGCGTGGCGGTCGCGTTTCGACTGGTACAGGCTCGGGCCGCCGGTGAAGACGACGTCGGCGATGTTCAGCAGCGCGCTTTCGCGCTGCAGCAGCTGCTTCGGTGCATTCTTGAACATGGCCAGTTCGTCCATGCAGTCATAGATCACCTTGGACGGCTTGAACACCTGCAGCAGCGGCAGCGCCATCGGGGTGTAGAACCAGACGACCGGCGCTTCGTTCTCGGGCACCAGGTCGGCCAGCAGCGTCTGCAGGGTCGGCAACTGGTCGTCGTGGAAGCCGAACTGGTGGATTGGCGTATGCGGACGGCACACGGTGATGTTCGGCGCCACGGCGGTTTTTTCCAGGCGTGCCTCGCCTTCGGTATGCATCGGTTCTTCGACGAAGAGGACGTTGTAGTGTTCGGCCAGGCGGGTCATCAGGTGCTGTGGGCGTTGGAACACGAAATCCCAGCGGAGGTGGCAAAACACGATCAGGGTCGGCATGTCGATTTCCTTTCGCCTTGGCGGCGCTCTAGTTGTTGGGTAAGGTCAACCGGGACGGTTCTTCTCTCTCTCAGAAGGCCGTGGCGGCGCACGGGGAGCCGGTCAGACCAGGGAATCGTATCATGCAATTTTCCCAATATTTTCAGTTGTGCAGAGCAACATTGCACCGGATGTAACTAAATATTGCATAGCACTGCTGGGCTTCATAGGGAGAGTCCGTCTATCAAGCAATTTTCTGTAAGGGGCGTCCTACATCAACACAGGAAGATCCACTACGAAAATCCGGCAAAAACTTTACTGTCTGCACTGAAATCGGGGGCTTAAAGCGCCTGTTTACCGCCCTCGCGGCCAGGATCAGCGAAGATCTGGCCGGCGGGCGATGGGGGATGGGGAGTCAGGCGGGGTGGTAAGGTTCGGCGCCTTCGGCATGGCCGTCGGTGCTGAAACCGGCCGCGATCGAGACGCCTTCCAGGCCGAGCGACAATAGTGCATCGCACAATTCGTCGACCTCGGCAGCCAGGTCGGCGGCCAGGTCGACCGGCTTTTCGACGCTGCCCCACGGCTGCCCGCCGTCAAGCGCATACAGGTTGGCGCGCAGTACCACGTGTTCGCCCATGTCGAGCGGCGCCACCGCGGCGTGCACCGCGTCCGGCGCCAGGTCCTTGGCTGCCAGCAGGCGCTTGGCCTCGGCCAGCACGCCGAGCGTCGCCAGTTCGGCCACGCCCTGCTCCTTGGCGCCATAGAACAGGTCCTGGTAGAGGAAGCTCAGTTCCAGGCGGTCCGGCTCGCGCGCAAGCACCCGCGCCACGAGGGGGGCAACGGCTTCGGTCCAGGCGCGGTAGCGCTCCATGCGCGCCGCGAAATAGGCGTCGCTGCCCGCTTCGTCGCGCGGCACCCGGTAGAACGGATCGTCGGCGCGCTTGAGCGAGAAGCCGAGCAGGAAGCGCAGTTCGAGCGCGGTCTCGTCGGGCGCCACCGGCTCGCCGGTCCAGCCGCGCATGCTGGCCTCGATGGTCGGCGCCGGCTGCAGCTTCTTGTCCATCAGCGAAGCGGCGGCTTCGCGCAGCATCAGGTGCAGCGTGCCGTAGGCGATATGGTCGATCTCGGCCAGGTCGTAGGCATGCTGCAGCAGCACGACTTTCGCCCCCTTGCTGTCCAGGCCATGGTCCTGGAAGCTGGAAGCCAGCGCCCCGAAGGCCGCCTCGTCCTGGAAACCCTCGCGCGCATCCAGGCCACCCCGGCTGCGCACGAACAGCGGCACCAGGAAGGCGTCGATCTCGACTTCGGGGCCGTCTTCGCGCCGGATGCGCAGGGTAGCGGCTTCTTCTTCCACGCGCGCGCGCAGCAGGCGGCAGGCCAGCGGGTCGGTGTAGCGCGCCAGTTCGATGGCTTCGTACAGCACCTCGTCGTGCTTCTTGCGGATCGCCTTGCGCACCAGGCCCGCGAGCGCCTCCGCCTGCTCGTCGCCCTGCGCCGCTTCTTCCTCGCGCTCGGCGATCTCAAGGGCCATGTCGGCCATCAGCCGGGCCTGGGCATCGGTGTCGGGTTCGCGCGTGTTGTTCGAGGTGCGGGGGGCGGGACGCTTGTTCTTCGGCATGGTGTGAAAAAATGGATGGAGGTTCGAGCCGGCATGGTAACACCGCCGCGCGCCCCGGCGTAGCGCCACGGGCTGCAGGCGCCTTGCCCCGGTGTTATGCTTCGGGCAAAAACACATCCCGAAAGTCCCTCCATGCTCGAACGACTCTTCAAACTCAGAGAAAACAAGACCAACATCCGCACCGAGATGATGGCCGGACTGACGACCTTCCTGACGATGGTGTACATCATCTTCGTCAATCCCTCGATCCTGGGCGACGCCGGCATGCCGAAGGAATCGGTGTTCGTGGCCACCTGCCTGGTGGCCGCCGGCGGCACCGCCATCATGGGCCTGTACGCCAACTACCCGATCGCGATGGCGCCCGGCATGGGCCTGAACGCCTATTTCGCCTACGCCGTGGTGCTGGGCATGGGCATCCCCTGGCAGGCGGCGCTGGGCGCCGTGTTCATCTCGGGCTGCCTGTTCATCCTGGTCACCATGGTGGGCCTGCGCGCCATGATCGTGGACGGCATCCCGCGCTCGATGCGGGTCGCGATCACGGTGGGCCTGGGCATGTTCCTGGCCCTGATCGCGCTCAAGAACGCCGGCATCGTGGTGGCCAACGAAGCCACCCTGGTCAAGGCCGGCGACCTGCACCAGCCCGCCGCGATCATGGCGGTAGCCGGCTTCTTCGCCATCGTGGCGCTGGACCGGCTGCGGGTGCGCGGCGCGATCCTGATCGGCATCGTGCTGGTGACGGTGCTCAGCTTCTTCTTCGGCGGGAACACCTACCAGGGCCTGTTCTCGCTGCCGCCGTCGATCGAACCGACCCTGTTCCAGCTCGACATCCCGGGCGCCCTCGCCGCCGGCATCCTCAATGTCGTGCTGGTGTTCTTCCTGGTCGAGCTGTTCGACGCCACCGGCACCCTGATGGGCGTGGCGCGCCGCGCCGGCCTGCTGGTCGAGGGCAAGATGGATCGCCTGAATAAGGCGCTGCTGGCCGACAGCGGCGCCATCGTCGCCGGCAGCGTGCTGGGAACGTCCAGCACCACCGCCTACCTGGAAAGCGCGTCCGGCGTGCAAGCCGGCGGGCGCACCGGCCTGACCGCCCTGACCGTGGCCGCGCTGTTCCTGGCCTGCCTGTTCATCGCCCCGCTCGCGGCCGTGGTGCCGGCCTACGCCACCGCGCCGGCGCTGCTGTTCGTGGCCTGCCTGATGCTGTCCGACCTGGGCGACGTCGAGTGGAGCGACAGCACCGAAAGCATCCCAGCCGCCGTCACCGCGCTGGGCATGCCGTTCACCTATTCGATCGCCGAGGGGATCGCCTTCGGCTTCATCAGCTATGCGGTGCTCAAGCTGCTGACCGGGCGCGCGCGCGAGGTCAAGCCGGTGGTATGGGTGATCGCGGGGCTGTTCGCTTTCAAGATCGTCTACGTCGGCACCTAGATGGGGCGAAAAAATCGACCGGTCGTTCGCGCCGTCCTTTACTAAACAGCGCCCGGCTCGTGCCTGATTGCATCGCTTCACGCTGTCTTTGCGTTACAATGTCCGCCAACTCGCGGCTACCACCACGGTCGCGCACGATCCACGAACGATGGGCCGGTCGCCTTGGGCACGCCACGCGGTACTGCGCGGCCCGTGCGGCCGCTAGAAGCTGATGAAACCACTCTCGATCCTGGCGCTGGCCTTGGCTGGCATCCCGGGTGCGGCGCTTGCCGCTCCCGATCTTCCTCAAATCGGCGACGTCCATGCGCCGCTCGCCGTCGCGATGCCGGCGATTCCGGATGGCGGCTGGTTCACGTCCGCCGAACTTGGCGCGATCACGACCTCGGGCAATACCAACGGCACTTCCGTCACGGGCAAG
The DNA here is from genome assembly GCF_057657035.1 of Massilia sp. Soil_C_3. Taxonomy (NCBI): domain Bacteria; kingdom Pseudomonadati; phylum Pseudomonadota; class Betaproteobacteria; order Burkholderiales; family Oxalobacteraceae; genus Massilia; species Massilia sp. Soil_C_3. Next base: position 224,045 of record NZ_JBDGJG010000005.1, read on the forward strand.
ATCGACGCCCGTCACGAGACTGCGCGCTGGAGCCATGAGTTCATCGCCAGCGGCTACTTCAAGGAAGACGAGTACGAGGACGAGTTCGGCGAGCCCGTGAAGAGCCGCTCGGCCCAGCGCTGGGCCACCTCGGCCAAGGCCTCGCTCAAGCTGCTGGGCGACGGCCGCCGCGCTTTCGTGCTGGCTACCCACACCGACGACCGGTTCGGCGCCTATCGCAAGTACTCGACGGTCGGCATCGGTTACGGCTCGCGCTGGTACACGGCGCCCGACAAGACGCTCGACGTCGAGATCGGTCCTGGCTATTCGGTCGGCAAGCGCGACAACGAGGACGAAGAGCGCGGCATGACGGTCCGCAGCGCGGCCCAGTTCCGCTGGCAGGTCAGCCCTTCGGCCTTCTTCGCCCAGACCGTCAGCGTCGAGAAAGGCACCGGCAACACTCACTCGGTGGCCGAAACCTCACTGAGCACCAAGATCAACGGCAGCATGCAGATGAAGGCCGGCTTCAGCGTCCGCAACGACAGCGACGTCCCGGACGACAAGAAGAATACCGATACCCAGACCTCGCTGACGATGGTCTACTCGTTCTGAGACCGGCGCTGGCGGCCGAGCAGCACCAGCGCCGCCAGGCTGAGCAGCGACGCGGCGCTGAGGTAGTAGCCCACCTGCGCCAGCCCATACCTGGTGCCCAGCCACAGCGCGATATAGGGCGCCACCGAGGCCCCCAGGATGCTTGCGAGATTGAAGGTCAATGAGGCCCCGGTATAGCGCACCTCGGCCGGGAACAGCTCGGCCAGGAAGGTGCCGAGCGGGCCATAGACGAAGCCCACCAGCGACATCCCGAGCACCATGAAGATCCCCACCGGCAGCCAGGCGCCGGCGCCGAACAGCGGTCCGTACAGCAGGCCGAAGCTCCCGATCGCCACGCTCACCAGCATCAGCGCGACGCGCCGCCCGACGCGGTCGGCCAGCAGCGCCGACAGGGGGATGGTCAGGGCGAAGAACACGATCGCGAACAGCTGCAGCAGCAGGAATTGCTGGCGCGTGAAACCCATCCGGGTCGTGCCCCAGGTGAGCGCGAACACCGTCATCAGGTAGAAGAAGGCAAAGCCGCCCATCGCCGCCAGGGCGCCCAGCAGCATCTTGCGGCCATGCTGGCGCACCACCGTCACCATCGGCATTTTCACCTGGGCGCCGCGCGCTTGCACCTGCTGGAAGTCGGGTGTCTCGGTGATCTTGAGGCGGATGTACAGGCCGATCGCGACCAGCAAGGCGCTGGCCAGGAAGGGAACACGCCAGCCCCAGCTGAAGAAGGCCTCGTCGCTCATCATTTCTCCCAGCAGCAGGAAGGTGGCGCCGGACAGGAAGAAGCCGATCGGCGCCCCCAGTTGCGGGAACATGCCGTACCAGGCGCGCTTGCCGGGCGGCGCGTTCTCGGTGGCGAGCAGCACCGCCCCGCCCCACTCCCCGCCCAGGCCGAGCCCCTGGCCGAAGCGGCACAGCGCCAAGAGCAGCGGCGCCGCCACGCCGATCTGGGCGTAGGTGGGCAAGAGGCCGATGACGACGGTCGAGATGCCCATCGTGAGCAGGGCCGCAACGAGGGTCGACTTGCGGCCGATGCGGTCGCCGAAGTGGCCGAACAGGGCCGAGCCGACCGGACGGGCGAGGAAGGCGATGGCGAAAGTGGCCAGCGACTGCAGGGTTGCTGCGGCGGGGTCAACGGCGGGGAAGAACAGCCGTGGGAACACCAGCACCGCGGCGGTGGCATAGATGTAGAAGTCGTAGAACTCGATCGTTGTGCCGATCAGGCTGGCGAAGAGGACGGTGCCGGGCTTGTTGGGGGTGTCGTTTGGTGCGGATGCGGCCATGCGGGATCTCCTGGTAGATCTCGCACATACGTCGCGGATTTCATTCCGGATGCTCGCTCTTTTGGCGCCATTCGAGCTCCATGGTGGCGTCGTCGTCCCGCAGCAGGGCAAAGCCCAGTCCTTCGTATAGCCGGCGCGCGGCCAGGTTCCCGGTGCGGACACGCAGGTTGACGCGCTCGCACTCTTCCTGCAGCGCACGCAGGACGCTACGGGCAATGCCCTTGCGCCGCGCGGCCAGCGCCACTGACAGGTCCACGACACGCAGCGCGCCGGTCTCCCCGGCCAGCACGACGCGCGCGATCGGGGTTTCTCCGTCGGTCACCAGCCAGGTCTCGAGCGCGGCATGACGGCGCGCATAGTCCTCGACCTGCATGGCGCGCTGGTGCCGCGCGATCCCTTCGATGACGCCGCGCGGCACCGGCAGCGCGCCGAGGTCCGGGCGGGAGTCGAGATAAAGCGCGTCGAGGAAGGCCTCGTCGGCGGACGTGGGCGCCCGCGCCCCGAGGCGTCCGAAGCGCCGCTCTCTCACCTTGCGGCCGACGGCACCAGGCCCTTGGCCAGCGCCAGGGCGGCCAGGCTGATGAGCGCCGCGCCGCTCAGGTAATAGCCGACGTAGTCCAGCCCGTGGTTCGTGGCCAGCCACAGCGCAATATAGGGCGCCACCGAAGCGCCGAGGATGCCGGCGAGGTTGAAGGTGAGCGAGGCGCCGGTATAGCGCACCTCGGGCGGGAACATCTCGGCCAGCAGGGTGCCGAGCGGACCGTAGGTAAAACCGACCAGGCACATGCCGAGCACCATGAACAGGGTGACCGCGACCCAGCCGCCGGCGCCGAACAGCGGCCCGTACAGCAGGCCGAACACGGCGATCGCAGCGCTCACCAGCATCATGGCGCTGCGCCGACCGCGGCTGTCGGCCAGCAGTGCCGACGGCGGGATCGTGAGCGCGAAAAACACCACCGCGAACAGCTGCAGCACCAGGAATTCCTGGCGCGTGTAGCCCAGTTGCGCCGTGCCCCAGCTCAGGGCGAACACCGTCATCAGATAAAAGATGACGAAGGTCGACAAGGCGGTCAGGGTCCCGAGCACCAGCGCGCGGCGGTGGTCGCGCAGCACGGCCACCATCGGCACCTTGACCCGCGCTTTTTGGTCCAGCACTTTCTGGAAGTCGGGCGTCTCGGTGATTTTCAGGCGGATGTACAGGCCGACCGCGACCAGCAAGGCACTGGCCAGGAAGGGAATCCGCCAGCCCCAGGCGAAGAACGCGTCGTCGCTCATCAGCTCGCCCAGCAGCAGGAACACGCCACCGGACAGGAAGAAACCGATCGGGGCGCCCAGCTGCGGGAACATGCCGTACCAGGCGCGCTTGCCCGGCGGTGCGTTCTCGGTGGCGAGCAGCACCGCCCCGCCCCACTCGCCGCCCAGGCCGAGCCCTTGGCCGAAGCGGCACAGCGCCAGCAGCAGCGGGGCCGCCACGCCGATCTGCGCATAGGTGGGCAGCATGCCGATCAGGATGGTCGAGATGCCCATCGTGAGCAGGGCCGCGACCAGGGTCGCCTTGCGGCCGATACGGTCGCCGAAGTGGCCGAACACGGCCGAGCCGATCGGGCGCGCGAAGAAGGCGATGGCGAACGTGGCCAGCGACTGCAGCACGGCTGCGCCCGGGTCGGCGGCCGGAAAGAACAGGCGCGGGAACACCAGCACTGCGGCGGTGGCATAGATGTAGAAATCGTAGAACTCGATCGTGGTGCCGATCAGGCTGGCAAACAGGACGGTGCGGGGCTTGTTGACCGCGGGGTGTTCAGCCGCCTGGCTCATGCTCCCGCCTGGGCCAGGACCTGGCGCACCGCGTCGGCGTCGACCGGACGCACCACGCGCGCCACTTCCTGGCCGTCCTTGAGCACCACGACCGTCGGCCACAGCTTGATGCGGAACGAGCGCCCCAGCGGGCGGCCGGGGCCGTCCTCGACCTTGATGTGGCGGGCGGCCGGATGGTCGACCAGGGCCTGTTCGATCAGCGGCTCGGCGGCGCGGCAATAGCCGCACCAGTTGGCGCCGAAGTCGAGGGCGACCAGGCCCGGGGTGGCGTCGATCGTGCTGCGTTCGGGTTGAGAGGTTGTGTAGGGGTTGGCCATGGAGTCTCCTGGTGATCGCTATTTATTGCTATTCGAATACCGCAAGCCTACCTCAAAACGCGCCGTCTGGCATGCCGACGCACCTGGCTGGCGCCGATCTGGCTCCAGCGTGTGGCAGCTAACGGAGTCTCACGCCCGAGACTGTCACCCTGTGATTCATCGTTTTATAACCCATCTTCTTACCAGGAGCAGATCATGTCGGATGACTTGAACAAACGCGGCCAGCAAGACCGTTCCCGCATCAATATGCACGAAGAGCACGAAGTGCGGTACTGGACTGAGGCGCTGGGCGTGACCCGCGAAGAGTTACAGCGCGCCATCGACCAGGTCGGCGTGAGCGCCAGCGCGGTGCGCGAACACCTCGGCCGTTGAGCGGCTCCGGTCGCTTCCCCACTCTTTTGACCCAGACATGGAGCACACGATGGATATACCGAAGCAACAGCAACAATGGCCCGGCCGCGAATCCGAACTGACCCCGCAAGCAGACCATGGCGAGACCAGCTACCGCGGTTCCGGTCGCCTGCAGGACAAGGCCACCGTCATCACCGGCGGGGACAGCGGCATCGGCCGCGCCGTGGCGCTGGCCTTCGCGCGCGAAGGCGCCGACGTCCTGATTTCCTACCTCGACGAGCACGACGATGCGAAAGAGACCGCGCGCCTGGTCGAGGAAGCCGGCCGCCGCGCCATCCTGGTGCCGGGCGATATCGCCGACCGCGCCCATTGCCGCGCCATCGTCGACAAGGCGGTGGCCGAGTTCGGCCGCATCGACGTGCTGGTCAATAATGCCGCGTTCCAGATGTCGCACGACTCGCTCGACGAGATCCCGGACGACGAATGGGACTACACCTTCAAGGTGAACATTACCGCCATGTTCCACCTGTGCAAGGCAGCAGTGAAGCATATGGCGCCCGGCTCCTCGATCATCAACACCACCTCGATCAACTCGGACAACCCCAAGCCTACCCTGCTGGCCTATGCCACCACCAAGGGCGCGATCGCCAATTTCAGCGCCGGCCTGGCGCAGCTGCTGGCCGAAAAAGGCATCCGCGTGAACTCGGTGGCGCCCGGCCCGATCTGGACGCCGCTGATCCCATCGACCATGCCGCCGGAAGAAGTCGAGAACTTCGGTAGCCAGGTGCCGATGAAACGCGCCGGCCAGCCGAAAGAGGTGGCGCCGGCATTCGTGATGCTGGCTTCCGATGAGGCGAGCTATATCTCGGGCGCGCGCATCGCCGTCACGGGCGGTACGCCGATCCTGTAAACGGTCGCTCAATGGCCGCTCTCCTGCGCACCCTTGTTGTCGCCATCTTCCTGGTGCTGGCGTATGGCCTGCTCGAACCCTATATCGAGCGGGCCCTCTACACCATGCGCCTGGCCGCCATGCCCAAGCCCCAGGCGCTGCCGGTGCCGGTCGAGGGCGTGCGCCAGCGCGCGCTGCGCGACACCTGGGGCGGCGCGCGCAGCGAAGGCCGCAAGCACGAGGGGATCGACATCTTCGCCAAACGCGGCACGCCGGTAGTGTCCAGCACCGAGGGCATCGTGAGCCAGGTGGGCACCAACCGCCTCGGCGGCCTGGTGGTCTGGGTGCTGGGACCCGGCGGGCAGCGTCACTACTACGCCCACCTGGACGGCTATTCGGACGTCGAACCCGGCATGCGCATCGAGGCCGGCCGGGTGCTGGGCTATGTGGGCGACACGGGCAATGCCAAGGGCACGCCGCCGCACCTGCACTACGGGATCTACGACACCGGCGGCGCCATTAATCCCTATCCGCTGCTCAAGGCCGATCCGGCCCTGATCGCGGCGCCGGCAACGGCCTCGGCTACAACTCCGACGGCGTCGGAAAGCCAGTCGGCGGCGCGCTAGGGGCAGGCGCTGCCTCCGGCGGTTCGATCACCGGTTCGACCGGTTCGGGCTCCGGCGCCACCGGCATCTCCTCGGGGCCGCCATCCGGCACGATTTCCTGCGCCTCGTCCATGAAAATCTCTTCCGGCTCTTCTTCCACCACGTAGCGGCGCGGCTCCGGCGCGCGCCAGCCGGGCAAGGTGGCCTTGGCGTCCAGGCTGCCGCCGTCGAAGGCGCCGCGGAAGAAGTCGCCCACCACCAGCGCCGCGTTGTGCCCGCCCTGCCCCCAGTAGCTGCTGCGGATGGTCACCCGGTTGTCGTTGAAGCCGACCCAGGCCCCGGCCACCAGGTTCGGGTGCATCATGATGAACCAGCCGTCCTGGTTGTTCTGGCTGGTGCCGGTCTTGGCCGCCAGGTCGCCGCGGATCCCGAAACGGCTGCGCACGCCATTGCCGGTGCCGCGGGTGACGACGCCGCGCAGCATGTCGATCAGCGCTTCGGCCGATTCGCGCGACATCGCGCGCTCGGGTTGGCCGACGCCGAAATCGGCGATTACATTGCCCTCGCGGTCTTCGATGCTGCGCACGAAAATCGGCTTGTGGTATTCGCCCAGGGCTGCGATGGTGGCATAGCTGCTCACCATCTCGAGCAGGGTGACCGGGCTGGTGCCCAGGGCCAGCGAGGGCACGGCTTCGAGACGGCTCTGGCGGATGCCCAGGGCCTGGGCCAGGCGCACGATGGGCTCGATGCCGACTTCCTGGCTCACCTGGGCAGTGATCGTGTTCTTGGAGAACACCAGGCCGTCGCGCATCGGCATCGAGCGGCCGCTATTGCCGTCCATGTCGGTGGGCTTCCACACCTCGCCGTGGTCGCCCTTGAATTCCAGCACCACGTCGCGGTAGGCCTGGTCGGGCGGAATGCCGCGCTCGAGCGCCGCGCCGTAGACGAAGGGCTTGAAGGTCGATCCTGGCTGGCGCGCGGCCTGGGCCACGTGGTCGTACTGGTCGCGCTCGAAGTCGCGGCTGCCGACCCAGGCCTTGACGGCGCCGCTGGCCGGGTCCACTGCCACGAAGCCTGCCTCCAGGCGCGACTTGGCGCTTTTCAGTTCATTCATGAAGCCGCGGTCGGCCTTCAGGCGCTTGAGCGCGGCCGCCGGCTCTTCGCCTTCCTCGACCGCGTTGCGGTAGGCGCCGCTCTCGCGCACGAAGGCGTCCAGCGCGCGCGCATTGGTGATCCAGTAATAAGAGAAAGGATCGATGTTCGGGCGTATCGACGTGTAGGTGGCGGTCGCGGTCGAACGTGGCACGTTGGGGTTGGACCATTCGACGTCGGCGATCGCCTGGAGGATGTCGGCCTGGCGCCGCACCGCGCGCTCGGCCGCCGCCTGCAGTTCCGGGTCGAGGGTGGTGCGCACCACCAGGCCGTCGAGCTGCAGGTTGTAGTCGTTCTCGTCGGCCCAGTCGAGCAGCCACTTGCGCACGTGGTGGGTGAAATGGTCGTCCTTGCCGCTGCGGTCGGGCAGGCGCGCGAAGCGCAGGCGCAGCGGTCGCTTGACCAGTTGCGCATACCGCTTGTCGTCGAAGGCGCCATGCTTGCGCATCTGGCCCAGCACCACGTTGCGGCGCGCCAGCGAGCGCTCGGGATTGGCGACCGGGTTGTAATAGTGGGTGCCCTTGAGCATGCCGACCAGGGTCGCCGATTCCAGCACGTCGAGCCTCTGCGCCGGCTTGCCGAAGTAGGTGCGCGCCGCCATCTCGATTCCGTAGGCGTTGTACAGGAAAGGCACCGTGTTCAGGTAGGCTTCCAGGATCTGCGTCTTGCTGTAGGTGTTTTCGATCTTGATCGCGGTGATCAGTTCCTTCATCTTGCGGCTCACGCTGCGCGCGCGGCCGATCTCTTGCGGGAACATATTGCGCGCCAGCTGCTGGGTGATGGTCGAGCCGCCCTGCGGGTCGCCCTTGACGTTGGCCCAGAAGGCGCCGGCCACGCGCTTGAAGTCGACGCCATGGTGCTGGTAGAAACGGTGATCCTCGGTCGAAATCAGCGCCTCGACCACGTGCGGCGACACCTGCGACAGCTTGACGCGTTCCTGCAGGCCCTTTTCGAAGGTGCCGAGCGGGCGGCCCCCGGCGTCCAGGATCACGGTCGGCCGCGAGCGGCTGACCTGCTCCAGGTCGTCGATGCCGGGGGTGAACGGGATCAGGATCAGGAGCCAGGCCAGGATCGCCATCAGGCCAGCCGCCATGCTCCACAGCGCGATCAGGGCCAGCTTGACCGGCAGCGGCCGGCCGTGCAAGCGCGACTGAGCGCCGGATTTGAGCGCGCCAGCCCGGATCGAGGCGCCGACGAGCAGGCGCCGGGAGATCTGCTTGATGCGTTGCTGCACGGTTGGCGCGGTGTCTGCGGTGTCCGTGTTCTCGTTGTCCTGTTGTTGGTCCACTCGCTCTACCTGCCCTGATCAAAGTAACAATGTGGCGCAAGTATAGCCGACCGCGACCGCCGCCACGGTACGGGATGGAATGAGCTGCAACTCAGGCGGTACTGGCCGCCGGCTCCACCCGCCCGGCGCGCAGCAGCGCCTCGACCCGCGTGGCCGTCTGCGGCCGGCTGTAGACGTGGCCTTGCACCTCGTCGCAGCCGCAGCCGCGCAGGTAGTCGAGCTGTTCGATCGTCTCGACCCCTTCGGCGATCACCTGCATGCGCAGGCCGTGGGCCAGCGAGATGATGGCGTCGACCAGGGCGGCGCCGTCCGGGTTGCCCACGATATCTTGCACGAAGGAGCGGTCGATCTTGAGCACGTCGACCGGCAGGCGCTTGAGGTATTGCAGGCTCGAATAGCCGGTGCCGAAGTCGTCGATGGACAGCTTGACGCCCATGCGCTTGAGGCATTCCATGGTGCGGATGGCGGCGTCGGCGTCGGCCATCATCATGCTCTCGGTCAGCTCGATCTCGAGCGAGGAAGGCGGCAGGCCGGTCTCGACCAGCACCTGGGCCACGGTGTCGACCAGGTCGGGCTCGGCGAACTGGCGCGCCGACAGGTTGACCGCGATGCGCAGCGGTCCCAGCCCGGCGCGCTGCCAGCGCCGGTTCTGGCGGCAGGCGGTGCGCAGCACCCAGGCGCCGATCGGCACGATCAGGCCGGTCTCTTCGGCCAGGGCAATGAAGCGGTCGGGCCGCACCGTGCCCAGCAGCGGATGGCGCCAGCGGATCAGCGCCTCGTTGCCGACCACGCAGCCGGTGGCCAGGTCGACCTGGGGCTGGAAATGCAGCTCGAACTGGTCGTCCTGCAGCGCATGGCGCAGCGCGCTTTCCAGGGCCAGGCGGTCGAAGGCCTGGGCATTCATGTGCGGGGCGTAGAACTGCACGCCGTTGCGGCCGATGGCCTTGGCCCGGTACATCGCGATCTCGGCGTGCTTGACCAGGGTGTCGGCATCCAGCCCGTCGACCGGGAACGCGGCCACGCCGGCGCTGCAGCTGAGCACCAGGCGCTGGCCGGCCAGGTGGATCGGTTCGGCCACCGCCTCGCGCACCTGCTGGATGCGGGCCGCGGCCTGGCGTTCGTCGGCCACGCCGACCAGCACCAGCACGAAGTCGTCGCCGCCGACCCGGGCCGCGGTGTCCACCGGCCGCAGCGCGCCCTTGATGCGGGCGGCGAGCATGCGCAGCGCCTCGTCGCCGGCACGGCGGCCGAGGGTGTCGTTGATCAGCTTGAAGTGGTCGAAGTCGAGCAGCACGGTCCACACCGGCATGCCGCCGGCATGGGCGGTGGCGCGCTCGATGCGGTCGGACAGCAAGGAACGGTTGGCCAGCCCGGTGAGCGTGTCGTAGTGGGCATGGCGTTCGAGCTCTGCCTCGTAGCGCTTGGCGGTGGTGACATCGTAGACGGTGACGACGAAATGCCCGGCCTGGCCATCGGCGCGGCGCACCGGCGCCACGTAGACGTCGCTGATCAGTTCCACCCCGTCGCGGGTGTGGACAGTGAGCAGGGCGTGCTCCTCGCGCTGCCCGTCCAGGGCGCGGCGCAGCTCTTCCACCGCCGGCTGGTCGGCATCCAGGCCGGCGAGGAGCTTCAGCGGCTGGCCGGCCAGTTCGCGCGCCGCATAGCCGAAGGTGCGCTCGCAGGCCGGGTTGGCGTATTCGATCGGGTAGCCCGGCTGCTCTGCGTCGACCAGCAGGATCGGATTGGCGCTGGCCTCCATCGCCCGTTCGTACAGCCGCAACGAGCCGGTGGCGCGCTCGAGCGCCGCGGTGCGCTGCTCGACCAGGGCCTCGATGCGGCGCGTGCGCGCCACCCGCTGCTGCACCAGGCCGGCGGCGGCGAAACTCAGGATCAGCCCCAGCACCATCGCCACCAGCTCGGCCATGTGGGCGCCCAGGGCCGGCGGCTGCTCCTCGACCACCACCTGCCAGGGGCTTCCGGCGATCTCGAATTTTTCCACGTGGCGCAGGGCCATGCCGTCCAGCAAGCCTTCCCACCAGCCGTCGGGCGCAGCCGGACTGCCGTGCTGGTAGGCAGTGACCAGGTTGCCCAAGGCATTGGGGCCGCGCAGCGACAGTGCGAAGTTGTCGTCGTCGAGCAGGCGCACGGCCTCGAGGGTGCCTCCCACCAGCAGGGCGACGTCGATCACCACCTCGGTGGCGCCCACCACGGCCGCGCGCCGCGCGGGCGTGGCAAAAGGCCGGGTGCCGGGCCGGTAGACCGGCAGCGTGATCAGGACGCCATGACGGGCGCCGCCACCCTGCAGCAGGTCGATGACGGGGCTGGCGGCCGGCTCGCCGGTGTCGATCGCGCGCTGGGTGTACACCCGCTGCGGCGCGTACGACCAGGCATCGTAGCCGAAGGTGACCTCGTTGCCGACGATCGGCGCCACGTAGTCGTTGACCAGGTAGCGCCAGCGTACGCCGGCCCGGACCAGGGCCGGCGCGCCGGTCTTGACCCGCTCGCGGATCTCGAAGCCCGGCCAGAATGCGCGCCGCTGGGCCTCGAAGGCGGCGCGCTCGGCGCCGCCCACGAAGCGCTGGAACACCAGCGCCTGCAGATAGCCGTGGCGCGCCACCAGCGGCTGAGCGAAGGCGTCGAACTCTGCGCGCGTGATGTCGCTCGAGGCACGGAAAAACAGGTTGACGGCGCGCGCGGCGTCGGTGGCCTCGGCGAAGGCGCGGGTGACGGCCGCGACCCGCACCACGGCGCGCTGGTCGAACTCGGCCTGGGTGCGGTCGTATTCCATCTTGCGCACCGCGCCGCACAGCAGCGAGGTGAGCACCAGGCCGAGCAGACAGGTGCCCATCGCGGCCCTGGACAGGCCGCGCTCCGGGACACCAGGGCTGGCGGACGCGTTGCGCATGAATCGATGCTAGCGCAGAACGGGGCGTTCGGGGGACTGTGCATGCCAAGAAAAAGCGCGTCGCCCGGCCCCGTTTTGCGGGCTGTTGCATTATCATCTCGCCCATGCCCTCCGAAGCCCCACCCGCACCGCTGATCCTGCCCGCAGACGCCCCTCCCCAGCGCGTGCTGCGCCAGTTTCGTATCGTCTTCAATGCCGTCAAGACGCATTTCCGCCAGCTCGAGCGCGACTCGGGCCTGGGTGGCGCCCAGGTCTGGGCGCTATCGGTAATCGAGAGCCAGCCCGGCATCGGCGCCACCAGCCTGGGGCGCGCCATGGACATCCACCAGTCGACCGCCAGCAACCTGGTGCGCGGCCTGGTCGAGCGCGGCTACGTGGCGGCGGCGCGGGAAGGAGCCGACCGGCGCAACGTCGCGCTGCGCATCTTGCCGGCGGGACAGGAAGTGCTGCGCCGTGTTCCCGGTCCGGCTGCCGGCGTATTGCCCAGTGCGTTGGGAACGCTGGACGAAGCGACCCTGTTGCGCCTGGAGCAGGACCTGGCGATGCTGATCGCCCGCCTCGATGCGGACGAGGCCGCGGGCAAGATCCCCCTGAGCCACTCCTGACGCGCGGTCATGGCGCTTACACCTCGCCGCGGAATTTCCCCAGAGCGAGATTGACCATCGCCTCCACGCTGCCCTCGTACTCGTGCACGATGCGCAGCTGTTCGGCATCGCCGACCGCCTTCGTCACATGGGACAGGTGGGTCAGCGCGGCGCCCGAGCCGAGCTGCTCGGCATGCGGCGCGATGCGCGCCAGGGTGGCCAGGATATCGTCGCGCAGGGACACCTGCTGGTGTTCCTGCGGCAGCACGATATTGCCGTCGAGGCCGAAGCGGCAGGCCTGGAAGCGGTTGTAGTTGTAGACCAGGTAGTCGTCTTCGCGCGGCGGCGCCTCGTTGCCGGCCAGCAGGTAGCTGCACAGGGCTTGCAGGTAGGCCGCCAGCGCTGCGGCGTGCTCGACCGTGAGCGGGGTGTCGCAGACGCGCAGCTCGATGGTGCCGTATTCAGGCTTCGGCCTCAGGTCCCAGTAAAAGTCCTTCATGCTGCGCACGATGCCGGTGTCTTCCATGCGCTTGAAGTAATCGCGCTCGAAATCTTCCCATTTCAGCAGGAACGGCGCCCTCCCCGACAGCGGGAAGGCGAACACCGAATTCAGGCGCGAGGAATGGAACTGGGTGTCGCTGCCCTGCAGGAAGGGCGACGAGGCCGACAGCGCGATGAAGTGCGGGATGTAGCGGTTCAGTGCGTGCAGCAGGAACAGGGCATTGTCGCCGCTGCCGCAGCCGATGTGCACGTGCTGGCCGAACACGGTGAACTGCTTGGCCAGGTAGCCGTACAGCGCCGACACTTCGCGAAAACGCGGCTTTTCATAGATGCGGCGCTCGGTCCACTGCTGGAACGGATGGGTGCCGCCGCCGCACACGCCCACGTTCAGGCGGTCGCCCGCGCGCAGCAGGGTGTCGCGGATCAGGCGCAGCTCGTCCACCAGCGGCGCGTAGCCGGTATGGATGCTGCTGTTAATCTCGATCATGCTCTCCGTGATCTCGGGCGTGACGGCGCCGGGGAATGGTGCCCGCGCCAGCAGGTCGAGCATGTCCGGCGAGGCCGGGGCCAGGTCGAAATCCGACAGGCCGACGAGCTGCAACTCCAGCTCGACGCCCATGGTCAGCGGTTCCGAGCGCGCAAATTCAGGCAGCGGCATCCTTGTCCTCCTCTTTGATTCGCTTGTAGTTGGCAAAACCCGACTCGCGCGCGCCCGTCAGCGCGATCTGGGTCAGGATCGGCGCCAGCACTTCCAGGATCATGGCCATCGCGGCCAATGGCGCCAATGGCGCGAGGGTGTCGAACAGGTCGACGCCCGAGCGCCGGGTCTGCTCGATCAGGATGATGGCGAACACCGTCAGCGGCATGATCGCGACGCCAGTCAGGGCGCCCTTGCGCGCCGAGATGCCCGACACGCGGGCAGTGGCGGTGCACACCGCCACCTTGACCAGGGCGCGCACCAGCAGCAGCAACAGGCCCAGCATCAGGCCTTCGGCGGTCGGCTGCCAGGCGATGGTGGTGGCCACGAAGAAGAACAGCAGCACCGTGAGCAGGTCGCCCAGGGCGCCGAAGTTGCGCTGGGCCGGGCTCAGGGTGACGCGGCGGTGGCGCGCCACCAGGCCGAAGGTCAGCGCCGCCAGCACCGGCGACAGTTTCAGGACATGGGTGATCGCCACCAGCAGGAACACGAACACCGCGAACGTCAGCGTGGAATTGGAGCGGACGTGGCCGGCCACGCGCTGCCACAGCGGCAGCAGCCAGCCCAGCGCCGCGCCCAGGCCGCTGGACGCGGCCAGCACTACCAGGCCGGTCCAGCTGGAGTGGACCACGTCGCCCGAGGTCTGGAACACGCCAAATCCCACCGTCACGTTGAACACGAACACGGCCAGCACGCAGTTCAGCGCCGTCAGGTGCATGGCGCGTTCGGTCACCTGGCCGCCGCCGCCCTGCTCGTTGACGATGCGCAGCAGGCCGGCCGGCGAGCTGGCCATGGCGAGGGCCGCCAGCAGGCAGGCCGGCAGGACGGCGAGGCCGCAGATGCGCGAGACGTAATACACCGCAGCCCACGTCAGGCCGGCTTCCAGCACCGAGGTGATCAGCAGCCAGGGATTGGTGCGCAGCCAGCGCAGATTGATGCGGTAGCCGAGCTCGAACAGCATCAGGCCGAATCCGAGGTTGGCCAGCATCATGAAGTTGTCGGCCTGGGCTGGCGGCAGATAGCCGCTCGACAGGTTGCCGAACACGAAGCCGCACAAGCCATAGATGGAGATGCGCGGCACGTTCGCCCAGCGGTACAGCAGTTCGCCGGTCATCCAGGCCAGTGTCAGCGCCAGCGGCCAGGCCAGCGCATGCGTGAGTGAAAGCAGCTCGCTCATCCAATTCTCCGGTGGGACGCGCCGATCGGCGGCAGGGAGCCGCGCAGGCACAGTGGTCCGATTCGGCGCGGGGAGCGCCAGACGCGGCAGATGTGGGAAACGCTACGCCGCGTGTCGAAAAATGCCCCCCGACGGATGCGGGGGGCGAAAAGAAACGGGGTGAGCCGCCTCATCGCTGATCGGGGCAACCGGACGCTGCCGGTTGCCACCCAGCTATACTGCACGAAAAATATAATCGTGGCAACCCTATTTGTGCGAATGTACAGACAGGCAATAGGCGGCCCCTCCCGTCGGTCAGGATGGGAATCCGTGTCGCCGACCATCTGTTGGCCAGCGGTGCGCGCCATATTTGCCTGAAAATATTAGCATGGATGAAACACGTGGAGGCGCATTGGACTCGATACCGGGATGGCTGCAGGCAGGTGGCTGGGGATTGCTGGCGGGCGCCGCCTTGCTGCTAGGCGCCTTCATCGGCGTGCGTTTCAAGGTTCCGCAGCGGCTGGTGGCGGCCATCATGGCCTTCGGCAGCGGCGTACTGATCTCGGCGCTGTCGTTCGAACTGATGGACGAGGCGATCGACACCGGCGGTTTCGCCTCCACCGCGACCGGCTTCCTGCTCGGCGCCCTGGTCTACACGGGCGCCAACTGGTGGCTGGGGCGCAAGGGAGCGCGCCACCGCAAGCGTGCCGGGCCACGCCCGGCGGCAGCGGACCACGACGCCAGCGGCGCGGCGCTGGCGGTCGGCGCCCTGCTCGACGGCATCCCGGAATCGATCGTGATCGGCCTGTCGCTATTGAAAGGCGAAGGCGTCAGTGTGGCGGTGGTGGCGGCGGTATTCCTGTCCAACCTGCCCGAGGGCCTGTCCAGTGCGGCCGGCATGCGGCATGCCGGCCGCACGCCGGCCCACATCTACGGTGTCTGGAGCGGCATCGCCGTGGCCTCCGGGCTCGCTGCCCTGCTCGGCTATACGGTATTCCACCGCTTTCCTCCCGAGATGCTGGCGGCGACCACGGCGGTGGCCGCGGGCGGCGTGCTGGCGATGGTGGTCGACACCATGATTCCGGAGGCGTTCGACGAAACCCACGACTTCGCGGGACTGATCGTGGCCGCCGGCTTCCTGGCCGCCTTTGCGCTCAGCAAGCTGGGCTAACGGCCGTCCTGGGTGGCCAGATAGGCGACGATGTCGCGCGCCTGCTGTTCGCTCATGAAATTCATGAAGCGCATCCTGTTGCCGGGGATGACCGCGTCCGCATCGCGAATGAAGGCGGCCAGGTTGCGTTCGTCCCATGCCAGCTGTGACGCCTTCATCGCCGGCGAATAGGCGTAGCCGGCCACGCCGCCCGCCTTGCGGCCGAGCACGCCATTGAGTTGCGGACCGAAGATGTTGACCGCGTTGGGACCCACCTGGTGGCAACCGGCGCAGCGCGCGAACAGCTTCCGCCCGGCCTCGATTCGGGCCGGCGACGGCGCCCCGTCGGCGCCCGCGACGCTTGCCGTGGGGGCGGTATCGCTGCGGCTGCAGCCGGCCAGGGCCAGCACCAGGCCCAACAGCAAGCCTGGCAACACCGTGGGCGCGCGCATCTACTTGACCCGCTGCTTTTCGAGCTTGCGCGCCAGGGTGCGCCGGTGCATGCCAAGCCGCCGCGCCGCTTCCGAAATATTGAAATCGGTCTCGGCCAGCACGGCGTGGATGCGCTCCCACTCCAGGGTCTTGATCGAGGTCGAGCGGTTGGTGACCTCGACGTCGGCGCTGCCGGCGATGTGACCGAAGGCGGCCTCGATGTCGTCAGCGTCCGAAGGCTTGGCCAGGTATTGCACGGCGCCCAGCTTGATCGCCTCGACCGCGGTGGCGATGCTGGCAAAGCCCGTCAGCACCACGATCAACATGTCCGGGTCGTGCTCGTGCAGCAGTTGCACGCAGGCCAGGCCCGAGGTATTGCCCTTGAGTTTCAGGTCGACCACGGCGTAGCCGGGATTGTGCTGGGCCAGCAGCCCTGAGGCCTCGTCATGGCCGGTGGCACTAAGCACGCGGTAGCCGCGCCGCTCGAACGAGCGGGAGAGCGTGCGGGCGAAGGCTTCGTCGTCTTCGATAATGAGCAGCAGCGGCTCAGGATTCTGCATCGTCTATTTCCTCTAGTTCGATGGCCGCCAGCGGCAGGCGCACGGACACCTCGGCCCCGCCGTCCTCGTCCTGGCGCCGGTTGCGCGCGGTGACGGTGCCGCCGAGCTTGCGCACGACGTTCACCGCCAGGAACAGCCCCAGCCCGCCGCCGGGCTTGCCCTTGGTCGAGTGATACGGCTTGCCGAAATGGGCCAGCATGCTGGGCGCGAAGCCGGGGCCGCGATCGAAGACCGTCAGCACCAGGGTGCGCTCGTCGATGTGGGCGTCCATATAGACCCAGTCGGGCGACGCTTCCAGCGCATTGTCGAGCAGGTTGTCGATCGTCTGGCGCAGCGCCGAATCGCTCGCCACCGGCAGGTCGTCGGCGATCCGGTTATTGTAGATGAAGGTGCGCACCGGACGGCTGGCCTCCCAGCCTTCGGCGAGCTCGTTCAGGAAGCGGCTGATCGTGGTGCGCTCGGCCGACTCGCCGCGCGCCTCGCCGGCCGACAGCAGGATGCCGCTGACGATGGCCTTGCAGCGCTTGAGCTGGGTCTGCATCTCGGTCAGTTCGCCCAGCATCTCGGGATTGTTGCGAAACTCGGGCATGCGCTTCCAGTCGCCCAGGATCACCGAGACCGTCGACAGCGGCGTGCCCAGCTCGTGGGCAGCGCCGCTGGCGAGCAGGCCCATGCGCACGATGTGCTCTTCTTCGGCCGCGCGCTGGCGCAGCGCGGCCAGCTGGGTCGCCTTGTCGCGCACGTTGTCCGAGATGCGCGAGATGAACATCACCAGCAGCGCCGCATTGAGCGCGAAGCAGACCAGCAGGCCCTGCACGTACAGGCTGCCGATGCCGCGCGCATGGTCGAACGGCAGCGCGAGCGGCTGGGCGTAGATGGCCAGGCCTGCCATGCAGGCGATCGTGACCAGCACGATGCTCCAGGTCCACAGCACGTCGAGCAGCACCGCCGAGACGATCACCTGCAGCAGGTAGAGGAAGGCGAAGGGATTGGTGGTGCCGCCCGACAGGTAGAGCAGCACGGTGAGGCTGGAGACGTCGACCAGGATCGCCAGGAACATCTCGCCATTGGAGACCGGGCGCCGTTCGTGCCAGCGCAGGTGGCTGGCGACGTTGAAGGCGATCAGGCAGGCCAGCACCTGCAGCATGTGCACCAGCGGCAGCTCGATCCGGAAGATCATGATGGCCGAGGCGATGGTGGTGATCTGGCCGATCACGGCGATCCAGCGCAGCTCGATCAGCTGCAGCATATTCTTGTGGCCGGCCGCGAACTCGACGTTGGCGGCGGCGGCCGACGGCGACGAGCGCGCCGCCCTGGCAAAGAAATCCAGCGGAGATTGCATCGGAATCCGTGTTGTCTGTCCTGCGGCCCGCGCGCGAGGCGCGCCAGGCGTCTTCTTAATCGTCGGCGGCGCCGCTGTTGCTGCTGCGCCTGGCCTCGTAGCGCACGATCCACCACGTGGCGGCGGCCACCATGAGGGCCAGAGCATACCAAGTGAGCGCGTAGACGAGGTGATTATTCGGGAAAGAGATGACGGTCAGCCCGCCGACCGCCGTTTCCGGCGCGTCCTTCGGATCCTGGCCCTTGCCGGCGTCGACGAAGAATGGTGCGACTTTTGCAGGATCGAGGCCGCGCGCGGCGGCGATGGCGCCCACTTCGCGCGCGTACCAGCGGTTGTGGACGGGATCGTTATCGCGCAGGAAACCGCTTTTCGGTTCGGCGATGCGCAGCAGGCCGGTGGGCGCGACCGGCGCGCCAGGAGCGGCTGCGCACGGGTCGCCGGCGGCCTTGTTGGCCGGGTACTGCTGCGCGATATTTCCGCTCGACGGGATGAAACCGCGGTTGACGAGGATGATGTGGCCCTCGTCAAGGCATAACGGCGTGAGCAGCCAGAAACCGGCGCCGAGATCGGACAGCGCTTGCACCGGTGTAGTCAATTCGTAGAGATAGTGGCCCGACAGGCGCACGCGCCGGTATTCGTCGGACTCTTTTGAAATCTGCGGCCATTGCGTCGCCGGGGGCGGCGCAACGGGATCCGCATGAACGCGTGCGTCGACGCGTTCGATCAGGTCCAGTTTCCATTGCAGGCGAAACACCTGCCAGGTTCCCAGACCGGCAAACAGCACGAACAGCAGCAGGGCCGCCACTGCCAGGGCGCGCCGCACGAAGGCGGAGCGCTGAGGCGACCTGGAGATTGCTTCCGGCCCTGCCGGCTGTTCGTGCACTACTACCATTTAGGTCATGTCGTGGGTGCTGTTCGGACCCATGCCCGGCATCATATTGGTGTTCATATGATGCATGACCCAGATCGAACCGGCCAGCACGATGACCAGGATGACGATGGTCAGGATGGCAGCCATCATGTTCCAGCCGCCTTCCGACTTCGAGTTAAGGTGCAGGAAGTACACCATCTGCACGATCAGCTGCACGCCGGCGAACAGCAGGACGACCCATTTGGTGGTCTCCGGCGCCAGCACGTTGCCCATCACCAGCCAGAACGGGATGATCGTCAGGATCGCTGCCAGCGCGAAGCCGATCAGGTAGTCCTTCTGGCTGTAGTGCGTCACGTAGGCGTCGTGGCCATGATGGCCGTTGTCGTGGTGGTCGCTCATGGCAGGACTCCCATCAGGTAGACAAAGGTAAAGACGAAGATCCAGATCAGGTCCAGGAAGTGCCAGAACAGCGACAGGCACGACAGGCGACGGAAGTTCTCCGGGGTCAGGCCGTGTTTACCCAGCTGGAAGAACAGGGTCACCAGCCAGATGATGCCGAACGTCACGTGCAGGCCGTGGGTGCCGACCAGCGCAAAGAACGCGGTCAGGAAGCCCGAACGCTGCGGACCCGCGCCCATGTGGATCAGGTGCTGGAACTCATAGATTTCCACGCACAGGAAGGCCAGGCCCAGGATGCCGGTCACGACCAGCCACATGCGGGTCTTGGCCAGGTTCTTCGCTTGCGCGGCGATCATGGCGAAGCCGAAGGTCAGCGACGACACCAGCAGGAACGCGGTGTTGAGCGCGATCAGCGGCAGCTCGAACAGCTCGGCGCCGGTCGGACCGCCGGCGTACGAGCGGCCTTGGACCGCGTAGGTCGCGAACAGGGACGCGAAGATGAGACAGTCGCTCATCAGGTAGAGCCAGAAGCCCAGCAGCGTGCCCTGCTCCGGGTGGTGTTCGCGGACGAAGTAACGTCCGCTCACGTCGTCGGCGACGCTGCCGCCGGTTACAGTTGCTTTAAGTTCAGACATGGCTTTCCAGCATACGGGTGCGCTCTGCTTCAGTACGGGCCACTTCTTCGGCCGGAATGTAGTAGTCGCGCTTGTAGTTGAAGGTATGGATGATGATCGCGGCCATCATGACGACGAAGGAAGCCACGGTCAGCGCCCACATGTGCCAGATGATGCCGAAGCCGACCACGCACGAGATCGCGGAGATCACGAAACCGGCGCCGGTGTTCTTCGGCATGTGGATCGCCACGAAGTCCTTCAGCGGACGACGGTAGCCGTTTTTCTTCATGTCGGCGAAGGTGTCGTTGTCATGCACCACCGGGGTGAAGGCGAAGTTGTAGTCTGGCGGTGGCGACGAGGTCGCCCACTCCAGGGTACGGCCTTCCCAAGGGTCGCCGGTGAAGTCACGCAGGCGAGCGGTGTTGCGGTCACGGAAGCTGACATAGACCTGCATCAGCAGCGCGCCGATACCACCGGCGATCATCAGGGTGCCCACGAACGAGATCTGGAACAGCCACTGCACCGAAGGATCGTCGAAGTGACTCACGCGACGGGTGTAGCCCATGAAGCCCAGGATGTACGGTGGGGTGAACGCGACCCAGAAGCCGATCGACCACAGCCAGAACGAGACCAGGCCCCAGAAACGGTCCAGCTTGTAGCCGAAGGCTTTCGGGAACCAGTAGTTGATACCGGCGAAGATACCGAACACGACACCGCCGATGATGACGTTGTGGAAGTGAGCGATCAGGAACAGCGAGTTGTGCAGCACGAAGTCAGCCGCCGGGATGGCCAGCATGACGCCGGTCATGCCGCCGATCACGAAGGTCAGCATGAACGAGATCGTCCACATCATCGGCAGTTCGAAGCGGATACGGCCGCGGTACATGGTGAACAGCCAGTTGAAGATCTTGGCGCCGGTCGGGATCGAGATGATCATCGTCGTGATGCCGAAGAACGCGTTGACGCTGGCGCCCGAGCCCATGGTGAAGAAGTGGTGCAGCCACACCAGGTACGAGAGAACCATGATGACGCAGGTCGCGTACACCATCGAGGTGTAGCCGAACAGGCGCTTGCCGCAGAAGGTCGAGACGACTTCGGAGAAGATACCGAAGGCCGGCAGGATCAGGATGTAGACCTCAGGGTGGCCCCAGATCCAGATCAGGTTGACGTACATCATTGGGTTGCCGCCACGGTCGCTCGTGAAGAACGCGGTGTCGAGCAGGCGGTCCATGCCCAGCATGGCCAGCACGGCGGTCAGGATCGGGAACGTGACCACGATCAGGATGTTGGTGCACAGCGAGGTCCAGGTGAAGACAGGCATCTTCATCAGGTCCATGCCCGGCGCACGCATCTTGATGATGGTGACGATCAGGTTGACGCCCGACAGGGTCGTACCGACACCCGCGATCTGCAGCGCCCAGATGTAGTAGTCGACGCCGACACCCGGACTTGCCAGGATGCCCGACAGCGGCGGATAGGCCAGCCAGCCGGTACGCGCGAACTCACCCACGAACAGCGATGCCATGATCAGCACGGCGCCCATGGTGGTCATCCAGAACGAGAAGTTGTTCAGGAACGGGAAGGCCACGTCGCGCGCGCCGATCTGCAGCGGCACCACGTAGTTCATCAGGCCCGTCACGAACGGCATCGCCACGAAGAAGATCATGATCACGCCGTGGGCGGTGAAGATCTGGTCGTAGTGGTGCGGCGGCAGGAAGCCGGCGTTGTCGCCGAAGGCGATCGCCTGCTGTGCGCGCATCATCAGGGCGTCGGCAAAGCCGCGCAGCAGCATGATCAGGCCCAGGATCATGTACATGATCCCGATTTTCTTGTGGTCGATACTGGTGATCCAGTCCTTCCACAGGGTGCCCCACAGGCGGAAGTACGACAGGATGGCCACGAGGGCCAGGCCGCCGACGATCACGCCTGCGAAGGTAGCGAGCAGAATCGGCTCATGGAGCGGGATCGCGTCCCAGCCCAGCCGACCGAAGATAAACTTCGTCAAGTCGAATGATTCTTGCATGATTACTTCATCAAGGTATTAATAGGAGCGACGCACATTTCCAGTGCTTCCGCCAGCTGCGACTTGCCACCCTGCGATTGCTGGCGGATAGCGGCGGCCATCTGGTTGCGCTTGTCGTCTTCGTGCATCTGCTGGTTCATGCACATGGTGCCTTCCGCCACGCAGCGGTTGACGACACGGTTGAACAGCGCCGGCTCGACCTGGCCGTAGTGGCGCACGGCCTCCTTGGCGGTCGGCTTTTCCAGCACCAGGTAGTCGGCGCGATCCAGGACGGCTGGATTGGCCTTCATTTCCTGCACCCAGGTGTTGAACTCTTCGTTGGTGACGCCTTTATAGGCGAACTTCATGTGCGAGAAACCGTCGCCGCTGAAGTTGGCCGACAGGCCGTGATAGTCACCGGTCTTGTTCAGCACCGCGTTCAATTCGGTCTGCATGCCGGGCATCGTGTAGATCATGCCTGCCAGCGTCGGAATATAGAAGGTGTTCATCACGGTCGATGCGGTCATCTTGAAGCGGATCGGGGTGTCGATCGGGGTCACCAGCTGGTTGACCGAGGCGATGCCCTGCTCTGGATAGATGAACAGCCATTTCCAGTCCAGCGCCACGACTTGCACTTCGAGTGGCTTGGTCGACGCCGGGATCGGACGGTGTTCGTCCAGGCGTTCGAGCGGACGGTAAGGATCGAGCTTGTGGGTGCTGACCCAGGTGATCAGGCCAAGGACGATGATGATCAGGAGCGGTGCGCCCCAGATGATGAGCTCGAGCTTGGTCGAGTGGTCCCAATCGGGTTCGTACTTCGCGTTGGCGTTCTTGCGATAGCGCCAGGCGAACAGGACAGTCAAGATCATCACAGGGACGATAATCAACAACATCAGCACAACCGAAATGGTAATCAGATCGGCCTGCTGCTTCGCAATATCACCGGTGGGATTCATGACGACCGTGTTGCAGCCGGCCAGCGCTGCAAGCGGAAGTAATGGGAGTCCGCGGCGGACAATTTTAGGAATCATGCTAGGTATCTAACGTTACATGGAAGGAGAACATGCTACTGTAATGCCAACGGTCGCCAAAGAACATTGGACACATTGTCCCACCTTTGCCGGAGTGCAATTTTAACAACAGTGGCGACCGTCGACTTCTCTGGAGAACACAATATGCAAAGCACGACGACGTACGGCGGCGCAGGGGCCGCTCCAATCACACACCCGCACAGCGGGGCTCGCAACATCAACGCCAGGGATGCGCACGTTGACCCAGGTGACATCGCCGTTGGCGTGGTCATCGGCCGTTCGGCCGAATACTTCGAGTTCTTCACGTACGCAATCGCGTCGGCACTCGTTTTCCCCGCCATTTTCTTCCCATGGGCGGACCGGCTCGACGCCACCCTGTATTCCTTCGCGATCTTCGCGCTCGCCTTCATCGCACGACCGATCGGCACGGTCGCGTTCATGGCGATCCAGAAGCGCTGGAGCCGCGACATGAAGCTCGGCATTTCCCTGCTCATGATGGGTACCAGCACCGTCGTCATCGCCATGCTCCCGAGCTATAGTGAAATCGGCGCCACCGCGATCGTCCTGCTGGCAGCCCTGCGCATCGCCCAGGGTTTCGCCCAGGGTGGTTCGTGGGATGGACTGCCTTCGCTGCTGGCTCTTAGCGCACCCGAGAACAAGCGCGGATGGTACGCCATGCTCGGACAATTGAGCGCACCGCTTGGCTTCGTGATCGCGGCCGGTATTTTCGCCTTCCTGATCACCTACACGGCCGAAGAAGATTTCCTGACCTGGGGCTGGCGCTTCCCGTTCTTCGTCGCCTTCGCCATCAATGTGGTCGGCACCTTCGCCCGCCTGCGCCTGGCCAGCACGCCCGAGTATTCTCGCCTGCTCGACTCGCACCACCTCGATCCGGCCCCGGTCGGCGAACTGGTGAGCAAGCAAGGCAGCAATATCGCCATCGGCGCCATGGCAGCCCTGGCCAGCTACGCCCTGTTCCACCTGGTGACCGTGTTCCCGCTGTCGTGGATCCAACTGTACGACACCCGTCCGATGGATGAGTTCCTGCACGTCCAGATGTGGGGCGCCGGCCTCGCCGCGATCGCCATGCTGATCTCGGGCGTCGTCGCCGACAAACTGGGTCGCCGCACCACGCTGGGCACTGCCGCGGCGCTGATCGCCCTGTATTCGGCCTCGATCCCGTTCCTGCTCGATAGCGGCACCGGCGGCCAGAACGCCTTCATCCTGATCGGCTTCACCCTGCTCGGCTTCTCCTACGGCCAGGCGGCGGGCGCCACGACCTCGAACTTCCTGAAGCACTTCCGCTATACCGGTGCGGCGCTGACGTCGGACCTGGCCTGGCTGGTGGGCGCGGCCTTCGCCCCGCTGGTCGCCCTCGGCCTGTCGGCCCACTTCGGCCTGGGTTATGTCAGCCTCTACCTGCTGTCGGGCGCCGTGGCCTCGCTGGCGGCGCTGAGCCTGAACCGCAAGCTGGAAATTCGCGACTGATGATTGTCGCTTAGCGTGAAACGACGACGGCCCTGCGGGGCCGTCTTTTTTTGTGCCTTGCATTTCGCGCGGTCCTAGTCGCGCGCCGTGCGCCATTCCTGGGGATTGACCGGCTGCTCGTGTTCGTGACCGCAGTTCGTGATCCGCTGCTTGCCGTGTTTTTCGATCATGTCGATGCTGGTGGCCGGCGAGCGCTCGGTGATGCAGTAGATGCCGAGCGCGGTCAGCACGCGAAAACGGCGTGCGCCGTCGCCGCCATCGTTGACCAGCTCGACGATCTTGGGCGCCTCGTACCATTTGTTCGGCGCCAGCGCGGCGGCTTCCCTGAATTTGTTCGCCATGCGGATCTGCGGACTGTCGCGTGGGGCGACGATGGTCGGCTTGCTGTCCTTGCGCACGGCACGGTCGATGGCGCCGGCGTCGCGGATCGCCTGCTCGATCATCTGGCGTGCAGTGCCGGTGGCCGGCTCCGCCACCATCGCCGGGGCGTTCACGGCTTCGGCCGGAGCGGTGGCTGCAATGGCCTCCGGCGCCGGCGCAGGGGGAGCAGAGGACGCGATCGGCCCGGGCGCGGCATGCACGCGCGGCCGCTCAGGAGCCGTCCCGACCACCGCCGCCTCTGGGAGGCGCGGCTGCACCCTCACCCACTGGACGAAGTCGGCCTCGCCCTGCAGGGGCAGTCGCAGCTTGCGCGCCTGCTGCCAGGTGGCCACCAGCGCCGCATGGACCACCAGCGTGACGACGACGCCCGCCAGGCGGCTGCTCGGATATTGGCTCAGTAGTTGGGCTGGTGGCATAAGGCCCGAGTATAGCCGCCGCAGGGCGGCTATTTCTCACGCATTATTGCGCCTGACCTCGGTATAAATGCCCGGCACGCTCGACAGTCCGGCCTTCACCGCCTGCGTGAGTTCATCGATCATGACTTCGTCCGCGCCCTCCTCCAGCGCCGCGTAGCCGCGCTCGACCACGGTGGACGGCGCCAGCTTGGGCAAGGCGATGTCGCGCGTCAGGTCGGTGTCGATGAAGCCGACATGCAAGGCCAGCACCTGCGTGCCTTGCTCGCGCAGTTCGTTGCGCAAGGCATTGGTCAGCCCCCAGGCCGCCGACTTCGACACCCCATAGGCCGCCAGTGCCGGCGAGCTGATCCAGCTCGCCACCGACAGCACGTTCAGGATAGCGCCGCCACCGTTGCGGCCGAGCACCGGCGCGAAGGCCCGGCTCATGCCCAGGATGCCGAACACATTCGTTTCCAGCATCGCCCGCAGCGAGTCCTCCACGCCATCCGTCAGCACCTGCTGGAAATGGGCGATGCCGGCATTATTGATCACGAGGTCAACGTCGCCCAGCTCGCGCGCCGCAGCGGCCACGCTGCTCGCATCCGTAACATCGAGCTGCACCGGGGTGACGCCGGCCAGGGTAACACTTGCAGGATCGCGCGCCCCCGCATAGACCTTTCTGGCGCCGCGCGCGAGTGCCTGACGGGCGAATTCGAGGCCCAGGCCGCGGTTGGCGCCGGTGACGAGGACGGTGGCGGTGTCGAGTTTCATGGCAATCCCTTTCTGGTTATGGACGTCATTAAATATGATGCGCATCATATTTTAATCCAGAAAAAACGACTGCGTACTGACAGGCTCGGATTCAGGCAGGTTGGCGAGCGTACTGGGCCAGCAAGGCTTGCCGGCCGGCGGCCAGCATCGCACTGCCTTGCGGGTCGGGACCGAAAGTGCGTGCGATCTGCAGGGCGCCGACCATGGCGCCGGCCAGCGCCAGGGCCTGGCCGACGGCGGCGTCCCCGGCATGGAAAAATCGGGGTCAGGTCTGACATTTGGACACGACCTGAACTGGGAAAAATCGGGGTCAGGTCTGACATTTGGACACGACCTGAACTGTGATCGCGGGGGATCGTTGTAGAGGCTGTGTCCGAGTGTCAGACCTGACCCCGCTTATGCGGGGGGACCATTGCAGAGGCTGTGTCCGAATGTCAGACCTGACCCCGCTTATGTGACCCCGCTTATGTGACCCCGCTTATGACCCCGCTTATGAGTGACCCCGCTTATGAGCCTACTTACAGGCCCGTACTGACAGGCTCGGATTCAGGCGGGTTGGCGAGCGTACTGCGCCAGCAAGGCTTGCCGGCCGGCGGCCAGCGTCGCACTGCCTTGCGGGTCGGGACCGAAGGTGCGTGCGATCTGCAGGGCGCCGACCATGGCGCCGGCCAGCGCCAGGGCCTGGCCGGCAGCGGCGTCCCCGGCACGCCCTTCGGCTTCCAGCGCCGCCTGGACCTGCCCTACCAGCCGTTCGATGCGGCGGCGCGCGACCTCGCGCAGCGGCGCATCCTGGCGCGCCATTTCCGAGCCGAGCGCACCGACCACGCAGCCCAGGCCCGACTCATGGGCAATCAGGTGTTCTTCGGACAGGTAGGCCGTCACCAGCGCAGCGAGCGGACTGGCGCCGCCCTCGCGCAAGGCGGCCGCGCGGCGGTCGAGGTTGGCGGTGGACGCGGCATCGGCATGCTCGAGCGCCTCGATCAGCAGGGCTTCGCGCGAGTCGAAGTGGGCATAGAAGCCGCCATGGGTCAGGCCGGCGCCCTTCATGACGTCGGCCACGCCGACGCCCGCGAAACCGTTGCGGCGCAGCGCGCGCGCCGCGACGTCGACAATACGCTGATGGGTTTGTTCCCGTTTGGATGGGATAGTCATGCCGTGCTTGCGGAAATGGGATGATCTTTATCCTACGACCATCCCACCATGGCGGTCAACCATCGCCGGATATCACGACAGCGCAGTGTCGAGCACCGTCATCAGGATGAAGCCGAAAATCAGCGCGATGCTGGCCTGGGTGCCGTTGCCCGACTGGCGCGACTCGGGGATCACGTCGTTGACGATCACCAGCAGCATGGCGCCGGCGGCTGCGGCCAGCGCGTATGGCAGCAGGCCAGCCGAGATGCCGATCAGGGCCACGCCGAACACGGCGGCGATCGGCTCGACCAGGCCCGAGGCCACGCCCATGGCGACCGCGGTCAGGCGGCTGTAGCCGACGGCGTGCAGCGCGAGCGCGACCACCAGGCCTTCGGGGACGTCCTGGATCGACACGCCGGTGGCGAGCGAGGTGGCTTTTTCGACGTCGATGCCGGCGAAGGCCACGCCGATGGCCAGGCCTTCGGGCAGGTTGTGCAGGGCCACGGCCCAGACGAACAGCCAGGCGCGCCGCAGCGACACCTTGTCGGGATCGTTGGTCAGGATGCCCTCGGTGCGCACCGCGCGACCGAGCAGCAGGATGGCGCCGGCCCCGAACATGATGCCGGCGCCGACCACGAGGCTCGATTCCCAGTTGCCGGCGCCGGCCGTCTTGGCGGCGCTCAGGGCGGGGATCACGAGGGAAAAGGCGGTGGCGCCGAGCATGACGCCGGCGCCGAAACCGAGAAAGCAATCGTAGGTGCGCTTGGTGAAATTCTGCGCGAACAGGACCGGCAAGGTCCCGAGGGCGGTCGCGGCCGCCGCAGTGCTGCCGCCGGCCAGGGCCGCCAGCATCTTGGGATTGGCATTCATGATCTGCTCGATCATGCTGCCGAGCAGGACGAGGAAGCCGATGGCGCAAATGCCGAAACCGATGGCGCGGCGTGGGGTCAGCCAGCGCGGAAAGCCACGAGGGTGTTCAGTTTTTTCGGTCTGGATGTCCATGCATCTTCCTGTTAAGACTGCGCCGGAGCCGCATAACGCGCGGCCCCGGCGCCGGGGATTACTTCAGCGGCTTGCCGCTACCCATCGGATTACCGATGCCGGTATCGTCCAGCGGTCCGCCCATCGAAGCGACCGTGGCCTGACCTTTGGATTCATCGCCAGCGTTGGCAATAGTACCACCGGTTGCCGATTGCATCATGCCCAACTCGGCCCCCGTACGAGGGGTTGCCGCCGGGTTCGAAATCGTGCGGGCAGCCATTTGCTGGAGGATGTCGATGTCTTCGTTCGGCAAGGCCACTTCGGCCTGGCCCGAGCCGCCGTCGACCGCCATCTGCTTTTCGCGATCGCTGATGAAGTCCCAATCGGGACCCTGGTTCCAGGAGCCGCGCATCTCGCCGTCGCCCTGCGACATATTGTAGTAGACGCTGGCGAAGGCCGGCACCACCGGCATTTTCCCGGGTGGGAAGTTCGGCTCCATCGAGTACAGCGCTTTCTCGAACGATTTCAAGTGGGCGACTTCGCGCGTCATCAGGAAGCCCAGCGCGTCCTTCACGCCCGGATCGTCGGTCAGCGCGATCAGGCGCTCGTAGACGATCTTGGCGCGGGCTTCGGCCGCGATATTCGACCGCAGGTCGGCGGTCGGCTCGGTGATCGAGTCGATGTAGGCGGCCGTCCACGGCACGCCGGCGGAATTGGTCAGCGGCGCGCCGGCGCCGTACAGCACCTGCGTGATGTGGCTGTCGTTGCCGGCGCCGGTGATCGACTTGTACATCTCGGCTTCTTCCTCGGCCGCCTCGGCCAGGCGGCCCTTGGCGCCCTTGTTGAGCATGGCAACGATGTGGCCGATGACCTCGAGGTGGCTCAGCTCCTCGGTCGCGATATCGAACAACATGTCCTTGCGGCCTGGATCGTCTTCGGCGACGGCCTGGGTGAAGTAACGCATGGCGGCAGCCAGCTCGCCCTGCGGGCCACCGAACTGCTCGAGCATCAGGTTGGCCAGGCCAGGGTTCGGTCCGCTGACCCGGACTGTGTATTGCAAGCGCTTATTGTGTGCAAACATGACAGGTATCTCCGATTGAAGTGGAAAATCAAACCAGCAGCGACGCGTCCTGCGTGACGCTGCCTGTGCGGGTCACCGCCGGGATCGGCAACCCAATATGTTCATGTTCTCAGGTCGACGTCGAATTTGAGTCAGGAGCACCCTCGTGTCCTTGTAGGACAAAAGTGACAATCTGTTATTCCAGATAAACAATCCTCCAGTCAAGACGACTGCTTGCCGAGCATCGACCCTTGCATGCCGCTGTGTGCGTCCATGACTGACACCCCCCCGGCGCGCGCGCCTACAGTCATCCCGCGCAAACGAGGACTACCATATTGTTCAAACAATCACGAACGGGGGTATTACCATGAATCTCAAACAATTGAGCCCAAGCATTACCGATATGATCCGCTTCGACCACTCGCATGTGATGGTCACCTTCCACCAATATTCGAAAGACAAAAGCCCGACAGTCAAAAAGGCGTTGGCGGACACGATCTGCGACGGCCTGGAAATCCACGCCACCCTGGAGGAGGAGATCTTTTACCCGGTCATGCGCCAGCGCGACGGCAGCGAGCCCTTCATCCACGAAGCCGAGCCCGAGCACGATGAAATGCGCCGCCTGATCGCCGAGCTGCGCGCCACGTCCGGCGCCGATCCGCGCCACGACGACCTCGTAATGGAACTGATGCGCGACGTGATGCACCACGTGGCGGAAGAAGAAACCAAGCTGCTGCCGGATGCCGAGGCAATCCTCGGCAAGCGGCGCCTGTCCGAGCTGGGCGCCGACATGACACGCCGCCGCATGCAGCTGGTGGGACCGAAGGCCGGCAAGCTGGCCAAGGAACACATCGTCGGCTTCTCGGGCAGCACGGCGGCAATGGTGGTCGGCGTGGCCGGCGCCCTGCTGGCGGCATTCGCGCTCAAGCCGAAGAAGAACACCTGGAAGTCGCAGCCGGCGAATACCTGAGGATTAGGCAGTACCGAAGGCCTTCGATACGTCGTTACTGCCACTGGCAGTAACGACTCCCCGCGAAGGCGGGGACCCAAGCTTGCCAGCATCTCGACGACGCTCGCAGTACTTGGGGCCCGGCCTGCGCCGGGACGACGTTGTTTTGCGTTCTCTCTGAATCAAGACCTCTACATCTGCTCCGGGAAAAACACCGGCATCGGGTCGAGCGTCGACTTGAGGCCAAGATGCTGCCCCTGCTCCTTGAGCCATAGATCAGCCGTCTTGACGCCCTGGTCGTGCAGCATCTGGAGGAAAGGCATTTCAGCATTCATCTTGGCCGAGATACCGTGATCCTGCAAAAATTCGTTTCCGCTGATCAGGTGCAGGTGCTTGTTATTGGGCGCCGCCCCTGCGCCGCGGCTCTCGTCGGGCACCCCATTCAGATATTGCAGGGCGCTGACCTCGCGCACGAAGCTGATATTGAAGGCGATCTCGTTCGAGCGGTTGGCGATGTCGGCGATATTCGTCGGCATGTCGCTGCGCGCGATCGGATTGTTCTGAATGATGATCAGGTCGCTCGCGGTCGAGTGCCGCACCAGCGGCTCCAGGGGCGGATTGGCGACATAACTGCCGTCCCAGTACATCTCTCCCTCGACCTCGACCGCCGCAAACACCGTCGGCAGGCAGGCCGACGCCACCAGGCGCTGTACGTCCATCTCTTCGCGCCGGAACAGCTTGCCGGTGCCGGTCCGCACATTGGTCGCGGCAATGAACACCTGCAGTTCTTCGCAATCGCGCACCCGGTCAAAGTCGATCATGGTGGCAAGGAAGTTGCGTAATGGATTGAGAGTAAGCGGACCTTCACGCACCGGCCCCATCATTGCGCCCATCATTTCGAGCAGGTGGTAGGCCGGCGAGAATGCCATCGTGAAGGTGGGCGCCATGCGGTCGAGCGGCGTGCGCTGCAGTGGACTCAGGACCGCCGCGCTGCCGAGGGTGCGCCAGAACCGGTCCAGGGAGCGGCGCGCGCCTTCGCGGCCACCGCCACGCGCATAGCCGTCGGCCACCACCACCGCATTGATGGCGCCGGCGCTCGAGCCGCTCAGGGCGTCGATGACCAGGTCTTCCTCTTGCAGCAGGCGGTCGAGCACGCCCCAACCGAAGGCGCCGTAGGTTCCTCCGCCCTGGATCGCGAGGCTGATCTTCTTGTAAGTGGTCAAAGTCGGCTCCCTTATGATTGATGGAGCGAGCATAACGCGGCGCCCGATGTTGCGGCGCAGCGTAGCCTCAGGGCATCCAGGCCATCACGAGCGGCACCAGCCATGGCGCCAGCAGTGCGGTCAGCGCGCCGTTCAGGCCCATCGCCAGGCCGGCGAAGGCGCCCATCCCGGGGCTGACCTGGAAGGCGCGCGCGGTGCCGATGCCGTGCGAGGCCAGGCCCAGCGCGAAGCCGCAGGCGGCGTCCGAGCGGATACCCAGCAGCATGAAGACGTAGCGCCCGAACACGGCGCCGAAGATGCCGGTACCGATCACCAGCGCCGCGGTCAGCGCCGGAATGCCGCCAAGCCGCTCGGACACCGCCATCGCGATCGGCGAGGTGGCCGACTTCGGCCCCAGCGTGTACGCCAGCTCGGGCGTCGCGCCGAGCAGCAGCGCCACCACCACAGCCGACACGATGGCCGTCACGCTGCCGGCCAGCAGCGCCGCGCCCAGCGGCAAGGCGGCGCGGCGCAGGCGCGGCAGCTGGCGCACCAGCGGCACCGCCAGCGCGACGGTGGCCGGGCCGAGCAAGAAATGCACGAACTGGGCGCCGGCAAAATAACGTTCATAGGACATCCCGGTGAGCCACAGCACCGCCACGACCAGGGCGACCGCGATCGCCACCGGATTGGCCAGCGGCGAGGCCTTGCACAAGGCGAAGATGCGCTGCGCCGCCAGGTAGGCGCACAGGGTCATGGTCAGGCCCAGCAGGGGTGAGGCGGAAAGATAGACCCAGAAATGGCTGAACTCGGCGAAATCAGGCATCGCCGTCCTTGCTTGCAGCGCCCATACCGCGCAGGATCAGGCCGGTCACGGCCAGGGCCAGCACGGTGCTGACTACGAGCGAAGCCAGGATCGCGATCCAGTGGCCGCTGCCGCTGCCGGCGGCAACCAGGATGCCGACGCCGGCCGGCACGAACAATAGCGACAGGTGCGACAGCAGCGTATTGGCGGCCTCCTCGACCAGCGCCTGCAGCTTCGGCATGACCAGCAGCGCCGCCATCAGCAGCAACATCCCGGCGACCGGCCCCGGCAAGGGAAGATGGAAGACGAATACGATGCCTTCGCCCAGGCACTGGAACAACAACAGGACCGCGAACGCAGCCAGCATACCCAACCCCCCAACACAACAAGGCGGCCACCCGGGCCGCCAAACGTGTACAGGATAGCAAATCCGGCGCCGCCGCGTACATGCGCTGCGGGTCGCGGCGCCGGTTGCAATATCACGCCTCGGCCGTGGCCCCCGCCCCGGCGATCGCGCCGCGCTTGACCTGGTCGCGCTCGATCGACTCGAACAAGGCCTTGAAGTTGCCTTCGCCGAAGCCGTCGTCGCCCTTGCGCTGGATGAACTCGAAGAACACCGGACCCAGTTGCGGCACGCCGAAGATCTGCACCAGCAGGCGCGCGTGGCCGTCCTTGACGGCGCCGTCGAGCAGCAGGCCGCGCACTTTCAGCGCGTCGGCGTCCTGGCCGTGGCCGGGGATGCGCTCGTCGAGCATCTCGTAATAGGTGTCCGGCGGTGGCGCCATCAGCGGCACGCCGGCGGCGCGCAGCTTGTCGACCGTGGCGATCAGGTCGTCGGTCAGCAGCGCGATGTGCTGGATGCCTTCGCCGTTGAACTGCATCAGGAACTCTTCGATCTGGCCGCCGCCAGCTTTTCCTTCTTCATTCAGCGGAATGCGG
Organism: Massilia sp. Soil_C_3; assembly: GCF_057657035.1. Taxonomy (NCBI): domain Bacteria; kingdom Pseudomonadati; phylum Pseudomonadota; class Betaproteobacteria; order Burkholderiales; family Oxalobacteraceae; genus Massilia; species Massilia sp. Soil_C_3. Next base: position 256,676 of record NZ_JBDGJG010000005.1, read on the forward strand.
ATCATGCCGTCCGGCGCCGTCATCGCCTTCGAGGTCAGGCCGGTGTACTCGCCCTTGATGTCGAAGTAGCGGATCTCGCGGAAGTTGAACAGCTTCTCGTAGAAACCGGCCCAATAGGACATGCGGCCGCGGTAAACGTTATGGGTCAGGTGGTCGATGATGGACAGGCCGTGGCCCGGTGGATTGCGGTCGACGCCTGCGATGAATTCGAAGTCGATGTCATAGATCGATTTTCCCTCTTCGAAGCGGTCGATCAGGTACAGCGGCGCGCCCCCGATGCCCTTGATGGCCGGCAGGCGCAGTTCCATGGGGCCGGTCGGGATCTCGACCGCCTGGGCGCCCAGTTCCAGGGCGCGCGCATAGGCCTTGTGCGCGTCCTTGACGCGGAAGGCCATGCCGCAGGCCGCCGGGCCATGCTCGGCCGCGAAGTAGGCCGCGTAGCTCTTCGGTTCGTTGTTGACGATGAAGTTGATCCCGCCCTGGCGGAACAAAGCGACGTCCTTCGAGCGGTGCACCGCGACCTTGGTGAAGCCGAGCGCTTCGAACACCGGTTCCAGCACGCCCGGCGTGGGCGATGCGAACTCGACGAACTCGAAGCCCATCAGGCCCATCGGATTTTCGAACAGGTCTGCCATTGTCTCTTCCTTTATTCAGTTGACTGTTATTGACTCACGTTTCGGCGAACACGTCGGCCAGGAGACCCCGCAACCACTGGTTGCCCGGATCCTGGTTGAAGCGCCGGTGCCAGAAAATATTCGTTTGCAGCGGCGGCAGGTCGAGCGGCGGCGTCGCCCATTCGAGCCCGAACGGCACGGCCGCGCGCTCGGCCAGTTTTTGCGGCACCGTCACGACCAGGTCGCCCGTGCTCACGATATACGGCACCGCCGTGAAATGCGGTACGCGATACCGGGTCGCCTGCCCGATGCCGGCCCTGGCCAGCGCCGCATTCACCCGGTCGTAGGGACTGTCGGCGGCGTCCACCAGCAGATGCTCGGCTTGCGCGAAGCGCGCCAGGGTCAGCTCGCCCCGCGCCAGCGGGTGCCCCTTGCGGAACATCGCCACGAACGGTTGCCTGAACAAATGGCGCTGGTACAGCGCCTCGGACACGTCCTCGAACGGCCCCACCGCCAGGTCGACCCGCCCGCCCTCCATCTCTTCCTTGAGCGACAGCATCCCCACCCGCACCGAGCTGATCTCGACCTGGGGCGCCAGCTGGCGGCAGCGCTCGATCAGCGTCGGCATGAAATACACTTCGCCGACGTCGGTCATGGCCAGCATGAAGCGCCGGTTGCTGGTGGCCGGCTCGAAGCGGCTGCGCTGGTTCAGCGCCAGCGCCACCTGCGCCATCGCCGCCCCGATCGGCTCGGCCATCTGGCTCGCCAGCGGGGTCGGCTGCATGCCGCTCGCGGTGCGCACGAACAGCTCGTCGCCGAAGCTGCGCCGCAGCCGCGCGAGCGCATTGCTCACGGCCGACTGCGACAGCCCCAGGCGCCGTGCCGCCGACGAGATCTGGCGCTCCCGGTATACCTCCTGGAACACGGCCAGCAGATTCAGGTCGATATCGTGTGCTTCGATCATGGATTTCCCGGGCTGCCGGCCTGACCGGCAATAGAAACGCATTGTCCACGCCCAGGCGGTCGCCCGAACAGCAATATTTATGATATGAATAGTCTACATTTTTCTATTCATCTCGTAAAACATGGCGGATTATTCTAGAGTGGCGCCATCAAAGATACTATCTACCGTCCAGGAGACCCCATGAGCCACGAGCCCGGCCATCCGTCAGCCTATATGAGCGGTTTCGGCAATGAATTCGCCACCGAAGCCCTGCCCGGCGCCCTGCCCCAGCACCGCAACTCGCCCCAGCGCGTGGCCTATGGCCTGTATGCCGAGCAGCTGTCCGGCACCGCCTTCACCGCTCCGCGCAGCCATAACCGGCGCTCGTGGCTCTACCGCATCCGCCCGGCGGCGGTGCATGGCAGCTTTGTCCGGCTGGACGCGCCGCGCCTGGTAGGCCGCTTCGACACCCCGGCGCCGCCCAACCAGCTGCGCTGGAGCCCGCTGCCGATGCCGGACTCGCCGACCGACTTCATCGACGGCTGGGTGACCATGGCCGGCAACGGCGCGTTTGATGCGATGAGCGGCTGCGCCATCCATATGTACGCGGCAAACCGCGGGATGGATGGCCGCTATTTTTATAACTCGGATGGCGAACTCCTGATCGTGCCCCAGCTGGGCAGGCTGTCGATCGCGACCGAGCTGGGCCACATCGAGGTGGAACCGCAGGAAATCGCCGTGATCCCGCGCGGCGTGCGCTTCCAGGTGCTGCTCCCCGACGGCGAGGCGCGCGGCTATATCTGCGAGAACTTCGGCGCCCTGCTGCGCTTGCCCGATCTGGGCCCGCTCGGCTCCAACGGCCTGGCCAACCCGCGCGACTTCCTCACGCCGACGGCGCGCTACGAAGACCTCGAGGGCGATTTCGAGCTGGTGACCAAGTTCGGCGGGCGCCTGTGGCGCGCCCCGATTGGCCACTCGCCGCTGGACGTCGTGGCCTGGCACGGCAACTACGTGCCCTATAAATACGACCTGCGCCACTTCAACGCGATCGGCTCGATCAGCTACGACCATCCTGATCCATCGATCTTCCTGGTGCTGCAGTCGCCGTCCGACACGCCGGGCGTGGACACGATCGACTTCGTGATCTTCCCGCCGCGCTGGCTGGCGGCCGAGGACACCTTCCGTCCGCCCTGGTTCCACCGCAACGTCGCCAGTGAGTTCATGGGCCTGATCCACGGCGCCTACGACGCCAAGGCCGAAGGCTTTGTGCCGGGCGGCGCCAGCATCCACAACTGCATGAGCGGGCATGGCCCGGACGCCGCCACCTTCGACAAGGCCAGCAGCGCCGACACCGGCCACCCACACAAGGTGGGCGACACGATGGCCTTCATGTTCGAGACCCGCGCCGCCCTGGTGCCGACGGCGCAGGCGCTGGCCTCGCCCCAGCTGCAGGGCGATTATCAGCAGTGCTGGGCTGGCATCCAGAAGCACTTCCGCCTGGAGCGATGACACGCCAGCACACGCTGCGGTGTTCCCGGATTTTGTCATTTATGCCATGATTCGCGGGCGGGCCATGGTGGCCCGCCCGGCCACGGTCCGGCATGACCGGTCATGGGGCAAGCGCCCAGCATGTCAGACATATTGATCATCCTCGTTCTGATCCTCTTGAACGGGGTGTTCGCGATGAGCGAACTCGCGCTCGTCTCGGCCAAGCGCATGCGCCTGGAACGGCGCGCCGAAGAAGGCAGCCGCGGCGCCCGCGCCGCGATTGCGCTGGCCGACAATCCCAGCCATTTCCTGTCCACCGTCCAGGTGGGCATCACCCTGATCGGCATCTTCACCGGCGCCTTCGGCGAAGCCTCGCTGGTGTCGCGCCTGACGCCGCAGATCGAGACCGTCGGCTTCCTGGCGCCCTACGCCTACGAGATCGCGCTGTTCGTGGTGGTGCTGGGCATCACCTTCGTCTCGATCGTCCTGGGCGAACTGGTGCCCAAGCGGATCGCGATGCGCCACCCGGAGACGATGGCGACCCTGATCGCCCCGCCGCTGAACATGCTGTCGGTGGTCATGTCGCCGTTCGTCAAGGTGCTGTCGCTCACCACCGAGGCAATCGTGCGCCTGTTCGGCATCCACGACGCCAAGGAGGACGCGCCGACCGAAGAAGACATCGCCGGCATGTTCAAGGAAGGCACCGACGCCGGCCTGTTCGAAAAAACCGAGTACGACATCGTCTCGCGCGCGCTGCGCCTGGACGACCGCCACCTGAAGGCCCTCATGACGCCGCGGGTCGACCTGGTCATGATCGACCTCGACGCCGAGCGGCGCAGCACCCTGGAACTCATCAGCTGCCACAATTACAGCCGCTTCCCCGTGTACCGCGGCGACCGCGCCCAGATCCTGGGTTACGTGAAGGTGCGCGACCTGCTGGCGCAGTCGGTGCGGCATGGCTCGCTCGAGGCGGTCAATATCGAGCATGCGGTGTCCGATGTCCTGTTCGTGCCCGAGACCGTGAGCGCCATGGTGCTGCTCGAGCTGTTCAAGAAGAACCGCGCCGAACTGGCCCTGATTGTCGACGAGTACGGCGACATCCAGGGCATGGTCACCCTGTCCGACGTGATGAGCGCCCTGGTGGGCGACGTCACCGTGATCGGCGAAGAGAACGATCCGGACGCGGTGCAGCGCCAGGACGGCAGCTGGCTGCTCGACGGCGGCGTCGACCTGGACCGCTTCCGCGACCTGATGAATACCGACGTGCGCTTTCCGGATGAAGGGACCGGCGCGTACCACACGCTGGCCGGCTTCGTGCTGTACCAGTTCGGCTACATCCCCAAGACCTCCGAATTCTTCGAATGGGGCGGCTATCGCGTCGAGGTGGTCGACATGGACGGCAACCGCATCGACCGCATCCTGGTGGACCGCTTGCCCGCGCCGCAGCCGGTCGCCGAAGAGGCCTGACCTTCCCTCCCTGCGAGGAGAGAGACAGGCCCCGCGATGTCACGCCCGCGGCTCCTGGCTCGTCTGGATGGATGTGAGGCTCACGAACGATCGTGGGCGGTCACGCATCCAACCCAGCAGGAGCAAGCATCATGCAACAAAACAAGGATATCGTCGTCCTGATCACCGGCGGCGCAGCCGGCATCGGCCGCGCCGCGGCGCTACAGTTTGCACAGGGCGGCGCGCACGTCGTCGTCACCGGCCGGCGCGAGGCGCCGCTCCAGGCGCTCGCCGCCGAACATCCAGGCATCGGCTATGTCGTGGCCGACGCCGGCAAGGCCGAGGACGCGCCGCGCACGATCGCCGCCGTCATCGAGCGCCATGGCCGCCTCGACGTCCTGGTCAACAATGCCGGGGCTGGCGCCATCCTGCCCCTGCAGGACGCCGAAGCCGCGCAGATTCGCGACATCTTCGAGGTCAACGTCATCGGCCCGTCGCTGCTGGCGCGCGCCGCGCTGCCGCACCTGGAGGCGGCGCAAGGCCTCATCCTCAACCTGTCGTCCACCTTCGGCCACAAGGCCGGCGCCCTGCTGTCCCACTACGGCGCCAGCAAGGCCGCGGTGGAGCACCTGACGCGCTGCTGGGCGCTGGAACTGGCGCCGCGCGGCATCCGCGTCAACGCGATCGCCGCCGGACCGACCGAGACCGACTTCCTGGCCGAGCGGATGGGTCTCACGCCGGAGCAGATCCAGGCCGTGAAGGCCGACGAAGCCGCACGCATTCCGCTGGGCAGGCGCGGCGCGCCGGCCGACGTCGCCGCGGCGATCGTGGCCCTGGCCGGCACGATGGGTGGGTGGATCACCGGCCAGGTGCTGGCCGTCGACGGCGGCTTGAACATCAGCTAGCACGCCGCACCTGGCGAGCACGTATACTTGTGCTTTGGATCGCACAAGGAACAGCATGGACGTCGTCAGGCTCGGCCCTCTCATCATTCCGCTATCGGCCGTGCTGGTCGTGCTCGCGCTGCTGGCGGCTACCACCTCGGCCGACTGGCTGCGCCGCCGGCGCGGCGTCGACCCCGGCACGGTGCTGTGGCGGATGATCGTGGCGGGCTTCATTGCCGCGCGCGCCGTGTTCGTGCTCAAGCACCACGACATCTACGTCAAGGCGCCATGGAGCGCGCTGGACATCCGCGACGGCGGCTTCGAAGCGGCGGCGGGCCTGATCGTCGCCTGCGTGATCGGCGCCGAACTGACCCGGCGCCGCGCCGAGCTGCGCCGCCCGCTGCTGGCCAGCGTGCTGGCCGGCGGCGCGGTCTGGATCGGCGGCCTGCTGGCCGCCCAGGCGCTGGCGCCGCCGCGGCCGCCCTTGCCCGACCTGATGGTGCGCCAGCTCGACGGCAGCGAAGTGGCGCTGCGCAGCCTGGGCGGGCGACCGCTGGTGGTCAACCTGTGGGCCACCTGGTGTCCGCCCTGCCGGCGCGAGATGCCGGCCATGCAGGCGGCGCAGGCGGCCAATCCGGACATCGGCTTCGTGTTCGTCAACCAGGGCGAGTCGGGCGTGGTGGTGCGGCGCTTTTTGGCCACGCAGCAGCTGCGCCTGCAGAACGTGGTCATCGATCCTGCCGGCCAGCTCGCGGCGCGTACCGGCGCCGCCGGCTATCCCACCACCCTGTTCTATGACGCGGATGGCAAGCTGCGGCTGCGTCACGTCGGCGAGCTGTCGGAGGCAACGCTGAGGGACAAGCTGGCGAGCCTGCAATGAGCAGGCTACCGTGCCATTGCGACTTGTGGTAAAACATCGCGGCAACCGAGGAGATGTCTATGCAAGTCAATCCGATCCAGCTGTTCGACGCCGAATCGTCGACGTTTACGTATATTCTGGCCGCCCCGGGCAGCTACGACGCCGTCATCATCGATCCGGTCGACCGCCATTTCACGCGCGACCTGGCCCATATCGAGCGCCTCGGCTTGCGCCTGACCCACGTGCTGGAGACCCACGCCCACGCCGACCACGTGACCTCGGCCGGCCGACTGCGCGAGCATACGGGCGCCAAGGCCTGCGTACCCAGCGGCTGCGACATCCCGCCGGCCGAAGTGCAGCTGCAGGACGGCGACCAGATCCGCTTCGGCCTGCACGAGCACATCGCGGTGATCCACACGCCTGGTCACACGGCCGGCAGCATGTGCTATCTGTGGCATGGCAACCTGTTTACGGGGGATACCCTGTTGATCGACGGCTGCGGCCGCACCGACTTCCAGAGCGGGAGTTCGGACAGCCTGTACGACAGCGTCACCCGCAAGCTGTTCGTCCTGGACGACCATGTACGGGTGTGGCCGGGCCACGACTACAAGGGCCAGTCGGTGTCGACCATCGGCTGGGAGCGGCGCCACAACGCGCGCCTGGCCAACCGCAGCCGCGAGGATTTCGTTGCCCTGATGGCGGCGCTCGACCTGCCGCGCCCGCGGATGATGGATGTCGCCGTGCCGGCAAACCGCAATCTGGGCCTGCCGCACAGCGTGTGATGGATTAGTAGCGCCAGGTGCGTTTGGGCGTTGGTGGACGCTTCATTACCTTCGTTTGAAACTGCTTCCAGATCAGCCCGGCCAGGGCCATCATGATCATCTTGCGCATAATTTCTCCTTGATGGTGGTCGGCGACATGCCGTTACTGACAGCATAGCCCGGGCCTCTACTTCGTGGCGCAGGTTTGCCTGACCCAAAGGATGCAGTAGAATCCCTGTCTTTCTGGCAAGACCAAGAGACGGACCATGGCCGACGGGCACAACGAACTCAAGCGCGGGCTGAAGAACCGCCACATCCAGCTGATCGCCCTCGGCGGCGCCATTGGCACCGGCCTGTTCCTCGGCATCGCCTCGACGATCCAGATGGCCGGTCCCTCTGTGCTGCTGGGCTATGCGATCGCCGGGGCGGTCGCCTTCCTGATCATGCGCCAGCTCGGCGAGATGATCGTCGACGAGCCGGTGGCCGGCTCGTTCAGCCACTTCGCCGACAAGTATTGCGGCCGCTGGGCCGGCTTCGCCTCGGGCTGGAATTACTGGGTGATGTACATCCTGGTCAGCCTGGCCGAGCTGACCGCGCTCGGCATCTATATGCAGTACTGGTTCCCGGAGCTGCCGACCTGGGTCTCGGCCCTCGGCTTCTTCGTGCTGGTCAACTGTATCAGCCTGCTCAACGTGAAGGCCTTCGGCGAAATGGAGTTCTGGTTCGCCGTGATCAAGGTGGTCGCGGTGGTCGGCATGATCGTGTTCGGCCTCTACCTGCTGATCGGCGGTGGCGCCGGTCCCGAGGCGGGCGTGGCCAATCTGTGGCAGCACGGCGGCTTCTTCCCGCACGGCGTGGCCGGCCTCGCGATGGCGATGGCGGTGATCATGTTCTCGTTCGGCGGCCTGGAACTGATCGGCATCACCGCCGCCGAAGCCGACGACCCGGCGCGCACGATCCCGCGCGCCACCAACAACGCGCTGTACCGGATCCTGATCTTCTACATCGGCGCGCTTGCGGTGCTCCTGATGCTGTACCCGTGGCAGAAGGTGGTCCTAGGGGGCAGCCCCTTCGTGCTGATCTTCCAGGCGCTCGACAGCGGCTGGGTCGCCAACGTCCTCAACCTGGTCGTGCTGACCGCCGCGCTATCGGTGTATAACGGCTGCGTCTACGCCAACAGCCGCATGCTGTTCGGCCTGGCCGAACAGGGCAATGCGCCAGCGTCGCTGAAGTACACCAACCGGCGCGGCGTGCCGCTGGTCGCCCTGGGCGTGTCGGCGATGGCAACGGCTTCGGCGATCGTGATCAATTATTTCCTGCCGCGCGAAGCGCTGGGCATGGTGATGACGCTGGCCACGACCGCCCTGGTCCTGAACTGGGCCATGATTTCGTGGAGCCACCTGCGTTTCCGCCGCAGCAAGGAGGCGCTCGGCGCGACGACGACCTTCCGCAGCCCCTGGTTCCCGCTGTCGAATTATGTGTGCCTGGGATTCGTTGCCCTGCTGCTGGTCGTGATGCTCCTCACGCCTGGCCTGCGCATCTCGGTATTCCTGATTCCGGTATGGCTGGCGGTACTTGGCCTGGGCTACTGGCTGCGCGAGCGGCGCAAGACCCGCTAGTTGCGCCGACCTGCGGCATCTCCTTCTGCCGCGTCTCCTTCGAGAAGCGACTCCGGCGCACGACCGGAGGGCGGGTCCAGGATGAAGCGCGGCAGTGTCAGCGCGAGACCGCTATGCGGCAGCACTACGTCGCGGATGCCTCCCGATTGCGACCGCCTGGCGGCGCTGCCTGCGCCGACCAGGGTGGCAAAGCCGAAATCGTGCATCACGTTGGCGAACAGGATGGCGGACGAATACGTGCCGGGTCCGATACGCACACAGGTTTTGCCCGAGAAGCGCAGCGGGTTGTCCGGCTGCGGCTGGCGCCAGGTCGCAATCTCGCCCTGCATGGGCTTGGCCGGGGCGCCTGCCGGGGCCCGCGCCAGGCCGCGGAAGGTTGAGCCGGTCCGGTAGGGTTGCGTGGCCAGATAGGGCATCAAGCCGTCCAGCCACACCGCGTCGTCTCCTCCACCGTTGTTGCTGATGTCGATCACCAGGCTGGTCACGCCCTGGGCGCGGATGCGGGTGAACGCGTCGCGGGTAAATGCCAGGAATGGAGCGGGATCGGCCAGGTTGAAAGTGTCGATCGTCAGCACGGCCCCGCCATCCCGGCCAATGGCGAGATCGAAGGGTTGCCGTGCCTCCTGTTCCAGGACGCCCGGCAGCGTCCGTCGTGCTGGCATGGTGACCGTGCGCCGCACGCCCTCCTCTTCCAGTACCAGTTCGTAGGCCTCGGGAGCGCCAAACCTCTTCCAGTAGTACAACCACCAGCGCTGGCCCAGCAGGTTCGCCCGAAAGCGTGGCGTATCGCCGTGCACCATGGACGACAGGGTCGACACGAGTTCCCCTGCGGCCACGCCATTGACGGAGACGACGCGGGTCGGGGTTGCAAGCAGATGGAGCGCGCCATCCTGTTCGACGTTCACCTCGATCGGAAACAGGCCGCCGCCCTGCGCCAGCCACGCACGCGTTTCCCTGCGCCAGTCCGGATAGCCGATCACGAAGTGACCATCGGCGAGCAGCGGATTGATCGATGCAAGCCGTTGCCACGCTTCGTCGCGCGTGAGCGCGGGCGGCGCATCGTGCGCCATCCGGTCGAGCGCGCGGTGCATGGCCGGCGGGTCGGTCGAGAAGCCGGGATCCGGGTGCATGCGCGCGATCATGGCGCGGACGAAGGCGATATCTTCGCGAAACTGCGCCGCGCTGATGGGCTGCGGCACGCCATCCGCTGCCGTCACCGGTCCACAAGCAAGGAAGAACGTCGCCAGTAGCGGCCGAAATCGGGAAATCGTGGACAGCAGTCGTCGATGCATGCGTGCTTTCAATAGTCTTGCCGGTTACCTCATCCGGAACGAATGCATGCTAGCGCCAGACTTGCTGGGCGGCATGGGTTTTGCGATGAAATGCACTATCACGCGACAAATGCGGCTAAATGCCGCCCAGCCACGTATGTCCTTGCGCCCGTTTAGCCGATCCCAATGACTGGCCCGTTCGATGCTCTATCGTCGTCGGTGCGCCGGGCGCTGTGCGGCGCACCCATGCCGCATAACTTGCCTCCATCGCGCCAATCAAGGCAACCCCTACCTCAATGGCAAAAAATGACGACTTGCTATGTTGCAAAGCAATATGAAAATAGTTTCGCGCAGTTGACGTAAACGTCAACTAAAGGTCTATGATGCCTCTTGCTGCAAAACACCTCAAAAGGGAAAGCATACATATGAGCCAGAGCAATCCTCTGTCGCTGCACGTACCGGAGCCTACCGGCCGCCCGGGCTGCAAGACTGATTTTTCGTTCCTCCAGGTGAGCGCTGCCGGTTCGGTCCGGCGTCCACCGATCGATGTCGCTCCATTGGAGACAAGCGACATCGCCCAACAACTGATCCGCGTGCTCGACGAGCACGGCAATGCCGTCGGCCCCTGGGCCGAGGAACCCGACCGCGACCTGCTGCGCTTCGGCCTGCGCACCATGATGAAGACCCGCATCTTCGATGCGCGCATGGTAATCGCCCAGCGCCAGAAGAAGATGTCGTTCTATATGATCTCGCTCGGCGAGGAGGCGATCGGCACCGCCCACGCCCTCGCGCTGCAGGACGGCGACATGAATTTCCCGACCTACCGCCAGCAAAGCCTCTTGATGGCGCGTCAGGTGCCCCTGGTCGACATGATCTGCCAGCTGCTGTCCAATGAGCGCGATCCGCTCAAGGGCCGCCAGCTGCCGGTGATGTACTCGGTGCGCGAGGCCGGCTTCTTTACTATTTCGGGCAACCTCGCCACCCAGTACCCGCAAGCCGTGGGCTGGGCCATGGCCTCCGCGATCAAGGGCGACACAAAAATAGCGTCGGCCTGGATCGGCGACGGCGCCACCGCGGAATCCGATTTCTCGACCGCCCTCACCTTTGCCCATGTGTACCGCGCGCCGGTCATCCTCAACGTGGTCAACAACCAGTGGGCGATCTCGAGCTTCCAGGCGCTCGCCGGCGGCGAGAGCGTGACCTTCGCCACCCGCGGCATCGGCAGCGGCATCGCCTCGCTGCGCGTGGACGGCAATGACTTTTTGGCCGTGCTGTCGGCCTCGCGCTGGGCCGCCGAAAGAGCGCGCAGCAATCTCGGCCCGACCCTGATCGAATGGGTCACCTACCGCGCCGGCCCGCACTCGACCTCGGACGATCCTTCGCGCTACCGCCCGGCCGACGATTACGCCCGCTTCCCGCTGGGCGACCCGATCGCCCGCCTGCGCCAGTACCTGAGCAATCTGGGCTGGTGGTCGGATGCCGAGCACGAGGCCGTGCAGGCCGAGCTCGAAGCCGAAGTGCTGGCCGCGCAGAAGGAAGCCGAGAGCTACGGCACCCTGGGCGACGAGCGCGCGCCGAGCGCCGCGACCATGTTCGAAGACGTTTATAAAGACATGCCGGCGCACCTGCGCCGTCAGCGTCAGCAGTTGGGAGTATAAGATGGCACGAGACGATCAACCGAAGGACATCGCAACGATGCCGATGACCATGATCCAGGCACTGCGCTCGGCCATGGACGTGATGATGGAACGCGACGGCAACGTCGTGGTGTATGGCCAGGACGTCGGCTACTTTGGCGGCGTGTTCCGCGTTACCGACGGCCTGCAAGCGAAGTATGGCAAGTCGCGCGTGTTCGACGCCCCGATCTCGGAAGGCGGCATCGTCGGCACCGCGGTCGGCATGGCCGCTTATGGCCTGCGCCCCGTGGTCGAGATCCAGTTCGCCGACTATTTTTATCCGGCGACCGACCAGATCGTGTCCGAGGCGGCGCGCCTGCGCTACCGCTCGGCCGGCGAATTCACCGCGTCGATGGTGATCCGCATGCCTTGCGGCGGCGGCATCTACGGCGGCCAGACCCATAGCCAGAGCCCCGAGGCCTTCTTCACCCACGTGTGCGGCCTGCGCACCGTGATGCCCTCGAACCCCTACGACGCCAAGGGCCTCTTGATCGCCTCGATCGAGAACGACGATCCGGTGATCTTCCTGGAACCGAAACGTCTTTACAATGGTCCTTTTGATGGCCACCACGACCGTCCGGTCGTGCCCTGGTCCGGCCATCCGAAGGGCGACGTCCCAACGGGTTACTACACCGTCGACCTGGATAAAGCTGCCATCGTCCGCCCCGGCAACGACGTCACCGTGCTGGCCTACGGCACCATGGTCTGGGTCGCCGAAGCGGCGGCGCGCGAATCGGGCGTCGATGCCGAGGTGATCGACCTGCGCAGTATCTGGCCGCTCGACCTCGACACCATCGTCGACTCGGTCAAGAAGACCGGGCGCTGCGTGATCGTGCACGAGGCGACGCAGACCAGCGGCTTCGGCGCCGAACTGGCGGCGCTGGTGCAAGAGCACTGCTTCTACCAGCTGGAGGCCCCGATCGGGCGCGTCGCCGGCTGGGACACCCCGTATCCGCATGCGCAGGAGTGGGCTTATTTCCCGGGGCCCGACCGTGTCGGCGCGGCCTTGACTCGCGTGATGGAGGGTTGATTCAATGGGTATTCACGTTATCAAGATGCCTGACCTCGGCGAAGGCATCGCCGAAGTCGAAGTGGTGGCCTGGCACGTTCAACCGGGCGACGTCGTCAAGGAAGACCAGGTGCTGGCCGACGTCATGACCGACAAGGCGACGGTCGAGATCCCGTCGCCGGTCGCGGGCACCATCACGAGCCTGGGCGGTGCGATCGGCCAGTCGCTGGCCGTCGGTGCGGAGCTGATCCGCCTCGAAGTCGAGGGCGCCGGCAACCTGAAGGACAAGGGCGCAGCCAGCCAGGAGCCGGTCAGGACAGCCGCCGCCACCGCGCCGGCCGAAGAAGTCGCCGAGCCGCTACTCGCAGCCGTGGCGGCCAATGAAGCATCCGCAGTAGCGCCTGCCCCGGCCCCCGCCCCTGCATCCAGGGCGGCGCCGGCCGCGCGACCGGCGCCAGTGTCGAAGGGCGCGCCCCAGCTGCGCGCCGAAGGCGAGAAACCGCTGGCCCCGCCGGCCGTGCGCCAGCGCGCCTGGGACCTGGGCGTCGAGCTGCAGTTCGTGGCCGGCAGCGGCCCGGCCGGCCGCATCACCCACGCCGACCTGGACGCCCACGTGGCCGGCCACCGCGGCGGCGCGGCCAATGGCGGCCCCGACGAACGGTACGCCGAGCAGCATGGCGAACACGCGACGCAAGTGATCGGCCTGCGCCGCAAGATCGCCGAGAAGATGCAGGAAGCCAAGCGCAACATCCCGCACTTCACCTATGTCGAAGAAGTCGACGTCACCGAACTCGAAGCGCTGCGCGTGCAACTGAACGCCCGCTACGGGGCGGAACGCGGCAAGCTGACCCTGCTGCCGCTGCTGATGCGCGCCGTGGTGCTCGCCCTGCGCAGCTATCCGATGATGAGCGCGCGCTACGACGACGACAAGAACCTGCTCACCACCTATGACGCGGCCCACATCGGCATCGCGGCCCAGACCGACAATGGCCTGATGGTGCCGGTGGTGCGCCACGCCGAGTCGCGTGACCCATGGTCGAGCGCGGCCGAAATTTCGCGCCTGGCCGACGCCGCGCGCACTGGCAAGGCGACGCGCGACGAACTGACCGGCTCCACCATCACGATCACCAGCCTCGGCGCCCTGGGCGGCATCGTCACCACGCCGGTGATCAACCGCCCTGAAGTCGCCATCGTCGGCGTCAACCGCATCGTCGACCGTCCGGTGATCCGGGATGGCGCCATGGTGGCGCGCAAGATGATGAACCTGTCGTCGTCGTTCGACCATCGCGTGATCGATGGCATGGTGGCGGCCCAGTTCGTGCAGGCGATCCGGGGCTACCTCGAGTTCCCAGCAACCCTGTTCGTGGAGTGAACCGATGGAGACGATCAACACGACCTTACTGATCATCGGTGGCGGCCCCGGCGGCTACGTGGCCGGCATCCGCGCCGGCCAGCTGGGCATCCCGGCCATCGTGGTCGAAGGCGCGAACCCCGGCGGCACCTGCCTGAACATTGGCTGCATTCCGTCGAAGGCGCTGATCCACGCGGCCGACGAGTACCACAAGACCGCCACCTATGCGGCCCAGGAATCGCCGCTCGGCATCAGCGTCGAGAGTCCAAGAATCGACCTGGGGCGCACCGTGGCCTGGAAGGACGGCGTCGTCAGGCGCCTCACGGGCGGCGTCGGCGCCCTGCTCAAGAAACAAGGTGTGCGCGTAGTGCACGGCTGGGCCAGGGTCCTGGACGGCAAGACGGTCGAGGTGGAGGCCGAGGGACAGGAAACGGTGCGCATCCGCTGCGAACACCTGCTGCTGGCCAGCGGTTCGCAGGCCGTCGAGCTGCCGTTCATGCCTTTCGGCGGACTGGTGATCTCGTCGACCGAGGCGCTGTCGCAGGACAGCGTCCCGCGCCGCCTGGTGGTCGTCGGCGCCGGCTATATCGGCCTGGAGCTGGGCACGGCCTACCGCAAGCTGGGCAGCCAGGTGACGGTGGTCGAGGCGGCGGAGCGTATCCTGCCGGCCTATGACGCCGAGCTGGTCAAGCCGGTGGCCAAGTCGCTCGAGCGCCTCGGCGTCGAGCTGCGCCTGGCGACGTCGGTACTGGGCATGGAAGGCGAGCGGGTAAAAGTGCGGGACGCCTCCGGCGTGGAAGCCTACCTGGAAGCCGACAAGGTACTGGTGGCCGTCGGCCGCAAGCCGGCAACCACCGGCTGGGGCCTGGAAAACCTGATGCTCGACATGGCCGGCCGCGCGATCAAGGTCGACGAACAATGCCGCACCTCGATGCGCAATGTATGGGCGATCGGCGACCTCACGGGCGAGCCGATGCTGGCCCACCGCGCCATGGCGCAGGGCGAGATGGTGGCCGAGATCATCGCCGGCAAGCGCCGCTGGTTCCAGCCGGCGGCGATTCCGGCGGTGTGCTACACCGATCCCGAGATCGTGGTGGCCGGCATGTCGCCGTCAGAGGCGCAAGCGGCCGGCATCGATGCCATCCAGGCCAGCTTCCCGTTCAGCGCCAACGGCCGCGCGATGACGATCGAGAGTACGGATGGCTTCGTGCGCGTGGTGGCGCGCAAGGACAACCACCTGATCCTCGGCTGGCAGGCGGTGGGTGTCGGCGTCTCGGAACTGGCGGCCGGCTTCACCCAGTCGATCGAGCTGGGCGCCCAGCTGGAAGACGTCGCCCGTACGATCCACGCCCACCCGACGCTGGGCGAGGCGGTGCAGGAAGCCGCGCTGCGCGCGCTCGGCCACGCCCTGCACATCTGAGCAGATGCGCCGCCCCATGCGGGGCGGTGTTCCGGCTCATGCGGGCCGGCGGCGGGTGCGCGGCGGCGCGGCCAGCGCCGTGCCAAGGCGCAGCGCCGTGTCGACCGCGCCCTCGATCGGCGGCTGGTAGCCATCTTCGATCCAGCGCAGGGCAATGTGGATCACGCCCCCGATCACGCCTGCCTGCAGTAATTCGTCGTCTGCGGCGCCGGACCCCGCCACGCGCGCCACTTCGCGGCCGATCGCGCGCAGCGAAGCGTCGAACGCCTGGTCCACGGCGCGACTCACGCCCCGGATCTCGACCAGGAACACGCGCGCCGACTGCGGCTCGCGCTGCAGGGCCGCGAAATACGCGTGCAGCATCGCGCGCGAGCGCGCTACCCGGGCGCGTCCTGCCGCCTCGCCCGCACGCAGGATCTCGCCCAGCACGCCGTAGGTGACGGCATTGTAGGAATCGATCAGCAGCGCTTCGCTATTGGCGAAAGACTCGTAGAAATAACGTTCGGTCAGGCCGGCCGCCTCGCAGACCGCCTTCACCGTCGCCTGATGGTAGCCGCGCTCGCCGTAGACGGCGATGGCGCCCGCGATCAGGCGGCTGCGGCGCTCGGCGCGGCGCTGCTCCTGCGACTGGCCGCGGTAGGAGCGCGTGAGCGTGGAGGTAGTGGAAAGCTCTGGGTTCATCCCTCACATTTTGACACAACTTGCCGTTGGTTATCAAAATGCGATGAGTGTCGGTATCCGCGCCAGGCGATACGGCCTGGCGCGGACATCGAACTAAGGCTGGCTCCGTGCAGTACCCTGGTAGTACTCGTCGTCGTCGGCATCGGCCGCGCCTGCCTTATTCTGGCGTTCAGCGTCCCGATTGCCCGCGGGCCCCGATTGGCGGTTGCCGCCACCCTGGAAACCCCGGTCGGACTGCTCGTCGTTCGAGCCGCCAGCCAGCAGGTCGTCGGTGCGGCCGGCGGCGCTTCCCTGGCCGCTTTGCTGCATTGCGCCATCGCGCTCGCGCTGGGCCGGATCCTTGCGCTCGGCATTGGAGCCGACCTCACCTGTGGATCCGGCGCCCATAGTTGCCGCGCTGGTGGTGCCATTGGTGACCTGGTCCCAGCTGCGCCCCTTCACATCCTTGCCTTCGTTGTGCGTCGACATGGTGATCTCCTCATGTTCAATAATGTGGTACCCATCTTAGCCGCCCGGCGCATGACGGCAATAGGCGGACTGCCTCGCGGCCTGTAGGAGTTGGCGCGCCCGGCTATGGCGATGACGATTCAACACGTATTTTTGCTGCTAAGCAACATAAGTCTGATTATTGCGATACACTATCGGTTTGCGCATCTCGATTGATGCCTCTGATGCGGCTCCGCTTGCGTCTCGCCCCTCGCGAGCCGACGGCCGCGCCGCCAACCAAGAAAGACTATCCAGTGAAGAATCTAAAAATTGGCGCCCGCCTGGGGCTCGCCTTTGCCGTCGTCCTCGCCCTGCTGCTGACCATGGCCGCCACTTCCCTCACCCGCATGCAGACCGCGGGCGACCTGACCTACCGCCTGGTCAACACCAGCACCAAGAACCAGTTCACGACCTCGGAATGGCGCAAGGTGATCGAGGTAAACGATGCCATGATCGGCACCATCTACCATGCGCATGACGCCGGCGTGGTGGCGCAGCTCGAACCACGCCTGCGCGCCAACGTGCGCCAGGCCGAAGCCCTGCAGGCCGACGTCGACGCCAACCTGCTCAACCCGAAGGTGCGCGTGTTCCTCGACCGGGCCAAGGAATTGCGCGGGGCCTATGACGGCGCGCGCGACGCCGTGCTCGAGGCCAAGCTGGCGGGCGATCCGGCCCGCCTCGATCAGGCCTATAACGTGCAGTTCGTGCCGCGCGCCCACGCCTTCGAGGCCGCGCTGACAGAATTCGCCACGCGCCAGGGCACGGCCACCGCCGGCGTTGGCGCCACCATCCTGGCGTCCTACGCCGAGACCCGCATCATCCTGCTGGTGCTCGCCGTGGCCGCCGTCGCCCTGGGCGCCGGCTTCGCCTGGTTCATCACCCGTTCGATCACCGCGCCGCTGCGCCGGGCGGTCGAAGTGGCCGAGCGCGTGGCCGACGGCGACCTGGGCAGCCGGGTCGAGGCACAGGGCCGCGACGAGGTCGCGCAGCTGATGGAGGCGCTGAGCCGCATGAACGGCAGCCTGGCCACCATCGTCGGCCAGGTGCGCGACGGCAGCGCGGCGATCGCGCAGGCATCCGGCGAAATCGCCAGCGGCAACCAGGACCTGTCGAGCCGCACCGAGCAGCAGGCCGGCTCGCTGGAAGAAACCGCGGCCTCGATGGAAGAACTCACGTCCACCGTGCGCCAGAACACCGAGCATGCGCGCCGCGCCAACGGACTGGCCGCCAGCGCCGCCGGCGTGGCCGGCGAAGGCGGCAAGATGGTGGACGACGTGGTCGGCACCATGGGCCGCATCGACGCCTCGTCGCAGCGCATCGTCGACATCATCGGCGTCATCGACGGCATCGCCTTCCAGACCAATATCCTGGCCTTGAATGCGGCGGTCGAAGCGGCCCGCGCCGGCGAGCAAGGGCGTGGTTTCGCGGTCGTCGCCGGCGAGGTGCGCACCCTGGCCCACCGCTCGGCCGCCGCGGCCAAGGAAATCAAGGGCCTGATCGACGATTCGGTGAACCAGGTCCAGCAAGGCACGCAGCAGGTGGCGCGCGCCGGCGCGACCATGGGGCAGATCGTGGACGGCATCCGCCAGGTCACGGTGATCATGGGCGAGATCGCCGCCGCCAGCGAAGAGCAAAGCGCCGGCATCGAACAGGTCAACACCGCCATCGCCGAGATGGACCGGGTGACCCAGCAGAACGCGGCCCTGGTCGAACAGGCGGCCGCCGCTGCCGATGCGATGCGCGAGCAGGCCGGGCAGCTGTCGGCCGTGGTCGGCACCTTCCGCCTCGGGACTGGTGAAGCCGCCAGGACTGCGCCGCAGCAGCAACCGGTACGCGCCGCCCTGCCGGCCTGACGGATCGGCCCACGGCGGCGGCCTGCCGCTACGGCAAATTGCAACATGCGTAGTACTACGCATGTTGCAAATTTGCCGCAATGCAATTGTCTTGCCGGTTTTGCGGGTTATACTAGGGGTCTACTATATGGCGCCGCGCGCGGCGCTTGCCGGTCCGGCCGCGCCCGCGGCCAGCCTGCAGTCACCAAGCAGACTGGAAACTACCCTCGTGAAAAAACTGAATATCGGCGCCCGCCTGGGCCTTGGCTTTGCCATTGTTCTCATACTCTTGCTCGCCATGAGCGCCACCGCCCTCACGCGCATGCAATCGGCGGCGGACCTGACCGACCGCCTGGTCAATACCAGCATCAAGAACCAGCGCAGCGTCGCCGAGTGGCGCCGCAACATCGAAATCAACAGCGCCATCAATGAAACCGTCTACTATGCGTCCGACGCAGCCATCCTTGACGTGGTCGGCCCCAAGCGCCAGGCGATCACCAGCCGGTCCAACGTGCTGCAGAAGGACATCGAGGAATCGCTGCGCAACCCAGCCGTGCGCGACCAGTTCAAGCTCGTCAAGGAAGAACGCCTCGGCTACATGGCCGCGCGCGACGCCCTGTTCCAGGCCAAGCGCGAAGACAATCGCGCCCGGCTCGACGATATCTACCGTGATCAGCTGAGTCCACGCACCGTGTCCTACCTGGCCACGGTCGACAAGTTCGCCAATATGCAGATTATCGCCGCCGACGGCGTGGCCCAGGCTATCCTGGCGTCTTACGCCAGCACCCGCGTGATCCTGTTCACGCTGGGCGGCGCGGCCCTGCTGCTGGGCGCCGCCTGCGCCTGGTTTATCAGCCGCTCGATCACGGCGCCGCTGCGCCAGGCGGTCGAGGTGGCCGAGCGCGTGGCCGGCGGCGACCTGACCAGCCGGTTCAGCCGCCAGGTGCTCGAGCGCGGCGACGAGGTCGGCCAGCTGATGTCGGCGCTGTCGCGCATGAACGGCAGCTTGGCGTCCATCGTCGGCCAGGTGCGCGACGGCACCGTCACCATCGCCACCGCCTCGGACGAGATCGCGAGCGGCAACCAGGATTTGTCGAGCCGTACCGAACAGCAGGCCGGCTCGCTGGAAGAAACCGCGGCCTCGATGGAAGAACTCACCTCGACCGTGCGCCAGAACACCGAGCACGCCCGACGCGCCAACGGCCTGGCCGCCACCGCCGCCGGCGTGGCCGGCGAAGGCGGCCGCATGGTGGCCGAGGTGGTCGGCACCATGGGCCGCATCGACGCTTCGTCGCAGCGCATCGTCGACATCATCGGCGTCATCGACGGCATCGCCTTCCAGACCAATATCCTGGCCCTGAATGCGGCGGTCGAAGCGGCCCGCGCCGGCGAGCAAGGCCGTGGTTTCGCGGTCGTCGCCGGCGAGGTGCGCACCCTGGCCCACCGCTCGGCCGCGGCGGCCAAGGAGATCAAGAGCCTGATCGACGATTCGGTCGGCCAGGTCCAGCAAGGCACGCAGCAGGTGGCGCGCGCCGGCGCCACCATGGAGCAGATCGTCCAGAGCATCGAGCAGGTCACCGTGATCATGGGCGAGATCGCCGCCGCCAGCGAAGAGCAAGGCGCCGGCATCGAGCAGGTCAATACCGCCATCGTCGAGATGGACCGCGTGACCCAGCAGAACGCGGCCCTGGTCGAAGAAGCGGCTGCCGCCGCCGATGCGATGCGCGGCCAGGCGGCGCAGCTGTCCGCGGTGGTCGGCACCTTCCGGTTGGAACACGGCGTCAGCGCGCCGGCGTCTGCACGCCGCACGGCGCTCGCCGCGCGTCCCGCGTTGGCGGCTTGAGGCCGCGCCACGGCGATAGGTTTTACGCAAGACAAACACACCTGTCGCATTGATCGTTCGACCAGAAAGCAGCGTCCAGCGTTGCATTCTGGTCGCACTTTTGTTCAATAACTTACAGGACACTATTGCCTGTAGTCACGAACTGCTAGACTGGCAGACTTTGCATCCTCTGACGCAATTCTATTTGCTAAAAAGAACAATAAGAGGATGTTCTACCCAGGACGGGTAAGCATCGGTCTACACAGGAGTCGTCTCATGAAAGCAATGCAAGTCCGCCCAGCGCAAAAGCTGCTGGTGGCGGCGGTATCCGGTATCGTCTGCAGCATCGCCCACGCCCAGCAAGTTCCCCCTACGCAGGACAATGACACGGCCCTGCCGGAAGTCGTCGTCACCGCCCAGCGCACCGCGTCTCTGGCGTCGCGTACCCCGGTCGCAGTCAGCGTCGTCACCGGCGAGCAGTTGCGCGACCTCGGCGCCATCAGCCCGGCCGACATCGGTCCGCGCCTTCCGAACGTGCACATCGACCAGGCCTTCTCGGGCCTGCGCGTCACGATCCGCGGCATCAGCAACAACGACACCACCGACAAGGGCGACCCATCGGCTGCCTTCATGCTCGACGGCGTCTATATCGCCCGTCCGGCCGGCCAGAGCGCCAACCTGCTCGACGTCGACCGCATCGAAGTGCTGCGCGGCCCGCAGGGCACCCTGTACGGCCGCAATACCACCGCTGGCCTGGTCAACGTGATCTCGAACGCCCCGACCGACCGCCTCGAAGGCGCGCTCGACCTCGAGGCCGGCACCTATGGACGGCGCAAGGTCGACGGCGTGATCAACGTCCCCGTCAACGAGGCGCTGTCGGTGCGCGCTGCCGTGAGCCAGCTGCGCCAGGACCCATTCCTGAACAACGGCCAGGGCACGCCGCACCGTCCGGGCATGGACCGCGACGAACGCGATGCGCGCCTCTCCGCCAAACTCAAGCTCAACCGCGACGCGACCCTGGTGGTGCGCTACGACCACGGCGAGACCGAAGGCAATAACGACCGCATCGTCCCCGACACCAACTTCTTCACCGGCGTGGCCAGCGGCCGGCCAGTGTGGCGTGACAGCACCACCGACGAGCGCCTGACCAACAGCTTCCGCCCGCCGAACATGACCCCGGTGCAGGGCTGGCACGACCGCCGCGCGCGCGGCCTGTCGGCCGACCTGAGCTGGGACCTCGGTCCGGCCACCGTGTATTACCTGGGCTCGCACCGCAAGCTGGACCAGGCAATCCGCCAGAACTACTATTACCGCGTGGCCCCGACGCTGGCTCTCGGCGTGGTCAACAACTACGATGGCCACAACGAGCAGGATTCGCACGAGCTGCGCATCGCTACCAATGGCAGCGGTCCGCTCAGCGCACAGGCCGGCCTGTACTATTTCAGCGAAGACTCGAACACCTCGTATGCCTTCCAGGGCCTGCAGCCGGTCGGCCTGCCGCCGTATTACTCGTTCCCGCTGCACACCCAGGCAGAAAGCCGCGCAGTCTTCGGCCAGCTGACCTGGCGCGTGCTGGACGGGCTGCGCCTGACGGCCGGCGCGCGCCGTACCCAGGATGACAAGGACCGCGTCGGATCGACCGACTTCCAGCAGGGACCGGTTTTCAACCCGGCCACCGACCGCCGCCTGCCGAACGCCGCCGAGCTGTCTACCTCGCGCACCACCTGGCGCCTGGGCGCCGAATATGACCTGGCCCCTGGCACGCTGCTGTACGGCAGCCTGGCGACCGGCTACAAGGCCGGCGGTTTCAACGACGGCTGCGTGGCCGGCGCCAATGTCGGCGGCGTCGCCTGCCCGGCCGTCGCCGCGGTCGAGCAGGATTACCTGTATTACCAGCCCGAGCAATTGCGCGCCTGGGAGGCCGGCCTCAAGTCGCGCCTGCTGGACGGGCGGCTCAGTTTCAACGCCGCCGCCTTCTACTACGACTACACCAATCTGCAGCTGAGCAGCAATGCGATCGTCTCGGGCGCCCCGCGCCTGTTGACGGGCAATGCCGGCCAGGCCCGCTCGCGCGGCCTGGAGCTGGACGGCGAACTGCGGGTCGGCGCCAACGGGCGCCTGCGCTACGGCGCTACCTTCCTCGACGCCCACTACGCGGCCTATCACCCGAACGTCGGCGTGTCCTGGGCCGGCCGCAAGCTGGACCGCGCGCCGAGCCACGTCTACACCCTGGGCTACGAGCACCGCTTCCAGCTGCTGGACGGGCAGCTGCATGCCGGTGTGTTCTCGCGCCGCAGCGCCGATTACGCGATCACGATCCCGAGCAACCTGCTGGAATACCGCATCCCGGCGCATACCACGACCGATGCCACCCTGCGCTACCAGCCGGAGGCGGCGAACTGGAGTCTGTTGGCGCGGGTGCGCAATCTCGAGAACTCGGTGCGGCCGTCGCTGATCGACAGCTTCGGCATGGCCACGCCGACCGCGCCGCGCACCGCCGACGTGCGCCTGGACCTGCGCTTCTGACCCAGGGCCGCATTCCAACGATATTTACCGCCGTAGCAGGAGACCATATGCACCGCGATGCACCCCATCTGCCTTCCGCGCCTTCGCCGTCCATGCGCGCCGATCCGCCCGCCGATCTTGCCGTCGCCGGCATGCTGGCAGGCGCCGACGGGCCGCAGGAGCTGGCCGAACGCATCGCCGCCGTCAATCGCGAGCTGGCGCGCTGGGACAGCAATGGCGGCCTGGCGCACTGGCAGCCGGGCCCCGGCCTCGATCCGCGCGCCGCGGCGGCGCTGAAGGATTACCTGGCCGGCTGCCTGGCCCTGCCCGCGTGGGCCGAGCCGGAGCGCATCGCGCGCGCGGAAAGCCTGTTCATGGACATGAGCATGCTGTCCTGCACCCTGCTGTTCTGCGCCAGCCTGCCCGAATGCTATGTGCTGCCCGACCTGTCGGCCGTGCTGCACGCCGCCGGCCAGCTCGAGGCGCACACCGACTACCGGGTACGCGCCACCGCCGCCATGATCTTCCCTGTGATGCTGGCGGGCGGGCTGACCGCCAGCGAGGGCGCCGGTGTGGCCCAGGCGCTGAAGGTCAGGCTGATCCACGCCACCATCCGCCACCTGATCCTGCGCGGTTCGCCCGAGGATTCGCTCGGCGCCGGTCCCGTGCGGCCGCTCCTGCCGGCCGGCGGCGGCATCTATCACACGCTGTATGCCCACGGCTGGGATACCGCGCGCAACGGCCTGCCGTGCAACCAGGAAGAGCTGGCCTATACGCTGCTGACCTTCCACTATGTGTTCCTGCGCAGCCTGCGCAAGCTGGGCCTGGGCCTGGAGCGCCGGGACGAGGAAGACTACCTGCATGCCTGGAACGTCCTGGGTCACATGCTCGGCATCGAGCGCGCCCTGATGCCCGAGAACATGGAACAGGCGCAGCAGGCGTTCCAGGACATCCAGGCGCGCGGCCGGGAACTGGTGCGCGCGCCGGATTCGCGTCCGGCCCTGGCGGCGGCGCTGATGCGCGCCATGGAAGACGAGATTGAACTGCGCCTGTTCAAGCCCTTCCCCACCCTGCTCACGCGCCACCTGTGCGGACGCGACGCCAGCGCCGACCTGGGACTGAACAAGCGCCAGCCGCTGTTGTCGCGGCTCGTGTTTACATGCGGCCTGGCCCTGGTGCGCGCCATCGACGCCACCGTGCGCCTCCTGGTGCCGGGCTTCTCGATCAGCCGCATGCTCACGCGCGCCTTCGGCTACCGCCTGGTGACCCGCTTTCTGATGGACCAGACCCGGCCCCTGCGCCTGCCCGACGCGCTGCTGGTCCAGGTGCAGGATGCGCTCGGCCAGTGGCGTTACGACCCGCGCGCCCCGCGCTGGATGAACCGGCTCGAGGCGAAGCTGGCCGGGCACGGCACACGGCCTGCTGCGGACGCGAGCGCTGACGCCGACGCGGACAAACGGGCGGCTTGAGCATGCGCGCCCTGTCCTTCTTCCTCGGCCTGGCGCTCTGCCTTTTCCTGTCCGCCGGCGCCGCCGGCGCTGCCCCCGCCAGCGTAGCGCTCCTGGCCGCCGACACCCCGGCGGTGGAAGGCTGGCCCGCGGCGAGCCTGCTGCGCGACACCAGCAAGACCCTGGACGCGGCCGGCGCCCTGGCCGCGCCGGAACGCTTCACGGCGCCCGACAAGGCGTATGGCACCCTGGGCCTGCATCCGGCGCCGAGCTGGATCCGGATCCCGTTCCGCGTCGCTGCGGATGCGCCCTCGAACTGGGTGGTGCAATTCGACGTCGCGCTGCTGGAATACCTCGACGTCTACCTGGTCGAGGGCACTGATCTGCGCAAGCTGGCCGCCACCGGCCGGCGCCAGGACATGGAAGGCGCCCTTAAGGGACGCGTGCCCGCGATCGCGCTCGAGCTCACGCCGGGCCACGACTACACCCTGCTGGTACGGGTGCAGTCGCGCGGTCCGAAGCTGCTGCCGGTGACTTTCTTCCACCCGGACGCCTTCCATCGCGTCTCGCTCGAAGAACAGATGCTGCAGGGACTGCTGTTCGGCATCGCCATCTGCCTCGTACTCTACAGCCTGGGGCAGTGGGTGACCCTGCGCGACGCGCTGTTCTTCAAGTATGCGCTGTTCATCGGCGGCCTGACCGTCTACCTCACCATCTGGTACGGCACGGCCGAGCAGTTCCTGTGGCGCGATCATTTGTGGCTCAGCGAGCATATGATGGGGATCGCGTCGATGATCGGCTCGGTCGGCGCCTACCTGTTCGTCGAGCAGATCATGGCGCGGCCCGGACGCGACCGCAAATTCCGGATCGTGATGCGCAGCGGCGCGGCGATCTGCGCGCTGTCCGCCGTGGCCTGGGCCTTCGACTGGATCGCGCACCTGCCGATGATCGTCATCACCTCCACCGTCGGCGCGGTGCCGATGCTGCTGGGCGTGCCGGCGGCGTTCCGGCGCATGCGCGAACGCGACGCGATCGGCACCTATTTCCTGATCAGCTGGGTGGCCAGCTACGGCGGCACGATCACCCAGACCCTGCTCGCCGCCGGCGAGGTGCCCGTCAACTTCTGGACCGCCCACTCGCTGCAGCTGGGGATCACCTTCGACATGCTGGTCTTCATGCGCATCCTGAGCCTGCGCGCCAAGGCGCTGCGCGAGGCGATGCAGCGCGCCGAGACCGAGGCGCGCATGAAGTCCGAGTTCCTGGCCAATATGAGCCACGAGATCCGCACCCCGATGAACGCCATCATCGGCATGAGCCGGCTGGCCCTGATGGCCGACCCGAACCCCAGGCTGCGCAACTACGTCTCCAAGATCCTGGGCGCCGGCGAACACCTGCTGGGCATCATCAACGACATCCTCGACCACTCGAAGATCGCGGCCGGCAAGATGTTGGTCGAGGCGGTGCCGTTCTCGCTCGACGAGATGCTCGAACAGCTGTCCAACCTGGTCGGGGTGAAAACCGACGCCAAGGGCATCGAGCTGGTGTTCCGGGTCGGGCCGGGTGTACCGGCGCGGCTGGTGGGCGATCCGCTGCGCCTGGGCCAGGTGCTGATCAACCTGACCGGCAACGCCGTCAAGTTCACCGAACGCGGCGAGATCGTGGTCGCGGTCGAGGCGCGGCCCGGTGCGGCCGGCGACGGCCGGGTCATGCTGGCGTTCTCGGTCAATGACACCGGCATCGGCATGACCGCCGGCCAGCTCGAATACCTGTTCGACTCCTTCACCCAGGCCGACAGCTCGACCACCCGCCAATACGGCGGCACTGGCCTGGGCCTGTCGATCTCGCGCCAGCTGGTCGAACTCATGAGCGGGACGATCTCGGTCCAGAGCACGCCCGGCGCCGGCAGCTGCTTCACCTTCACCGTCCCGCTGGGGATCGACGACGGCCAGGGCGGCGCAGGCGCGCTGCGTCCGGCGATCCTGACCGACCTGCGCGCGCTGGTGGTCGACGACAGCGCCAGCGCGCGCGCCGCGCTGGCCGAGATGCTCGACACCTTCGGCGCGCAGGCCGACAGCGCAGCCTCGGGCGAGGAATGCCTGCGCATGCTGGCCGCGGCCCAGGCCGAAGGCCGCCCCTACCAGATCGTGCTGATGGACTATCTGATGCCCCACCTGGACGGCATCGCCACCATCCGTCGCATCCCGGCCTACGTGGCCGGGGCCACGCCGCCGGCGATCCTGATGGTGTCGGCCGTCGGCCGCGAGGCGGTGCTGGAAACGGCCGGGGAACTGCCGGTCGACGCCTTCCTCAACAAGCCGGTCGGCCCCGCGCTGCTGTACCACAGCATGCTGCAGGTGCTGCATCCGCAGGCCGCGCCGTTTCATGACAGCATCAACGAAGGCGCCAACCGCAAGCCGCCGGGCATCATGGCCGACCTGCCGCGCCTGGACGGTGCGCGCATCCTGCTGGCCGAGGACAACGCCAACAACCGCGAGGTCGCGCTCGACTTCATGGCGGCCGCGCGCATGCAGGTCGACGTCGCCTTCAACGGCGTGGAAGCGGTGCGCATGGCGCGCGAAGGCGACTACGACCTGGTGCTGATGGACATCCAGATGCCGGAGCTGGACGGCCACGCCGCCACGCGCGAGATCCGCCTCGATCCACGCCTGCGCACGCTGCCGATCGTGGCCATGACGGCGCACGCCATGGCCAGCGACCGCGCGCAAAGCCGCCTGGCCGGCATGAACGACCACGTCACCAAGCCGATCGACCCCGACCTGCTGTTCTGCACCCTGCTCAAGTGGATCGACCCGGCCCGCCTGGCCGGCCGCGCCATTCCGCAGGCTTCCCGGCAAGAGTCGGAGACGGCGGCGTCGGCGACCGCCGCGCGCGCCCTGCCGGCCGTGCCGGGCATCGACTGGCGCCTGGCCCTGGACAATGTCGACGGCCAGCGCAGCCGGCTCGAGAAGCGCGCCGGCAGTTTCGTGCGCGAGTACGGCAGCGCGCCCGACATCCTGCGCGAAGCGCTGAACGGCGGCGACCATGCGCGCATGCAGTCGCTGGCGCACAACCTCAAGTCGAGCGCGGCCTATATCGGCGCCTTCGAGCTGTCCGCTGCCGCCGGCCGCCTCGACCAGGACCTGCGCGCCGGGCTGCATGAACGGATCGGGGTCCAGGTGCCGGCGCTGATCGCCGCCGCCGGGCCGGTGCTGGCCGGCCTGGCCCAGCTGGCGGCCGCCGGCCGGCCGCAGCCGTCCGATCCACAGGCACTGGCGGAGGTATTCGCCCGCATGGAGGCCTGGCTGCGCGCCGACGACGCGCGTGCCGAGGACGCGCTGGACCAGCTCGAGGCACTGCTGGCCGGTGGCCCCTACGCCCAGGAGCTGGCCCCGCTGCGGCGCGCGATCGACGAGGTCGAATACGAAGCCGCGCTCGCGCCGCTGGCGCGCCTGGCCCGGCAGCTGACGCCCCAGGCGGCGGGCAGCGTCTAGCATCGGGCCGGTACTGCGCCGCGCTACCGTGCCGCGCGGCACACCGGCCCGGGGGCGCATTGGCACTGTCCACGGCAGGGTCTTCCTGCTAGACTGCCGGGCGGTTCGCCCGCCGCTTCTACCGAAAGATTCATGACCTTCACGTCATCCACCCCTCACTCACCGGCCCCTGGCGCCTTCCCGCGCCTGGCGATGGCGCTCGCGCTCGTGCTGGCCCTTCTGGTGCTCTGCATGCAGCCGGCGCAGGCGGCGCCGCTGCAGCTGGCGCGCGACGCCCAGGTGATCGAGGCCTGGCCGGCCGTGACGGTCCTGCACGACGCGGACAACCGGCTGGACGCGGCGGCCGCGCTGGCGGCGCCGGAGCGCTTCGAACAGCCGCGCACCGCCTACGCCAGCCTGGGCATGCTGCCCGGGACCACCTGGCTGCGCATCCCGGTGACGGTGCCGAAGGACGCCACCAATGGCTGGGTCCTGCAGGTCGACTATGCCCTGCTCGACGAACTGGATGTCTACCTGGCCCGCCCCGCGGGCCTCGAAAAAATCGCCAGCTTGGGCCGCATGCAGGCGCCTTCCGGCGAATCCCTCGCCGGCCGGGTGCCGGGCGCCCTGCTGCGCCTGACGCCCGGCGCCGATTACACGGTCTTGCTGCGCGTGCGCTCGGTGGGCCCCAAGATCCTGCCGATCACGTTCATGCAGCCGCATGCCGTGCTGCCCAATGCGCTGGGCGAGCAGATCCTGCAAGGGCTGTTGCTGGGGCTGCGCATCACCCTGTTCCTGTACGCGATCGGCCAGTGGATCACGCTGCGCGACCACCTGTTCGGCAAGTACGCGCTGCTGGCGGCCGGGGTGACCGTGTACTCGGCCGCGTGGTTCGGGATCGCCGGCCAGTACGTCTGGCCCGGCAACGCCTGGCTGCTCGAACACGGCGCCGGCATCGCATCGATCCTGGCCTCGTGCGGGGCCTACCTGTTCGTCGAGCAGTCGCTGGCCCGCCCCGGGCGCGACCGCATCTTCAGTCTCCTGATGAAGACCCTGGCCGCCCTGTGCATGGTGACGGCGCTGGGCTTCGGCCTTGGCCTGATCAGCCATCGCTACCTAGTCATGATCGTCGGCACGCTGGGCATCCTGCCGATGCTGCTCGGCCTGCCCGGCGCCTTCCGCCGCGCGCGCGCCGGCGACATGGTCGGCACCTATTTCCTGATCGGCTGGGCCGGCGCCTTCGCCTGCGCGCTGGTCACCGCCCAGCTGATCAACGGCAGGCTGCCGGCCAACTTCTGGACCATGCACGCGCTGGTATTCGGCAGCACCTTCGACATGCTGGTCTTCATGCGCATCCTGGGGCTGCGCACCAAGGCGATCCGCGAAGCGATGCTGCGCGCCGAGGCCAGCACCCGCATGAAATCCGAATTCCTGGCCAATATGAGCCACGAGATCCGCACGCCGATGAATGCCATCATCGGCATGAGCCGGCTGGCCCTGATGAGCGAACCGGCGCCCGCCCTGCGCAACTACCTGGGCAAGATCCTCGGCGCGAGCGAACACCTGATGGGCATCATCAACGACATCCTCGACTTCTCGCGCATCGAAGCCGGTAAACTGCATCTCGAGGAAGTGCAGTTTGACCTGAACGAGCTGCTCGAACACCTGTCCAGCCTCACTGCGGTCAAGGCCGAAGCCAAGGGCCTCGAGCTGGTGTTCCGCGTGGGGCCGGATGTGCCGACCCACCTGGTCGGCGACCCGCTGCGCGTGGGCCAGGTGCTGATCAACCTGACCGGCAACGCCGTTAAGTTCACCGAGCATGGCGAGATCGTCGTGGCGGTCGATGCGGTGAAGTCAGTCGCTGGGCGCGTGACGCTGGCGTTCTCGGTCAGCGACACCGGAATCGGCATGACCGAGGAGGCCATCGGGCGCCTGTTCCAGTCGTTCAGCCAGGCCGACAGCTCGACCACCCGCAAGTATGGAGGCACCGGCCTTGGCCTGTCGATCTCGCGCCAGCTGGTGGAACTCATGGGCGGCGACATCGCGGTGCGCAGCACGCCGCGCAAGGGCAGCTGCTTCACCTTCAGCGTGCCGCTCGGGATCGCCACTGGCCAGTCCGCCGCCGCCCCTGTGCGCCAGGCGCTGTTGCAGGACGTGCGCGCGCTGGTGGTGGACGATAGCGCCACCGCCCGCAGCGCGCTGTCCGAGATGCTGGCCGGGCTCGGCGTGCGGGCCGACACCGCGGCCTCGGGCGAGGATTGCCTGGCGCTGCTGGCGCGCGCGGACGCCGCCGGCCAACCCTACCAGGTCGTGCTGATGGATTACCTGATGCCGGGGCTGGACGGGATGGAGACGATCCGCCGCATCCGCCGCTGCGCGCAAGACCACGGGCACGACTGCCCACCGCCCGCGATCCTGATGATCTCGGCCTGCACCCGCGAGACCGTGATGGAAGAGGAAGGCGAACTGCCGGTCGACGCCTTCCTGCACAAGCCGGTCGGTCCTGCACTCCTCTATCACAGCCTGCTGCAAGCCCTGCACCCGCAGCTCGGCCCCATCGAACCTATGGAAAAATATTTACCGGCCATGGCCGACCTGCCGCGCCTGGATGGCGCGCGCATCCTGCTCGCCGAGGACAATGCCAACAACCGCGAGGTGGCGCTCGAATTCATGGCCGCCGCCAGCATGCAGGTGGACGTCGCCTTCAACGGCGTGGAAGCGGTGCGCATGGCCCGCGCCGGCGACTACGACCTGGTGCTGATGGACATCCAGATGCCCGAAATGGACGGCCTCACGGCGACCCGCGAAATCCGCCTCGACGCGCGCCTGCGCGAACTGCCGATCGTGGCCATGACCGCGCATGCGCTGGCCAGCGACCGCGCGCTGAGCCGCCTGGCCGGCATGAACGACCATGTCACCAAGCCGATCGATCCCGACCTGCTGTTCTGCACCCTGCTCAAGTGGATCGACCCGGCGCGCCTGGAAGGACGCCCGCCGCTGCAGGGGCTCGAGCCCGGCGTCCAGCCGGCGGCGCAGATCGGGGGGCTCGGCCAGGACCTCGCGCTGGCGGCGCTGCCGGCGGTGCCCGGCATCGACTGGCGCCTGGCCCTGGACAAGGTCGACGGCCAGCGCCGCCGCCTGGAAAAGCGCGCCGGCAGCTTCGTGCGCGAATACGCGGGTGCACCGCGCATCCTGCGCGACGCGCTCGCGGCGGGCGACCATATGCGCCTGCAGGGGCTGGCGCACAACCTGAAGTCGAGCGCCGCCTACGTCGGCGCCTTCGAGCTGGCCGGCGCCGCCAGCCGCCTGGAACAGGACCTGCGCGCCGGCCAGCTGGAACGGGTCGGCATCCAGGTGCCGGCGCTGGTGGCGGCCGCCGAATCGGTGCTGGCGGGCCTGGCCCAGCTGGCCGCCGCCACCCTGCCCAAGCCGAGCGATCCAAAGGCGCTGGCGGCGGTCATCGCCCGCCTCGAGGACCACCTGCGCAGCGACGATGCGCGCGCCGAGGACGGGCTGGCCCAGCTCGAAGCGCTGCTCGCGGCCAACGTCGACCCGGACCTGTACGACGCCGCGCTCGATGGCGTGCGGCGCGCGGTCGCCGATATCGAGTATGCTGCCGCGCTGGCGCCGCTGTATGCGCTGGCGGCGCAACTCGATATCAGTCATGGCCTCAGCCTCGAAAGTAGCCGATGAACTTAGTGGAGAGCCAGAAGGTGCTGGTGGCGGACGACGACGCCATCAATCGCGAAGTGCTGGGCGAGTTGCTCAAGCCCGAATACACGGTGCTGCTGGCCCGTAACGGCGCCCAGACCCTGGAGCGCGCCGCGCGCCACCTGCCCGACCTGATCCTGCTGGACGTGATGATGCCCGACATGGACGGCTATGAGGTGCTGCGCCGCCTGCGCGACGCCCCGCAGACGGCCCATATCTCGGTAATCTTCATCTCGGGCCTGGACCGCCCCGAGGACGAGGCCAACGGCCTCAAGATGGGCGCCTCGGACTATATCGTCAAGCCCTTCAACCAGACCGTGGTGATGGCGCGCGTGGCGCTGCACCTGCAGGTGGTGCGCCAGCGCCGCATGCTGGAACGGCTCGCGAACATCGACGGCCTGACCGAACTGGCCAACCGCCGCCGCTTCGATGAGATGTACGGCCTCGAATGGCAGCGTGCACGGCGTTCGGGGCGTCCGCTGTCGCTGGCCCTGCTCGACATCGACGCCTTCAAGCAGTTCAACGACCGCTACGGCCATCCGGCCGGCGACCGCGCGCTGCGCTCGGTGGCGCGGGTGGCCGGCGCCGCCATGCGTCGCCCGGGCGACCTGGCTGCGCGCTACGGCGGCGAGGAATTGCTGCTCCTGATGCCCGAAACCGACGCGCTCGAAGCACGCCGGGTTGCGGAAGCGGTGCGCGAGGCTGTGATCGCCCTGAACATCGCGCACGAGGCGTCGGGCGTGGCGCCGCTGGTGACGGTGAGTATCGGTGGCGCCACGCTCGATCCGGAGGGCGACGAAGGGCAAGCCGAGCTGTTCGAGGTGGCCGATGCCCAGCTGTACCGCGCCAAGCAGAGCGGACGCAACCAGGTGTGGTGGCGCGACGGCGACGCTACCGTCTGACGATTACTGCGCCTTGGCGCGCTTCTTGAAAGTCGCCACCCGGTACAGATACCAGCCTAGCAGGCCGATCAGGATCGCCTTCGACACCGGATCGACATATTGCGCCACCCGTTCATACTGGCTTTCCAGCATGTAGCCGGCACCGGTCAGGATGCCGGTCCAGACCAGCGAACCCACCGTCGAGTACAGCAAGAACTGTCCCATCGGCATGCCGGCCAGGCCGGCCGGCACCGAGATCAGGGTGCGAATGGCCGGGATCAGGCGCCCGAACAGCACGACCTTGCGTCCATGCTTCTCGAATGATTCCATCGCATGCTCGATGTCGCCGTGGGTCACGGTCAGCCAGCGCGCATGCTTGTCGGCAAATTTTTCCAGGCGCTCCTTGCCGTAGATCTTGCCGGCGTAATACCAGGGCAAGGCCCCGGCCACCGAGCCCGCCGTCCCAGCGATCAGCACGCCGAACACGCTCAGGTCGCCGCGCGCGGCGACGAAGCCGGCAAACGGCATGATGAGTTCGGACGGGATCGGCGGGAAAATATTTTCCAACGCCATCAGGGCGAACACGGCCAGATAACCGCCGCTCTGCATGAATTCGGTGATGAAGTCGAACACGGGGCACTCCCACTGGTTAGGCAGTCTCCACCATATCCAGTTCAATAGTGCGCTTCTGTTCGCTTTCGTACGGATCGATGGCCAAGCCAGGCCGGTTCAGGCAGCGCCAGACATGGGGCGACAGGCCGATCACCTCGTGGAAGGTGCGTGTGAAATGCGACTGGTCGCAGAAACCGTGTGCATGGGCAATAGTTGTCAGCGGCGTGTCCGAGTTGACCATCGCTTCGCAGGCTGCCGCCAGCCGGCGCCGGATCACGTACATGCGCGGCGGCACGCCAACGCTGTGCTTGAAGGCGCGCGTGAAATGGCTCACGCTCAGGCCCAGTGTCGCCGCCAGGCTGGCCGTGCGCAGGGTGGCGCCCAGGTTGGCGTCGATGTAGTCGGTGACCCGCCTGACCTGCCAGCGCGGGAGGCCGCCGTGGGAAGGATCGGCGGCTCGGTGCTCGGCTACGGGCCGGAACGGGATGGCGATGGGGATCGATGGCGCGGTCTGCATGGGGCTCTCCAGGGTGGTCGTGTTCGAGACGATCTGGACAGCATGTTGCCGCCGACTGAAGATGTTGCACAGACAAGATAGAGCCCCCGCATACCCCCACTAAAGTGGGGGGGAGCACGCGTCAGGCGGCGCCGGCGTCCGCGAGCACGGCGCGGAAGGTTACCTCAATGAGTTGTGGCGGCAATGCAAGGCGGGTGACGCCGATCAGGTTGCTGGCGCATTGCGGCTGGTCCATGCCGTAGAACTCCTTCCTGACCTTGCCTGCCACGGCAAAGGCGGCATCGACGTCCAGCACGTAGAGCGTTTCTTCGACGACGTCGTCCAGCGTCGCGCCGAACCGGGCCAGCAGGTCGATGGCGTTACGGTAGGTCTGGCGCATCTGCTCTTCCATGCCGCGGAAGTCAAGTGGGCGCCCCTGCGCGTCGAGCGGCGCCGGTGCGACGAGTTGCCCGTCCTTGTCGTGGCCCAGCTGGCCGGACAGGTAGACCACGTCCTTGACCTGCACTGCCTGGCTGTAGCCATAGATGGACTCCCACGGGACGCCGTGGTTGGCGGTTTTCTTGCTAAGTGTAAAGTTCTTGCCCATGCTGCGTGCTCCCGGTTCGTTGGTGAAGGCGATATGCGCGCCGGGAATCCCAGAGCGCAACCGTGAACGATTCTGACAAAGGCATTACGCAGCCGTCTTGCAGGAAACTACTGTCGCGGAAGATCCAGATCAGATTTCGAGGAAACCCCGCTCGATCCCGATCGTCACGGCATGGGTGCGGTTATTGGCGCCCAGCTTGTCCATGATGCTGCGCAGGTGGCCCTTGACCGTGTCTTCGGACAGGTTCAGGGCGGCGCCGATCTGCTTGTTGCCGTTGCCGCGCGCGATCAGCTCCAGCACCTGCAGCTCGCGCACGGTCAGGCTTTCCTGGCCCAGGTGGCGCGCCAGCTCGCCGGCGATTTCGGACGGGATGTAGCGGTGGCCGGCGGCCAGCACGCGGATGGCGTCGGTCAGTTCCTTGCGCAGCGAGCTCTTGAGCAGATAGCCCTGGGCGCCGCTCTTGATCGCCTGCATGGCGCGGGCGTCGCCGCGGAAGGTGGTCAGGATGGCCAGGCAGGCCTGGGGGAATTCGGCGCGGATCGCGGCGATCGCATCCATGCCGTTCAAGTGCGGCATCTGCAGGTCGACCAGGGTGACGTGGGGCCGCAGCTTGCGGTAAAGCGCGACCGCCTCGAGGCCGTCGGCGGCCTCGCCCACCACCCGCATATCGGGCTGGCTGGCGATCACAGCCGCGATTCCTTCCCGCATCAGGGGATGGTCGTCGGCGATCAGGACGTCGATGGTGCGCTGTTGACTGTTCACGGGATTCCTCTTCTTGTTCTTCGCCGGCGACGGCCATGATGCCAGCGCCGGCACGTGGCGTCCAGTCAGCGCGGCCTGCGTGAGGTCGGATGACGTTCAAGCCTGTTCGGCACCAGCCACAGCGCCGCCAGCAGCACGTGGATCAGCGCCGCCAGCGGCGGCTGCCACAACGACACCCCCACCGCCAGCGCGTACATGGCCAGCGACAGCCGGTTCTTGGCGTTCTGCCAGGTGTGGGCGTGATCCAGGCCGGCAAGCGTTCCCAGGCGCCACGACAGCAGCATGAAGGACACCGAGCACAGGAACAGCACCACGCCGTACAGGGCCACCGGCGCCGGCGCCGTCGGGTATTCGGCCGCCCAGGCGGTCACGAACGGGATCAGCGACATCCAGAACAGCAGATGCAGGTTGGCCCACAGCGTCGCCCAGTCGACCCGTTCCACGCGCTCGAACAGTGCGTGGTGGTTTACCCAGTAGATGCCGACATAGACGAAACTCAGGGCGTAGCGCAACCAGCCCGGCACGACCGCGAGCATGTCGCCGAGGGTCGTGCCGTGCGGAGGCGTCAGCTCCAGCACCATGATGGTGAGGATGACGGCGATCACGCCGTCGCTGAACGCCTCCAGGCGGGTCTTGGTCATATGTCCTTCCTATGCCTGGTCCAGGCTGGGCCTGACCAGGTGCAGGCACAGGATCGCCACCGGCACGATCAGCGCCACGAAGCCGAACGCCAGGAACAGGAAGGCGCCCGCCGCGCAGCCAATTGCGAAGCCGAACAGCGGCCAGAAGAACTTGCTGCAGCGCGCCGTGGTGGCCGCGTCGCCGGCGCCGCGCAGCTGGTCGACGGTATCGATCACCAGCTGGGTCACGTTCCCGGTCATCATCGAGGTCGGCGCCAGGTGGGCCAGCAGCAGCTTGCTGGCCGCGCTGTGCGCGCCCATGGCCGCGGTGCCCAGCAGGCCCGCCGCCATGGCGAGCGTCGACATGTCGCGCGCCACCGGCTCGGACAGCATGCCGCAGACCATGAAGCCGATCAGCAGGACCAGTTGCAGCAGGTACGAAGGCCGGTGCGCATCCCTGCCTTGCCGCTCGCACGACGCCACCAGCAGGCGCGCCGCGGCGATGCCGAGGATGAAGGCCGGGAAGGCCAGGATCTTCAGCAGCGACGGGATGTTCGCCGGGTCGGCCAGCGAAGCGCCGAGCAGCACGAAATTGCCGGTGACGTGGGCCGTGAACAGGCCGAACAGGCCGATGAAGCCCAGGGTGTCGACATAGCCCCCGAGGAAGCCCATATTGAAACCCTGCAGGCGAGATGGAACAAGAGTAGCGGCCATCATCAGAACGCGAAGCAGCTGCAACCCAGCGCGCCCCAGAAGCTGCTGAAATCCGACACCGGCATGCTCGACCGACGCGCCTTGTCATGGCTGTGGGCGTGCACGCCGCATGGGCCGCTGCACTGGTGCGGCAAGGCCATCTGTTGCGCTTGCGGTTCGACCTTCCGCCAGTGGCCCGGCACCTTGCTCACCGGCGACCACTCGGGCAACACCGGAATCGGCGGCGGCCCAAGACTTGTAAATTCAGCGGCGCCGTACACGATGCGTCCGCCAACGACGGTCAGCACCGATTCGATCGCCTTGATCTCTTCGGCGTCGATGCTGAAGAAATCCTGCGACAACACCGCCAGGTCGGCCAGCATGCCTTCGCGGATGCGGCCCTTGCGCTCTTGCTCGTTGGAGAACCAGGCGCTGCCCGCGGTCCACAGTTCGAGCGCGACCTGGCGCGGCAGGTGGCCGGCGGTGCCGTACAGCGGCAGGCCACCCACGGTGCGGCCCGTCACCAGCCAGTACAGCGAGGTCCACGGGTTGTAGCTCGCCACGCGGGTGGCGTCGGTGCCGGCGCCGACCGGGACGCCGGTTTCCAGCATCCGTTTCACCGGCGGCGTCGATTCGGCCGCCGCGCTGCCGTAGCGCTCGACGAAATACTCGCCCTGGAAGGCCATGCGGTGCTGGATCGCGATGCCGCCGCCGAGCGCGGCGACGCGGTCGATATTGCGCTGGGTGATGGTCTCGCAGTGGTCGAACATCCAGTGCAGGCCGTCGAACGGGATATCGCGGTTGACCTTCTCGAACACGTCGAGCATGCGCGAGATGGATTCATCATAAGTCGCGTGCAGGCGGAACGGCCAGCGTTGGGCCACCAGGTGGCGCACCACGCGTTCCAGCTCGTCTTCCATGCCGGGATCGAGGTCCGGACGCGGCTCCAGGAAATCCTCGAAGTCGGCCGCCGAGAACACCAGCATCTCGCCGGCGCCGTTGGCGCGGTAGTAGTCGCTGCCCTGCCCCGGCGTCACCATACCGGTCCAGCGCTGGAAGTCTTCCAGCTCCTTGCCCTTGTTCTGGGTGAAGAGGTTGTAGGCGATGCGGATCGTGAGCTGGTCGGCCTTGTCGAGTTGCTCGATGACGGCGTAGTCCTCGGGGTAGTTCTGGAAGCCGCCGCCGGCGTCGATCGCGCTGGTCAGGCCCAGGCGGTTCAGTTCGCGCATGAACTGACGGGTCGAGTTCACTTGCAGGTCGTAGGGCAGCTTGGGGCCCTTGGCCAGTGTCGCGTACAGGATCATCGCGTTCGGCCGCGCGATCAGCATGCCGGTCGGGTTGCCGGCGCCATCGCGCACGATCTCGCCGCCCGGGGGATTCGGCGTGTCTTTCGTGTAGCCGACCGCGCGCAGGGCCGCGCGGTTGAGCAAGGCCCGGTCGTACAGGTGCAGGATGAACACCGGCGTATCGGGCGCGGCGGCGTTGATCTCGTCCAGGGTCGGCATGCGGCGCTCGGCGAACTGGAATTCGTTCCAGCCACCCACCACCCTTACCCACTGCGGATTCGGCGTGCGGTCGGCCTGTTCCTTCAGCATGCGCAGGGCGTCAGCCAGCGAAGGCACGCCTTCCCAGCGCAGCTCCAGGTTGTAGTTGAGCCCCCCGCGGATCAGGTGCAGGTGCGAGTCGTTCAGGCCCGGCACGACGGTGCGGCCGTTCAGGTCGATCACCTGGCTGCCGTCGCGGCGGTGGCGCATCACGTAGTCGGTGTCGCCCACGGCCAGGAAACGTCCGTCCTGGATGGCGACGGCGCTGGCCTGGGGCTGTTCGCGGTCGACCGTGTTGAAGCAGCCGTTGATCAGGATGAGCGGTGGGGTGGACTGTGCTTGGTTCATGCGTGTACTCCAAATGTCGCCGGGCGTGACGCGCCCGGCGGGTTTGCGGCAACCGCCGCGCGCTTTGGAGGGCGTGCGGCGGCGAGAACTTCAGTAGACCTCAGCGGGCTGGAACGGGCGCCAGCACCTCGTGCGTGCCCTGGGCGCGCGCCGGGGCCTTGTGCACCATGGTGTAGGCATAGTCCACGCCCATGCCGTAGGCGCCCGAGTGCTCGGTGACGATCTTCATCACGTCGTTATAGGTGTCGCGGTGGGCCCAGTCGCGCTGCCACTCGAGCAGCACCTGCTGCCAGGTCACCGGCACCACGCCGGCCTGCACCATGCGCAGCATGGCCATGTCGTGCGCTTCCTTGGTGGTGCCGCCCGAGGCGTCCGACACCATATAGATCTCGTAGTCGCCTTCGAGCATCGCGCACAGGGCGAAGGTGGTGTTGCACACCTCGGTCCACAGGCCGGCCACGATGACCTTCTTGCGGCCGTTGGCCTTGAGCGCGTCGCGCACCTTCTGGTCGTCCCACGAGTTCATCGAGGTGCGCTCCAGGATCTGGTGACCCGGGAACACGTCCAGCAGCTCCGGGTAGGTGTTGCCCGAGAACGATTCGGTTTCGACCGTGGTGATCGTGGTCGGGATGTTGAACACCTTGGCCGCCTTGGCCAGGCCGACGACGTTGTTCTTCAGGGTCTGGCGGTCGATCGACTGCACGCCGAAGGCCATCTGCGGCTGGTGGTCGATGACGATCAGCTGCGAATTCTGCGGGGTCAGGACTTCGAGTTTTGGATTGCTCATGATGTTCTCCTTTTGGTGATGAAAATTTGAGGATTAGCCGTGGCGCGGGCCGTCCTTGCCGCCAGGCTCCGGCGCCTTGGCGACCACGCCGGTGATCTTGGGTTTGCATTCGCTGGCGAACCAGCTGGCGGTGATCGGAGCGCCCTCGATCAGGCGCTTGGCCACCGGGACGATCTGTTCGCCGATCAGCATGCCGAGCAGGCCGATCAGGGCGATGGCGGGCGGCGCCGGCGAGCGCACGTTGATCAGGCCGTACAACAGGCCGGCCAGGATGCCGGCGCCCAGTGAAATCAGATACATGTCCAGCTCCTCCTTGCGGGAGGCGCCAAATCGGCGCCCGTTCATTCCAGTATCGTTAGACCATCGCCGCGGCGATAGAATCAGATTGCTATTTTCAAAGCCCGGGGGCTTGGTTTGTTCCGCGCCTTGGCGCTACCATGGCGCCATCACGCACCACGGGACCTACAATTGCTCAAGCTCAGCCTCGATGCCCTCCAGATCATCGAAACCATCGCCCGCCGCGGCTCCTTCGCTGGGGCCGCGAAAGAACTGTTTCGCGTTCCCTCGACCATCTCCTACACGGTCTCCAAGCTCGAGGACGACCTGGGCGTGCGCCTGTTCGACCGCTTCGGCCCCAAGGTGACCCTCACCGCCGCCGGCCAGGAACTGCTCAAGGAAGGCCGCTACCTGCTGCGCGCCGCCGGCGACCTCGAATCGCGGGTGCGGCGCGTGGCCTCGGGCTGGGAGACCGAGATCGCCCTGGGCATGGATTCGGTGTTATCAAGCGGCGCGCTGCAGCCCGACATCGAAGCCTTCTATGACGTGGCCGACCAGACCCGGCTGCGCATCGTCCGTGAGTCGCTGTCGGGCACCTGGGACGCCCTGCTCGACCGCCGCGTCGACCTGCTGGTGGGCGCCGCCGGCGAAGGCCCGTCGGGCGGCGGCTATACCGCCGAACCGCTCGGCACCAGCGCCTTCGTGTTTACGGTCGCCCCGCACCATCCGCTGGCGCTGCTAGAACATCCCCTCGACAAGACCGACCTGCTGCCCTACCGGGCGATCTCGGTTTCGGACTCGGCGCGGGTGCTGGGCGCGCGCACCGTCGGCCTGCTGTTCGGGCAAGAGACGCTGGCAGTGCCCGATATGCGCACCAAGTACGAGTTCCAGGTCCAGGGCCTCGGCTTCGGCTTTCTACCGGAAGCATGGGCGCGACCGGCCATCGACCAGGGTTTGCTGATCGAAAAACAGGTGGTGGAACCGAAGGCGGACGAGACTTTCTATCTCGCCTGGCGCAGCGGCGAGGATGGCGCCGCGCTCAAGTGGTGGATCGAGCGGATGCGCACGGGTGGCGCATTCGCCCGCATGCTGCCCGACCCCTGTGCGGGGCCGGCCGAGGCTTAGACAGCCTCGGTGTGGATATGAATTGTGCCGGACAGGGTCTTGTGGACCGGGCACTTGTTGGCGATGTCGAGCAGGCGGGCGCGTTCCTCATCGCTCAGTTGGCCGACGAATTCGATGTGGCGGCGCAGTTCGTAGGCGCCGTCTTGCTGGGCGTGGTCGATGGCGACCCGCACGTCGTCGAGTTGCATGCCTTTGCGCTTCGCGTACATCGTCACGGTCAGCGCGGTGCAGGCGGCCAGGGACGCGGCAAGAAGATCGTGCGGTTCAGGCCCGCTGTCGTCGCCGCCGAAGGCTTCCGGCGCGTCGGCGATCAGCTCGTGCTTGCCGATCCTGATCTTGTATTGCAGTTTATCGTTGCCGCGGGTGGTCGTTACTTGCATCGTCGTCTCCTGTTATCGTGGGGATCCGGGCGCCGCCCCGCTGGCGGGACGGCGTTCTACATGGCTGCTTATGGTTGCTTATGGTTGCTCACTGAGGCAGGTCGAACAATAACACTTCGGCACCGGCGGCCTGGGCCAGGGTCACTGCTTCTTCACCGGTGACCTTGAGCGCGTCGCCGCCTTCCAGGGCGATGCCATTGACCGTCACCTGGCCGCGCACCACATGGACATAGGCCTGGCGCCCGGCGCCCAGAGTATGTTCGACTTCGTCCTCGCCATCGAGGATGGTCGCATACAGGGCGGCATCCTGGCGGATCGAGACCGAACCTTCGCGGCCGTCGGGCGACCCGATCAGGCGCAGCTTGCCGGTCTTGTCGGCCGTGTCGAAGTGTTTTTCTTCGTAGCGCGGTTCGGCACCGCCCACGTTCGGCATGATCCAGATCTGCAGGAAGTGCACGCCCTCGGTCTTGGAGTGGTTGTACTCGCTGTGCACCACGCCCGAACCCGCACTCATGATCTGCACGTCGCCGTAGCGCAGCACGGAACCGTTGCCCATGCTGTCCTTGTGTTCCAGCGCGCCGTCGAGCACATAGGAGATGATCTCCATGTCGCGGTGGCCATGCGAATCGAAACCGCGGCCGGGTTGCACCTTGTCTTCGTTGATGACCCGCAGCGGACCGAAGCCCATATGCTTCGGATCGTGGTAGTGGCCGAAGGAGAAGGTGTGCTTCGAGTCCAGCCAGCCAAAGCTTGCGCCGCCGCGTTCATTGCTTTTACGTACGTTCAACATGATGTGCTCCTTTCGTGGTTTCAGTATCATCGAACCGCTCGACTCTCCGCAGCCTTGCGGGCCACTTCTATGTCTGCTTGGTGTTCGATGCGATGGAGTCATTATGCGCGGGTTGGCCGGGCTTGAAAAACGGATAATTTCTGGGCTTAAGATCGAAATTTTCGATGATAAAGACAGCTTCAAAAAAAGCGGCGCACATTGGCGCCGCTCTCCGTCATTTCTGCGCCAGGATCCACTTGGCCAGCGTCTGCGCCTCGGCATCGCTGACCTGCGGATTGGCCGGCATCGGAATCGGACCCCAGGTGCCGCTGCTGCCCTTCTGGATCTTCAGCGCCAGGCGCGCCTCGGCGCCGGCGTCCTTCGCATACTTGGTGGCGACATCCTTGTAGGACGGGCCGACCAGCTTGGAGGCAACGGTGTGGCAGGCCATGCAGGCCTTGGCCTTCGCCAGGTCGGCGCTGGCGTGGGCCGCGGGCATCGCGGCGGCGGCGGCGAAGGTCGCGGCCAGGATCATGGTGTTCTTCATAGGTGCTCCTGTATGGGCTGTAATGACAATGGGGCGCTGTGCCCAGGGACCGACAGCCTCGTCCCTGACGCACCCGGCATGATAGCCGACAATGCCGCGCGACTGCGACCCCACGAGGCGAGGATCGCCAGTTGCGGCAAGGGCGTATGGACGACGATCGCGGCCGCTCCGCACGCGACCGGCATGACCGCGGCGGCCATCTGTGCGATGCGCAGGTATTGACTCGGACGCATGGCGGCCTCCAGCCAAGGTGAGTGCGGCGCCGTCACGCCGGTTGCGGCGCAGCCAGCCTGCGCGCACCGCGCCGCCCCTCTTCCAGGGCCGGCACGCTGGCCGCTGGGGCCAGGCGGAAGGCCGCGACCAGGCGACCGAGGCCGACCGCCTGCCGTTCCAGTTCCGCGGTCGAGGCCAGCGACTGGCCGGCCAGGTCGGCGTCGTGGCGCGTGGCCTCGTCGATCGATACCAGCGAGCGGCTCAGTTGTTCGACGCCGGTGCTCTGCTCGCGCGAGGCGGCGCTGATCTCGGCCATGATGGCCGCCACCTGGCCGGCGCCGGCCGCGACCTCCTTCACCGCCGCGCCGGCGTCGCCCGCCACCCGGGCCCCGGCGTGCACCCGCGCCAGCGCTTCCTCGATCAGTTGGCGGATCTCGCGCGCCGAAGCGGCGCTGCGGGTGGCCAGGTGGCGCACCTCACCGGCCACCACCGCGAAGCCGCGCCCGCTCTCGCCGGCGCGCGCCGCCTCGACCGCCGCGTTCAGCGACAGCAGATTGGTCTGGAACGCGATCTCGTCGATCACGGCCACGATGCCCGACATGCGCTGGGCCGATTCGCTGATGCTGTCCATGGTGGCGCCCACTTCCGCCATCGCGCCGGCGCCATCGACCGCGGCGCGCGCGCCACTGGCGGCCAGCTCGCTCGCGCGCAGCGCGTTGGCCGCGTTGTTGGCGACCGTGGCGCTCATCTCTTCCATCGTGGCCGCGGTTTCCTCCAGCGTCGCTGCCTGGGTGCTTGCGCGCTGGGCCAGCTCGCGGCTGCCCGCCACGATGTCGCCCGCTACCCGCTCGACGTGCACCGCGCCGGCGCGGATCTGGCGCACCATGTCCTCCAGCCGCGCATGCATGCGCGCCAGCGCCACCAGCAGCTGGCCCGTTTCGTCGTTGCCGCGGGCGACGATCTCGCCGTCGAGCCGGCCCTGGGCCACGCGTCCGGCGATCGCCACCGCTTCTTGCAGCGGCGCCGCGATCAGGCGCGCGATCCAGTACGCCAGCAGGCCGCCGCCGATCACCGCGCCCACCAGCAGAGCGACGATCCGCGCGTGGGCCTGGCGATAGACCGCCTCGGCCTGCGCCGCGGCGGCCGCGCTGCCCGCCTGGTCGAGGTCGACCAACCGGTTCACCAGGTCGACGCTGCGAAAGTTATGCCGCCGCGATTCTCCGCGCAGCAGCGTGCGCGCCGCGGCCTTGTCGCCGGCGCGCGACAGCGCCGCCACCTGGCCCGCCACATCCTGGTAGGCGTTGAGCGACGCCTCGAATTGCGCCAGCGTGTCGCGCTCGGGGCCGGGGAGCGCCAGGCCGCGGTAGGCTTGGAGCTGCGAACGCAGGGTGGCCATCTGGCGCGCCATCTCGGACTCGTAATTGGCATGGTCGGCGTCGCCGTCGGACAGCACGTGCTGCACCTCGTAGGTGCGGTAGCGCAGCAGGGAACCCTTGATCTGCAGGATCCCGCTCACGCTGGGCTGCCATTTGTACTGCATCTCGCCCACCACCGCGTGCAGCTTGCCCATCTGGGCCACGCCGAAGGCGGCCAGCAATACCATCAGCGCCGCCATCGCCGCGATGGCCAGCATGATCTTGGTGGCGATTTTCAAGTCCTGGAACCATTTCATCATTCATTATCCTTCTCAGGTTGCGGGCCGCGCTCGGGGCCCGGATCGGTGCCTGGAACTGATGATATGCAGGCAAGCCCGGCCCCACCATGCGATGTTGGTATCGGCTAGCTATACCTTGGTTTAATGCCGGCCCACTCCCGCCAGCAGGTTACTTGCCATATACTCCAGATGGTCGAAAGACCAGGACAAGGGATGCGGCGAGCGCCGCCT
This sequence comes from Massilia sp. Soil_C_3, assembly GCF_057657035.1. NCBI lineage: Bacteria > Pseudomonadati > Pseudomonadota > Betaproteobacteria > Burkholderiales > Oxalobacteraceae > Massilia > Massilia sp. Soil_C_3. The sequence goes on from NZ_JBDGJG010000005.1 coordinate 300,517, forward strand.
ATAACAAAAGAAAGAGGACATGTTCCAGTCACCGGGTTCGAACCTGCGCGCCGCCGGGGTGGTGCTGCTCACGCTCGCGATCTTCGCGGTCGACGCCTTCACGGCGCTCGACATCGCCATCGCGGTGCTGTACGTGGTGGTGGTGCTGTGCGCCACCAGCGTCTGGTCGCGCCGCGGCGTGCTGCTTACCGGCGTCGCCTGCGCGGCGCTGACGGTGGGCGCCTTCGCCCTCACCCACCACGGCGTGGTGTCCAGCCCGATGGCGCGCTGCCTGGTCAGCGTCGCCGCGATCGCGATCACCACGGTGCTGGCCATGGCCGGCATGGCGGCCACCGATGCGCTGCGCCAGCGCTCGGAGTCGCTGCGCCTGTCCGAGGCCTTCCTCGCCAGCACCCAGCGCATCAGCCGTACCAGCAGCTTCCGCTTCCAGGCCCCAAGCGGCGCGATGCACTGGTCGGAAGAAGCCGCGCGCATCTATGGCGTCGGGCTCGACGTCACGCCCACGCCGGCGCTGGTGCGCGAACGCACCCATCCCGACGACTTGCCGCTGCTGGATGACGTCATCGCCCGCGCCGACCGAGGCGAGGCGACGATCGAGCTGCGCCACCGCCTGCGCATGCCGGACGGCACGGTCAAGCACGTGCACATGATCGCGCGCCTGGCGGCGGTCCACGGCGGGCAGTTCGAATACCTGGGCGCGCTGATGGACGTGAGCGCCGCCCACGAGGCGGCCGAGACGCTGCACCGCACCCAGGCCCAGTTGGCGCACGCGACCCGCGTCACCACCCTGGGCGAACTGGCGGCCTCGATCGCGCACGAAGTCAACCAGCCGCTGGCGGCGGTGTCCACCAACGGCAACGCCTGCCTGCGCTGGCTGAACCGTCCCGAGCCCGACCTGCTGGAAGCGCGCCTGGCGCTCGACCGGATCCTGGCCGACACCTGCCGCGCCAGCGAAGTGATCAAGCGTATCCGCGCCCTGGCGCGCAAGGGCGAGGCCCAGCGCCAGCCGCTCGACGTCAATACCCTGCTGCGCGATACCGCGGCCCTGGTCCAGCGCGAACTGAGCAGCCACCGCATCGTGCTCGAACTGAACCTGGCGCCCGGCCTGCCCCCGGTCGAAGGCGACGCAGTCCAGCTGCAGCAGGTCGTGATCAACCTCCTGATGAACGCGATGCAGGCGATCGACGGCGCAGCGCCGGAGTGGCTGGGGCGCCAGCAACGCATCGTGTTGTCCACGCGCCTGGACGGCGGCCAGGCCGAGATCGAGGTGGCCGACAGCGGTCCGGGCCTGAGCGAGCTCCAGGCCGGCCGCCTGTTCGAGGCCTTCTATACCACCAAGGCCGACGGCATGGGCATGGGCCTGGCGATCTGCCGTTCGATCGTCGAGGCCCACGGCGGCAGCATCCGCGCCGTGGCCGATGCCGGACCGGGGGCGACCCTGGCTTTCACGCTGCCCTGCGCCGCGCTGACGGTCGATGAGACGGCGCCCGCCGTCACGGGGGCGACGGCTTGAGCGCAGATGTGAGCGCAGACATGAGCGCAAAAAAAAGCGCGCCGACGGTTTTCATCGTCGACGACGATGCGTCGCTGCGCGCCGCGCTGGCGAGCCTGCTCGGCTCCTGCGGCTTCCAGACCGTGGCCTGCGCCTCGGGCGCCGAATTCCTCGCCAGCGCGCTGCCCGACGGTCCCTGCTGCCTGCTGCTCGACGTGCGCCTGCAGGGCGCCAGCGGTCTCGATTTCCAGGCCGAGCTGGGGCGGCGCCGGATCGGCCTGCCGATCGTGTTCATGACCGGCCACGGCGACATCCCGATGACGGTGCGCGCGATGAAGGCGGGCGCGATCGACTTCCTGGCCAAGCCGTTCCGCGAGCAGGACCTGCTCGACGCGGTGGCGGCGGCGCTGGCGCGCGACGGCGAGCGGCGCGCCAGTGCGCGCGCGGCAGACGAACTGGCGGCGCGCTATGCCGGCCTCACGCCGCGCGAACGCGAGATCATGGGCCTGGCCGCGAGCGGGCTGATGAACAAGCAGATCGCCGGCCAGGTGGGCACCAGCGAAATCACGGTCAAGATCCACCGCGCGAACGCGATGCGCAAGATGCAGGCCAAGACCTTCGCCGACCTGGTGCGCATGGCCGAGGCGCTGGGCCTGGACGTGGCGCAAGCGCGACCCGGATCCTATACCCGGGTATGATGTCGCGCGGCCGGGAATGCCGCTATCCTGCTTGCGAGAACAGGATGCCTTTCGCCTCCTGAACCGGAGCGCCCAGTGTCACAGTTAACCATTTCCATCATCGACGACGACGACTCGGTGCGCCAGGCGCTCGGCAGCCTGGTGCGCTCGCTCGGCTTCGCCGCCGCGCTGTTCGGCTCGGCCGAGCAGTTCATCGAGGCCGGCGGCGTCAAGGCCAGCGCCGTGGTCGTCACCGACGTCCAGATGCCCGGCATGAACGGCGTCGAGCTGCAGGACCGCCTGCGCCGCGAAGGTCACACGGTGCCCATGATCTTCATCACCGCCTTCCCCGAGGAAGCGCTGCGCAAGCGCGCCTTTGCCGCCGGCGCCTGCTGCTTCCTGGGCAAGCCCTTCGACGGCGACATCATGATCCGCTGCATCGAATCGGCGCTGTCGCCCGACACCCCGATCTACTGAGATTCTCCTAATCCCCGACCATACTCAGGTGTGATGGCAGGCAAGGCTCGAGCGCAGCCGCCGATCCGCGCCTGCTCAAGTTCGAGCTCACCGAAAGCATGCCGGTACACGACGCCGAGGACATCGCCGGGCGCATCGGCGCCCTGCGCGCCTGCGGCATCGGCTTCGCGCTGGACGACTTCGGCACCGGGTATTCCTCGCTCAACTGCCTGCGCCGACTGCCGCTGGACCAGCTCAAGATCGACCAGTCCTTCGTGCGCGACATGCTGGCCAATCCCAGCGCCGCCGGCATCGTGCAGGCCATCGTGCACCTGGCCGACAGCCTGGGGCTGGACCTGGTGGCCGAAGGCGTCGAAAGCGCCGAACAATGGCGCCATCTGCGCGGCCTTGGCTGCGAGCGTTTCCGGGGCTATCTGTTCGCGGCGCCCATGCCGGCCGCCGAACTGATGCATCGCTACCATCTCGACGCCGCCGCCCGCGCGGCCTGATCACCGTCCTCGCCATGTTCCCGGCCTTTTGGCCGGGGCGCCTCGTCGCATTCTTGCTACCTGGTCACAAATAAGAATAGGAATGATTCGTATTTGTGTTTAGAATGTTGCCGATCAGACCTCTTTACATAAATTTACAGCTGTAATTACACAGTCCTAAAACAACAACGGAACCGAGATGCCCACACCTATCCACCACGCGCCGCTGCTGCGCCGCTCCCTGCTCAGCCTCGCCATCGGCGCCCTGCCCTTCGCCGCCCATGCCAACGTGAGCGTCGACGCCGCCCCGGCCGACATGGCGACCGTCGTCATCTCGGCCTCCGGCTTCGAGCAGACCATCCGCGAAGCGCCGGCCTCGATCACCGTGCTGACCCGCGATCAGCTCGAAAAGGAACGCTTCGGCAACCTGGCCCAGGCCCTGGAAAGCGTGGAAGGCATCGACGTCGCGGCTGCCGGCGACAAGACCGGGGGCATGAACATCAGCGTGCGCGGCATGCCGAGCGACTACACCCTGATCCTGATCGACGGCCGGCGCCAGAACGCGGCCGGTAACGTGACCCCGAACGGTTTCGGCGGCACCTCGACCAGCTTCATGCCGCCAGTGAGCGCCATCGAGCGCATCGAGATCATCCGCGGCCCGATGTCGACCCTGTACGGTTCGGACGCGATGGGCGGCGTGATCAACATCATCACGCGCAAGGTCGGCAAGCAGTGGAACGGCTCGGTGTCGGCCGACTACACGGCGCAGGAAGAATCGGCCTTCGGCGACGTCAAGGCCGGCAAGTTCTACCTGAGCGGCCCGATCGCCAGCGAGGTGCTGGGCCTGGCCCTGCGCGGGAGCGCACAGCGCCGCGACGCCGCCAATGTCAGTTACGAGGGCCAGACCCGCGCCCCGAGCCAGAACGCCAATCCGGTCGAATCCACCGTGCGCAACCTCGGTGCGCGCCTGGCCTTCACGCCCAACCGCTACCACGAGGTGACGCTCGACGCCGACGCCACGCGCCAGAAGTACGACAATACGGCCGGCCAGCTCGGCACCCTGGGCGTGCAAGGCGGCTACGGTCCGATCCAGAAATACAGCCGCGACCAGTACACGGCCGCCTATAATGCGCGCCTGCCGTTCGGCACCTGGGACAGCAGCTATATGGTCAACAAGACCGAGACCAATGGCCGCACCATCCCGCCGGGCACGCCGGGCGCGGTTGCCGGCTCCCCGCGCACGCTGGAAGTCGAGAGCAAGGTGTTCGACACCAAGCTGCTGGTCCCATGGGGCAACCACCTGACCACGATCGGCGCCCAGCACTGGGATGCCGAAATGGTCGATGGCGTGGCGCCGGAAACCTTCGCCTTCACTCAGGAAGCCTTGTTCCTCGAAGACGAATGGCGCTTCCATGAGGGCCTGGCCCTGACCCTGGGGGCGCGCTACGACGACCACAGCATCTTCGGCGGCCAGACCAGCCCGCGCGGCTACCTGGTGTGGACGGCCTCGCCGCGCTGGACCGTCAAGGGTGGCGTCAGCAAGGGCTACAAGACGCCGCGCGTCGAGCAGCTGTCGCCGGGCATCAACGGCTTCGGTGGTCAGGGCACGATTCCCCTCGTCGGTAGCCCGGGCCTGAAACCGGAGACCAGCGTGACGACCGAGCTGGGCGCCTACTTCGACAATGGCGCCGGCTGGACCGCGAACGCGACTGTGTTCAATAACGACTTCAAGGACAAGATCACCAGCGGCACCGGCCTGCTCAACTGCGACTTCCGCAATGCGCCGAACCGTCCAGGTTGCGTCAGCTTCGGCAACTGGCCGAACGTCGACGCCTTCGGCCAGTCGACCAACGTCGACGAGGCGGTGACCCGCGGAGTGGAACTGGCGACACGCTTCCCGCTCGCCGCCGGCTGGGCCGCGAGCGCGAACTACACTTATACCGACAGCGAACAGAAGAGCGGCCCGAACGAGGGCAAGCCGTTGTCCGACACGCCGGAACATGCGGTCAATGCGCGCCTCACCTGGGACATCTCGCCGCAATGGAATTCCTGGCTGCGCGCCGAGTACCGCAGCGAGCGCTTCCGCGATCCTGGCACCTCGGCGTCTTCCCGCGCCACCAAGGCGCAGCTGGGCGACTACAAGGCCTACACCATGCTGCACCTGGGCACCAGTTTCCAGATCACGCCGGCGGTCACGCTCAATGCTGCGGTCTACAACCTGCTGAACAAGGACTTCATCGACTACCGTCCTTACCGCGAAACGCCGACGGCGACGCCGATCTACACCAGCGTGTACGTCAACAATATGGATGGCCGCCGCCTGTGGCTGTCGATGAACGTGGACTTCTGATCCAGGGGTAGTCCGGTCAGCGCTTCTTCTTGCCTGGCGTCAAGCAGGGAAAGCGCCGGCGCAGCTCGGCCAGCACCAGCGGCGCCGCGTTCTCTTTCAGTTCGGCCGGCTTGCGCGTCGCCTTCAGGCGGCGCACCACGGCCACATTCAGTTCTTGCGGCAGCACCGGCCGGGCCAGGCACCATTCGCGGCCATGGCCGGCATCCTTGATGCCGTTCAGGTAGGCGTCCACCTTTTCGCGGTTGATGTAATCGAGCTGGGTCTTCGGCTCCTTGAGCCGATGCTCGACCACCTCCTGGCCGGTCATGGCATTGAACGGATACACATAGGGGATCGCGGCCAGCGCGCCGGCCGGCATGCAGGACGCGAGCGCTATCCAGGCGCCGGCTTTCATGAGGATCTCCTGTCGTGACATTCGGCGCCCCATGGTGCGGTGGCGTCCGCCGCCGCCGCTTGCGGACCCTCAATCGTGCGCCAGCCGCAGGTCCGGGTCGGCCTCGAACACCCCCGCCAGCCAATCGGCGAAGGCGCGCAGGCGCGGATTGGCGATGCGTCCCTGCGGATACAGCAGCGACACCGGCATCGGCGTCGGGCGAACGACCGGCAACACCTCGACCAGCCGGCCCTCCTGGCCGCGCAGCTGGTAGCGCGCCAGCTGGGCTAGGCCCAGGCCCTGCAGCGCGAGAATCAGGTTGGCGTCGGCGTCGTTGACGGAGACCCCGCCTTTCACGGCGACCTTGCGCACCCCATCGGCTTCCTCGAACTCCCAGTCGAAGGCGCGCCCGGTGCGGCCCGAGAAATGAACGATGCCGTCGTGCCCCGCCAACTCGTCGAGCGAGGCCGGCACCCCGCACCGCGCCAGGTAGCCGGGCGTGGCCGCGATCGTGAAGCGCATCAGGCCGATGCGGCGCGCCACCAGGCTGGAATCCTGCAACTGGCCCACCCGCAGCGCGCAATCGATGCCCTCGCCGGTCAGGTCGACCAGACGGTCGCCCATGCCGATGGAGAGGTCGATGCCGGGCCAGGCGCGGCGGAATTCGGCCAGTCGCGGCAGCACGATGGCGCGGCCCAGGGCGCCTGGCAGGTCGATCCGCAGCCGTCCTTGCATGCGGCGCCCGTCGACGCCCAGGAAATCGGCTTCCGCGGTATCGATCGCAGCCAGGATGGCGGCGCATTGTTCATAGTAGCGCTCACCGTCCTGTGTGAGCGACAGCCGGCGCGTGGTGCGCTGCAAGAGCTGGGCGCCCAGGTGGCGCTCGAGGTTCTGCATGGTCGCCGTCAGCGAGGCGCGCGGCAGGTTGAGCGATTCGGCGGCCTTCGTGAAGCTGTTGGCCTCGACGATCCGCACGAAGGTCTGCATCGCCTTGACCTTGTCCATGATTGTTCACATTAAATGAATTGTATGTGGGCATTATGCCCTAATTATCTTTAGCGCATGCCTGCCTAGAATGGAACCGTTCACATACCCCATCGAGGAACACGCCATGACAACAAGCACCCAAACACAGATATCGAGCGGCATGACGCTGCTGCTGGCCGCCGCCGCCGGCATCATCGTCGCCAACCTATATTACGCCCAGCCGCTGGTCGGCCCGATCGGCGCCGCCCTCGGCATGCCGGCAGGCGCCACCGGCCTGGTCGTTACCCTCACCCAGATCGGCTACTGCATCGGCCTGCTGTTCATCGTCCCGCTGGGCGACCTGATCGAGAACCGGCGCCTGATCGTGAGCGGCCTGGTCGCCACCGGCGCCGCGCTGGCGCTGGCCGCGAATGCCGGCGCGGCCTGGCAGTTCCTGCTGGCCGCCCTGGCCATCGGCCTGGGCGCGGTGGTGGCCCAGGTGCTGGTGCCGTTTGCGGCCCATCTGGCGCCGGAGGCGACGCGCGGCCAGACCGTGGGCAAGGTGGTCAGCGGCCTGCTGCTGGGGATCATGGTGGCGCGGCCGGTGGCCAGCGTGCTGGCCGGCTTCGGTGGCTGGCAGGCCGTGTTCGGGATCGCCGCGGCGCTGGTGCTGCTGCTGGCCGTGGTGCTGCACTTCAAGCTGCCGCAGCGCCGGCCGGTCGCCACCCAGCGCTACGGCGCGCTGATCGCCTCGCTGTGGCCAGTGCTGGCCAATACCGCCGTGCTGCGCCGCCGGGCGCTGTACCACGCCGGCCTGTTCGGCGCCTTCAGCCTGTTCTGGACCGTGGCGCCGCAAGCCCTGGCCGGCCCGGACTTCGGCCTGAGCCAGAACGGCATCGCGCTGTTCGCCCTGGTGGGCATGGCCGGTGCGGTGGCCTCGCCGATCGCCGGCCGCCTGGCCGATGCTGGCCATACCCTGGGCGCTACCGCGATCGCGCTGGCGGTCGGTGCACTGAGCTTCATGCTGCCACTGTTCGCTCCTGATTCCAAGCCGCTGGCGCTCGGCCTGCTGGCCCTGGCTGCCATCGCGCTCGACGCCGCCGTCGCCGCCAACCTGGTGCTGGGCCAGCGCGCGCTGTTCGCCCTCGGCGCCGAGATCCGCGGCCGCCTCAATGGCCTGTACTTCGCCCTGTTCTTCGCCGGCGGCGCGCTCGGCTCGGCCCTCGGCGGCTGGATCTACGCCGAATATGGCTGGCATGCGGCGCTGGTGACCGGCATGCTGCTGCCTGCGCTGGCCTTGCCAGCCTGGTTGTGGGAAGCGGCCGAGCACACGGCCAGCCGCCAGCAAGCCTGAAGCGCACCTGCGTGGCCGCCTCGGATGTGCTTTAATCAAGCATCACAATGACTCCCGGGGCCAGCATGCAAGCCAACGAAACCACCCCGCCGGCCGCGCCGGCGGAACTCGACGAAGCCACCCTCGAATGGGTGCGCAAGGTGTTCCAGCACGCCCGCGCCGGCGAGGCCGAACCGCTCGGCGCGCTGCTGGCCCAGGGCTTGCCGCCGAACCTGCGCAACGAGCGCGGCGACAGTCTCTTGATGCTGGCCTGCTACCACGGCCACCACGATGCAGCGCGCGTGCTGCTGGAGCACGGCGCCGATCCGCAACTGATGAACGACGCATCCCAGACGCCGCTGCACGGCGCCGCCTTCAAGGGCGACCTGGCGGTGACGAAGCTCCTGCTTGACCACGGCGCCATCGCCGACCATGCGGGACCGGCGGGCAAGACGGCGCTGATGTTCGCCGCGATGTTCAACCGGGTCGAGATTGCCCGCCTGCTGATCGAACGCGGCGCCGACCCGTCACGGCGCGATGCCGACGGCGTCAGCGCCCACGATGCGGCGCAGCGCATGGGTGCGGCCGACACCGCGGCGCTGCTGGCGCCGGCCGTCTGAGTCAGCGCCGTGGGCGCCGGCGCAGCGAGAGCCAGGCCGCCGCCAGGCCCAGGCCGGTGAGCAGTACGCTGGACGGCTCGGGCACTTCGCCCTTCTTCGGCTCGCCGACCAGCAGACCGCTGGAGCCCGAGCAGGCCGGCCTGTCGTAGGCGCAGCCGAACGGCTCGTCGCTGTGCGCGTCTAGCACCGTGAACAGGCTGCCCGCGCTGCCCAGCGTGAAGTGCGAATTACCGTCGGTGGCGAAGATGTCGCCGCTGAGCAGGCCGCCGGGCAGGAAGGTCACGTCCAGCTTGATCTTGTCATAGTAGTGCTGCGGCAGCTGGCGATAGCCGTAGTCGATGTAGTTATGCCGGTAATCGCCCGAGAACGGCTCTTCGTACCAGTAGCGCAGCGACAGCAGGCTGTCCTGGGGATTCAGGCACGGTCCGTCCAGGTCGCACATATTCGTGAAATCGAGGTAGAGGCTGCCCTGCGCAACCGCCGCATCGGAAAACACCAGCTCCAGGTTTAGGCCGGGCGGCATCGAATCGGAGGCCTCGACCTGCTGCCAGGAATACGTCACGGCGGCCTGCGACGGCTGGGCCAGCAGCGCGGCCACGAACAACAACGGGGTGATACGCAACATCGACAAGCTCCTCATGGTTACTCACCATGGATGAGCAAGAACCGGGCCTGTGAACCATCCGACGGCAACTCACTGATTTATCAAAAGATTTTTCGTGCATTGTAAATACACACGAGGCGAGTGTTAAATTTCTCGACAACTCATCCGTTCGGACTAGGTCGAAAGGAGGTCCCGCCGAGCCGGATTTTGATGTATCTTGAATACATCTTCATCAGGAGGTCCGCATGCGCGCCAACCCTGCTACCGATCTGCCTCGCCACTCCCAGCCCGGCCTGGCGTCCGGCGACGCCCCGCTGTGGCGGCTGGGCTTTCGCCCCTTCTACCTGCTGGCCGCCGCCTTCGCCGCGGCAGCGGTGCCGGCCTGGCTGCTGGCCTATCTGGGCCTGCTGCCCCAGGGGCCGGTGGACCTGCTGTGGCATGTGCACGAGATGGTGTTCGGGTTCGCAGTCGCGGTGGTCGCCGGCTTTCTGTTGACCGCGGCGCAGAACTGGACCGGCCTGCCGACACCGCGCGGCCGCAGCCTGCAGGCCCTGGTGCTGCTGTGGATCGCGGGACGCTGCGCCGCCCTTGGCGCGCCGCCGCTGCTGTATGCCGTGGTCGACGTAGCCTTTCTGTTCGCGGTGGCGGGCGTGATCCTGCGCCTGCTGCTGCGCGCCGACAACCGCCGCAACCTGCCGATCTGCCTCGTGATCGCCCTGCTGGGGGTGTGCAACCTGGTCTTCCACCTGGCGATGCATGGCGTGCTGGCGGTCTCGCCGGTGACGCCCGTGCATGGCGCGATCCTGCTGCTGGTGCTGCTGGTGGCGGTCATCGGCGGCCGGGTCGGCCCCATGTTCACCCGTAATGGCGCGCCCGGCAGCCGCGCGCGCAGCCTGCCGCGGCTCGACCTGGCCAGCATCGTCTCGATCGCCGTGCTGGCCCTGTGCTGGCTGACCGGAGCGCGCGGCTGGGCGATCCTGGCGGCGGGTGCCATTGCGGCGGTGCTCAACGGCGCACGCTTCATCCTGTGGGATCCACTGTCGACGCTGCGCACGCCGCTCCTGTGGTCGTTCCACCTGTCGTATGCGATGCTGGTGGCGGGCCTGCTGGCCCTGGGCCTGGCTCGCGTCGGGGTGGTCTCGGGCAGCGCAGCCCTGCACCTGCTGGCGGCCGGCGCCATGACCGGCATGATCGGCGCCATGATCACCCGCACCGCGCGTGGCCATACCGGCCGCACCCTGCAGGCGGAGCGCCCCGAGGTGGCGATGTTCGCGCTGCTGCCGCTGGCGGTGGCCGCACGGCTGGCCGCTAACCTGTTCGATGGTCCCGCGCGCGGCCACACGCTGGCGCTGTCGGCCGCACTGTGGTCGCTGGCCTTCGTCATCTACCTGCTGCGCTACGGCCCCTGGCTGGCCAGTCCGCGCCTCGACGGCAAACCCGGATAATGGCGATGAGCGCACGCGACGCCTTTCCCCTGCCTCTGGATCGCCCGGCCCTGGCCGTGCTGGTCGACGTCTTCTACGACCAGGTCAGGCGCGACCCGCTGCTCGGTCCCGTGTTCGCCGGCGCGATCCCGGACGGCGAATGGGACCACCACAAGGAGCGCATGGTGTCGTTCTGGAGTACCGCGATGCTCAAGGCTCGCGAATTTCGCGGCAACGTCTTCGGCAAGCACCAGGCCATGCCCCAGCTCACACCGGCGCACTTCGCGCGCTGGCTGACCCTGTTCGAAGAGACGGCCGGCGCGCTGTTCGCGCCCGCCGATGCCGACGCCCTGGTCGACGCGGCGCGCGGCATGGCGCGCGGCCTGCAGATCGGGTTGTTCGGCCGGGCCGCCTGAAGCAGGCCTGCGCTCAGGCGGCCGGCGCTCAGTTGGCAGGAGTATACTTGCGCACGGCGACCGGGCGGTCGACCAGCGCCGGCAGGTCGGCCACCAGGGCCGCCATGTGCGCGCTGGCGTCGTGCAGCGCCACCGCCTCGGCATCGCGCCAGTATTCCACCATGATGAATTCGCGCGGGTCTTCGCTCGATCGCTGCAGCTCGTACAGGATGCAGCCGGTTTCCTTGCGGGTCTCGATCGTCATCTCGTGCATGCGCGCCGCGAGCGCGGCTTCCTGGCCTGCCTTGGCGTAGAGGGTGGCGATAATCGTCACTTGTTGAGTCATGGTCTTCTTTCGTCTGAGAGGCGCCACGGTCCGAAAGTGCCTGGCGCCGCCCAGCAGTATAGGACGTCCCGCGGGCGGCTGCCGGCCGGCCCCCGATTTCCACTCCGGCATCGGCATCCCCTATAATCGTAGCCGCCCCCGGCCCCGCCCGGGGACGAGCTTCCACCACTACCTAGGATTCCGATGAAAGCCCTGCCTCTTGCCGTACTGCTCCTCGCCTCCGGCTCCGCGCTCGCCAACGATGCCGCGCTCCTGAAATGCCGCGCCGTGACCGACGTCGCGGCGCGCGTGGCCTGCTATGACGCGATCCCCCTTGGCGCGGCAGGTCCTGCGGCAGCGGCGCCAGGCGCGCCGAGAGCGGCAGCGCCAGTGGCCACCGCCGAGGAAAACTTCGGCATGGAAGCGGTAAAGCAGCGCGAGACCCAGCCCAAGTCGGTGCAGAGCACCATCGTGGGCAGCTTCGAGGGCTGGGGCCCGGGCTCCCGGATCCGCCTGGCCAATGGCCAGGTGTGGCGCGTCGTCGACGGCAGCGACGCGGTCCTGGCGCCAGCGAGGGACGTCAAGGTCAGCATCGAACGCAATATGTTCGGCACCATTTTCATGCGCGTGGACGGCACCAACGCCTCGGCCAAGGTGCGCCGCGTCGAGTAGATTAATCCAGCGGGCGCGCCATATAGAGCGCGGCCGCCGGATAGGTGAGCAGGCCTGTATCGCCCGTTATCCGCGCCGCGAAACCGAAGCCGGTCCAGAAACGCGTGCTGTCCTGCACCGAGACCAGCGCGGCATGGGACAAACCCAGGTCGCGGCCGAGATCGAGCAAACATTCCACCAGCGCGCGCGCAAGGCCCCGCCCGAGCGCGCGCGGGTCGACCGCCAGGTCGTGCAGGTACAGGGTGTCGGCATCCGGCGCGATCTCGAACGGCGCCCCCAGGTCGGTGACCAGTCCCAGGCGCGAGGGATAGGCGAACAGGTAGCCGCACACGCCGTCGGCGTCGCTCGCGGCCAGGCAGGTGGCGGCGGCCGTATTCAGCCGCGCCTGCACCACTGCGGCCGGCTCCTGCATCGGCGGCGGGTAGCAGGCCGCCTGCACGCGCAGGACGGCATCGAGATCGGCGGGCTGCATCGGACGGATGGTCATTGGCGGCGACATGGCTGTTCAGGAAAAAGCGCGCATGGTAGCACGCGAGATGCACACGCTTGACGGCGCCCGCCTCATCCCTCATTCTATATATTCTGACAACACCTCGACATCGCAAGATAGCCTTCCCAGCGCCGCCGACCGGGCGGCGCCGGATACCAGAGCTGCCGCTGGCCCACCTGGCCGGTGTCGCGTGACGGACGGGCACATTGTGTTTAGCCCCTAACCGACAGGAATCACTCATGAGCAGCATCGCCCCGGCGTCCACCGGCCGCATCGAATACATCCTCAACGCCAGTTGCCCGGCCGGCACCGGCATCGTCGCCGCCGTCGCGACCTTCCTCGCCGAGCGCGACTGCTATATCTGCGCGCTGGAACAGTTCGACGACGATTCGACCGCGCGCTTCTTCATGCGCGCCGTGTTCCGCCAGCAAGAACATTCGCCGACGATCGACCGCATCCGTGACGAGTTCGCCGAGCTGGTGGCCGGCCGCCTCGACATGCAATGGAAAATGTTCGATCCGCTCGACCCGGTGCGCACCGTGATCATGGTCTCGAAGACCGATCATTGCCTGGACGACCTGCTGTACCGCCGCCGCAACGGCGAGCTGAATATGCAGATCACGGCGGTGGTGTCGAATCACCTCGACCTGCGCCCGATGGTCGAGCGCGAAGGCATCCGCTTCGTGTTCCTGCCGGTCAATAAGGACAACAAGGCGCAGCAAGAGGCGCGCCTGTTCGAGATTTTCGAGGAGACCGGTTCCGAGCTGGTGATCCTGGCGCGCTATATGCAGATCCTGTCGGACGAGCTGGCGCGGCGCCTGGCCGGCAAGTGCATCAATATCCACCACTCCTTCCTGCCCGGCTTCAAGGGCGCCAAGCCCTATCAGCAAGCGTTCGACCGCGGCGTCAAGCTGATCGGCGCGACGGCCCATTACGCCACCCCGGATCTCGACGAAGGCCCGATCATCGAACAGGTGCTGACCCGGGTCGACCACAACTACCGGGTTGATCAATTGACCCGTGTCGGTCGCGACAACGAATGCCTGGCGCTGGCGACGGCGGTCAAGTTCCACATCGAGCGCCGCGTCTTTGTCGACGGCAACAAAACGGTGGTATTCCGCGGGCCCTGAGCAAAAATACAACTATGCGCAGGAATGGGTGCGTCACCTAACCGTGACGCCCCAGCTGCACGGGTAAGGTCATGGCTTCTCACAGAAGGGAATGACCATGGAACTTCACCAGCAGTATCCGGTCCGCCTGCGTATCAACGGGCAAGACCGCGAATTCAACGTCGAATCCTGGGTAACCTTGCTTGACCTGTTGCGCGAGCGCGCAGGCATGACCGGGACCAAGAAGGGCTGCGACCAGGGACAATGCGGCGCATGCACGGTGCTGGTGGACGGCAAGCGCATCAATTCTTGCCTGACCCTGGCGGTCATGCAGGACGGCAAGGAAATCACCACAGTCGAAGGCCTGGCCAAGGGCGAGGACCTGCACCCGCTCCAGCAAGCCTTCATCGAGTGCGACGCCTTCCAGTGCGGCTACTGTACCCCCGGGCAGCTGTGTTCGGCCGTGGGCCTGATGAACGAGGGCCAGGCCACCTCGCGCGACGACGTGCGCGAACTCATGAGCGGCAATATCTGCCGCTGCGGCGCCTATCCGCAGATCGCGGACGCCGTGATCCAGGTGATGGACCTGCGCAAGAACCAGAATGGCGACAAGCCGGCCTTCACGACCGGGGCGGTGCTCGCATGAATCCATTTATCTTCACCCAATCGAAGGACCTCGATGGCGTGCTGGCGGCCTTGAGCGCCGGCGAAGCACGCCCGATCGCAGGCGGCACGAACCTGCTCGACCTGATGAAGGAAGGCGTGATGCGCCCTTCGCAGCTGGTCGACATCAACGGGCTCAAGACCGAGGGGCTCGACCTGGACCAGGTCGCACTTGACGACCAGGGTGGCCTGCTGCTGGGCGCCCTCGCCCGCAACGCGGACACGGCCTACAACCGGCTGGTGCGCGAGCGTTATCCGCTGCTGTCGAGCGCGATCCTGGCCGGCGCCTCGCCACAGCTGCGCAATATGGCGAGCAATGGCGGCAACCTGATGCAGCGCACCCGCTGCGTCTACTTCTATGACGTCGGCACGGCCTGCAACAAGCGCGAGCCCGGCACCGGCTGCCCGGCCAAGGATGGCGTCAACCGCCAGCACGCGATCCTGGGCACGAGCGAGACCTGCATCGCGACCCATCCGTCGGATATGTGCGTGGCCCTGCGCGCGCTCGACGCGACCGTGCACGTCCAGTCGAGCAGCGGCAAGCGGCAAATCCCCTTCGCCGACTTCCACCGCCTGCCGGAAGACCGACCCGAGATCGACAATACCCTGCAGCCGGGCGAACTGATCACCCACATCACCGTCCCGCAGGCCGACCGCTTCATGGCACACAGCGCCTACATCAAGGTGCGCGACCGCCTGTCTTACGCCTTCGCGTTGGTGTCGGTGGCGGCCGCGCTCGACCTCGATGCCGGCGGCACGATCAAGGCCGCGCGCATCGCGCTGGGCGGCGTCGCCCATAAGCCGTGGCGCATCGAAGCGGCCGAAGACCAGCTGGTGGGCAAGGCGGCGGGCGAACAAGCCTTCGCCGCCGCGGCCGACGCCATCCTGCAGGGAGCGCGCGGCTACGGCCACAACGACTTCAAGCTGACCCTGGCGCACAACGCCATCGTCCAGGCCTTGACCAGCGCCGCCCGCGGCACCGATATTGCCAGCGGAAGCGGCCGCAGTCCAGAGGGAGACAACGCATGACCGACCTGATTCCAGAATTGCGCGCTCCGAGCGCGCCGGCCGGCACCGGCCGCGTCAAGAGCGGCATGTCCGTCTCGCGCGTCGACGGCCGCGCCAAGGTCACCGGCCAGGCCCAGTACGCGGCCGAAGTGTTCGCCCCCGACCTGTGCTACGGCGTGGTCGTCAGCGGCACCGTGGCCAAGGGCCGCATCACCCGCATCGACACCGTCGACGCCCTCACTGCGCATGGCGTGATCTCCGTGATGACCCACGAGAACCGCCCCAAGATGCGCTCCTTCGACATCGCCTGGAAGGACATGACCGCGCCTGCCGGCTCGCCTTTCCGCCCGTTGTTCTCGGACCAGATCTTCTACAGCGGCCAGCCGGTCGCGCTGGTGATCGCCGACACCTTCGAGGCGGCGCGCCACGCGGCCCAACTGGTGCGCGTGCACTACGACGTCGAGGAGCATGAGACCAACCACCTCGAACGCCTCGACGAAGCCTACGAACCGAAGAAAATGAAGGCCGGCTTCACGCCGCCCAGCTCCACCGGCGACGGAGAGAAGGCCTTCGCCAATGCCCCGGTCAAGGTCGACTCGCAGTACTACAACGGGGTCGAACACCACAATCCGATGGAGATGTTCGCCTCGACCGTGATCTACGGAGAAGACGGCCACCTGACCATCTACGACAAGACGCAAAGTTCGCAGAACAGCCGCTGGTACGTCTCGCACGGCTTCGGCATCTCGAAGGACAAGGTCACGGTGCGCAATCCCTACGTGGGCGGCGCCTTCGGTTCCGGCCTGCGTCCGCAATACCAGCTGCCGCTGGCCGTGATGGGCGCGCTGCAGCTGAAGCGCTCGGTGCGCGTGGTGCTCACCCGCCAGCAGATGTTCAGCTTCGGCCACCGCCCCGAGACCTGGCACCGGGTCCGCCTCGGCGCCGACCAGGACGGCACGCTCAAGGCGATCTGGCACGAGGCGATCCAAGAGACGTCGCGGCTCGAGGACTACGTGGAAGTGATCGTCAACTGGTCCGGGCAATTGTATGCCTGCCCCGACGTCAAGCTGGGCTACCAGGTGGTGGCGCATGACCGCTTCACGCCACTGGACATGCGCGCGCCGGGTGCCGCCCACGGCGTGCACGCGCTCGAAGTGGCGATGGACGAGCTGGCGTATGAACTCAGGATGGACCCGCTGGCCCTGCGCCTGAAGAACTACACCGACGTCGCCCCGATCGAGGACAAGCCCTTCTCGACCAAAGAGCTGCGCGAATGCTACCGCCAGGGCGCCGAGCGCTTCGGCTGGGACAAGCGCCCGCTGGAGCCGCGCTCGATGCGTGACGGCGAAGAGTTGGTGGGCTGGGGCATGGCGACCGGAATCTGGGATGCGATGGTCATGGTGGCGCGCGTGAGCGCAGTGATGCACGCCGACGGCCGCCTGGTGGTCAGCAGCGCGGCAACCGACATCGGCACCGGGACCTATACCGCGATGTCGATCGTCGCCGCCGAACAACTGGGCCTGCCGATGGAAAAAGTGACCTTCCAGCTGGGCGACTCGACCTTGCCGATGGCGCCGATCGAGGGCGGCTCGTCCCATATGGCGACCGTGGGCTCGGGCGTGCACGGCGCCTGCGAGAAGCTCAAGAAGACGCTGCTCAAGATGGCCACCGGGATGAAGGATTCGCCCATCGACGGCGCCCGCATGCGCGACGTCGAATTCGGCGACGGCGCCATCTTCCTCAAGAAAGACCCGGCGCGGCGCGTCGAGATTGCCAGCGTGCTGCGTGAGGAGGGCAAGGACAGCGTCGAGGAGAAATTCTTCATGACGCCGCAGATGCTCAAGCAGCGCAAGTACGCGCGCGCGGTGCACTCGGCCGTGTTCTGCGAAGTGCGCGTCAACGAGAAGCTGGGCATGGTGCGCGTGACCCGCGTGGTAAGCGCGATCGCGGCCGGGCGCATCATCAGCGCCAAGACCGCGGCCAGCCAGATCAGCGGCGGCGTGGTGTGGGGCATCAGCCAGGCCCTGCATGAAGAAACCCATACCGATGAAAAGTACGGGCGCTTCATGAACCACAACTTTGCCGAATACCACGTGGCGGTGAACGCCGACATCCATGACATCGACGTGATCTTCGTGGAAGAGGACGACCGCATCGTGAGCAAGCAGCTCGGCGCCAAGGGCGTGGGCGAGATCGGCATCGTGGGTGTGGCGGCGGCGGTGTCGAACGCCATCTTCCACGCGACCGGCAAGCGCCTGCGGACCACGCCGATGACTCCGGCCAAGCTGCTGATGGGAGATCGCGAACTGCCGGTGCCGGCGCCGGTGTAAGCCGGTTTCGGCGGCAATATCCAGGCGCCGACGGCCTTCGCCGTCGGCGTTGTCGTTTCGACTTTTTCGTCTTGTGGCGTGCTGCTTTTACCGAACCTCGTCACACCCGCGCGACATACGTAGTTCCACGTAGTTGCATATCAATATGTTTACTGGTACAACCCTAGCTGCGTAAGACAACGCTAGAGCGCAGCAACGCACCACAAAGGTGCGGGCCGCCGACCCCATACCAAGAACGAGATTGACGAGGACGACAAACATGAAGCTCAAGATGCTGTGCGCTGTCGCGTGCCTGGCTGCCTTCGGCAGCGGCCTGGCCCAGGCCCAGAACTACCCTACCAAGACCATCACCATGATCGTGCCGTTCGCGGCCGGCGGCCCGACCGACACCGTCGCGCGCCTGGTGGCCCAATCGATGGGCAACACCCTCAAGCAGCAGATCATCATCGAGAACGTCGGCGGCGCCGGCGGCACGATCGGTGCGGCGCGCGCGGCCAAGGCCTCGCCCGACGGCTATACCCTGTTCCTGCACCACATCGGCCAGTCGACCGCTCCTGCCCTGTACCGCAAGCTGCCGTACAACGCGATCGACAGCTTCGAGCCGATCGGCCTGATCACCGACGTGCCGATGACCGTGGTCGCCCGCGGCAACTTCCCTGCCAAGGACATGAAAGAGCTGATCACCTACGTCAAGGCCAACAAGGACAAGGTCACCTACGCCCACGCCGGCCTGGGTTCGGCCTCGCACCTGTGCGGCATGCTGCTGCAGACCGCGATGGGCGTCGAGCTGACCACCGTGCCCTACAAAGGCACCGGACCGGCGATGAACGACCTGCTGGGCGGCCAGGTGGACTTCATGTGCGACCAGACCACCAATACCACCAGCCAGATCAAGAGCGGCAAGATCAAGGCCTATGGCGTGACCACCAAGACCGTCGTGCCGTCGCTGCCGAACCTGCCGACCCTGGCCTCGGGCGCGCTGCCGGGCTTCGAAGTGGGCGTCTGGCACGGCCTGTACGCGCCGAAGGGCACGCCAAAGCCAGTCGTGGACGCGCTGGCCAACGCCCTGCGCGCCTCGCTGCGCGATCCGAACGTGGTCAAGCGCTTCAACGACCTGGGCACCGAGCCGGTGCCGACCAACCAGGCGACGCCGGAAGCCCTGCGCACCCACCTCAAGCAGCAGATCGACCTGTGGGGTCCGATCATCAAGAAGGCCGGTGCTTTCGCCGACTGAGCATGAGCAGCTGAATTCGCGCACCGTACCGGTTTTTCCGGAGCGGTGCGCTTTTCTGTACCTGTTGTATCCGTCGTACCTGCAGCACCCGCATCACCGTAGCTGAAACACACTTCGAACCACTGCATCTGTAACACCGCATTTGCATCAAAAAAAAGGGGACCACCACGTGCCAGCATTCATACGCCACCCAAAGGATTTTTGGAGTGGCATCGTCTTTCTCTTATTCGGCCTCTCCGCCGTAGTCATCGGCCAGGACTATGAAATGGGAACGGCCGGCCGCATGGGTCCGGCCTACTTCCCGTCCGTGCTCGGCGGCCTGCTGTCGCTCGTCGGCGCGGCTTCGCTGATCCGCTCCTTCTTCCGCCAGGGCGAGCCGATCGGCCGCCTGTACTGGCGCGAGCTGTCCCTGGTACTGGTCGCCGTGCTGTTGTTCGGCTTCCTGGTGCGCGACGCCGGCTTGATCCCCGCGACCCTGGTGCTGATCATGATCAGCTCCTACGCCGGCCAGAAATTCAACCTGGCCAAGTCGATCGCACTCGCGATCGGCGCAGCGCTGTTCGCGGTGGGCCTGTTCGTCAAGCTGCTTGGCTTGCCGATGCCCATGTTTGGCCCCTGGTTAGGTGGAGCATAATCAAATGGAAATCTTCAGCAATCTCGCACTTGGCCTGGAAACGGCCTTCACCCTCCAGAACCTGTTCTATTGCCTGGTCGGCGTGTTCGTCGGCACCGCCGTCGGCGTGCTGCCGGGCCTGGGCCCGGTCGCCACCATCGCCATGCTGCTGCCGGCTACCTTCGGCCTGCCGCCGGAATCGGCCCTGATCATGCTGGCCGGTATCTACTACGGCGCCCAGTACGGCGGCTCGACCACCGCGATCCTGGTCAACCTGCCCGGGGAGTCATCTTCGGTGGTGACAGCGCTCGACGGCTACCAGATGGCGCGCAACGGGCAGGCCGGCAAGGCGCTGGCCACCGCCGCCATCGCCTCGTTCTTCGCCGGTACCGTGGCCACCATCCTGCTGGCCCTGGCCGCGCCGCCGCTGGCCGACATGGCGCTCGAATTCGGACCGGCCGAATACTTCTCGCTGATGGTGCTCGGCCTGGTCGCCTCGGTGGTCCTGGCCAGCGGTTCGCTGCTCAAGGCGATCGGCATGGTGCTGCTCGGCCTCTTGCTGGGCGTGGTCGGCACCGACGTCAACTCGGGCTCGGCGCGCTACACCTTCGACCTGCCCGAACTGGCCGACGGCATCAACTTCGTGATCGTCGCGATGGGCATGTTCGGCATCGGCGAAATCATCCGCAACCTGGAGCACGACGAGAGCCGCAACCTGGTCATGAAGAAGGTGCAAGGCCTGATGCTGAGCAAGGATGACTTCAAGCGCATCATCGCCCCGGTGCTGCGCGCGACCGGCCTGGGCTCGGTGCTCGGCATCCTGCCGGGCGGCGGCGCCATGCTGGCCTCGTTCGCCTCGTACTCGCTCGAGAAGAAGGTGTCGAAGAACTCGGCCATGTTCGGCAAGGGCGCGATCGAAGGCGTCGCGGCGCCAGAGGCAGCCAATAACGCCGGCGCCCAGACCTCGTTCATCCCGATGCTGACCCTCGGCATCCCGTCGAACCCGGTGATGGCGCTGATGATCGGTGCGATGATCATCCAGGGCATCCAGCCGGGTCCGGCCGTGATGACCGAGCAGCCAGCCCTGTTCTGGGGCCTGATCGTCTCGATGTGGATCGGTAACCTGTTCCTGGTGGTGCTGAACCTGCCGCTGATCGGCATCTGGGTGCGCATGATCATGGTGCCGTACCAGATGCTGTATCCGGCGATCCTGCTGTTCTGCGCGATCGGCGTATTCAGCCTGAACAACAGTACCTTCGACGTCTACCTGATGGCGCTGTTCGGACTGCTTGGCTACCTGTGCGCCAAGCTGGAACTGGAACCGGCGCCGATGCTGCTCGGCTTCATCATCGGACCGATGATGGAGGAGTACCTGCGCCGCGCCCTGCTGCTGTCGCGCAGCGACCCGATGGTGTTCATCGAGCGTCCGATCTCGGGCGTGATGCTGGGCCTGGCCGCAGCGGCGATGATCGTCGTGCTGCTGCCGTCGCTGCGCAAGAAGCGCGAAGAGGCGTTCCAGGAAGACTGACCTGACGGGTGCGCAAGCACCACCCGGCGCCGGCCCTCACAGGCCGGCGCTTTTTTTTGCTCAGTCGGCGCGGCGGCGCACCCCGCCTGCGGCGAGCGCCAGCGCCGCGAACGACGCCACCGCGACGTTTGCCGAAACGCGCTCCATCACAAAGCCGAACGCCATCGCGCCCAGGGTCTGGCCCACCGCGAGCGCCAGGAAGGCCACGGTCACGCCGGTCGCCGGCCGCTCGGGCAGCGCCGCGATGCCCCACACCAGATAGACGCCGGTCAGCATCAGATAGGCGGCGCCGAACAGCGCTCCCCCCGTGAGCACCAGCCACGGCGGCGCGCCGTCCAGCCCGACGGCGGCGACGGCCAGCCCCAACGCAATGTGGAATACCAGGTGCACGGCGCGCATGCCGAAGCGGGCGATCAGGGATCCCGCCATGGCCCCCACCACGCCCGCAGAGCCCATGACGGTCCACAGCATGCCGACCTGACCACCGCTCCAGTCGAGATTGGCCGCCAGCAGGTCGGCGCCGAAGCTCCAGACCACCGTGCTCGCGGCCCCGCTCAGGCCCGCGGCCGCGGCCAGGCGCTTCAGGTCGGGCGACAGAGGCGGCAGCAAGGGCGCACGCCCGGCCGGCTGCGCGGCGGCGCCGGCCAGCACCTTCAGCGTGGCCAGGGCCATCAGGATCGCGGCGCCGGCAAAGCCGGCAAAGGCCAGCCGCCACTGCGCACCCATCAGCGCCGCGACGGGGCCGGACAGGGCGACCCCGGCGCTGGTGCCGGCATTGATGAAGGTATTGGTCGCGTCCTGGCGGTCTGAAGGCGCGATCGAGGTCACGGCGGCCGCCAGCGCCGGCGAGGCGAGCCCGGTGCTCGAGCCGGCCAGGATGACGAAGGCCCCGAGCCAGGCGGGCGACGCGCTGCTGGCGATCCCGATCATGCCGATGGCGCCGGCCGCGCCTGCGGCGACAGCCACGCTGCGCGGGCCGACCCGCTCGGTCAGCCATGCCGCCAGCACGATTGCCAGGCAAAAACCGAGGAAGGAGCCAGCCGAGATGACCCCGGCCAGCGTGGACGAGAGCGCGAAATCGTCGGCGATCGCCGGCAGGAACAGACCGAAGGCGAAGCGCGCGAAGCCGTAGCAGACCGCGATCAGGCCGAAGCCGGTGGCGCCGAGAACGACGGTCCGGCTCATGCCGCGCGCGCCGCTGCAACCAGGTCCAGCGCCGCTGCGCATGCCGCCTCGACCGCGGCCGCCCCCTGCCAGGCACTGGCCGCCACCGCGCCCTCGAAGAGCAGCACGATGCGCTCGGCCAGCACGTCGTCGGCGCGCCCGAGGTCGGCCTCGACGATGCGGTCCACGTGCCGGCGCAGCCTGTCCTTGTGGGCCAATACCGCCTTGACGATCGCCGGTTCGGCGCCGCCGGTCTCGCCAAGCATGCGTAGGAACAGGCAGCCGCGCGCGCCTTCCTGGCCGATCCAGTCGGCCAGTGCGGCAAACAGCGCGCGCACGTCGCGCCCGTCGACCTGCTCGAAGAAACGCCGGTCGCGCGCAGCAAGAACATCGACCGCCAGGGCGGCCTTGCTGCCGGCGTGCTTGTACAGGGTGCGGCTCGACATCCTGGCCGCGCGGGCCAGGGTGTCCATATTGGTGGCCATGTAGCCGTGCTCGTAGAACAGGCATTCGGCGGTATTGATCAGTGCTGGGTTCGTATCCATGGCTCAAGTGTAAAACGATCGTTTTACACTCGGCGCACGGTTGGGAGTCAATCGAACCTGCGCTGCATGGCCAGCAGCACGGCGCCCACCAGTCCCACCCACATCACGACCCAGAACAGGTCCTGCCCCGCCAGCAGGCCGGCCTGGCGCGACATCTCGGCGCCGCCATCTAGAAGCGCCGTCGCCTTCTCGGCCAGCCTTGACGAGTGCAGCGCGGTGCGCTCCTGCAGCGCGATATTGGTCACGCCGACGCCCAGCGCCAGGCCAACCTGGCCCAGCATGTTCTTGAGTTGCTGGGCATGCGCGAACACCACGTTGTCGGCCTGCAGATCCTTGAACGAGTGGATCGCGGCGGTGGCCATGCCAAGCGTCAGGAAGCCGCCGAACAGGCCAAGCCACAGCATCACCGTGTCCCAGGCATTGGCGCGCGGATCGAGGGTCGCGAAGCGCCAGCCCAGCGCCGCCAGCATCAGGAAGCCGGTCACGAAGAACCTGGTCGGATGCGGATTGCGCTTGACCAGCTGCAGCATCACCGTGAACACGACGAAGGTCGACAGCAGGCCCACGCCCTGCAGCACGCCGGCCTGTTCCAGCCCCATGCCCAGGCCCTTCTGTACCGCCTGCGGCAGCAGGGTATTGACCATGCCGAGCACCGCGTAGCAGACCGCGAAGATGACGAGGCCCAAACGGTAGCGCGCACTGGCCAGGATGTTCAGGTGCAGAAACGGCTCGCGGCGGCGCGCCTTGAGCAGGCCAAAGGCGAGCAGCAAGGCAAGGCCCAGCGCCAGGTGGCCCAGCAGCGCGGCGCGCTCGCCGCCATGCCAGTCGTAGGTCAGGTGCTGCAGGGCGAACAGCGTGACCGCGGCGCCGCCACCGAGCAGGATCGCATCCGGCACGTGCAAACGCGTCGGGGTGCCGTCCAGCGTGTCGGCGCCGGGCGGCAGCCAGCGCGCCGCGATGCCGGCGCCGATCGCGGCCAGCGCTGCCAGCAGCAGGAACATGCCGCCCCAGGCTTCGTGGCCGATGAACTTCGCCGCCGCCAGGGGCCCGAGCGCCAGGCCGAGCGACAGTGCGCCGCCGAAGGCCGCAATGCCCTGCAGGCGCTGGGGCGACGGCGGGATCAGGTTCACCATCATGCGCGAGGCCGTCATGAACACGCCGCCGCCCATGGCCATCGACAGCCGGCCGCCGGCGAAGGCGGCGACGCTGCCGCTGCTGGCGCAGATCCAGGCGCCGATCATGTAGAACAGCACGCCGCCCAGCAGGTAGTTGCGCCAGCCGAGGCGCTGCACCAGCACCGTCAGCTGCGAGATCGACAGCACCGCCACCGCCGCGTACAGCGCCGAGACGGTCGCGTATTCCTCGGGCGAGGCGCCGATATGGCCCATGATGGCCGGGGCCGCGAACACCGTCATCCCGGTCGAGAGGAACTCGATGAAGTTGAAGACGAAGATCGCGGCCAGCAGGGCCGGACGCGGAATGGTCACACTAGTGGGGGCGTTCATCGCCTGCCCTTTCCATCAACGCGACGCCACCGCGCCCGGGTGGCCGAGCGCGCGCCGGATCGCCTCCTCGGCGCCATGCGACTCGGCCTCGAACACGACGGTCTTGTACTGCTGGCGCACGGCGCCGGCCTGCATCAGGCTCGGGCCCTGCTTGCTGCTGGTGTCGATCGCCACCTTCATCGACAGGCCCAGGCGCAGCGGGTGGCGCGCCAGGTCGGCCGGGTCGAGCGCGATGCGCACCGGCACCCGCTGCACCACCTTGATCCAGTTGCCGGTCGCGTTCTGCGCCGGGACGGCGGCGAAGGCGCTGCCGGTGCCGGCTTCCTGGCCGACCACGCGGCCATGGAAGACGACGTCCTTGCCGTACACGTCGGCGGTGACTGCCACCGGCTGGCCGATGCGCACATCCTTGAGCTGGGTTTCCTTCAGGTTGGCGGTGACCCACATCTGGTCCAGCGGCACGATCGCCATCAGGGGCGTGCCCTGCGCCACACGCTGGCCGATCTGGACGTTGCGGCGGGCGACGATGCCGCCCACCGGCGCGGCCAGCGTGGTGCGCGCCAGGCCCAGCGAGGCGTCGCGCAACTGCGCGATCGCGGCCAGCACGTCGGGATGGCTTTCGACCGTGGTGCCGTCGACCATGGCCAGCGCCGAGCCGACCTGCTGGCGCGCGGCCGTCAAGGCGGCGCGGGCGGCGGCCACGGCATCGCCGGCGTGGCGAATGTCCTCACCCGAGACCGCGCCGGTGTCGGCCAGCTTGCGCCGGCGTTCCAGGTCGCTGGTGGCCTTGCCGAGATCCGCCTCGCGCTGGGCGACCGTCGCGCGCAGCTGCTCGACGCCCGCGAATTGCGCCCGCACCTGGCGCGCAGATTTGGCCAGCGCGGCCTCGGCACGGTCCTGGGCCAGGCGCGCGTCGACTTCGTTCAGCTGCACCAGCACCTCGCCGGGCCGCACGAAATCGGTGTTGTCGGCCGCGATGCGGGTCACGGTGCCGCCGACCTGCGGCGTCACCTGCACCAGGTTGCCCTCGACATAGGCGTCTTCGGTGTGCTGGCTGTTCCAGCCGATGCCGAGCACCTCGGGCGAGGACCAGGCGATGCCGGCGGCGGCGGCCAGCACGGAGGCGGTCAGGCCGATCGCGATCTTGCGCCGGCCCTGGGGAGCATTGTTCGTATTCTTGGTGTCCATAGCGTTCTCTCGATTGTTCAATGCACGGCCAGGGCCTGGTAGCCGCCACCCAGTGCGCGCACCAGGTTCACGTCCAGCTCGTAGGCACGGGCGTCCAGGTCGGCCTGAGCGCGGCGCTGGACCACGACCTGGGTCTCGGCGATCAGCACCTGCACGAAGTTGCCCAGCCCCGCGCGGTAGCGCTGTTCGGCCAGGTCGTAGGCCTGCTCGGCCGCGCCCAATGCCTGGTCCTGCTCGCGCACCCGTTCGCCCAGCCAGCGCAGCGACGTCAGTTGCGCCGTCACGTCGCGCAGCGCCTCGATCACGGCGCCGTTGTAGTTCTCGACCGCGAGGTCGAATTCGGCGCTGCGCGCCGCGAGGTTGCAGCGCAGCCGGCCGCCGTCGAGCAGCGGCAGGGTAACCAGCGGTCCGGCCGCGAAGCTGCGGCTGCCGCCTTGCAGCAGGCGGTCGAAGCCCAGGCTGGCCAGGCCACCCGACACGCTCAGGTTCACCGTCGGATAGAACTGCGCCTTGGCTACATCGATCTCGCCGCTGGCCGCTTCGACCTGCCAGCGCAGCGCGACGAGTTCCGGCCGGCGACCCAGCAGCGCGGCCGGAATATCGGCCGGCGCCGCCGCCGGGCGCTCCAGGCGCAGTTGCGGACGGGCGATCGCCTCGGCGGCGTCCTGGCCCTGCCCGCCCAGGGCCGCGATCTGGCCGCGGGTCAGCGCGATCGCCTCGTCCAGCGCCGCGATCTGGCCGCGTGCGGACGGCACGCCGATCTCGGCCTGCTTCAGCTCCGCATTGCTGTCGAGCTGGGCGGAGACGCGCTGCTGCACCAGCTCGAGGATGCGGCTCCTCTGGCGCAGCTCGCGCTCGGCTAGGTCGCGCTGCGCGTACAGGTGGTCCAGGCGCAGGTAGGCCTGCACCACGGCGGTCGACACGGCAAGGCGCGCGGCCTGGGCTTCGGCCTGGCGCGCATTGACGCGGCCGGCGGCGGCGGCCACGCCCGCTGCGTTCTTGCCCCAGAAATCGAGCTCATAATTCAGGTTGACGCTGGCGTCGTTGACCCACTGCCAGCTGCCGGCCAGCGGCTTGGGCACGCTGCCGTTTTCGCTATAGCGCTGGCGCGCGGAACGGGCCGACGCATTGGCCTGCGGCCCCAGGCTTGCTGCGGCCAGGCCTTCGAGGGCCGCCGCCTGGCGCACCCGCGCCAGTGCGCCGGCGATCGTCGGGCTGGCATCGCTTGCGGTCTCCACCAGCCGGTCGAGCTGGGGATCGCCATAGGCGCGCCACCAATCCTGGGCCGGCCAGGTGGCGGCCTCGGTCGCCAACGACCCAATAGCACGCGATGAATTTGGAGCCGCGTCCTGATTCAGCCGGGCCAGTTGCGGCTGCGCGCCCATCGACACGCAACCACTGAGAACGAGCATCGCAGAAACAAGCGCCAGGCGGGTCGATAACCGGCCTGGCGCGGGAAGATATGGAAGCATGGTGTGCCTCGGCAAAAATACTGAATAGCCGAAGCATAGTTGCTCTGAGTTATTTAGGCCATGCCATAAGCGGCATGGGCATCATGCAGATTCTGCATAACCAGTCTCGGCGCCCAGCGTATTGGTGAGCGTCGTCAGCACGAACTCGCGCAGCCAGCGGTTGGCCGGGTCGCGATGGCTGCGCTCATGCCAGTACAGCGCCAGCTGCAGCGGCGGCAGCTCGACCGGCATGGGCGCCAGCAGCAGGCCGAGGTCGCGCGCCAGCGGCCGCGCCAGGCGCAGCGGGATGGTGGCGATCGCGTCGGTATGCAGCGCGATGTGGGCGGCCGAGGTGAAACTCGGCACGTGGCACAGGATGCGCGTGGGTTCGAGCAGCGTCTCGAGCTTGCGGGTCACGGCCACGTTGTGGTGGCTGGTGTGCTCCATCTCGATCAGCACGTGGCGGTGGGTCAGCCAGGCCTCGCGGTCGAGTTGCCCGGCCCAGGGATGGTCGCGCCGCATCACGCAGGCGTATTCGTCGTCCCACAGCTTGCGCTGGCGGATGTTGTTGAGCAGGTGCGGAAAGCGGCCGATGGCCAGATCGATGTGACCGCGTTCGAGCTGGGCCTCGAGCGAGCCCGGATCGATGTGCACGCTGCGCAGCTGTAGCCCTGCGGCGCCGTTTTTCAGCTTCGCCAGCCCGTCCAGCAGTTGCGGCAGGATGTTCACCACCGCGCCGTCGACCATATACAGGCCGAAAGAACGGGTGGCGGTCAGCGGATCGAATGCGGCCGGGCCGCCTTCGAGCTGGCGCGCCGCATCCAGCACGGCCGCCACCGGCCCGGTCAGCTCGAGGGCGCGCGCGGTGGGCTGCATGCGCTGGCCCGAGCGCACCAACAGCGGGTCGCCGAAATGGCGCCGCAGTTTCGCCAGCGCGCGGCTGACCGTGGGTTGGGTCATGCCGAGCAGTTCGGCGGTGCGGGTGAGGCTGCCCTCGCGCAGGAGGCTGTCGAGGATCAGTAATTGGGAAAGGTCGGGGATCACGGCCGCATCATAACATTGCGGCAATGATCCCCTGGGTGCCGGCTCAGCCGCCCAGCACCTTGCGCAGCGTGCGCGACAGGTCTTCGGCCGAGAACTTGGCGACATAGGCGTCGGCGCGCACGTTCTTGACGTGTTCTTCGTTGGTGCTGCCCGACAGCGAAGAGTGGATCACCACCGGCAGGTTGCCGAAGCGGTTGCTCGACTTGATGTTGCGGGTGAGCGTGAAGCCGTCCATCTCGGGCATCTCGAGGTCGGTCAGCACCATGGCCACGCGGTCGTACACGGTGCGGCCTTCGGCTTCGGCCGCGGCGGCGATCGTGCCCAGCTGGTCCCAGGCTTCCTTGCCGCTCTTGGTCATGATGTAGGGCAGGCCCATCGCATCCAGACCCTGCTCGATCAACGCGCGCGCCACCACCGAGTCGTCGGCCGCCAGGATCACGGAACCCGGCTTGATCGAGATCTTGGCGCCCACTGCCTGCTCCATGTTCTCGCGCTCCTGGGTCGGATTCAGGTTGCGCAGGATGGTCTCGACGTCCAGCACCTGGGCCAGGCGCGCCGGCTGGCCGTCCTGCTCGGGCAGGCGCGCGATGCTGGTCACCATGCCGCTGCCGGCGCTATGTTCGGCGGTCATCACCTGGCTCCAGTCCAGGCGCACGATCTCTTCCACGCTCTCGACGGCAAAGGCCTGGGTGGTGCGCGCGAACTCGGTCACCAGCATGATGTTCAGGCCCGACTTGGGCTTGACGCCGGTGATGCCCGGCAGGTCGAGGACCTGGATGATCTGGCCGCGCAGGTTGACCACGCCCAGCACATGGCGCGGGGCGCCGGCCACCGCCGTGATTTCGGGCATGGCGACGATCTCGCGGATCTTGAAGACGTTGATGCCGAACAGCTCGTTGTGGTTGCCCTGCTCGTCACCGCCCAGGCGGAACAACAGCAATTCGAATTTATTGGTGCCGGTCAGGTTGCTGCGTTCGTCGACTTCTTGTTGTACCGATTTCATGTTCCATCCTGGAGTAATAGTGCTGCACGGAAACCATTGCGGAAGTCATTGTAGTCGTGCGGCTCTTTCTTGGGTCAATACGACGCACAAGCCTTGCTGATTTTGCGAGAACGAGTGCAAAAAAACCACGGATTGTCACACCAGGCCTAGGGTGTAGTAGACGCCGATGACAACAAATACGGCCGCCGTCTTGATCAGGGTGACGGCGAAGATGTCGCGGTAGGCTTCGCGGTGGGTCAGGCCGGTGACGGCCAGCAAGGTGATCACGGCGCCGTTATGCGGCAGGGTGTCCATGCCGCCGCTGGCCATCGCCACCACCCGGTGCATGACCTCGAGCGGGATCCCGGCATTCTCGGCGCCGCGGATGAAGACATCGGACATCGCCGCCAGCGCGATACTCATGCCGCCCGAGGCCGAGCCGGTGATGCCGGCCAGCGAGCTGACCGAGACCGCTGCGTTCACCAGCGGGTTCGGGATGCTGCGCAGCGCATCGCTCACCACCAGGAATCCCGGCAGCGCCGCGATCACGCCGCCAAAGCCATACTCCGACGCCGTATTCATCGCCGCCAGCAGCGCGCCGCCCACCGCCGCCTTGCTGCCGTCGGCAAACCGCTTCGCCACCCGCCCGAATGCGGTCGCGATCACGAACAGGATCCCCAGCAGCAGCGCGGCCTGCACCGCCCAGATCGCGGTCACGGTCTTGATCGTCGTCGTTACCGGCGTCGCGATGCCGGGGAGGATCTCGGGCGGCACCGTGTGGCTGTCGCCGCCATACCAGATTGGAATCATGCGGGTGAACACGAAGTTGGCCACGCCGACCAGCAGCAGCGGCGCCACCGCCAGCAGCGGATGCGGCAAGCCGCCGGCGCCCGTGTCCACCCGTTCCGGTTCGTTCACCAGCGAGGTGCCGTAGCCCTCCCCATTGGCGGCGGCGGTGCGGCGGCGCCATTCCAGGTAAGCCAGCCCGACAGCCAGGATGAACAGCGCCCCCACGGTGCCCAGCACCGGCGCGGCCCACGAGGTGGTCTGGAAGAAGGTGGTCGGGATGATGTTCTGGATCTGCGGGGTGCCGGGCAAGGCATCCATCGTGAATGAGAAGGCCCCCAGCGCGATCGCCCCCGGCAGCAGGCGCTTGGGGATGTCGCTCTGGCGATAGAGTTCGGCCGCGAATGGATACACCGCGAAGACGACCACGAACAGCGACACGCCGCCATAGGTGAGCAAGGCGCACACGGCGACGATGACGGCATTGGCGCGCGCCGCGCCGATGTAGCGGATCGCGGCCGCCACGATGGACTCGGAAAAGCCGGATAGTTCGATCACCTTGCCAAACACCGCGCCGAGCATGAACACCGGGAAGTACAGCTTGACGAATCCGACCATCTTTTCCATGAAGATGCCGGAAAAGACCGGGGCGACCTGCGCCGGGTCGGTGAGCAGCACGGCGCCGAGGGCGGCGACCGGCGCGAACAGGATGACGCTGTAGCCGCGGTAGGCGGCGAACATCAGGAAGGCCAGTGCGGCCAGGACGATCAGGAAGGACAAGTCGACTCCATGTGATGGCGTGTAAAGACGTCATCATTATAGAAAGCATATGGCGTGATCGGCCAGCGCTCATTCGGCTTTCAGGTTCGCTTATGCAGCCGGCATCTGCAAACCCCGTCGTTCCCGCGCAGTTAGCCCGTCGTTCCCGCGCAGGCGGGAACCTAAGTTTGCACGCATATCGACAGCGCAAGCAAGCTTGGGTCCCCGCCTTCGCGGGGAGTCGTTACTGCCAGTGGCAGTAACGACGGTGGTGCTACGCCACATTGTCCTCGACCCGTGGCGTCGTCGATCCACTGGCAAGGGTAATGCGGGTGCGCTTGGCCAGCGGCGCGCTCGGCGCGGCGCCGTTGGCGTCCAGCGGCTTGACCTTGGTGAACACCACGCTGAATGAAGCCGCGGTCACGGTGGCCACCGCATAACCCTGGGCATCGTGGTCGGCATAGGCGAAGGCAGGATTGTTCATGCGCAGCACCTGGTCGAAGCCCTGCGGCGTGGCGACCAGCGGCGCCAAGGGCGTGCTGCCGGCGCCGGCGCGCAGGTACTGGTAGAACGAGGAGCTGCTGATGCCGGCGCTGACGAAGTCCACCGCCACCGGACGGCCGCCGACCGGATCGTTGCTGTCGTAGATCACGCCGCACTGGAAGGCGTGCAGGTCGCCCGTGATCGCCACCACGTTCTTCACGTTGTTGCTGGCCAGGTGGCCCAGCATTTCGGCGCGGTAGGACGGGAAACCGTCCCAGCCGTCGGCGTTCACGATATACAGGTTGTTGTACGGCGCCGGCGCCAGCGTGCGCATGTCGAGCCACATGCGGTTGAGGGTCACTTCATTGCCCCACACCTTCCAGGTGGCCGTCGAGCCTTTCATGGTGTCTTTCCACCACTGGGTCTGGGTCGGGCCGAGCAGGCCCGGATTGCGGCCCAGCGCGCTTCTCGCGCCGGCCTCGAACTGGGCCAGCAGCGGCTGCGGCACGAAGTAGCGCGAACCGATCGAATCGTCGCCGTTCACCGGGTCGCCCTGCAGCATGCTGGCGTAGGCCGCTTCATTGACCACGTGGTCGTCGCGGTACAGTCGCTGATCGGTCATCACCAGGTGCATCAGGGTGCCGAAGCGGAAGTCACGGTAGATGCGGATATTGTCGTAGCCGGCCTTGTTCAGGTCGAACGAGACGTCGCCCCAGTCGATCGGCATGTACTCGGCCCAGGCCTGGGTGGCGTTGCGGCGGCGCGAGGTCTGCTGCTGGTTGGCGTTGTCGTAGGTCTGGTGGTCTTGCCAGCAATCGTCCGAGAATTCATGGTCGTCCCAGATCACGATCATCGGGCACTTGGCGTGCAGCGCCTGCAGGCGCGCGTCGCTGCGATAGGTGCGGTACAGGGTGCGGTAGTCGGCCAGGGTGTTGGCGTAGCGCCCGCCGCCTTCGATCGTCACGCCGTCGGGCAGGTTGATGCGCGCATGGGCCGGCTCGGCGCGGCCGGACTGGAAGTCGGCGCCGACCGTCTCGTAGACGTAGTCGCCCAGGTGGACGATGAAATCGAGTTCTTCGGTCGCCATCATGCCCATCGCGGCCCAGTGGTTGATGCTCCAGTCCTGGCAGGTCATCCAGGCGAAGCGCATCTGCGCCGGAGTGCTGGCGGCGCTTGGTGCGGTCCTTGCCTGGCCCACCGGACTCAGGTCGGCGCCGGCGCGGAAGCGATAATAATAGCGGGTGACCGGGGCCAGGCCGGTCAGCTTGGCGCGCACCGTGTGGTCGTAGGTCGGCACTGCCCTCAGTTCCACCACGCCGGCAACCTGGGTGAATGCCGCGTCAAGCGCCACCTCGAGCCGCACAGCGACTTCTTCGCTGCCGCTCTTTGGCGCGCAGCGGGTCCAGAACACGATGCTGCCCTCCTTCGGATCGCCGCTGGCGACGCCCAGCGGGAAGCTGAAGCTGCCCTCTGGCGGCGTGTCGTCCGAGCCGCCGCAGGCAGCCAGCAAGCCGCCTGCGCTGGCGACGGTGAAATATGCGCTACTGCGTAAAAAGCCCCGACGATCCACTTGCCACCTCCCTGTTGAAAACGTGTCGGCAGTCTAGCGAGCCGATATTTCCGAGGCATGACAGGGCGGCGGGATGCCTAGAACAGCGTTTGCTGCGGACTCGTGAGATTGGCGAAGCTGTCGCCCAGGAAGGGCAGGATGGCGTCGGCCACCGGCTCGAGCTGGCGCGTGAGGTAGTGTTCGTAGTCGATCGCCCCGTGGCGCGCTTCCATCGGCTCGGGGCCGTTCAAGGTCATCACGTAGCGGATCCAGCCGCCCTTGCGGTATAGCGCGGTGCGGCCATGGCGCAGATGGTGCTCGTCGGCCATGCGCGCGGCGCGCACATGCGGCGGGACGTTGCGCTGGTATTCTTCCAGTGGCCGCCGCAGGCGCTTGCGATAGACGAGATCGTCGTCACATTCACCGCGCAACATGCGGGCGACCAGTTCGCGCACATAGTCTTCGTAGGGCTGGCCCTTGAAGATGCGTTCGTACAGCCCCTGCTGGAAGGCTTGCGCGAGCGGCGTCCAGTCGGTGCGCACCGTCTCCAGGCCTTTATAGACCATCTCTTCGCCGCCGTTCGCCGCTGCCGCAAGGCCTGCGTAGCGCTTCTTGCTGCCTTCGTCCGAGCCGCGCACGGTCGGCATCAGGAAGCGGCGGAAGTGCACGTCGTACTCCAGTTCGAGCGCGCTCTCGATGCCCAGCTCGGCCTGCAAATGCGTGCGCCACCAGCTGTTGACGTGATCGACCAGGGCCTGCCCGATGCGGCGCGCATCGCCTTCGGCATGTTCGCGCCCCAGCCAGACGAAGGTCGAATCGGTGTCGCCGTAGATCACCTGGTAGCCCTGCTCCTCGATCAGCTCGCGCGTGCGGTGCATGATGTCGTGGCCGCGCATCGTGATCGACGAGGCCAGGCGCGGGTCGAAGAAGCGGCAGCCGGTGGTGCCGAGCACGCCGTAGAAGGCGTTCATGATGATTTTCAGCGCCTGCGACAGCGGCGCATTGCTTTCCTTCTTGGCGGCCTCGCGGCCGGCCCAGACCTGGGCGACGATGCCGGGCAGGCAGTGCCTGGTGCGCGAAAAGCGTCCGCCGCGATAGCCCGGGACCGTGGCTTCCTCGGGCTCGCGCAAGCCTTCGACCAGGCCGAGCGGATCGATGAGGAAGGTGCGGATGATCGACGGATACAGGCTTTTGTAGTCCAGCACCAGCACCGAATCGTACAGGCCGGAACGCGAATCCATCACGAAGCCGCCGGGACTGTCGGCGCCGGCGACGTCGCCGATATTGGGTGACACCCTGCCCTGGCGGTGCAGCAGCGGCATGTACAGGTGCTCGAACGCCGCCACCGAACCGCCGCTGCGGTCGGCGGCCAACCCGGTCACGCTGGCGCGCTCCAGCAGGAAGGCCATCAGCTTCGTGTTGTCGAAGATGCGGGTGACCAGCTCGCAATCCTTGAGGTTGTACCAGGCCAGTGCCGGCTTGTCCTCGGCGAACATGCGGTCGATCTCGGCCATGCGGTCGTGCGGGTTGTCGATCGCCTTGCCTTCGCCCAGCAGGGAGCGCGACACGTTCTCGAGACTGAAGGACGGGAAGCTCCAGGTGGCCGAATGCAGGGCATCGATGCCGTCGATCACCAGGCGGCCGGCGATGCAGATGAAGTAGTGTTCCTGCTTGCCGCCGTGCTCGCGCCATTCGATCGCGCTGCCGTCGCGGCCCAGGCGCAGCGGGCGATTGAACCGGTCGGCGTGCTTTTGCAGCACCCGCATGTCGAACTGGATCAGGTTCCAGCCGATGATGGCGTCGGGATCGTGGCGGATGAACCATGCTTCCAGCCGGTCGAGCAGTTCGAGGCGGGTAGCGCAGTATTCGAGTTCGAAATCGAGTTCAAAATCGCGTTCGCCGTCTTTTCCATTGGGTGGCCCCAGCATATAGACCTGGCGCTGGCCGCAACCTTCGAGCCCGATCGAGCGCAGCTCGCCCTGGAAGGTGGTCTCGATATCGAGCGAGACCGTGCGGATCGCCGGCCGGTAGCCGGCCGCCGGCTTCAGGACGGCATCGACCAGCAACAGCGGATCGCCGTCGACGGGCGTGCCGCCAAAGCTCACCGGCGCCGTGATGAAGCGCTCCATCAGGTAGCGCTCGGGCGGACGCACGTCGCCCTCGAACACGTCGAGGCCGTGCTGGCGCAGCTGCTTTTCGATGCGCAGCAGCTGGCGGTATTTGCGGCAATACAGGCCGGCCACCGGCCGGTGCCGAAAATCGAGCAGGTCGAGCGGGCGCAGCTCCCATCCGCGTTCATCGCTCAGCAACTGCTCGACGGTCGCGCGCTGCTCCTCGGGGATGAAGGCCACGGGCTTCTGTACCGGCAGGCGCAGGCGGCGCGGTCCGGCATCGGTGGCGAGCCAGAACTCGACCTCGCAGCCGGCGGCGGTGTCGCGCCAGTGGCGCGTCAGGAGAAAGCCGGTGTCCATCAGCGGTAGCGCTGCAGCTCGGCCTCGGTGAAGCCAGCCTGGCGCCGGCCTTCGATATTGAACGGTCCCTTGAGGACGGGCGCCTTGTAGAGCACGGTCAGTTCGTCGTAGGTGGCGATCGGCTCCAGCCCGCGTTCCTCGCACAGGCTGAAGTACCAGCGGTTGCCGATCTCGACGTGCCCTACTTCGTCCACCAGCAGCCGGTCGAGGATCTGGGCCGCGGCCAGGTCGCCGGCCTGGGCGATCTTCTTGCGCAGCGGCGGAATCGCATCGAGCCCGCGCGCCTCCAGGGTGCGCGGCACCAGCGCCATGCGCGCCATGACGTCGTCGCCCGTCTTGGCCACCATCTCCCACAGGCTGTCGTGGCCGGGGAAGTCGCCGTAGGCATAGCCGAGCGTGGCCAGGTGGGCGCTCAGCATCGTGAAATGCAGCGCCTCTTCGTCGGCCACGCGCAGCCAGTCGAGGTAATACTGCTCCGGCATGCCGTGAAAACGCCACAGCGCGTCCAAAGCCAGGTTGATGGCGTTGAATTCGATGTGCGCGAGGGCGTGGACCAGCATGGCCCGGCCCTCGGGCGTGGCCATCGAGCGGCGGCCGACTTGCAGCGGCGGCACCAGTTCGGGGCGGACCGGGCGGCCGGGGATGCCGGCGGGCGCGGCGAGCGCGATGCCTGTGTCGATGCGCACGGTCCCGGCCTTGCAGGCGGCGGTCAATGCGGCGACCGCCTGGGCCTTGGTTGCGGGATCGGTTTCGAGCAGCGCGTGCAGCGCGGCGGCGCGGAGTTCCATGATGGTGACTAGTCAGGCGAAAGACGGCATTTTACTCAATTCCACAGCATGTTCTTGAGGGGCGCCAAACTACTTTTTCAGAAGGCATGAAACACTCAAACGTTGACACGTTTCCGGAGTTTGAGAATGACCACCTCGGTACTCATGAAAATTTGGAAACTTAGCAATAGTGAGAAGGTCTATTTGATGATGTACCCTGAGCACGCGGCATTGATCGACGATGCAGCGCGTACTGCGACTGATGAGACAAAAAGGCGATTTGGCAGACACGACCACAACGGTCCAGGCGACGCGTTTCGACATTGCTTCTGGTCGGCAATCCTCTGTCGCGATATAGGCTACAACAGTGCGCTCAGATACACTTCGGCGCACGAAGACTTCCCGGAGAACCCACCGGAAGAAAAAGCCATGGATCTTCATAACAATGAAGTCGGTCTCAGGATCGGCCGCATTCCCACTTCGAATCAATTGCTCGGTCAACTTTGCATTAGCGCTTTACGGTCTGGCCAGCTCAAAGTGATCAGGCCGTGAGAGGACCAGATGCGTACCCTGGCACAAATCCTATTGCTCTCGATTCTACTTTCGGGATGTTGGAACTCGGTCGAAAATCAGGCCAGTAAGCTGGGCGCGCGTGAGTTCACGGCTGAGACATGGGCGACCGCCACGGACCTGCAGCGTGGCGAGATGACTGCTTCGCTTCTCAGGAAGCATGACATCACCAACTTTCATCGTAAAGAAGTGGTTGCGCTGCTCGGGGCGCCGACGGGATACTACGACTACGACACGAATCCAGCCTATTTTGTCGGACCAACAACCGTAGAGAGCGTGTACGGAAAAGGCTACATGCTGGTATTTGAAACCGACAAATACAATGGGGAGGTCGATAGAGTCTTCTTCCTTCCCGAAGTGGAATGAAGACTGATACATAAGCATGGTTGCCAGGACGACTTTGCTTTCACCCCTTCATTCGGTCCGATCGACCGCGGCCCGTATATCCTGTCCACTATTCCTTTCGATGATCGGACTGACCGGATGTTGGCTGAACTCGGTTGAGAATCAAGCGAGCAAACTCGGAGGGCGCGACTTCACGCCAGAGGCTTGGGCGACTGCATCACAAATGCAGCGGGCAGAAATGACAGCGTCTTTCCTCAAACAGCACGACACCAGGAATTTCACCCGAAAAGAAGTAGAGGCATTGCTTGGCACCCAGACCGCCTACTACAACTACGATACGAACCTTGCCTATGTCGTCGGGCCGGATACAGTTAGAAGCATGTACGGAAAAGGGTATTTACTGGTCTTCGAGGCAGACAAAGACACCGGCCGGATCGACAGCGTATTTTTCGTACCGGATGTCGAGTAAGACAAGCAGCAGCCCTACATCTGCCTGAACAAATGCGCATACACGGGACTCACCCGCGGCTTGTCCGCCCGCCCACGCAGGTTCAGGGTCACCTTGCCGAAATCGTCCCGCCCCGCACTCACCACGCACGCCATATTCACCACCATGCTGCGGCTGACCTGCCGGAACCGGTCCGGATCCAGCTGCGGCAGCAAATCCTTCAGCGGCACCCGGATCAGCGCCTCGCTGTCCGCCGTCGCCACGTTCACGTACTTGTCGACCGCCTGGAAGAACACGACGTCGGCCACCGGGATCATGCGCACCACATTGCCGACCGCCGCCCGCACGGTCGTCAGGCGCTCGTTCGACGCTGCCGCCGGCAGCAGCGCCTGGAGCTGGCCGAGCAGCTGGCCCAGCGAGTCCGCGTCCGCCACGCCAACTGCCGGCTCCCGGCGCGCCTCGACCAGCGCCCGCAGGCGCTCCACCGTCTTGCCCAGCCGCCCCGCGCTGACCGGCTTGAGCACGTAGTCGACCGCGGCCCGTTCGAAAGCCTCGACCGCATAGTCGTCGAAGGCGGTCACGAACACGATGTGCGGGAACGGCTGCGGCCCTTCCCAGCGCTCGGCCAGTTCCTCGGCCGCCTCCAGCCCGGTCTGGCCGGGCATGCGGATGTCGAGGAACAGCACGTCCGGACGCAGCGCCAGCGCCTGCTCCACCGCTGCCAGGCCATTGGGCGCCGTGCCCACGATTTCCAGTTCCGGCCACAAGCCCTGCAAGGTCTTGGCCAGGGTCGCTGCGAGGATCGGTTCGTCTTCTGCAATCAGGGCGCGGGTCATGCGGTGGTCTCCAGGGGAAGGGTCAGTCGGGCCAGCGTGCCTTGTGGCGGGGCCGGCGTCAGGGTAATCGTCGCGCGCTCGCCATACAAGGCCTCGAGACGTTCGCGGGTCGTCGATACCCCCACCCCGCCGCCGCGCCGGCCAGGCACCTGTATCACGCCCAGGCCAGTGTCGCATACCTCGATCACGAGGCTGTCGCCGGCCACGCTGGCCTTGACGACGACCTCGCCGCCATCGACCTTCGGCTCCAGCCCATGCACGATCGCGTTTTCCACCAGCGGTTGCAGCAGCATCGTGGGCAGGCGCGCCGTCTTCAGCTCGGGCGGCAGTTCGAGGCGATAGGCCAGTCGCTCGCCCATGCGCACCCCCATCAGGCCCAGATAGGCTTGCATTGCCGCGAATTCCTGCTCCAGGGTCGTGCTCTCGGCGCGCGAGACGCTCAGGGTCGCGCGCAGGTACTGGATCAGCTGGTCGAGCATCTCGCCGGCGCGGTCGGGGTCGATGGCGATCAGGCCTTGCAAGTTGGCCAGCGTATTGAACAGCATGTGCGGTTCGATCTGGGCCTGCAGCAGACGCAGTTGCGCCTGCAGCGCCTGGCGCTCGATGATCTCGGCGTGCAGCCTTGCCGCCGCATGCTCCTCCTCGATGCGGCGCACGCGCTCGCGGTACCTCACCAGCACGACCATCATCATGGTGCCCAGCATGGTGAACAAGACCATGCTCATGCGCGCCGGCGTCTGATATTCGGCCAGCGTCGGCGTGGGGATCCCCAGCATCATGCCGCCGACGCGCAAGCCGGTGAAGTGCGCCACCGGCGCCGTCGCAACGGCCAGCGCCAGGAAAGGCGCCCATTCGCGCACGCCCCAGCCGCGCCGGTCCCACCACAGCAGCCGGCCGCCATTGACGATGGTGAAGGCAACGATGCCGATGACGATCGACACCACCAGGTTTTCGAGGAAGTGCCCGGACACCAGGCCGATGAAGATCGCCAGCACGGCGCTGACCGCGATCGACAGCGGCAGGTCGGCCAGCAGGCGTCGCAGGCGAGAACGCGGCGCAGGCAGGAGAGATCGGATAGGACTGGACATGCTGGCTCGCTTGACTAAAAGTAAAGCCATTGTGCCCAGCAGGCGGGTGTCCGGCAAGCCGCGTTGCGACGAACCGGAGAAAGGATGGCGCGAAGCGGCTCCGGCGTCGACCGGAACCGCTCGAGGTGGGGTTTAGAAGCGGTAGTTGACCTTCACCGACGCCACACGGCCGCGCGGATCGCCCTGGGTGTAATCGAAGAACGCGGTCGACGAATCCCACGACGGACGCTTGTCGCCCAGGTTATGCACGATGAAGCTGACGGTGGCCGCCTCGGTCGCCTTCCACGCCAGGTTCAGGTCGAAGGTGCCATATGGCTTGACGCGTTCGCCCGGGCGGGTGGTCTGCTCGTAGCCGTCGATGTAGTTCCACACCAGCGTATTGCTCCAGTCCTGGATGTCCCAGGTCAGGCCCGTCACGCCACGCCACTTCGGGATCGAGCCGAAGTAATTGTTGCCGGCGCCCTCGGTCAGCGGCCGCCCGACCGCCAGCGGCTGTTCGAACGTCAGCACGCGGCTCAGTTGCGCGTTCACGGTCAGCTTGCCGTACGCCGCCAGCGGCTGCACGTGGCGCAGGTCGATGTCGAAGCCCGATACCGAGCGGTTGCCCTGGTTCGCATACTGGCGGTACAAGGTCAGGATGCGGCCCTGGGCGTCGCGCACGATCTTGCCGGGGGCGATGGCTTCGTTGGCGATGATGTTGTCGGCCGATTCGGTGCCGATCACGCCCTTGGTACGGATGCGGTAGAAGTCCAAGCCCAGGCTGGTGCGGTTGTTCGGCGCCAGCACGATGCCGAAGTTGGCATTGGTCGAACGCTCCGGCGACAGGTCGGGGTTGGCGATCGTCAGGTTGGTGATGCCGCGCGCCTGGGTTGGCGAAATCGGATCGCGCGGATCGACCACGTTGCCGTAGCTGACCGAGGTCGAGTTGGTGATCTCGGGCAGCGACGGCGCACGAAAGCCCCGCGACACCGTGCCGCGCACCAGCAGCCACGGCGCCGCCTGCCAGCGCACGCTGGCTTTCGGCGAGAAGGCGCTGCCGAAGTCGTCGTAATGGTCGCCGCGGCCGGCCAGGTTGACGCTCAAGTCTTTCAGCACCGGCACGTTCAATTCGGCGAACAGCGCCGCCACGTCGCGGCTGCCGTCGATGATGTTGATCGCCGGGCGCAGCTCGGTGCCCGACAGGACCGCGGTCGAGGTCTGCGAATCCATGTCTTCGCGGCGCCATTGGGCGCCCACAGCGAAGCCGAGCGCGCCGGCCGGCAGCTGCGCCAGTTCGCGCGTGGCGCTCAGATCGACGGTCGTGAGCTTCGATTCGGCCGGGCGCAGCGTCGACAGGCGCAGGCGGTTGCGCACTTCTTCGCTGTTGTTGGCCTGGTTGACGAAGTCATAGCTGCCGTCGGCCAACACCTTTTCGAATTCGTAGCGGTTGACGAAGTTCTGTACGGTTTCTTTCAACTCGCTGCCGGAATGGCCGACCGAGGCATCGTATTCCCAGCCGCCGGCATAGCCTTTCACGCCGGTCAGCACGCGGAAGAACTCCACACGGCCCTGCTTCATGCGCGGACCGAGGTCGAACAGGGTGGCGTTGAACGGCAGCGGCGTGGCGCCGGGATTGTTCGGGTGGCCTACCGGCAGCACGACATTGATGTTGTCCAGCTGCTGGGTGCCGTTGTTCCAGGCGCGCAGGCCGGTGCCGACGGTCAGCGGCGCGCTGAAGGTCTGGTCGGCGCGCGAGCGGCCGTACAGCACCTCGGCATACGCCTCGTGGTCCTGGCCCAGCTTGACGGTGCCGCGCAGCGAGGCGTGGGCGCGCTGGATGCCCGGGATCAGGGTCTTGTAGGTGGCCGGGTTATAGGCCAGCACGTTGCCGCTGCGCCCCGGGGTGATCTCGCCGTAGGGCTGGACCGCCAGCGGCCCCGCATTGGCGCCGGACGCGCCGCCCAGCCACTGGGTCGGATCGTTGTTGACGTAGTTGGTCGGCACCCAGGCCAGCGTGCCGTTCGGATTGCCGCGGAAGTCGCTGCCCGCCATCCAGCCCACCTGGTCCTGCTGCAGCTTGTCGCGCCACTGCGCGTCCGCCGAGAACACGACACTATAGCCATCCTCGACCAGCGAGCCGAAGCCGGTCTGCAGGGTCACGCTCTTGTCGTCCTGGCCGGTGCCCTCGGTGGAGCGGCCGACCTGGGCGCTGATTTCGGTGCCCTTGAACTCCTTGTAGAGAATGATGTTGACCACGCCGGCGACGGCGTCCGAACCGTAGACCGACGAGGCGCCGTCCTTGAGCACCTCGATGCGCTGCACCGCCGCCATCGGCAGGCTGTTCAGGTCGACGAAGACTTCCTGCAGGTTCTGGGCGGTGGCATAGGGGCTGACGCGCTTGCCATTCACCAGGATCAGGGTGTTCTTCTGGCCCAGGCCGCGCAGCGACAGGCCGGCGGTACCGGCCGAGAAGCTGCCGGTGAACTGCTCGTTGTAGCTGTTGCCGCTGTTGGCCGAGATCGAGCGGATCACGTCGGCGATGCTGGACTTGCCGGTGGCGGCCAGTTCCTTGGCGGTGATCACCTGGACGGCGCTGGCGCCCTCCTTCTGGGTGGTGCGGATGTTCGAGCCGGTGACGACGACTTTTTCGATGTCCTGGGCGGCGGCGTGTTGCGAGAATGCGGCGGCGAGCGCCACGACGATAGCGAGTGGTTTGTGCATGGTGTTCCTGGTGGTGGTCTACCCGCTGGCGGTGCTCCCGGCCCCGCAGCGGGCGTGCGCTTCCTGCCCCATCCTTGGTGGACGGGTGCGGAAGACGGCGGTATGGATCAGGCGATCAGGTGCGCGGCATTCGACAGCACGACCCGACCTTGCCCGGCATGTGCGCCGCGCGGGTTCGTGAAGTGGGATGCTGCGAATGTGTCATGGCTGAATGATCGTTGAATCCCTGTGGAAGACGCATAATACCGAGCGGAAATGCTATGCCAAACGAATAAATAAATACAAGCTTATGCAAATCGCCATCGAAACGCCCTGCCGGCCATGCGATTGACCGCACTTGCTCAACATGTCATATTGCAATTTTTTCCATCCCAAGGAAGTCCACGCATGCGTCACCTTGTCTCTGCCCTCGGCTTTTCCGTCGTCCTCGCCGGCTGTGCGGTCCATGCCGAAGCGCCACGCGCGCCCTCCAATACAGCGCTGACCAGCCAGATCTCGGCCGACTCGCTGCGCGGCCACCTGTCCTTCCTGTCGTCCGACCTGCTGGAGGGCCGCGGCACGCCGTCGCGCGGCGTCGATCTGGCCGCCGAATACATCGCGGCCCAGTTCCGCCGCGCCGGCCTGGAAGCAGCGGGCGACGACGGCTACTACCAGACCGCCAACTGGCAATACGCCAGGCGCGGCGAGAAGGACAT
This sequence comes from Massilia sp. Soil_C_3, assembly GCF_057657035.1. Classification (NCBI taxonomy): domain Bacteria; kingdom Pseudomonadati; phylum Pseudomonadota; class Betaproteobacteria; order Burkholderiales; family Oxalobacteraceae; genus Massilia; species Massilia sp. Soil_C_3. The sequence goes on from NZ_JBDGJG010000005.1 coordinate 343,043, forward strand.
CACGATCACGGTGACGGCGGGCGGCAAGACCATCGAGGTGCCGCTGGGCGGCGCATCGGCCAATTTCCTCGATCCGGTCACGCTCAAGAACACGCCGGCCGTGTTCATGCAGTGGCAGGCAGCGCTGGACGACAAAGGCGCGGCCAATGGCAAGGTGCTGGTCGTGCCGGCGGCGGCGATTCCCGGCGCGGCCGCCACCCTGCAATCGAAGCTGCAAAGCAAACCTGCGCTGGTCGTGATGATCGACCGCGAGCGCCGCCACGGCCGCACCCAGGGCGGCTGGCTGATCGATCCGAGCCAGCCGGTGGCCAAGGACGGCCCGCCGGTCGTGCTGCTGCATGCGGCCGACATCGCCGGTAAGCTGGAACAAGGCGGCACCAGCGTGGCCGCAAGGATCGTGGCGCCGACCGTCAGCCCGGTCAAGCTGCGCAACGTGATCGGCGTGCTGCGCGGGTCCGACCCGCAGCTCAAGAGCACCTACGTCATGCTCAGCGCCCACTATGACCACCTGGGCATCCGCGACGGCGAGATCTATAACGGCGCCAACGACGACGGCAGCGGCACCGTGTCGATGATCGAGATCGCCGCGGCCATGGCCGCGCAAAAGGAGCGTCCGCGCCGCAGCATTGTGTTCGTCGCCCTGTTCGGCGAAGAATTGGGCCTGCTGGGCTCGCGCTATTACGCGAAGAACCCGGTGTTCCCGCTGAAGGACACCGTGATGAACCTGAACCTCGAGCAGCTGGGCCGCACCGACGACAGCGAAGGCCCGCAGGTCTCCTCCGCGACCATGACCGGCTTCGACTACTCGACCGTCGGCACGACCCTGCAACGCGCCGCCGACGGCACCGGCATCCGCTTCTGGAAGCACCCGACCAATAGCAACCGCTACTTCGCGCGCAGCGACAACCAGGCGCTGGCCGATGCCGGCGTGCCGGCCCACACGCTGGCGGTGGCCTTCGGCTTCCCCGACTACCACGGCAAGGACGACACCTGGGACAAGATCGACTACGACAATATGGCGCGCGTGAGCCGCATGATCGCCGTCGCCCTGCAGGACATCGCTAACGACACGGCCAAGCCGGCATGGACCGACGTCCCCAACGCCGCCAAGTACCGCGAGGCGGCGCGCGCGCTGCACGGCGCACCTTGATTGTGTCGACTTAAATGATAGCCAGCCTGTCGGTCCGCCCCACCGGCGCGCCCGCGCCAACGCGGGTCGACAGCCTGAGGCTCGTCGCCGGCTGCGGCGCCGAGGGCGACCGCCATCTCGACCCGCTGTCCGCGCGCCAGCTGCTGCTAGCTTCCCAAGCCAGCTACGCCGCCCTGTTGCTCCCGCCGCAGGCGCTGCGCGAGAATCTCCTGCTCGACGACGACATCGAGCATCTCCCTTCCGGAACCGTGCTGCAGATCGGGGACGAAGCCAGGGTGCGCCTGATGTTCGCCTGCGAAGCCTGCGGCCGGCTCGACCTGCAGGGTGAGCGGCTGGCGGCCAGGATCGGCGCCCGGCGCGGCGTCCTGGCGCGCGTGGTCGAGGGCGGAGTCATTCGACCGGGCGATCCGGTACGCAACCTCGGCCAGGGCTTCGCGTCGTGGCCGGACGACTGGCGCCTGCGCATCGCCCAGGTGCTCGACGCCGTCCCTGCTGGCGCCGTGGTCGACTACGCCCAGCTGGCGCGCCTGGCGGGCATCCAGTCCAGCTATTGCCGCGCCTTTCCACGTCTGCTGCGCGCAATGAAAGCCGCTGACGCGCGAAAGGCCGTCGCGGCGCGCGCGCTCACTTCCCAGCCGCGCTGGACGGGTGCGGGCCTGTTCGATCGGGATGCACTTCCGCCTTCCCGCCCAGGATCTCGTCGCTGATCCATGCCTTGACGGCCGCCGTATCGAAAATATTCCCAGTGAAGACCCGGCTCGGACGATGCGGAATATTATCCCCCCGCTCGCGGCCGTCACGCGTCACGACCGGTACTTCGATCACGCCATTCTTGCTCGGCAGCGGCGCTCCGAACCCGGTGCCGGTGCGCGAGTCGACCGAGGTCTCGACGCCGACCTGCTCGACGCCTGGAAACCGTTTCAGTTCATCGACGAAGACCATGCACGCGCTGGCGCAGTTGTAGTCGGTCAGCAGCAGCACCCTGGCCTTGACCGGGTTGACTGGTTCCCTCGCCGGTTTCGGGATTGCGCGCGCATTGGGCGGCGTGACGAAGACCGTCTTCCCCGCCTCGAGGGCCTGGCGGTACTTGACATAGCCTTTGTCGAATGGCGTGCCGTCGGCAGGAGGTATGAGGTCGCCGGTTTCGGCAGCTTCGTCGGCGGCAAAGAACGCCATGATCTCGGGCGTAGTCCGGTAGACGTGCGAGATCTCCAGGCGCGAGCGGGCGTGATAGTCGGCATAATCCTTGCCGTACAGCGCGCGCAGGAAACCCATGAACCACTCATAGGAGCCGCCGCCGTTGCCACGCACGTCGAGGACGATGACGGATTTGTCCCGCAATGCCGGTGCATCGGCCATGAGCTGTTTGAACGCCTTGCCTTCGGCTTGTGTCTGTATGTGGAATATACCCATGCGCACCCAGGAACCGTCGGCGCCGAATGGCGTGACGCCCGTGACCCGGTCGGTGAATGCGATCACGCTGCGCATATCCGCCGCAAACCTGCTCGCCGCGACGCTCTGCCAATCGAGGGCGACATCGCGGCCGCCGATGCGGCAGCTGCGCGGACGCGGCACGAAGGGGCTGCCGGCGTCCCGGAAGACCAGGGGCGCGGCCCGCGCTTTGGTCGACTCCACGCCGGCGATCAGCTGTTCGTAGGTGGCGACACGGCGCACCAGCGCATCCATCGGCTGGCCGTCGCATTGCGTGATCTCCTGGCCGGCGAGGTCGCTGCCCTGGGTAGACACGAGGTAGCGCCCGCCACGATAGACTGCCATGAAGCCGGGCCACTGGTAGGTCGATGGCGTCAGCGAATGGCGCAGCGTCAGGTGCAGGTCCTGCATGGAACCCAGGAAAGACCCGAGTGCATGACGATAGCCCGCGTAACTGTCGACCCGCGCCGAGTCGGCCTCGAATGCGCTCCGAGCCCTAGCCAGCTTCGCCTTGAAAGCGCCATCGGCCGGGTGGACCGCCGAGATGGATTGCCGCTCGATCCAGTCGTGGATGAAATCCGCGTCCGCCCGCGCCATCGCGGCCCAGGGATTCTGTGGGTTCGCCGCAAACGCCAGCGACGCGTGCAGGCCGCACAGGCCGAAGGCAAGCACCTTGATCGCGCGATGTAGTGTTAACGTGCTTGTCATGATTCCTCGTTGCTGTCGATGAATGTACATTGCAGCAAGAGTTTTACCATGTCCCGGTTGCTTCAAATGGATCGCTAACTGCGATTGTGTGTCGCATATCGTGCGCTACCGGTGCGACGGCGCCTTCGGCTTGAGCCGCGCAACTCCCAGGATCACCAGCGCCAAACCTCCCAGCTGGTAGATCGACAGCGGCTCGCCCAGCAGCAGCCAGGAAGCGAACACGGTCAGCACCGGCCCCAGGTTCCCCACCGCCGCCGCCTGGGCCGCGCCCATGCGCCCGATCGCCAGCGCCAGCCAGTAGATCGGCAGCGCGGTCGAGACCACCGCCATCAGGCCGCCATTGAGCCACACTGCGGCCGGCAGCGCCGGCAGCGCGGCCACATCGCCAGCCGCCGCGAAGTGCCCCAGCACGAACACGCATGAAGCGCTGCCGGCCAGGCCGGCCAGGCGCATGGACCCGATCCGGCCCACGAGGGCGCCGGTGCCCAGGTAATACATGGCATAGGTTACGGCGCTGGCGAATACCCAGGCCGATCCCACCATGATCTCTCGACTCCAGCCCGTCACCTGCAGGTCGTGCACGAAGCCGATGCCCAGGCCCAGGTAGCAGATGGCCAGCGCCTGCAGGGTGCGTCCCGAGGGCCGCTGGCGCGTGAGGGCCACCTGGAACAGCAGCACCAGGGTCGGATACAGATAGAGGATCAGCCGCTCGAGCCCGGCCGTGATGGTTTCGAGTCCATAGAAGTCGAACAGGCTGGAAAGATAGTAGCCAAGAAAACCCAGCACGGCGATGTGGACGCCATCCTTCACGGACAGCGGTTCGGCGTCGCGATCGCGCGCTAGCCAGGCCAGCCACAGGAACAGCGGCAACGCGAAGCCCATGCGCAAGGCCAGCAGGGTCAATGCATCGACCGGCGCCGCGGCATAACCCAGCTTGACGAATACCGCCTTCATGCTGAAGCCGGCGGCGGCCAGCACCGCATACAGGCGGCCATCCTGCGACCAGCTGTGCAGGCGTGCTTGGGTTGGACTCATATTCTCGCTTCGGTGGCAAAGACCTTATTCTGCCGAGAAAGCATCCACGCTAGAATGCGTCAATCCTGGACCCAGCCTTCGCGTTTCGAGAAACCCATGCACTTCGACCTCACCGACCTTCGCCTGCTGCTGGCCATCGCCGACGCCGGAAGCCTCAGCAAGGCAGCCGAGCGCTTCCCGCTCGCGCTGTCGGCCGCCAGCAACCGCCTGCGTGGCTTCGAGGACGACTGCGGCGTCGTCGTCTTCACGCGCTCCGCCGGCGGCATGACGCCGACGCCGGCTGGCCGCTTCATCCTGGAACGCGCGGCGCGCGTGGTCAGCGAGGCCGACCAGCTGCGCGACACCGTGCGCGAATTGCGCGGGCCGCAGCGCGGCGCGGTGCGCCTGGCCGGCACCACGGTGGCGATCAGCACCTTCCTGCCGGCCGCGCTGGGCGTGTTCCTGGCCGACCACCCGGAAATCGACCTGCAGCTCGATGAACGCACCAGCCGCGACATCCTGCAGGCCGTGCGCGAACGCGAGATCGAGATCGGCATCCTGGACGGCAATGTGGCGACCGGCGACGTGATCTCGCTGCCGTTTCGCACCGACCGCCTGGTGCTGCTGGTGCCGAACGGCCACCCGCTGACAGAACGCCCGGCCATCCGGATGCGCGACGCCTTCGAGTTCGCCTTCGTGTGCCTGCCGGCCGAGCGCCCGATGCAGCACTTCATCGAGGCGCGCGCGGTTCAGAGCGGGCGGCCGCTCAAGGTGCGGGTGCGGGCGCCCAGCTTCGACGCCATCGCCCAGCTGGTGGCGCAGGACGCCGGCATCGCCATGCTGCCCGAGGCCGCCGCCAGCCGCTTCGCCCGCGAGATGCCGGTGGGCATCGTGTCGCTCGACGATACCTGGGCCAACCGGGAACTGAGAGTGTGTTTCGCCGATCCGGCTACGCTGTCGCCGCATACCGAAACGTTGTTACGTTATCTAGCGCACAGCCGATGAGTGTTGGAAATGTTGTAATGCTTTCGTCGCGCACGATTGCGATCGTAGCGTGAGTCAAATAATTAGCAGTAGGTGTAAGCTAAACGACAACATTTATTTTAAGGAGCACACCATGAAAACCACTATCGCCCTCTCCGCCCTCATGCTGTCCGTCGCCGTGCTGGCTACCGGCTGTAACAAGAACGACAATATGGGCCCAGCGCAAGAAGCCGGCGCCGCCGTCGACAACGCCGGCCGCACCGTGGCCAATGAAACCCGCGAAGGCGTGGCAGCTGCCGACGCCGCCGCGGAGCGCGCTGGCGACCGTATCGAAGCTGCCGGCGACCGCGCCGAAGCCGCCGCTGACCGCGCCGGCGACCGCATCGACAACGCCACTGCCGAAGTGCGTCAGGAATCGCGTGAAGCCGCAGCCGAAGCCAAGGATGCCGTCAGCGACACCACCGCCGCTGCTGGACGCAGCGTCGAACGCGCCGGCGAAAAAATGCAGGACGCTTCGAAATAATCGTCCAGCGTCATCAACATGAGCGAGCCGCGCGGCCGGGTAACCGGCTGCGCGGCTCGTCGTTCTTCTGGTCCTCGTCCCCGTCCTTCCAGGCACTCATCGTGGCCTGTCTCTGCATCGCCTCGCCCGTATCGCACGCTGCACCGCAACTGCCCTCGCATCGTCTCGACAATGGCGTGGTACACGCGCGTGTCTCGGCAGTGGCCGGCGGCCGGCTGCTGTCGTTCGCACTGGCAGGCAAGCCCAGTTTCCTGCTCATCGACGAAGCCGCCGGCGATCCCGACCTGGCCCCGAATGCGACGTCGAACTACATCCGCTACCAGGGTCACGAGGTCTGGATCGGTCCGCAACGCGAGTGGTGGGTGCACCAGGATGTCAACCCGGCGCGCGCCGCGGCCAGGGCAACCTGGCCGCCCGATCCCTGGCTGAGCCTGGCGAAGTACACGCTGGCGGAGAGAAAACAGGACGAGATCGTGCTCGATAGCCCGGCCAGCCCCGTATCCGGCGTCCAGCTGCGCAAGCGCTACTCCCTGGTCGCGGACAAGCCGGACAGCCTGCGGCTGGAGGCCGAGGCGACCAACCGCAGCGGCAAGCTGGCGGGGCGCGACATCTGGTTCAATACGCGGGTGCCGGCGCATACGATGGCCTATGTGCCGGTGGCCTCGCAGGAAGACGTTCGGATCGAGCCGGCTGAGGCCTTGCGTTACACATTGGGTGGCGGCCTGCTGTCGCTGGACTTGCCGACGCCGGGTGAGGCCCCACGCAAGGGCAAGCTGTTCGCCCAGCCGTCGCACGGCTGGCTGGCGGCGTTCCGCGACGGCCAGGCGCTGGTGATCCAGTTCGCCCACCAGCCGCGCGCCGCGATCCATCCGGCCCAGGGCCAGGTGGAGCTGTACCAGGACGCCGACGCGCGCGCGGCGGACAAAGGGATGCTGGAGCTGGAAGTGCACGCGCCCTATGTCGAGCTGGCGCCCGGCGCGGCGATGCGGGCGTCGGAGCTGTGGACCATCCTGCCCTACGACGGTCCCGCCGCCCGCGACGCCCACCTGGAATTCCTGCGCCGGCATGCGGCGCAGCTCGGAATATCAATCCCGTAAGAACGGCGTCTCGGCCACGCCCTTGACACCGGGCCGCAACAGCACCACGGCGCCGGCATCCCCACCGGCGCCAGGATCGATCGACGTTACCAGCAGCAGGTCGAGATCCGGCCCGCCGAAAGCGCACATCGACGGCTTGGCCATCGGCAGTTCGATCTCGCGATCGAGCTTGCCAGCCGGGGTGTAGCGCTGCACCACGCCGCCATCGTTGGCGCAGGTCCAGTAGCAACCGTCGGCATCGACCGCGGCGCCGTCGGGGCGGCCCTTCTGGCCGTTCAGGTCGAGGAACACCCGCTGATCATGCGGCAGGCCGGCGTCGACGTCGTAGTCGAAGGCCCAGACCATGCGGCGCTGCGGGTGGGAGTCGGACAGGTACATCGTCTTCCCGCTGGGTGACCAGGCCAGCCCGTTCTGGGTCAGCATGTTCGACACCACCGGCCCGTGCAGGCCGTCGCGCTGCGAGTAGCGATACAGTCCGCCGACCGCGCGCGCGGCGCCCATGTCCATGAACATGGTGCCGCTCCAGAATCGTCCCTGGCGGTCGCAGCGGCCGTCATTGAAACGCATGCCCTCGCCCAGCTCCGCGGCTGGCGGCGCGGCCAGCCGGCTGGCGCCGACCGAACCGTCGTCGTTCAGGTCGAGATGGAAGATCCCGCTTTCCATCCCCGCCACCAGTCCGCCGCCGCTGCTGCCGGCAATGCAGGCCACCATTTCCGGCGCCAGCCAGCGGCGCAGTTCCCCGCTGGCGTGGTCGCGCCGCCAGATGCGGCGGGCGGGAATGTCGACCCAGTACCAGGCCTGTTCCCCCGCATGCCACATCGGGCTTTCACCGGTCGCGCAATGCACGCCGGAGACGATTTCCATTTCCATCGACATCCTTACAGGTCCTTGATTTCACGGTGCTGCGGCACCAGCGCCTTGATCACACACCAGGCCACCAGGTAGGCCAGCGCGCAGATCGAGAACATGATCATGTAGCCGGTCGACAGCTGGCCCAGCGCGCCATAGTGGTCGAACAGCCAGCCACCGAGCTTGGTCAGCAGCACGCCGCCCAGGCCGCCGGCCATGCCGCCGATGCCGACCACCGAGCCGACGCTGTGTTTCGGGAACATGTCCGACACCGTCGTGAACAGATTGGCCGACCAGGCCTGGTGGGCCGAGGCGCCGATGCCGATCAGGATTACGGGAATCCAGAAGCCCAGGTAACCCAGCGGTTGCGCCAGCAGCACCACCAGCGGGCACAGTGCGATCAGCAGCATGGCGCGCATGCGGCCATGGTAGATGTCGGCGCCGCGGTTCAGGAAGTAGGTCGGCAGCCAGCCGCCGCCGATACTGCCCACCATCGTCATGCTGTACAGCACCGCCAGCGGCAGGATCATGGCGGTGGCCGACATGCCGTATTGCGCCGACATGTACTTGGGCAGCCAGAACAGGAAGAACCACCACACGCCGTCGGTCAGGAATTTACCGGCGACGAAGGCCCAGGTCTGGCGGTAGCCGAGCAGCTTGAACCACGAGCTTTTCGCCACTTGCGTGTTGTCGACGGCAGCCGGGCTGACGCCGGCGTCGCTGTTGATATACGCCAGCTCGGCCGCGCCGACGTGCGGCGAGCGTTCCGGCACGTCGTACAGCCAGATCCAGATCCCCATCCAGACGAAGCCGATGGCGCCGATCACGATAAAGGCCGCCTGCCAGCCCCAGAACTCGGCGATCACCGGCACCGTCAGCGGCGCCAGGATGGCGCCGACGTTGGCGCCCGAGTTGAAGATGCCGGTCGCGAACGAGCGCTCGCGTTTGGGGAAGTATTCGGCGGTGGCCTTGATCGCGGCCGGGAAGTTGCCGGCTTCGCCGATGGCGAGGATCGCGCGGCCGATCATGAAGCCGGCAATCGACACCGGCACCACGGCCAGACCGATGGAGGTGAAGACCGTATTGACCGCCTCGCCGATCCAGATCGCGTAGGCGTGGGCGATGGCGCCAAGCGACCAGACGACGATGGCCACCACGTAGGCGCGCTTGGTGCCCATACGGTCGATCACGCGACCGGCAAACAGCATCGAGATGGCGTAGACGAACTGGAAGGTGGCCGCGATGTTCGCGTAGTCGGTGTTGGACCAGCCGAATTCGGCCGACAACATCGGTGCGAGCAGGCTGAGGACCTGGCGGTCCAGGTAATTGATGGTGGTGGCGAAGAACAGCAGTGCGCAGATCGTCCAGCGATATTTGCCCACCACCGTCTGTGCCGGTGCGAGGTCGATGACTTGCTGATTCATGGTGATCAGTTCTTTACAAGTTAAAACAGCCGGTGTCTCCCCCGGCTGGTGCTGCAATAAAGGCTTAAGGCGTTACGCTTTCCCTCCAGCTTGCAGGGTGCCGTCCTGCAGGCGCGCGAGACCCAGCGGGTTCTCGTCGCGCAGCGCTTCCGGCAGCAGGTTGGCAGGCACGTTCTGGTAGCACACCGGTCGCAGGAAGCGGTCGATCGCGGACGCGCCCACCGAAGTCGTGCGGCTGTCGCTGGTGGCCGGGAACGGGCCGCCGTGGACCATCGCGTGCGACACTTCGACACCGGTCGGGAAGCCGTTGAACAGCACCCGGCCTGCCTTGCGTTCCAGGATCGGCAGCAGTGCGCCGGCAACGCCGTGGTCTTGGGCCTGGGCGTGGACGGTGACGGTCAGCTGGCCGTGCAGCGCCTCGGCCGCCTTGAGCAGCTGATCGGCGTCCCTGAAGCGCACCAGCACCGCGGCCGGCCCGAACACTTCGTCTTCGAGCGCCGCGTTGCCCAGATAGGTGTCGGCGTCGCACACGTACAGCGCGGCGCGCGCCGCGCAACCGGTGCCCTGCTCGCCGCCTTGCGCGACCAGCTGCAAGCCCTCGACCTGGCCGAACTTGGCCACGCCGGTGTTGTACGCCTCATGGATGCCGGCGGTGAGCATGGTACCGGCGCCCTTGCCTGCCAGCGCTTCGCTGGCGGCCTTGACGAAGGCGTCCAGGTCGGCGCCTTCGAGCGCGAACAGCAGGCCCGGGTTGGTGCAGAACTGGCCGACGCCCAGCGTCAGCGAATCGACGAAGCCTTGCGCCAGGCCGGCGCCGCCGGCTTGCAGGGCGGCCGGCAGCAGGAACACCGGATTCACGCTGCTCATCTCGGCATACACGGGGATCGGCTCGGAGCGGCCGGCGGCGGTGCGCATCAGCGCGGTGCCGCCCTGGCGCGAACCGGTAAAGCCCACCGCCTTGATCGCCGGGTGCGCCACCAGTTGCTGGCCAACGGTACGGCCATCGCCGTACAGCATCGAGAACACGCCTTCCGGCACGCCGGCTTCCTTCGCCGCGCGCTGGACGGCGCGGCCGACCAGTTCCGAAGTGCCTGGGTGGGCGGCATGGGCCTTGACCACGACCGGGCAGCCGGCCGCCAGTGCCGAGGCGGTGTCGCCACCGGCCACCGAGAACGCCAGCGGGAAGTTACTGGCGCCGAACACGACGACCGGGCCGAGGCCGATCTTGGAGAGGCGCAGGTCGGGGCGCGGCGGCGTACGGTCAGGCAGCGCACTGTCGATCGTCGCATCCATGAAGTAACCGTCGCGCACCACTTTCGCAAACAAGCGCAGCTGGGTCACGGTGCGCATCCGCTCGCCTTCCAGGCGCGCCTGCGGCAGGCCGGTCTCTAACATGGCGCGTTCGATCAGTTCCGGGCCCACGGCCAGGATCTGCTCGGCGATCGCTTCCAGGAAGCGCGCACGCTGTTCGAGCGGCAGTGCGCGGTAAGGGTCGAAGGCCTGGCCAGCCAGCGCGCAGGCGCGCTCGACGTCGTCGCCGGTCGCCTGGCCGAAGCCCGGCTCCAGGTTGGCGCGGGTGGCCGGGTTGAAGCCGAAGGCTTCGCCGGCCGTGCCGCGCACGCACTGCTGGCCAATGATCATTTCACCGAGAATCGTCATGATCACAGCACTCCATTCTTCTTGAGCAGGTCGAGCAGCATCGCGTCTTCTTCGGCGGTCAGGTCGGTCAGCGGCGGACGCACCGGACCGGCGCCGTGGCCGACCAGGCGGGCGCCGGCCTTGACGATGCTGACGGCGTAGCCGGCCTTGCGGTTGCGGATCTCGAGGTAAGGCAGGAAGAACTCGTCGATCAGGCGGTTGGTGGTGGCGAAATCGTCGTTGGCGGTGGCGTGGTAGAAGTCCATCGCCAGTTGCGGCACGAAGTTGAACACGGCCGACGAGTACACCGGGGTGCCCAGGGCTTTATAGGCGCCGGCGTACACTTCCGCGGTCGGCAGGCCGCCCAGGTAGCTGAAGCGGTCGCCCAGCTTGCGCCAGATCGAGACCATCAGTTCGATGTCGCCGTTGCCGTCCTTGAAGCCGATCAGGTTCGGGCAGCGGTCGGCCAGCTTGGCCAGCGAATCCGGGGTCAGGCGGCAGTTGGCGCGATTATAGACCACGACGCCGATCTTCACGGAGCGGCACACCGCCTCGACGTGGGCGATCAGGCCGTCCTGGCTGGCTTCGGTCAGGTAGTGCGGCAGCAGCAGCAGGCCCTTGGCGCCCTGGCGCTCGGCTTCCTGTGCATGCGCGATGGCGGTGCGGGTCGGGCCGCCGCAACCGGCCAGGATCGGCACCACGCCGGCGCAGGTGTCGACGGCGGTCTTGATGATCTGGCCGTACTCCTCGCCGTGCAGCGAGAAGTATTCGCCGGTGCCGCCGGCCGCGAACAGCGCTGTCGCGCCGAACGGCGCCAGCCATTCCAGACGGGCGGCATAGCCTTTTGGATCGAACTCGCCCTGCGCGTCGAAGTCGGTGATCGGGAAGGACAGCAGGCCGTGCGACAGGACTTGCTTGAGTTCATTTGGGTGCATTGCTAGGTCTCCGTAGGTCTAGTGTTGGACGAAAGTCGTGCGATCAGGCATATGCCAAAATCAAGTTGTAAGTCATCGTACAACCTAGCGAAGTCGGCCGCAAGCAAAATGTGCGGCTAATTCTAGTTGAGGGCCCCTTCCAGGCGGCGCTGCGCCTGCAGCAGGCGTTCGCGGCTGTTGGACAGGTGGGTGCGCATCGCCGCGCGCGCCGCCTCCGGGTCGCGCCGCTCGATGGCGCGGAAGATATCGTCGTGCTCGCGGCTGACGCGCTCGAGGAAATCGGCCGGCTTGTCCTGCTCCAGCTTGGGCGTGTCCAGGCGCGCGCGCGGGATGATCGCATTGCCCAGCTGCTCGAGGATGTCGGCGAAATACCGGTTGCCGGTGGCCTGGGCGATCAAGAGGTGGAAGCGCTTGTCGGCGTCCACCGCCGACCTGCCCTCGGCCATCGCCTGCTGCATCTCGAGCAAGGCGCCGGCCAGCTCGTCGACCTGGTCTTCGCTGCGGCGCACTGCCGCCAGGCCCGCCGTCTCGGTCTCCACGCCGATGCGCAGCTCGAGGATGGACAGCACGTCGCGCAGGGTCAGGATGCTTTCGGCATCCAGGCCGAGTCCCGATTGCGGCCGGTCGAGCACGAAGGTGCCGATGCCGTGCCGGGTCTGCACCAGGCCGGCCGCCTGCAGGTGCGAGATCGCCTCGCGCACCACGGTGCGGCTGACCCCGTACTGCGTCATCAGGGACGCTTCGGTGGGCAGCTTGTCGCCCGGCTTGAGCATGCCGTCGCGGATGATGCCGCTGACCTGCTCGACCACACCCTGTGCCAGACTGCGGTGCTTGCGCTGCGGGAGTACCATGATTGCCTAGTAAGAAAATGAAAAGAAGTCCACTGATTATACCGCAGCACAAGTTGTCAGACATCTTATGAGCAGACGTCTTTTCTTGCATCATTGGTATGTCCACCTTGCGGGATTGGTCTGGCCAAATTAGAATCGTCTGACCGTCACCTACCCGTCGGTCATCACGCCGACAGCACCCCCGCCACATGAAAAAAGTCCCAGCAACCGCCGAGCCAGGCCAGGAGCCGCGCCTGTACCGCGTCGTCGCCGCGCGCATCCAGGAGCTGATCCGGGAAGAAAAGATCCAACCCGGCACCCGGTTGCCGGCCGAGCGCGAGCTGGCCGCCAAGCTCGAAGTGAGCCGGGCCTCGCTGCGCGAGGCGCTGATCGTGCTGGAGTTGTCCGGCATCGTCGAGGTGCGCGGAGGTTCCGGGGTCTATGTGAGCGAGAAGGCGGTGGCGCCGTCCGACGTGCCGGAAGCCGGCCCCGGCCCGTTCGAGGTGCTGGCGGCGCGTCGCATGATTGAATCCGAGATCGCCGCCCTCGCCGCCAAGAACGCCACCGACTCGGCCATCGACGCCATCCTGAAGGCCGTCGAAGAGATGGAGCGCCAGCACGACGACCGCGCCAGCAACGAGAACGCCGACCGCAACTTCCACCTGGCGCTCGCGCGCGCCACCGGCAACACCGCCATGGTGGGCGTGATCGAGTACCTGTGGGCCCAGCGCGGCAGCCTGTGGCACAAGCTGAAGGAACACTTCCAGACCGAGGAATTGCGCAAGCAGACCCTGATCGACCACCGCAACATCCTGGCTGCCATCGCCGCGCACGACGCGCCCGCTGCCCGCGCTGCGATGCGCGCCCACCTGGAGCGCGTGACGCGCACCTTCTCGCGCGGCTGAATGCGCGAATGGCCTGACCGCTTGCTTAATTGGTCAGGCCAAAATAGAATCCGGCAAACCCTTTGGAGTTTGCCATGCCGTTTCGCTTTCGCGTCCTTCCCTTGCTGCTGGCCTTTCTTGCGACCGGCGCCGGCGCCGCTCCCGACAAGCCGCTGCGCCTGATCCTCGTGGGCGACTCCACCATGGCCAGCAGCACCGGCTATGGCGACGCCCTGTGCGCCCGCCTGAGTCCCGACGCCGCCTGCCACAACCTGGCGCGCGGTGGCCGCAGCTCCGGGAGCTTCCGCGCCGAAGGTCGCTGGGACGAGGTGCTATCCCTGCTGCGCGCTGGCGATGCGTTCAGGGGGAGCTACGTCCTGATCCAGTTCGGCCACAACGACCAGCCGGGCAAACCGGGGCGTTCGACCGACTACGTGAACGAGTTCCCCGCCAATATGCGGCGCTACGTCGAGGAGACACGCGCCGCCGGCGGCATTCCGGTGCTGGTGACGCCGCTGACCCGGCGCGGCTTCCGCGGCTTCTGGGTGCATGACGACCTCGCCCCGTGGTCGGCCGCAGTACGCCAGGTGGCGCGCGAGACGAAGGCCGCGCTGGTCGACCTGAACGCACTGTCGATGGCCGACGTCCAGGCCATGGGGCCGCGGCAGGCCGACGCGCTGGCCCGCGCCGGCGCGAACTTCGACCATACGCACGTCGGGCCGGTCGGCGCCGAACGCTATGGGAACATGATGGCGCGCGCGTTGCGGCGCCAGGCGCCCGGCATGGGCGCCGCATTCGGGAGCGTACGATGAGCGCCGCGCTGGCCGCACTCACCCTGGCGCTCGCCGGCGCCGTCAGCGAGCGACAGCACGCGCCCTCCGACGGCTGGGCCGCCCAGGAAGGCGGCACACGCGGCGGCGCCATGGCAGCGCCGAGCTACGTCTACACGGTGCGCAGTCCGGACGAATTACTGGCGGCGCTCCGCGCCCCGGCGCCGGCCCGCATCGTACGCGTCGCGGCCAGCATCGATATGAGCGCAGGCGCACCTTTTCAAGACAGCGCGGACCAGGGGCGGCGCGGCGTGGTGCGCGTTCCCGCCAACACCACCCTGCTCGGCGTGACGCCCGGTGCCGGCTTCGTCAACGCCAGCCTGGTCGTATCGGGGGTGTCCCAGGTGATCGTGCGTAACCTTGAGCTGCGCAATCCCTGCGACGTCGACCCCAAGTGGGATCCACAGGATGGCGTCAAGGGCAACTGGAATTCGCGCTACGACGGCATCAGCGTCTCGAACGCGCGCCACGTCTGGATCGACCACAACAGCTTTACCGATGCGCCGGTCACGGACGATACCCAGCCGGTGGAGAACGGCATGCCGAAGCAGTGCCACGACGGCGCGCTGGACATCACCAATGGTTCCGACTTCGTCAGCGTCACCTACAACCGCTTCGCGCAGCACGAAAAGAACACGCTGGTAGGCGGCAGCGACCGCGCGCAAGGCGACCGGGAACACCTGCGCGTGACCTTCAAGGGCAATCTGTTCGAGCACGTCAGCGAGCGCGCGCCGCGCGTGCGCTACGGCCAGGTGCACCTGCTGAACAACTACCACGTCGGCGACCGCAAGCATCCCGTGTATGCGCACGCCTACAGCGTCGGCATCGGCACCGAAGCCCACGTGATCACGCATGCCAATGCCTACGAGATCCTGGGTGCGACGACCTGCGCACAGGTGGTGCGCGCGCCAGGCGGCAGCGCCGGCGTCCATGTCGACCAGGGGTCGGCCCTGAATGGCCAGCCGCTCACCGGCTGCCCGCATGGCGGCGACGCCGGCTGGCGCGTCCCCTACCGCTTTGACGCCCTGCCCGCTCATGAGGTCCCGCGCCACGTGCTCGCCCATGCCGGGCCTCGCCCCGTCGACCGGGTGGACGGCGTGGTCGAGGCACGTCTGGTGCTGAAGGGCGGCGCTGCGCCCTTCGTCCTGCAGGCGCGGCGCGACGACCAGGGTGGCTGGCAAGGCGCCAGCGTGCGCGCCATCGACGACGGCGCCACGCTGCAGGTCGAGCTGCTGGAAGCACGCGGCGGCGCACCGGTGCGCCTCAAGCAGGTAAGGCGGCGCGCGCCGCTGGCGGGTACACCGCTGGTGCTGCGCGTCGAGAGCCACGCCGGCATGCTGTCGGCCTGGGTCGATGGCGAACGGGTCACCTCGAGCCAGGTCGCGCCGCTGACGGCCAGCGCGCCGGCGGCCTGGGATGCCGCCGAACATATCCTTCTCGACCTGCGCGACGGACCGCCCGGCCTGCCTGCGGAGCGCATCGCCCTGCTGCTTGGAACAAACACGTTTGCGCTGCAGGCCGGGGATCCGGCCGAGCACATCATCGTCACGGGACAGGCCACGGTTGTCACTTCCAGCAATCCGGACATCGCTTCGGCCACCATCTCGGACGACCGGCTGCTGGTCGCGCCGCACAAGCCCGGGCGCGCCACCATCACCGCCGGCGGCCCGGACCCGGCCTGGCAGCAGACTGCGCTCGCGCTGGAAGTAGGCAAGCCATTCGCCGGGCCCCGTCGAACGGCGCTGCCGGCGGCCCACCTGCGCCCGGCGCATGCCGAGCGCGGCGTCCCGCCGGACACGCCGCTGTTGATGACGTTCGACCGTCCTCCGGTCCTGAGCGGCGCCGGCAGCGTACGCATCGTGCGGCGCCATGACGGCGCGCGGCTCGCGACGATCCGGCCCGGCGAGACCGTCATCGCACTCGGGCCAGCCGGGAAGCAGCGCCAGCTGCGCCACCATGCGATTGCGGTCGAAGGCAATGACATGCGCGTGCGCCTGCCGCTCAAGCTCGACTACGGCGTCGAATACGAGGCCGTGGTCGATCCGGCGCTGCTGCGCGACCCCGCGTTCAAGGGAGCGCGCTGGACCTTCCGCACCAAACCCTATCCGCCGGTCGGCGACAGCGTGACAGTGGATGACGATGGCCGCGCCGACTTCCGCACCGTGCAGGGCGCCCTCGATCACGCGATGACGCTGCCGCGCGAGAAGCCGATAACCGTCAACGTGCGCGACGGCGTCTATCCGGAGCTACTCTACCTGCGCGACAAGGACCGCCTGATGCTGCGCGGGCAAAGTCGCGAGGCCACCATCATCCGGGCCGCCAACAGCGATGCGCGCAACCCGGGTTCCGACGGACGCGCGCTATTCCTGGCCCAGGCCAGCGACCTGCTCGAGATCCGCGACCTGACGCTTCACAACACGACGCGCCGCAGCGACGGTCACTCGGCGCAGGCCGAAACGCTCTTCTTCAGCAACGCCAAAGGCAGGTTCATCGCTCGCAATGCGGCCTTCCTCAGCGAGCAGGACACGTTGCAACTGACCGGCTACGCCTGGATCTACCGCTCGCTGGTCGAGGGTAACGTCGATTTCATCTGGGGGAACAACCGCGCCGCGCTGTTCGAGGAAAGCGAGATCCGCAGCGTCGGCGACAGCGCGGCGACGGACAACGGCGGCTACCTGGTGCAGGCCAGGACCGTGACGCGGGGCGACCCGGGCTTCGTTTTCCTGCGCTCGCGGCTGACCCAGGGTCCCGGGCCTGCCGGAAACCGGCCACCGGCGGGCAGCGCCTATCTGGCGCGTTCGCCGGGCACCGCGCATACCTGGGACAACGTCGTCTTCATCGGCAATACGGTCGATGGCCATATTGCCGCCGACGCCTGGCTGCGCAAGCCGGAGCCCAATCCGCGCGCCGGCGACGCCACGTCGGGCTGGCGCGAACACGGGAATCTAACGCTGGACGGGACGCCCTTGCACTTCGGCGGATACCGCATGAGTGACGAGGAAGCCCGCCGCCTGTCGACGCGCAGCGCCATCTTTGGCGGCTTCAATGGCGGCCAAGGCTGGAATCCCCAGCCCTGAGCCGATTCAGGGCGTGATCCGCACGTAGTCGATCTCGGCCCGCGCGCCCGGCTCCCCGGTGGCGAACAAGGCCAGCTGCGCACCGACCCAGCGCCCCATGCGCGCCTCGAACGGCGCGCCCAGCGGCACAAAGCGTCCGCCATCCGCGCTGTACGAAAACGCCACCCTGGCGCCATCGGTGACGTCGATCCGTAGCCGCGCTTCCGGGCGCGGCAACACCGGGCCCACGTCTTCCACGCACGGTCCACCTTCGCCGCAGCGCATCATGACGATCCGTGTGCCCCCTTTGACACGGCGCAGGCCGAACCAGCTGTCGGCCAGCCCCGCGACGCCGAAGCCCGCCTGGTCGCCATCGCGCACCGCGTCCAGGCGCACACTGGCCGTCGCGCTAAAGCCCGGGGCCACGAATTTATGGGTCAGCACCGACGCCAGCTGGCGCAGTGGCGCCGGCGGCTGGGCGTTCAGGCGCAGCATGCCGCCGCCCAGCGCATACCAGTCGGCCTTCCAGTTGCCGGCCCATTGCCATTGCGGGCCGAGCGCCGATCCGTCGAACTCGTCGCCGGCCGCTGGCTCGCGTCGT
Organism: Massilia sp. Soil_C_3; assembly: GCF_057657035.1. Taxonomy (NCBI): domain Bacteria; kingdom Pseudomonadati; phylum Pseudomonadota; class Betaproteobacteria; order Burkholderiales; family Oxalobacteraceae; genus Massilia; species Massilia sp. Soil_C_3. The sequence continues at coordinate 360,997 of NZ_JBDGJG010000005.1, forward strand.
GGGAAGGCGCCGGCCACCGGCTTGGCATGCTCCAGCACTGGCTGGCCGACACCAGGCGCGCCTGACGGCTCCCCGATCAACGGCCAGCCATCTTGCCAGCGCATCGGCTGCAGGTGCACCACGCGACCGTACGCGCGCTTGTCCTGGAAGTGAAAGAACCAGTCCGTCCCTTGCGGGGTCCTGACCCAGGCGCCCTGGTGCGGACCGTTAATGTCGGTGGTGGACTGGGCCAGTACGATGCGGTCCTCGTAGGGTCCCTCGATCGAACGCGAACGGAACACCGATTGCCAGCCATGCTCGACGCCACCGGCCGGGGCGAACACGTAATACCAGCCGTCGGCCTTGTACAGCTTCGGGCCCTCGAGTGTGCGGTAGGCCGGCAGGCGATTGCCGTCGATGACCACCTTGCCCTTGTCGTCGAGCAGGCTGCGGCCGTCGGGCGCCATGCGGCGCAGCGTCAGCACGTTGTTGATTCCGGCGCGGCTCTTGGCCCAGGCGTGCAGGAGCCAGGCCTTGCCGTCGTCGTCCCACAGCGGCGTCGGGTCGATGATGCCCTTGCCGGGCAAGAGCAGGTGCGGCGCGCTCCATGGCCCGTTGAAACTGGTGGCCGTGGTGACGAACACGCCCTGGTCGGGATCGGGATAGAAGATCCAGAACTTGCCGTCGTGGTAGCGCAGGCACGGCGCCCAGACACCCTTGCCGTGCTGGGGCGTCGCGAACGCCGCCTCAGGCACGAGGCGCGGCAGCGCATGGCCCGTCAGCTCCCAGTTGACCATGTCCTTCGACGTGAGCAGCGGCAGGCCGGGCGCATTGGCGAAGCTTGACGCCACCATGTAATAGGTGTCGCCCACCCGGATCACGTCCGGGTCGGAATAGTCGGCGTGCAGGATCGGATTGCGGTAGCGGCCATTGCCCAGGTCGGGCGACCATGGCGCGCGCGCACGCTGCGGACCCAGCACGCGGCCCAGGAAACCATCCATCGCATCGACGGTCGGCGCCAGCCACGGATCGAACAGCCAGAACGCGTGCGGCGTGCCAGGCAGCGCCACGGTCTCGGCCAGGACGCCATGGCTCTGGAGTTTCGCCGTCATCGCTTCGCGGCCGACCGAAAAACGCGGCGCGCCGCTCACGATGAACAGCACCGGCGGGCTCGCCATGTCCACATGCGCGATCGGCGAGGCAGCGTGCCAGGTCTCGCGCCGCTCGGCGTAACGGCCGCCGAGCCAGGCGCCGGCCGCCGACGGGTTCTTGGCTGGATCGTCCTCGTGCCGCAGCGCTTCGCTGGAGGTGAAGTCGGACAGGCCATCGATATTCACGACCGCCCGAATGGCGCCGTGATCCGTCATGCCAACCAGGGCCGCGATCTGCCCGCCGGCCGAGCCGCCTGCGATCGCCACGCGCGCCGGGTCGACGCCGAAGCGCCCGGCGTTCGCCTGCAGCCAGCCCACGGCTTGCCTGACGTCGTCGATCGCCGCCGGGTAAGGTGCCTGGCCCGACAGGCGATAGCTGACGCTGGCGGCAGCATAGCCACGCGCGGCCAGCCGCGCCGCCAATGGGGCCATCTCGCTACGGTCGCCGCTACGCCAGCCGCCGCCGTGGATCAGCACGACCAGCGGCGCCGGCTTCTTGCCTGGTGCAGGAAGGTAGAGGTCGAGCGCCAGGGACGTGTCGCCCCGCCGCGCGTAGACGACGTCCTTGCGCACCTGGACCGGCGCTGGCGCCGTGGCGGCGGCGATGCGGATGAACGGATAGTCAGCCGCCAGCTTGCGGTAAGTGGTCTCGGCGTTGTAGGCCTGAGGCTGCGGCTGCGCGCTCGTCGCGGCAAATGGCAGCAACAGCGCCAGCGTCCAGCGCCTCACAGCGCACTGCCCCGGAACACGACACGCCGGCGCAAGCTCGCGCCCGGCGCCAGGATGCTCAGGCCCGGATAGCCCGGCAGATTGTGGGCATTGATCGGGTGGTCGACCGGTTCGAAACAGAAGAAGTCGCGTCCGGGCGGCGCGTACAGGATGAAGTAATCCATGTCGGTCTCGATGACGAGGCCTACGCTGCGCGCCGGCCAGGTGATGTGGGCAGCCCCATCCCAACCCTCGAAGACGTTGTCGACGCCGTTCCCGGGCAGGCGGGCCGGATCGGTGAAATCCCAGTCCGGCGGCAGGTGGCTGCGCATCGACGGCAGCTTGTCGGCGCCTGCCAGCCACACCTGGCTCGCCCTGGCGCGCAGGCGCGCCCCCTGTGGATCGGGCAGCCATGGATGCAGGCCGAGGCCGAACAGCAAGGCGTGCTCCCCGGCGTTGCGCACTTCCAGCTCGACGACCAGCGCATCGCCTTCGAGTGTGTAGCGCAATGCGGCGTCGTAGGAAAACGGCGAAGCGGCATGGCGCTCGAGCCGCAACTGCACTGAATCGGACGTGTACGAGGCCACTTCCCACGCCTGCTGCCAGCCGTCGCCATGAATCGGACAGGGTTCACCGGCGCGGTTCGGCGCCGGCACGTGGCGCCGGTCATCGAATACGAAGCCCGATGGCGACATGCGGTTCGACCAAGGCAGGAGGGGAAAGCACGCCAGTTGGGAAGGCAGCGGCACGTCTTGCGTATTCGCCGGAAGCGCCCGCAACAGCGGTTGCGCCGACGCTCCGCCAAGCCAGTCGAGGCGACCGAGGCCGCCGCCCGCCTGCGGCACGACGTCGGCCCGCAGGCGGCCGTTCTCGAGCTGCAGGCGCTTCAGCATCAGTACTGCGGACCGTCGAGCAGGAACTTCCCGCCCTGGTACATCGTGGTCACGTCATCCTGGGCCGGGAACTCGGAGGTGTCCGGGAACAGGTGGGCGAACTTGCTCGAGCTGTCTTTCGGCTTGTAGCCCAGGTGCGAGGCCAGGCGGTTGTCCCACCAGGTGCTGTCGTTGTCCGACTGGCCGTACACGATGGTGTGGCCGACGCGCGGCGCGAACAGCGAGCATCGCAACAGCTCGGTCAGGTCGTCGTAGGAGAGGAAAGTGCTCATCATGCGCTTGTTGGCCGGCTCCGGGAAGCTCGAGCCAATGCGGATGCACACGGTCTCGATGCCGAAGCGGTCGAAGTAGTAGCGCCCCATCTGTTCGCCGAACACCTTCGACAGGCCATAGTAGCTGTCCGGGCGGGTCGGCGAATTCGCATCGAGCACCTCGGTGGTGCGGTGGTAGCCGATGGCGTGGTTCGAGCTGGCGAACACTACGCGCCGGGTGCCGGCCTTGTGCAGCGCCTCGTACAGGTTGGCCACGCCGAGGATATTGGCCTGCATGATCGGTTCGAACGGTTTCTCGGTCGAGATGCCGCCGAAGTGCAGCACCGCGTCCACGCCTTCGAGCAGCCTGATCACCGCTTCCTTGTCGGCCAGGTCGCACTGGACGATTTCCTCGCCCTCGCGCGCTTCTCCCATGTCCGCCACGTCCGACAGGCGCACCACCTCGGCCCACGGCTTGATGCGGTCGCGCAGCACCTTGCCCAGGCCGCCGGCGGCGCCGGTCAGCAGGATGCGCTTGAACGGCTTGCCAATCTTCTTCGTACTGCCAACTGCGTCGGTCATTCCACCACTCCTCTATCTTTATTGTTTACGTCACCGGCGCCGGATTGAACAGCGCCAGCGAATTATGCAGTTTCCACTGCTCGGCCCAGGTGCGGCGGCCGCTGGCCACGTCGAGGATCAGGCGGAACAGCTCCCAGCCCACGTCCTCGATGCTCGCTTCGCCCGTGGCGATGCGGCCGGCGTCGACGTCCATCAAGTCGTGCCAGCGGCGCGCCAGGTCGGAACGGGTCGCCATCTTGATCACCGGGACCGCGGCCAGGCCATAAGGCGTGCCGCGGCCGGTGGTGAAGATGTGGACGTTCATCCCGGCGGCCATCTGCAGCGTACCGCAAATAAAGTCGCTGGCCGGCGTGGCGGCGTAGATCAGGCCCTTCTGCGCGAGCTTGTCGCCGGGCGAGAGCACGCCGGTGATGGCCGTGCTGCCCGACTTGACGATCGATCCCATCGCCTTTTCGACGATATTGGACAGGCCGCCCTTCTTGTTCCCCGGCGTCGTGTTCGCGCTGCGGTCCACACCGCCCCGCACCAGGTAGTCATCGTACCACTGCATCTCGCGCACCATGGCCTGGGCGACTTCCGGCGTCGCGGCGCGCGCGGTCAGCTGGTCGATCCCGTCGCGCACTTCGGTCGTCTCGGAGAACATGACGGTGCCGCCGGCGCGCACGATCAGGTCGGTCGCGTAGCCCACCGCCGGATTGGCGGTGACACCCGAGAACGCATCGCTGCCGCCGCACTGCACGCCTACCACCAGGCTCGATGCCGGGCAGGTCTCGCGGCGGCGGGCGTTCAGCTTTTGCAGGTGCCGTTCGGCGGTCGCCATCAGGTTGTCGATCATCGACATGAAGCCGACGTGCTGCTGGTCCTGCAACGTCACGACCGAGGGCTGGGCCGAGCCGATCGGGATCGAACCGGCCGGGAACAGGCGCGTCGGCGGCAGCTTCTCGCAGCCCAGGCTCACCACCATGACGTCGTCGCCGAAATTCGGGTTCTTCGACAGATTGCGAATCGTGCGGATCGGGATCTCGGCGCCTGGCGCGTCGATCGCGACGCCGCAGCCATAGATGTGTTCGAGCGACACCACGTCGTCGACGTTCGGATAGCGCGGCAGGAGTTCGTCGCGGATGCGCTTGACCGCATACTCGATCACGCCCGACACGCATTGCACCGTGCTGGTGATCGCCAGCAGGTTGCGGGTGCCGACCGAACCGTCGGCGTTGCGGTAGCCCTCGAAGGTGAAGCCCTCCAGCGGCGGAAAATCGGTCACGGCATGGGTGCCGATCGGCAGGTTGTCGAGCGAACGCGCGGCCGGCATGTGCAGCACCTTCTCCGAGATCCAGCTGCCGCGCGGGATGGCGCCATTGGCATACCCGATCACGACGCCGTAGCGGATCACTGGGTCCTTATCGACCAGGTCGACCAAGGCAACCTTGTGCCCCTGCGGCACCCCTTCGACCAGCACCAGGCCGCCCTCCAACACGGTGCCGGCGGGCAGGCCGCCATCGTTGGCGACGATCGCTACGTTGTCGCTGGACTGCATGCGAATGGTACGGGGGACGAGCTGGTTCATGGGTCTGCCTTGTCTGGAAGTTCTTTTTCAGTATGCCACACAAAAATCGAAAGTGGCTAGTCCACCTTGCGATTTTGGTCTGACCAAATTAGAATGGCCTGACCAAAAGAGCAGTACCTGAAGTTTAAGCAACACGGGTAACACAACAACGCCGATTGGAGACACATGAAACTGCATTTGCTGGCAGCCCTGTTGGGCTGCGCGCTCGCTTGCGGACCCGCCCTGGCCGAGGGCAAGTACCGTAATCCCGACAACACCAACCTGGGCGACCCGGGTGAAGGGACCTACCCGATCCCTTACAAGATGCCGGTCGTGGCCGAGGTGACGGCCCAACTGCAATCGATCCGCTCCTTCATGGACCGCGCCACGCCAACCCGCGTCGTCAGCAAGCGCACCGGCCAGCCGATTACCGACCTCAGGACCCCGAACGCCGACGCGGTGTTCGAGCGCAGCGCCGGCGACTATGGCATCCAGGTTTACGAAATGGGCGTGGTCCACTCGGGCCTGATCAAGGCTGCCCAGATCACCGGCGACAACGGCTTCACCGGCATGACGCGCCGCCACTTCCAGTTCTTCAACGACACCCTCCCCTATTTCCGCGCCCAGGAGCAGAAGTTCAAGCTCGAGCGGGGCAACAGTTTTTCGCGCTTCCTCGATCCGCGCTCGCTCGACGACACGGGCTCCATGTGCGCGGCCCTGATCCGCGCCCGCCTGGCCAAGGTCGGTCCCGATCTGCAGAACATGATCGACACCTGCAGCGACTGGGTCGCCAAGCGCCAGTTCCGCCTGGAGGACGGCACCATGGCGCGCAAGCGTCCGCAGGAAGTCTCGCTGTGGGCCGACGATATGTATATGAGCATCCCGGCGCTGGCCGAGATGGGCCGCCTGACGGGCAAGCGCGAGCACTTCGACGACGCCGTCAACAACGTGCTGGGCATGTCGAGCCGCATGTTCAACCCCCAGCTGGGCCTGTACACCCACGGCTGGCACGCCAACCACCAGGACGCGCCGCGCTTCTACTGGGCGCGCGCCAACGGCTGGGCGGTGCTGGCGATGTCCGACCTGCTCGACGTGCTGCCGAAAGATCATCCGGGCTATCCGAAGGTACTGGCCCAGTTGCGCGCTTCCTTGAGGGGCATCGCTGAACTGCAGAGCGGCAGCGGCATGTGGCACCAGATGCTGGACCGCAACGACTCTTATCTGGAGACCTCGGCCAGCGCCATGTTCACCTATGTGTTCGCACACGCCGTGAATGAAGGCTGGGTCAGCCCGACCACCTATGGTTCGATTGCCCAGGCCGGCTGGAGCGCACTGTCGACCCGCATCAATTCGCTGGGCCAGGTGGAAGGCACCTGCGTGGGCACGACGCTCGCGAGCGACATGGTCTATTACTACCACCGCCCGACCAGCGTCGATGCCCTGCACGGCTACGGTCCGATGCTGATGGCCGGCGCCGAGATCATCCGCCTGGTGAAGAATCCCGCCTTCGAGGTGCAGCATAAGGTGCGCACCTACCACTACATGCCCAAGGGCGGGCAGACCGACTACCGCGAACACCACTAATCGGGAGACAAGATGAAACGACTCGTACTAGCAGCCATGCTGGGGACGGCGCTCGCGCAGGCACAGGCGCAGGCCCAGGACAAATTCGCGGTCACCGTGCAGCACGACCTGACGATCGCGCGGCCATCGGAGACCATTGCGATCCCGTGGAAAGAGGTCAATGCCGCCATGCCGGGCGCGATGGTGCAGAAGATCGCGGTCAAGGACGCGGGTGGCCGCGTGTTGCCGCACCAGGTGACCAACGTCGCCCCGCAGGCCAAGGATCCGAACAACGAAGGCGTCGCCTACGGCGAACTGCTGTTCCAGCACAGCTTCGGCGCTGGCGAAAAGAGCGCCAGCTTCACCGTCGAGCGCATCATTGGTGTGGCTCCGCCCTTCCCGATCAAGGCGTTCGCGCGCCAGGTGCCGGAACGCCTGGACGATTTCGCCTGGGAGAACGACAAGGTCGCGCACCGCACCTATGGCCCGGCACTGGCGGCGCCGGCGCCCGCCGGTGTGGTCAAGGAAGTGCTGGTGACGAGCGGCCTGGATATCTGGTTCAAGCGGGTGGACTACCCGATCGTCGACCGCTGGTACAACAAGGGCCATGACCATTACCACAAGGACCAGGGTGAAGGCATGGACATGTACAACGTCGGCAAGTCGCGCGGGGCTGGCGGCACCGGCATCTGGGATGGCAAGACGCTGTACACGGGCGTGAACTACGCCAGCTACAAGATCCTGGCGAATGGCCCCATCCGCGCCGTATTCGAGCTGCACTATGCGCCATGGGATGCGGGCGGCCGCCAGGTCAGCGAAGTCAAGCGCTTCACGGTCGACGCAGGCCACTGGCTGGACCGCATCGACAGCACCTTCACTACCAGCGATGCTGCGCCGCTGACGGTGGCCGTGGGCCTGAACAAGACGCCGGGCGACAAGGGCCAGGATCCGAAGATCACGGTCGGCCGCGACGGCAAGGTCTTGCTGCAATGGGTCGAGCAGAAGAGCAATGACGCCTTCGGCACCGCGATCGTACTGCCGACCGCCGAGGGCTTCGGCCAGGATTCGCTCAACGAACTGGTGTTCGCGAAAGCCACGCCGGGCCAGCCACTGCGCTACTACGCCGGCGCCGCCTGGAGCCGCGCTGGCGAGATCACCAGCCGCGCTCAATGGGAACGCCAGGCGCAGGACATCGCCGCGCGCGACGCCAGCCCGGTGCGCGTGACCATCCAGCCTGCGAAGTAAAGGATCTCGATGACTTTTCACGCAAAACGCCGCGCCCTGCTGCGCACCGTCCCCGCCGCCTCGCTGATGCTGGGCGGCGTCAAGACCGCTGCGGCGCACCAGGCCGGCGCGCTGGCCAACACGGGTGCATTGACGACCGCCGCAGCCAAGGCGGCCGATCCGTGGCAGCGCGCAGCCGCCATCGTGGCCCGATTCGCCACCCCGCTGAACTTCCGCGACGAGGATTTCCCGATCACCGACCACGGCGCCAAGCCATGCACGCTGGTCAAGGTGAAGGGCCAGACCGAATCGCTGGTCGAAGGCATCCTCGACACACCGGCGCCGGGCTCCCCGAACTGCTATCCAGCGATCGCCGCCGCGATCGCGGCCTGTCACGCCAAGGGTGGCGGCCGGGTCGTGATCCCGAAGGGAGAGTGGTATTGCGCCGGCCCGATCGTACTGCGCTCGAACGTGCACGTGCACCTGGCAGCCGGCGCGCGTGTGCACTTCGCCGCCAATCCGGCCCACTACGCGCGCCACGGTGAACACGATTGCGGAAAAAACGGCAAGCTGGTGCTGTCGCGCTGGCAGGGCAACGACTGCCTGAACTACTCGCCGATGGTGTACGCGATCAACCAGACCAATATCGCCCTCACCGGCGAGGACTGGACCAGCATCCTCAATGGCCAGGGCGGCGTGCCGTTCGAGCCGGGCTTCGCCGAAGGGCCGGAATGCTGGTGGGACTGGAAGGGACGGGGCAAGCCAGTACGCAAGCGCACCGAGGTTTACGCCAATCCGAACAATCCGCCGCTCGACAAGGTCGTCCCCGGCATCGATGCGCGGCGCCAGGCCAGCATCCAGGGTGAGGGAGATCGCTGGCAGACCGATTCGCGCTACCTGCCGGCGCTGTCCGAAGCCGGCGTGCCAGTGGAGAGACGGGTCTTCGGCCATGGACACTACCTGCGCCCGTGCATGATCGAGCTGATCGGCTGTAATAAAGTGCTGCTGCAGGGTTACCAGGTCAATGCCGCGCCGTTCTGGCTGCACCACCCGGTGAACTGCCGCGACCTGTTGATCCGGCGCGTGAACATGGAAAGCCTGGGGCCCAATAGCGACGGCTTCGATCCTGAAGCCTGCGACGGCGTGCTGGTCGACGACTGCCTGTTCAACAACGGCGACGACTGCATCGCGATCAAGGCCGGCAAGAACCTCGACACCCAGCACGGCCCGACCCGCAATATCGTCATCCAGAACTGCGTGATGAACAGTGGCCATGGCGGCGTCACCCTCGGCAGCGAGATGGCCGGCGGGATCGAGTACGTGTTCGCCGAGAAGCTCGAGTTCCGCAATATCCACTGGAAGGACGATCCGCTGAACACGGCGATCCGGCTCAAGACGAATATGAACCGGGGCGGCTTCCTGCGCCACCTGTACGTGCGCGACGTCACCCTGCCGCATGGCGTCTCGGTTGAGCCGATGCTGTACAAGCCGTTGCCCGGCGCCACGGAGATCAAGGCGCCGGTGGCCTCGAGCGCCGGCGCCATCGTCACCATCGACTGCGACTACGTGCCGGGCGACGACACGATGCGTATCCGGCCGCCGCAAGTGTCGGACATCGATATCCGCAACGTCCGCGCCAGCAATGTCGATACCGGCAAGGGCAGCTTCTCGTGCTACCAGGCCTTCATGCTGCTGGGACCGGTTGCGTCGAGCTTCAACGGCAAGCCTGGCGCGCCGATCCCGCCGATCGCGCGCATCCGCATCAGCGATTCGGACTTCGGCACGCCCGCCAACACGAAGCAGCCGTGGTTCATCCACAACGCCGCCGAGATCACGCTCGACAACGTCACCATCGGCGGCAAGCGCTACAAGCAGGTCTTGTCGACAAAGACCTGACTTGCAACAGGTCAGGCCAGTTGAAAAATATTTTTTAATTGGTCTGACCAAAAACGCAAAAGTTGACATAGAATTCAACAACTGGCCTGACCACCGGGATTAACACCGGGGGGACCAAATAATCACAAAGTAGCGGCGGCGGACATGTTCATAGTCCACCGGATCAAAAACGCATGGAGACAAAATGAACCACAACCCCCACCGCGCAGTCCTGCGCAAACTTACCCTGTGCCTGCTCGGCACCGCATCGGTATCGGCACTCTCGCTCGGCCCGGCTTTCGCCCAGGAAGTGGCAGCCACGTCAGCTGGCGCCGAAACGGCCAATGCGCAAACCGTGGTCGTGACCGGCCTGCGCGCCTCGCTGGAAAGCGCGCTGAACGCCAAGCGCCAGGACAACGGCATCGTCGACGTCATCAAGTCGGAAGACATGGGCAAGTTTCCGGACACGAACCTGGCCGAGTCGCTGCAGCGCGTGCCGGGCGTCGTGATCGACCGCGATGCCGGTGAAGGCCGCAGCATCACGGTGCGCGGCCTGGGCCAGGACTTTACCCGCGTGCGGATCAACGGCATCGAGGGCCTGGCCACCACCGGCGGCACCGACAGCTCGGGCGGCACCAACCGCGGCCGCGGCTTCGACTTCAATGTGTTCGCGTCCGAGTTGTTCAGCGCCCTGACAGTGCGCAAGAGTTCCTCGGCCGATGTCGACGAAGGCTCGCTCGGCGCCACCGTCGACCTGCAGACCCTGCGTCCATTCGACCTGCGCGGCTTCAACGCCACTGTCGCCTTGAAGGGCAAATACAACGACGGCTCGGAGAAAACCGATCCGCGCGCCGCCTTCATGATCTCGAACACCTTCTTCGACCGCAAGGTCGGCGTGCTGTTCTCGGGCGCCTATTCGAAACGCCGCGTGCTGGAAGACGGTTTCAGCACCGTGCGCTGGGATAACGGCCCATCCTCGGGAGGCTGGTGCGCGCCGCAAGGGATGGTCGCCAATCCGAGCAATTCGACGGCGACCACCTGCGGCCCGGCCGCCCAGGGCGCCGAGCGCCTGCCCGGCACGCCCGAGAACATCGCCGCCTACAACGCGGCCAGCGACCCGAACAACTTCCATCCACGCCTGCCGCGCTACGGCCGCCTGACCCACGACCAGGACCGCCTGGGCCTGACCGGCTCGGTGCAATGGCGTCCGCAACGCGGCACCCTCTTGACCTTCGACATGCTGTACTCGAAGCTCGATGCGACCCGCCAGGAAGACTTCCTGCAGGCGACGTCGTTCAGCCGCAGCGCCAGCCAGGGCGGCAAGCCGCAGGTCGGCGTGCTCGAAGCGCAGTACGCGCCGAACGGCTCGCTGCTGTACGGCCGCTACAACAACGTCGACATCCGTTCCGAGCAGCGCTTCGACGAACTGAAGACCACCTTCACCCAGCCGACGCTGACCCTGGAACACAAGCTCTCCGACACCTGGAGCATGAGCGCCAAGTACGGCCGCGCCGAATCCAAGTTCCGCAATCCGATCCAGACCACGGTCACGCTCGACGCCCTGAACGTGGATGGCTACAGCATCGACTTCCGTCGCGACAGCCGCCGTCCTTTGATCACGTATCCGTTCGACGTCAACGGCGGCCCGCTGGGCCTGATCGGCGTGCCGCAGGTCGCCGGCGGCACCCAGCCGACGACCGTGCCGAACACCACTACCAGCGAGATCCGCATCCGTCCGCAGGGCACCGACAACGTCAACAACGTCGCCCAGTTCGACCTGGCCTGGGAAGCGAGCGACAGCCTGACCTTCAAGGGCGGCGTCAACAGCAAGAAGTACACGTCGGAGACCTATGAGTTCCGCCGCGTGAACCAGAACGACACGATCTTCGCGCCACCGGCCGGCGCCACCGGCCTGACCTCGAACATGACCGGCTTTGGCAGCCAGCTCGGCATGCCGGCCGGGAACGCCACCGGCTGGGTGATGCCGAACCTGGCGGCCATTGCCGCCGCCTACGACATCTACTGCAACTGCATCAAGAGCGGTCCTGCCGGCGGCCCGGGCGACTTCACCCTGTCGTCGATCGAGAACGGCAATGCGCGCGGCAACAACCGCTCGGTCACCGAAAAGAGCGACGGCGTCTACCTGATGGGCGAGTTCCGCCACGACCTGTGGAATATTCCGGTACGCGGCAATATCGGTGTGCGCTACGTGAAGACCGACCTCGAAACCATCGGCTACCAGGCGGCCGGCGGCGGCACCGCGGTGAAAGTGGAGCACGACTACACCGACACCCTGCCCTCGTTCAACCTGACCGCCAACGTGACCGACGAGTTCATCGTGCGCTTCGGCGCGGCCAAGGTGATGACCCGTCCGCAGCTGGGCTTCCTGTCACCGGGGGGCAGCATCGCCACCACCGGCAACCTGTCGATCAACTCCGGCAACCCGTTCCTGAAACCGTTCCGCGCCAAGACCTTCGACAGCAGCTTCGAGTACTACTTCGCCAACAAGGCCTTCGTCGGCCTGGGTCTGTTCCAGAAGAACATCGACACCTATATCCAGAGCCTGCGCACCAACGTGGCGTTCCGGGATTCGGGCCTGCCGATGTCGCTGCTGCCGGCCAACTTCACGGGTGAGGAAGTGTTCCAGCAGACGCTGCCGGTCAATACCGATGGCGGCAAGCTGAAGGGCTTCGAGCTGAGCTACCAGCAGCCGTTCACCTTCCTGCCGGGCTGGGGCAAGAACTTCGGCACCCTGCTGAACTACACCAAGGTGAGCTCGAAGATCGAATACCTGGTCTCGCCGACCGGCGGCGCCACCATCACCGACGACCTCTTGAACCTGTCGCCGAAGTCGTGGAACGCCACCTTCTTCTATGACGACGGCAAGTTCAGCGCACGCGTCTCGGGCGCCAAGCGTTCGGGCTTCGTGACCCGCGTGCCGGGCCAGAACAACAACGACGTCGAGGGCAAGAACGAAACCTTCAACGTCGACCTGTCGCTGTCGTACAAGGTCAATGAAAACCTCGAGTTCACGCTCGAAGGCGTCAACCTGACCAACGAGGAAAACGACCAGTTCATCAGCCGCCAGCGCGACAGCGTAGTGGTGAACAACGTGACCGGTCGCGAATACCTGTTCGGCCTGCGCTACAAGTTCTAAGCACGATCTCTTGGTGGCTTTGCGGCCCGCGCTTGCGCGGGCTTTTTTTCGCTCGGCCTTTCGCTGGTGCGCCGACAATGGCAAGCTTGCCGCTTTTGCCAGACTTTATTCGGTCATGTAAGCTACAATCAAAGACCATTTCAGGCGAGCGCACGGCGCAAGCGATCTATACAACCTGTCAGCGAAAGAGACATGAGCACCTCGAACGAGCAAGCGAATCAGCACAATGACGGCCTTCCCCTCGACATGACCATCTTCGGCGGCATGGGCGACCTCGCCATGCGCAAGCTGTTGCCCGCCCTGTACATGGCCTTCCTGCACGGGAACCTGCCGCCATCGACCCGCATCCTGTCGACCGGCCGCCAGGACTACGATCGCGCCGCCTATCTGGCCTTCGTCGAGGAACATTCGCGCTCCTTCATCAGCGCCGCCAACTTCAACGAGAAGAGCTGGGCGGGCTTTCTCGACCTGCTGGTCTACGTGCGCCTGGACGTCTCGAACGCCGAGCTCTTCGACACCCTGCGCGATGCTTCGCGCGATGGCGCCCAACGCGTGTTCTACCTGGCCACCGCGCCGTCGCTGTTCACCACCATCTGCGACAAGCTGGCTGCCACCGGCCTGGTCGACGCCAATGCGCGCGTCGTGCTCGAAAAGCCGCTGGGCCGTGACCTGGCTTCGGCGGTCGAGATCAACGAGGCGGTCGGCAAGCACTTCGCCGAATCGCAGATCTACCGCATCGACCACTACTTGGGTAAAGAAACGGTGCAGAACCTGATGGTGCTGCGCTTCGGGAACTCAATCCTGGAACCGCTGTGGCGCGCGCCGAACATCGCGAGCGTGCAGATCACGGTCGCCGAAGAAGTCGGCGTGGGCAGCCGCGCCGGCTTCTACGACAGCGCCGGCGCGATGCGCGACATGGTGCAGAACCACCTGATGCAGCTGCTGTGCATCGTCGCCATGGAGCCGCCGACCTCGTTGTCGCCGGACGCGGTGCGCGACGAGAAGCTCAAGGTGATCCGCTCGCTGCGCCGCATGACCTTGGCCGACATCGCGCGCGACACGGTGCGCGGCCAGTACAGCCGCGGCGTGAGCGGCAACCAGGAAGTCAAGGGCTACCACGAAGAGAGCAACGTGCCGGCAGGCAGCCATACCGAGACCTTCGTGGCCCTGCGCGCCCACATCGATACCTGGCGCTGGTCGAAGGTGCCGTTCTACCTGCGCACCGGCAAGCGCATGGCCCGCCGCTCGTCCAAGATCGTGATCGAGTTCGCCAATCCGCCATTCCCGCTGTTCCCGGAAACCCCCGGCGGCGTCGCCAACCGCCTGGTGATCGAGCTGCAGCCCGAAGAAGCGATCAAGCTGCAGCTCTTTGCCAAGCAGCCCGGCAGCGGCATGCTGATGCAGCAGGTCGCGCTCAACCTCGACCTGCAATCGGCCTTCCAGCAGCGCCGCGCCGAAGCCTATGAACGCCTGCTGATCGACGTGGTGCGCGGCCGCCTGACCCACTTCATGCGCCGCGACGAGCTCGAAGCGGCGTGGGAATGGGTCGAGCCGATCATCAATGGCTGGGAAACCCTGAACGAGAAGCCGCACGCGTATGCGGCCGGCTCGTGGGGCCCGGCGGAATCGTTCGCGCTGCTGGCGCGCGACGGCTTCGGCTGGGTCGAGTAAGCCTGTTTGAACGGGCGGTTCAGTCCGCCCGCGCTTCTTCCAGATTGGCGCGCACCCGCGCCAGCAGCACCGTCAGCTGGGACTGCTCATCGTCGGACAGCCCGGCGAGCGCAACCGCTCCCAAGGCGCCGCTCTGGCGGTGCAGTCCCGCGAACACCTCCTGCCCGGCCGCGCTGAGCGTCAGCCGCGTGCTGCGCCGGTCCTGCTCGTCGGCGGCCGCCTCGAGCAACTGCGCTTCACGCAGCGCCCGGATCAGGCGCGCCACCTGGGCCTTGTCCCTTCCCGAATGCGCCACCAGATCGCTCTGTGTGGCGCCGGGATGGCGCGCAAAATACCCCAGCGCCTTCATCTCCATATGCGCCAGCTCGTGCGGGCCGCCGCGCAGGCCGCGCAGCTGCCGCGAACGGTAGAGATGCACGATCGCGTGCATCGTCTCCAGGGGATCGTCCGCACGGCTGCCCTGGATTTGGTTGACTCTATCAACTTCTTTTTGCATAATAGTGGACACTATCAACTAATGCTGGAGTGTAGCATGTCTGAATCCCATATTCCCTCCATTGAGCGCGTTCGCCACGACCTCAAGATGCGCGAGGTCGAGGTTGCGCGCATCGAGCAGCTCAGCCCCGGCTTTGCCAGCATCACCTTCAAGAGCGCCGCACTCTCGGATTTCACGTCGCTGTCCTTCGACGACCACGTCAAGTTCATGTTCGACGACGCGGGCGGCCAGCAGGTTCGGCGCGACTATACGCCACGCCGCTTCGACCGCCAAGCCTGCGAGGTCGACCTCGAGTTCGCCCTGCACGGCCATGGCGGCGCGGCCGAATGGGCGCGCAATGCCACGGTCGGATCGAAAGCCATCATCGGCGGGCCACGCGGCTCGATGATCCTGCCCCTGGTCATGGACTGGCACCTGCTGGTGGGCGACGCCAGCGCGCTGCCGGCGGTGACGCGGCGCCTGGAAGAACTGCCGTCCGCGGCCCGGATCCAGGCCGTGCTGCTGGTCGATGCGGCCGACCGCCGCGAGTTCGCCACCCAGGCCAACGCCTACGTCCACTGGGTGGCGTCGAACGAGGAATTGCTGCAGGTGCTGAAGGACCTGCCAATGCCAGGCGGCGCCGGCCTGGCCTGGGGCGGCGGCGAGGCCGCCCTGATGGCCCAGGTGCGCCAGCTGCTGATCGACAAGGGCCTGCCGCGCCAGGCTGCACGAATCTCGGCCTACTGGAAGCAGGGCGTGGCCGATCACCACGCGCATCTGGATTGAAGCCCGGCTAGACCACCGGCGTCGGCAACGGCTCGCCATCGAAGTGGGCCAGCAGATTTGCCACCGCCAGCCGCCCCATCGCGCGCCGCGCCTCAACGGTGAAGCTGCCGACGTGGGGCGTGAGCACCACGTTATCGAGCGCGAACAGCGCCTCCGGCACGTGCGGCTCGTCCTCGAACACGTCGAGCCCGGCCGCGCCGAGCCGGCCATCCCGCAGGGCCGCGACCAGCGCCGTCTCGTCCACCACCGAACCGCGCGCGATGTTCACCAGCGTGCCTTCCGGGCCCAGCGCCTCGATCACGTCCAGCCCGATCATGTGCCGGGTCTCCGGGCCGCCCGGCATGCACAGCACCAGCATATCGCTTTCCTCGGCCAGCGCCAGCAGCGAACTGCTGCGCTGTTCGGGCGCCGGCCCCGGGCTGCGCTGGTGGTAACGGATCTCCATCCCGAAGCCCTGCAAACGCTGCGCCACCGCCTGGCCGATGCGGCCGAAGCCGACGATGCCCGCCACCTTGCCTTTCAGGCTGCGGGCCTGGGTCAATGGCGCCTTGGCCGGCCACCCGCCGGCGCGCACGTAACGGTCGAGTAGCGGCAGGCGGCGCACGGTCGACAACAGCAGGGTGACGGCGAAATCGGCCACGTCGTCGGTCAGCACGTCGGGCGTGTTGCTGACGTGGATGCCCTTGTCCGCCAGCAGCGCCAGCGGCACCGCATCGACGCCGACGCCGTGCACCGACACGATCTCGAGCGCCGGCAGGCTGGCCACCAGCTCCGGCGTCACGCCGAGCGTACCGGTGGTGAGGACGGCGCGGATGCCGCCGGCGATGTGCTGGAAATCCGGGTCTCCGGTCGCCGGAATCGCCGGCACAAAATGGCACTGGAACGCTTGTTCCACCTGTGCGCGCACCTCCGGCGACCACACGCCGCCCAACACGAGAATCTCTGGTTTCATCGGTAAATACCCTGCCTTGTCGCTCAATATGGATAAGTCGAGTATGCCAGAGGAGCAGCTCATGCGCCGGTCGCCGGCCGCTTTCCCGACGCCGCTGCCTTCCGCTCCGGCTATATCTATTCGTACAGAGTTTTACCTAGCGCAAACAGGCTTGGGATTCGAATCGTGCGCGGTTGGAGCCCGGCGATAGTTGGCGTAGAGTCGCGTGATCGCCAATTCGACAGGATCGCCATCCATGTACGCCAGCAACTGGAACAATCTCGGGGCCTTCGGAGACCTCGGAACGCAAGCCCTAAAGCAAATGGACCGCAGCCGCCAGGCACGCGGCAAGATGCTGGATCGCGCCGGTTACGGGCCGCAGCAGACCCCGTCGACCGTGATCCTCGAACAGCCCGGCCTCAAGCTGCACCGCTATCTGGACGCCCCTGGCGGCGGCCCGGCGGTGCTGCTGGTGCCGGCGCCGATCAAGCGGGCCTATATCTGGGACCTGGCGCCCGACATCAGCGTGGTGCAGCGCTGGAGCGAGCGCGGCTATCGGGTCTACCTGGCCGAATGGCTGCCGATGCCCGACGGTGACGGCGACGTCGGCCTGGACGACTATGGCGACCGCATGCTGTCGGCCTGCCAGCAGGCGATCATGGAGGACAGCGGGCAAGAGCAGTTGACGATCGTCGGCCACTCGCTGGGCGGCATCCTGGCCGCCATCTACAGTTGTAGCCATCCCGAGCGCGTGGCCGCAACCGTCCTGCTCGAGTCGCCGCTGCACTTCGAACAGGCCAGCTGCTGCTTCTCGCCGCTGGTCAACGCCACCCCGCATGCACGCGGCATCGCCGACGCCTTCCGCCACGTGCCGGGCGTCTACCTGAACATGATGAGCGCCATGGCCGAACCGCAGGCCTTCCAGTGGGAGCGCATCGCCGACCGCTGGCTGTCGCTGCTCGACCCGAAGGCACTGGCCACCCATATGCGGGTCGAGCGCTGGACCCATGACGAATTCCCGCTGCCCGGCAGGCTGTTCACCGACATCGTCGAGTCGCTGTACCGCAACGACGATTTCATGCAGGGCCGGCTCGACGTCGGTGGGCGCACGATCGGCCCGCGCGACCTGCGCGCCCCACTGCTGTGCGTGGTCGACTTCCGAAGCAAGGTGATCCCGCCCGAAGCCGTGCTGCCCTTCCAGGAAGCCGCCAGCAGCGAACGCAAGCACGTGCTCGAATACCAGGGCGACGTCGGCGTCAACCTGCAGCACGTCGGCGTCTTGGTCGGCCGCAGCGCACACGCCGCGATCTGGCCGGCCATCTTCGAGTGGCTCGGCTCGCCCGCGCTGGCGAATGCATCGAACGATGGAAGCAAACGATCGCTGCCGGCTCTCGCGGCCAGCGCCGGGGCTGACGCCAAGGCGTCGCCGGCAGCGGACTAGTACCCGGACACGGGCGCGGCGTCGTGCCGCGCCATGCATTGCACATTCCTCCGCGCCCCGCGCAACCAAACTGTATTTATCTTTATAGCAATTCAATCGCGCGCCATCTGCTCTGCGGTCTGGATAACATCCAGTACCGAAAAGCGGGTGAGCGTTAGTGTATTTATAGGCTCCCCATGTGCAACCAAGCGCCACCCGGCCATCGGCCGGCGCCGCGCCCAACCGATCACGACATGGATGCCATAGAAGTGCAACGCACTATCTCAGCCCCTCGCGACACCCGACCTCGTCCCACCATCGGCCTGCGCGAAGCGGTCGCCGTCATCGTCGGCGTCGTGATCGGCGCCGGCATCTTCAAGGCCCCGTCGCTGGTCGCCAGCATGAGCGGCGGCGCCACGGCCATGTTCACCCTGTGGATCATGGGCGGCGTGGTCTCGCTCATCGGCGCCCTGTGCTACGCCGAACTGACCACCTCGTATCCGCATGCCGGCGGCGACTACCACTACCTGCACCGCGCCTACGGCCGCTCGGTCGCCTTCCTGTTCGGTTGGGCGCGCTTCTCGGTAATCACCACCGGCTCGATCGCGCTGCTCGGCTTCGTGTTCGGCGACTACATGCAGCAGGCGATTCCGCTGACGATGCTGCCTGAAGGCTGGGGCAGCACAACGTACGCCGTCGCCGTGATCGCCGGCCTGTCGGCGCTCAACCTGCGCGGGATCCGCACCGGGACCGGCACCCAGACCTTCCTGACGGTTGCGGAAATCCTCGGCCTGCTGCTCATCGTCGGCGCCGCGGCGCTGTTCACTGATCCGGCGCCCGCACCGGTCGCTGCGGCGACGGCCGCCAGCGGCGCATCCGGCGCGACCACCGCCGCCCTCGGGATGGCGATGGTCTTCGTCCTGCTCACCTACGGCGGCTGGAACGAGGCCGCCTACATCAGCGCCGAGATGCGCGGCGGTCCGCGCGACATGGTCAAGGCGCTGACCATGGGCATCGTCATCATCACCGTGCTCTACCTGATGGTGACCTGGGCCTACTGGAAGGTACTCGGCATGGACGGCATGGCCGCCTCCGAGGCGGTCGCGGCCGATGTCATGAAGGCTGCCTTCGGCCCGGCCGGCGAAAAAATCATCTCGGTGCTGGTAGCGATCTCGGCCCTCACCTCGATCAACGCCACCATGATCGTCGGCGCCCGCACCAGCTACGCCATGGGCCTCGACTGGAAAAAGCTGGGTCGCCTGGCCGAGTGGGACAGCGAGCGCGGTACGCCGACGGTCGCCATGACGGTGCAATGCGTGGCGGCCCTGGCCTTGGTCGCGACCGGCGCCGCGCTGGGCGGCGGCTTCAAGTCCATGGTCGAATTCACGGCGCCCGTGTTCTGGCTGTTCTTCCTGCTCACCGGCATTTCGCTGTTCGTGCTGCGCCGGCGCGAGCCGCATGTGACGCGCCCGTTCAAGGTGCCGCTGTACCCGGTGCTGCCGCTGCTGTTCTGCGCCAGCTGCGCCTATATGTTGTGGTCGAGCCTGTCGTATGTGTACAGCCAGCAGCTCGGCGGCCTGAACGCCGCCTGGATCGGCGTCGCGGTGCTTGCCATCGGCGTCGTGCTGTTGCTGCTGCTACGCTCGAAGAACGACCAGTAGATGCCATCCGTTTTTACCCCCAAGTCCAAACCTGACCAAGGAGCTGTGCTGATGAATCCGCAACCTCGCCGCCGTACCCTGCTGCTGTCGACCGTCGCCGCCACCGGCCTGATGATGTTCCCGTTCGGCCGCGCGCTGGCCCAGGCCACTGCCGCCACCGCCGCCACGCCGCGCCTCGACGTGCCTTACGTGCCGACCCCGCAAGAGGTGGTCGACAAGATGCTCGACCTGGCCAAGGTCGGCAAGAACGACACCCTGTTCGACCTGGGCTGCGGCGATGGCCGCATCGTCGTCACCGCCGCCAAGGAACGCGGCGCGCGCGGCACCGGCATCGACATCGATCCGACCCGCATCGCGGAGGCCAAGGAAAACGCCAAGAAGGCGGGTGTGTCCGATCGCGCCCAGTTCCGTGTCGGTGACTTGTTCAAGACCGATTTTTCGACCGCCACCGTCGTGACCCTGTATCTGCTGCCGACGATTAATGCGAAGCTGCGTCCGCAATTGTGGAAGCAGCTCAAGGTGGGCACGCGCGTAGTGTCGCATGCCTTCGACATGGGGTCGGAATGGCCGGCGGAGAAGACCGTTGAGGTGGATGGCCGGACGATTTATTACTGGACCATCACTGAGGCGAACAAGAAGGAATTGGCCTGATCCAGCCGCGCCCCTCTTGACTGCCGCCATTATCCAGTTACATGGATAATGGTGATCCATGAACTTCCGCATCCCGTCTGCCCGCGCATGAACCAGCTCCTGGCCATGCGCGCCTTCACCCGCGTGATCGACACCGGCTCGTTCAGCCGCGCCGCGGACCAGCTGGGCCTACCACGCTCCACGGTCAGCAAGCTGATCGGCGATCTCGAGGTCCACCTCGGCAACAAACTGATGCACCGGACGACGCGCACGGTGGCGGCGACGGCCGAGGGCGCAGAGTACTACCAGCAAGCCACCCGCCTGCTGACCGAACTGGACGCGATGGACCACGCCATGCGCGGCCAGAAACGCAAGCCGCACGGCCATCTGCGGATCGATGCCCCAGCCTCGTTCGCCACTTCGCTCCTGATTCCGGCACTGCCCGCCTTCCACCGCGAATACCCGGACATCACCCTGGCGCTCGGCGTCAGCGACCGTCCCGCGAATATCGTCGGCGAAGGCGTCGACTGCGTGATCCGCGCCGGCGAAGTGCAAGAAATGTCGATGGTCGGCCGCAAGCTGCTCGACCTGCGCTACGGTACCTTCGCGTCACCCACCTATCTCGCACGGGCGGGGACGCCACGCACACCCGCCGACCTCGAGCATCACGTCCGTCTGGGCTATTTCTTTGCAGCCACAACAAAGCCGAATCCGCTGGTGTTCGCGCGCGGCGACGACCGCTTGGACATCGAGGCCAGCCAATTGTCCACCAACGACGGCAACGGCCTGCTGGCATTGCTGCGGGCAGGCATGGGCATCGGCCAGCATTTCACGCGGATGGTGCAGCCTGCGATCGACGCCGGCGAGCTGGTGCCGATCCTCCAGGATTGGAACCGACCCGCCATGCCCTTCCACATCCTGTACCCGCCGAACCGGCACCAGAACGCCCGGCTCACGGTGTTCGTGGACTGGCTGATCGACACTTTCCGTGACTAGCGCCGCCCTGGCGCCAGGATGATCACGCGATGATCGCGGTCACCCGGATCTCGATCCGCATATTCGGCGCGCCCAGCTCCGCCACACCGAGCTCGGTCCAGATCGGCGCCCGATTCGGCATGTACTGGCGGAACAGCCTTGCCATCGTCTCGTTGGTCTCGGGAGGAAAGCCCCCTACGTGGTAAGAGTTCACGTGGATCACGTGCTCCCAGGTGGCGCCAGCCGCCGCCAGCACGCGTTCGACGTTCTTGAAGGCCAGTTCGATCTCGTCCTCGAGCCGTTCCGGAAACTGGAGGTCATCGGTCCAGCCGCCCTGCCCCGAAATCTCGACCCGGTTGCCGACCTTCACGGCCTGCGAATAGCCGAGCTTCTTGTAAAACATTTCGCCATAACCCGGGGTCACGAAGAATTCTGGTTTGTCCATGTGCTTGTCCTTTCGGTTTCTGAAGTGACGTCAGCTTATCCTCTTCCAGCGTCCGGATACAGACCGGTCCGCTGACAATACCATCCATCCAGCTGCACAATCCTACCTAAATAGGCCAATGCAGCTGTCATACATTGACATAAATAGATGAGAATCGTTATCATTCGTAGTCGCATTTATTTGTTATAGGTAGACGTGTGCTCCTCGAGCGCTGGTCCGCCCCCCACTCATCGTTAAAAACAGGAAAAAAGATGGAAAAGCAGGTCAGCGCCAACGGAAGCCGTAAATTGAAGACCCTGACGGTCTGTGTGGGCCTCGCGCTCCCGTTCATCGCTCAAGCGCAGTCCACCGAGAGCAACACCGCCGCCGGCACCACCTCGATGCCGCAAGTGCAGGTCCAGGCGCAAAAGCTCGCCGACGACGTCGGCTCGTATACCATCGGCCGCACCCGCACCGCGACCCCGCTCGACATGTCGCTGCGCGACACCCCGCAATCGGTCTCGGTCATCACCCAGCAGCGTATCGACGACCAGAACCTGGCGACCATCACCGATGTGGTCAACAACGTCACCGGCGTCTCGGTCAACCAGTACGAGACCCACCGCGGCAGCTTCACGGCGCGCGGCTTCGAAGTCACCAACCTGCAGATCGACAACATTCCAACGACTTGGGACGCGCAATGGAGCGCCGGCGAAGTGCTGGGCAGCCTGGCCCTGTACGACCGCGTCGAAGTGGTGCGCGGCGCGACCGGCCTGATGACCGGCGCCGGCACCCCATCGGCTGCGCTGAACCTGGTGCGCAAACGCGCCTTCAGTAAGAAGCTGGCCGGCTCGGTCGAAGCCACCGTCGGCCGCTGGGACAAGCGCCGCATCGTGGCCGACGTCTCGACCCCGCTGAACGAATCGGGCAGCGTGCGCGGCCGCTTCGTCGGCGAGTACGGCGAGGCCGACAGCTGGATCAGGAATATGGAGAACAGCGACCGTACCTACTACGGCACCATCGAAGCCGACATCGGCCGTGACGGCACCTTCTCGGCCGGCTTCAGCCGCCAGAAGATGAGCCCGCGCGCGCCGATGTGGGGCGGCCTGCCCTACCGCTTTACCGACGGCTCGGTCATCCCCGAAGATCGCTCGCTGACGACCGGCGCCCCGTGGGCTGGCTTCGACAACCAGTACGACAACTTCTTCGCCGACTACGAACACCGCTTCGCCAACGGCTGGAACCTGCGTTTCACCTATACCGACGCCACCCGCGACGGCGACTCGCGCCTGCTGTACCTGTCGGGCGTGCCCGACCGCGCCACTGGCTCGCTCTTTGCGTTCGCCGGTTCGTACGTCATCGAAACCAAGCAGAAGGACTTCGGCGTGCACGCCAGCGGTCCGTTCTCGGCCTTCGGCCGCGAGCACCAGGCCGCCGTCGGCTACCTGCATGCCAAGACCGATTTCACGTCGAACAACCGCCTGGCAAGCTTCCCGACCACGGCGGACGGCTTCGCGCCCTCGGTAACCGGCTTCCCGCAATGGGATCCCGCCAGCTACCCGACGCCCGTGTGGGGCCCGCAGGGCTTCTATGAAGGCAACGAAGTCACCCAGCAAGGCCTGTACGGCATGGCGCGCTTCTCGCTCACCGACCGGCTCAAGGCGATCGTCGGCGCCCGTGTGACCAAGTACGAGAAGACCGGTGGCCTCGCCGGCGCCGTCCCCTACCTGCTCAAGTACGACAACGAGATCACCCCATACGCCGGCCTGGTGTTCGACCTGAACGACACCTACTCGCTGTACGCCAGCCACACCAGCATCTTCCAGCCGCAGAACAACAAGGATTTTGCGGGCAACCTGCTCGACCCGATCGAAGGCAAGGCCAGCGAAGCCGGCATCAAGGGTGAATTCTTCGACCGCCGCGTGAACGCCTCGCTGTCCGTGTTCCACCTCAAGCAGGATGGCCTGGCGCAAAGGGCCGGCGAGGTCGACCGTGACGGCGCCGGTCCGCAGCTGCCAGAAGCCTATTACCGCGCCGTGGACGGCGCCACCAGCAAGGGCATCGAACTGGACGTCTCGGGCGAGATCGTCTCTGGCCTGAACGCCAGCATCGGCTACGCGATCTACCGCGCCAAGGACGAAACCGGCGCCGATTTCAACTCGATCTACCCACGCAAGACCCTGCGCGCCTTCGCTTCCTACCGCCTGCCGGGCGCGTGGAGCAAGCTCACCATCGGCGGCGGCGTCAACTGGGAAGGCAGCACCTACACGATCGACGGCACCGTAGCCTCTGGCATCGACGGCCGCATCGAGCAGGATTCGTTCGCCCTGGTCAACCTCATGGCGCGCTACGACTTCACCAAGCAGTTGTCGGCCCAGCTCAACGTGAGCAACGCGACCGACGAGACCCACTTCGCGATGTTCTCGGCCTTCAACCAGATCACCTACGGTGCGCCGCGCAACACCTCGCTGACCCTGCGTTACCGCTTCTGATGTCCTGAAGCGCTGACCCGAACGGGGCGCCGCAGCGATGCGGCGCCCCGTTTCTTTTGGGCCTGCGCGCCGATTTTCGCCTAGCCGGTAGAATGGGGGTCAATTGTCACATCGGGAGTACACACATGAAACGAACCGCACTGGTCGTCGGGGTCACCGGCATCGGCGGCAATCACGTCGCGCGCGAACTGCTGGACAGGGGCTGGGACGTGGTCGGCCTGTCGCGCCGCGCGCCGCAAGACCTGCCCGCCGTACGCCACGTGGCCGCCGACCTGCTCGACCCTGCCGCCCTGGGTGCGGCGCTGGCCGACGTCGAGCCGACCCACGTCTTCATCACCACCTGGATGCGCCAGGACACCGAAGCCGAGAACATCCGCGTCAATGCCGCGCTGGTGCGCAACCTCCTCGACGCGCTGTCGCCAAAAAACAGCGTACGCCACGTCGCGCTGGTGACCGGGCTGAAACACTATCTTGGGCCGTTCGAAGCCTATGCCAGTTCGGGCACCCTGCCCGATACCCCCCTGCGCGAGAGCCAGCCACGCCTGCCGCTCGAGAATTTCTATTATGCGCAGGAAGACGAAGTCTATGCCGCGGCCGAGCGCGACCGCTTCACCTGGACCGTGCACCGTCCGCACACCGTCATCGGCCTGGCGGTCGGCAATGCGATGAACCTGGGCACCACCCTGGGCGTGTACGCGACCATCTGCAAGGAGACCGGTCGTCCGTTCCAGTTCCCGGGTTCAAGCGCGCAGTGGAACGGCCTGTCGGACGTCACCGACGCGCGCATGCTCGCCAGGCAGCTGGTGTGGGCCGCCGATACCGACGCCGCGCGCAACGATGCCTTCAATATCGTCAACGGCGACGTGTTCCGCTGGAGCTGGCTGTGGCCGAAACTGGCCGCGTTCTTCGGCGTGGAGGCGGCGGGCTTCAACGGCACCATCCAGCCGCTGGAAGCCGCAATGGCGAACGACCACGCGGTGTGGCGCGAGATCGCCGCGCGCCACGGCCTGGTCGAAGCCGACCTGGATCGCCTGGCCTCGCCCTGGCATACCGACCTCGACCTGGGCCGTCCACTGGAAGTGATGACCGATATGGCCAACAGCCGGCGCCTGGGCTTTACCGCTTACCAGGCCACCGACGATTCCTTCTACGACCTGTTCGCGCGCCTGCGCGCAGAGCGCCTGATCCCCTGATCGTTCAGCCGGCCGGACAGGCCGGCGCCTGCCCCCCGGCCTGGGCCCGCACGGCCTGCGCGATCGTGGCCGAGAGCTTGTCCAGCGCCGCCCGGTGGCCCGCCACCAGGGCATCGTGGCCCATCCCCACCGGTTCCTGGTACACGCTGCGGCAAGTCTGCATCTGGCCGCCAGGCTGGCTGCCTTCGAGCCGGCGCACGCTCCACACCACGTCGAGCAGCGCGAGGCTACCGGGGCTCGATTCGAAGCGCTGGACGTCGGCGCCGACTCGGTACAGCGTGCTCCCGTCCGGCGCCGCGCTGCGGTAGACGTCCACCCCGCCCAGCCGGGCCGCGATCCCGAGCGACAGGCTGTTGCCGATCTCCTCGGCCAGCGGCCCGGCCCAGCGGTGGTGTTCTTCGAGGTCGATCGTGCCTTCGCCGGTGCTGACCACCATCTGCGGACGGCGCAGCTGGGCCGGCACCGTCACCGGCCGCATCTCGAAATACAGCGGCGCGGCGCTGGCTGCCGGCGGCGTGGCCGTCGCAGGGCCGCCGCTCAAGGTATAGAAGCGGTCGACCGGCGTGCTGCTGCAAGCGGCCAGGGTGGCCAGGGCGACCGTCGACACGGCGGCGCCAATCAGGCGGCAAGGGCTGGTAAACGACGTCATCACTTCTTCTCCTGGGGTTTGCCGCGGATGATCGACTGCGGATTGCGTTCGAGGTAGTCGGCCAGCGCATTGAGCTTGGCCATCGTGTCCGTCACTTCCTGCAGCGCCTGGCGCAGGTCGGACTGCAGCGGCGAATCCTGGGCCAGCAGGTTCTCGGCGCGCGCGAACGTGCCCTTGGCGGCGGTCAGCGTGCCCGTCATCTCCGGCAGCACCTCGCCTTCGAGGCGCGACAGGGTCGCATTCGCCTGCGCCAGCGTGCGGTTCAGGTTGGCGCCGATCTCGTCGAACGGCACCTTGTCCAGCTTGTTGGCGATGCGCGCCACCTGGCTTTGCAGCTCGTCGAGCTGGCCCGGCACGGTCGGCAGCACCACCAGCTCGCCCTGCTGGCCGACTGCGGCCTTGGCCGCGTTGGGGAAGAAGTCGAGCGCCACGTACAGCTGGCCGGTGAGGATGTTCCCATTGCGCAGCTGCGCACGCAGGCCGCGCCCCACCATCATGCCCATCATGTCCTTGCCCTCGCGGCCCTGGTTCAGGGCGTTCATGAAGTCCTGGCCCAGGCGGCCCGGGTACATATCGATCGTCACCGGCATATTGAAGCGGCGCCGCTCGCGATCCCATTCGATGCCCACGCTGCGCACCTCGCCCAGCGCCACGCCGCGAAAGTCGACCGGCGCGCCCGGCGCCAGGCCGCGCAGCGTCTGGTCGAAGTACAGCACCGCGCTGGTGGCCGGGCCGTCCGGCGGACGCAGCGCCGCGGCGCGGTCCTCGGCCAGGCGGTAGCGGCTGCCTGCCGGGGCCGGCGCGGCCGGCTTCTTGCCGTCGGTCGATTCGAAGGCGATGCCGCCGGTGGCCAGCGCCGCCAGCGACTGGGTGTTGAGCTTCAAGCCGCTCGCGTCCAGGCGCAGGTCGACGCCGCTGGCGTGGTACCAGCGCGTGTCGGTGCCGACGAAGCCGATATACGGCTCCTCGACGAACACCGACATGTCGATGCCCTGCCCGGCCTTGTCCAGTTCGACCTTGGCCACCTGGCCCACGCGCACGCGCCGGAAGTAAACCGGCGAACCAGGCGCCACCGAGCCCAGGCTGTCGGCGTGCAGCAGGTATTCGCGGCCCTTCAGGCCGATCGGAATCGGCGGCGCCGTCTCGAGACCAGTGAAGGCATCGCTGCTGTCCTCCGAGGCGCCGGGCGCGGCGCCGATGTACGGGCCTGACAGCAAGGTGCCGAGTCCCGACACGCCGCTGGCGCCGATCTGGGGGCGCACCACCCAGAAGCGCGAATCCTTGGCCGTGAAGCGGCCGGCCTCCTTGACCATCTCGATCTTGGCCACTACCCGGTTGCCATCGTCGGCCAGCGTCACCGACACCACACGGCCGATGTCGACGTCCTTGTACTTGACCCGGGTCGTGTTCGCCTCCAGCCCTTCGCCGCTGGCGAAATACACGTACACCGTGGGTCCCTTGTTGGTTACCCATTGGACCACCTGCCAGGCGCCGATGAGGGCCGCCAGCAGCGGGATCAGCCAGATCAGCGACGGCAGCCAGCGGCTCGGGCGGTCGACGTCGGGCGATGCGGGTCCCTGCGGCGGTCGTGCGCCGTCCGGTTCAGACATGTCGTTCTCCATTCGATTCAATAGGGTCCCAGATCAGGCGCGGGTCGAACTGGTGCGAGGCGACCATGGTCAGGATCACCACGCAGCCGAAGGCGATCGCGCCGGGGCCGGCGGTGATCGTGGCCAGCGCATCGAAGCGCACCAGGGCCACGGTCAGCGCGACCACGAAAATGTCGAGCATCGACCAGCGGCCGACGAATTCCACCACCCGGTAGGCGCGGGTGCGCGCCAGCGGCGCGGCGCGCGAGCGCAGCTGGGCGGTGGCATTGAGCCAGGCCAGCGCCACCAGCTTCGATACCGGCACCACCACGCTGGCGACGAAGATGATGATGGCAAGGCCAGGCGAGCCGGTGTTCCAGAACAGCACCACCCCGCTCATGATGGTGTCGCCCTCGGCGCCGCCGCCGATCATGCGCGAGTACATCACGGGCAGCAGGTTGGCTGGTACGTAGAGCAGCGTGGCCGCGACCAGCATCACCCAGGTCCAGCCGATGCTGTTCGGGATACGGCGGTGCAGCGCCGCGCCGCAGCGGCGGCAGTGACAGGCGCCATCCTTCGCGCGCTGCCAGGGATAGCCGTTGACCAGGCCGCAGGCGCGGCAGGCCAGGAGCGTGTCAGGCGCATGGGCCACGGCGTAGGCGCCGGCCCCCTGCGGCGGGCGCGGCGCCAGGCGGTCGGCCAGCTCCCACAGCGCCTTGGGTTCGTAGCGCATCACGAGCGCGCACAGAATGGTGAGCACGCCGAAGGCGAACAGCCCTGGATGGGGCACGACCCGTGCCAGGCTGGTCATCTTGATGACGGTGATCAGGATGCCGATCATCAGCACCTCGGTCATGGCCCAGTGGCGTGCGCCCTGGACCACCCGCAGCACGAGGTGAAAGCCGGGAACGCGGCGACCGCGCCGCAGGCCGATGGCAACGTACAGCAGCGCGCCCAGTTCCAGCCCCGGGAAGACGACGGCGCACAACAGCACCATGGCCGCGACCACCTGCATCCCGGCGTTCCACAGCACGCCTACCGCCTGCAGCAGGGTCGCGCCGGTCGCCATGCCGCCCAGTTCGAGCGTGACGATCGGGAAGCTCTGGGCCAGCAGGTAGACCAGCACGGCGCCGAGGGTCAGCGCCACCAGCGAATCGGCGCGGCGCAGCGGTCCGCCGGCATGCCAGCGATACAGCTCGTGGCGGCAGCGCGTGCAGCGCGCGCGCTCGCACGAGTTCAGCGGCTCCCGGTGGTACAGGCAACCGCAGTCATGACAGCCGATCAGATGCTCCGCGCTCAATCGTTCTCCTCGCTCTGCTACATTAGTGCTTTCGCACTATGTATTATGACCGGAAGCAATTGAGCGTGTCTTTTCGATCGAATCGCGCGTGTCCGGTCGATCAGAAGCGAACCTTGACGAAGGCCGACGGTCCCTTCAGTTTCAGGTCGAGGTCGGCCGTGCGGTCGCCATTGCGGTGCAGGTCGATCTTCTGGACGTTGTAGTCGAGCACCAGGCCGACGTTCTTGTGCGGGAACCATTCGACGCCGACGGCGCCGTTCCAGATATGGCCCTCGACCGTGCCGCCATTCTTCTTGATGCCCGAGGCTTCGGCGTAGAAGCGCCATTGCTCGTTCAACTGGTGGCGCCACGCCAGCTCGACGGTCGGCGCCCAGACGCTGTCGCTGCCCTCGGCCGAACCGCTCCACGAGCGGTTCTCGACCGGATTCGAGGCGGAGAGGTTGGCGTCGGCCGAACCGGAGATCTTCGCGCGCAGGTAGGCGGCGCCCAGGCCCACGCCGAAGGCGTTCTTTTCCTTGCCCATCCACCATTTGTAGGCGAAGCGGGCCATTTCCAGGCGCAGGTCGGCGTCGGCGGTGATGGTGCCGCTGACCGGACGGCCTTCGTAGACAGCGTCGCCACTGGCGGTGCCGGTCCAGTCTTCGTCGAAGCGGAAGTAATCGAACGACAGGCCATGGCTGTCGCCGATCAGCATCTCGGCCTTCACGCGCGGCAGGGTGACGTCGTCGATTTTTTCGTCGGGCGTGTCGACGCGGCCGTAGCGGGTGTCGCCGCCCAGGTGGATCTTCGGCTCGGCATAGAAGGCGCCGGCCGAAACGCTCATACGGTCGAGGGCCGGCGACTGCTGGGCTTGGGCCATGCCGGCGCTTGCCGCGCCCAGCAGGATGGCGCCCTTCAGGGCCGTGACGAGTGTGGTGTGGACGATGGACAAGGTGGTGCGCGGCGCGGTGCGGGACATGGAGCTCTCCGATAAAAAATGTTATTCAAAGCCCGCCAGACTATGTCTTGACGCGGCGACATTCATTATCGCAAGATGCCATTTAAACAATGCGCACGATTGAACTGACTTTGTGGTCAACAAGCGACACTTCACCAAAAGTCGAAACATATGTTAGCTGGCGTACCGCGCCACGCAAAAGGCAGCCGTATAGAGGATGGCATGGTTTATCATCAGGAAACATCAACCACCTCCAGCCCGCCGATGAAGCAATACACGCTGCCGCAGAACTCCTTCCTCCTGTTACTGGCGATCGTGACGATCGCATTCATCTGGGTGCTGCTGCCCTATTCCGGAGCCGTGTTCTGGGGCGTGGTGTTCGCCATCCTGTTCGCACCGCTGCAATCGCGCCTGCTGCGCGTGACCAAGGGGCGGCCGACGGTCGCCGCCCTGCTTTCGCTGCTGGTGATCATCCTGATGGTCCTTTTTCCGCTGGCCCTGATCACCTCGTCGCTGATCAATGAGGTCACCGTCATCTACGCCCGCGTCAGCGCCGGCGAGGTCAATTTCGCCTCCTACTTCAACCTCGTGATCCGCGCGCTGCCGGACTGGGCGATTTCGCTGCTCGAGCGTTTCGAGCTGACCAACCTGGCTTCGCTGCAGGACAAAATCGCCGAAGGCGCGGCCCAGATCAGCCAGGCCACGGCGCACTATGCCCTCAATATCGGCCGCAACACGCTCGACTTCGTAGTCAGCATGACCATCATGCTGTACCTGCTGTTCTTCCTGCTGCGCGACGGCCGCATCCTGGCGGCGCGCATCCAGCGTGCGGTGCCCCTGTCGGTCGAATACAAGGGCCGCCTGTTCCAGAACTTCACCACGGTGATCCGGGCCACGGTCAAGGGCAATGTGCTGGTGGCGATGGCCCAGGGTGCGCTGGGTGGACTGATCTTCTGGGCGCTGGACGTCAGCGGCGCGCTGCTGTGGGGCGTGGTGATGGCCTTCCTGTCGCTGCTGCCGGCGGTCGGCGCGGCCCTGGTGTGGGCGCCGGTGGCGGTCTACTTCCTGGCCACCGGCGACATCTGGCAGGGCGTCGTGCTGACCGCCTACGGCGTGCTGGTGATCGGCCTGGTCGACAACATCCTGCGCCCGATCCTGGTCGGCAAGGACACCAAGCTGCCGGATTACGTGATCCTGCTGTCGACGCTGGGCGGGATGGCGCTGTTCGGCCTGAACGGCTTCGTGATCGGGCCGGTGATCGCCGCGCTGTTCATCGCGGCCTGGGATCTGTTCTCGCGCGCGGATGAATTCCACGAGCCTTCGGAAGTCCAGTAAGAAAAACGCCCCGTTCGAGGCGGGGCGTCGTCAAGCTGGCGCAGTGTGATTACTTCGCTTGAGCGTGCGCTTCCAGGCGGCGAGCAACGGCCGGAGCGACGGCATCGGCGCCGCGGGTCATGCGGTACAAGGCCCAGACGTCGCCCGCGTCGGCGCTGCGGGCGACGGCGCCCGGCGCCGCTTTCGCACTGACGAAATTGGCGAGGGTGGCGACGAAGGCCGACAGCTGGGCTGCGAGGCTTGGGCGGAGCGACAGGGTGGACATGATCTTCTTTCGTGTGTGGGCTGGTATGACTCCAGTATGCGCCCTCTCAGATAGAAATCAAATTGCAATCCATGATGATTGCCATTCACAAATCATCTATCTGGCGTTCAAACCCCCACCGTCATCACCGAACGCATGATCTGCAACACCGCCGGCCCCAGCAGCACGACCAGCAGCGCCGGGAAGATGCAGAAGATCAGCGGGAACAGCAGCTTGGTCGCGATCTTGGCCGCCTTCTCCTCGACCAGCTGGCGGCGCCGCGTGCGCAGCTGTTCGGATTGCACGCGTAGCGCGGTGCCGATGCTGGTGCCGAAGCGCTCGGCCTGGATCAGCATCTTGGCCAGCGCGTCGACGTCCTCGACGCCGGTGCGCAGCGCCAGGTTGCGCAGCGCTTTCTCCTTGCCGCTACCGGCGCGCAGTTCCAGCGTCACCAGTTGCAGTTCCTCGGCCAGCACCGGGCTTTTCAGGCCGATCTCGTTGCCGACCCGCGCCAGTGCCGCATCCATCGCCAGGCCGGCCTCGACGCATACCGTCATCAGGTCCAGCGCGTCCGGGAAGCTCTCGAAGATCTCGCGCTGGCGGTTGGCGATGCGGCGCTTGAGGGCGATGTCCGGCACGTAGTAGCCGACGGCGGCCGAGCCGACCAGGTACAGGAAGGTCAGCACCAGCGGGCGCTCGTTATGGTGCGGCAGCGCGATATACACGATCAGCGGCAGGCCGATCGTCAGCGCGGTCTTCCCGGCGTGGAACAGGCCTGGCACCGACGGCGCGCGCCAGCCGGCGTTGATGAAACGCAGGCGCACCGGCGAGGTCTCCCAGCCCTCGGCCGGCACCGACAGCTTGGCCAGCGGCTCGGCCAGGCGCGCCAGGCGCTCGCGCCAGCCGTCGGTGCGGCGGGCGGCAGGCGTGTCGCGTTCATCGAGCGCCACCAGGCGCGCCTTCACCGGGTCGCGCGTCAGCAGCATCATGGCCGCCACGGCGATCCCGAACACCAGCACGAACATCGCCGCCAGCATCACGATTTGAGGCATCGTCATCTTGTTGATCCTGAAAGTTCTTACATGCGGATGCGGACGATCTTGCGGATCGCCAGCACCCCGAAAGCCATCATGCCCAACGCCGCGCCGGTCAGCTGGCGTCCCACCGGATCGTTCACCAGCACGCCCATCGTCTCCGGATTGACCGCGTACATCATGGTGCCGGCGCCGAACGGCAGCAGGCACAGCACCCAGGCCGAGATCCGCCCTTCCGCCGACAGCACGCGCACCTGGCCTGCCAGCTTCTGGCGGTCGCGCACGATGGTGGCGATGGAGGTCAGCAGCTCGGTCAGGTTGCCGCCGCTCTCGCGCTGAATCAGCACCGCCACCACGAAGTACTGCAAGTCCATGCTCGGCACGCGCTGCGCCAGGTTGTTCAGCGCATCGGCCATCGAGACGCCGAAGTTCACTTCGTCGAACGCCGTCTTGAACTCCTCGCCCAGTGGCGCCGCCACTTCGTCGGCCACCAGCTTGAGCGCCGTCGGGAAGGCATGGCCGGCGCGCATCGCGCGGCCCATCATGTCCAGCGCCTCGGGCAGCTGGCGTTCGAAGCGCACCATGCGCTGGCCGCGCGCGCGCCCCAGGCGCAGTAGCGGCAGGCCGGCCGCGCCCAGCGCGCAACCCAGCACAGCGGGCAGCGGCAGGCGCAGCACCAGCGCGGCGACCAGGCCGGCGCCGAAGCAGGCCGCGCACACCGCCAGCAGCGAGGCCACCAGCTGGGCGCTGCCGGCCTGCACCAGCATGCGGTCGAGGCGGCGCGCCAGCGGCAGGCGGCGCAGCAGCGGCTCGAGATCGGGATTGTCGGAGAGCCGGCGATCCTTGGTGATGGTGACGTCTTCCTGGCGGGTATCGCTCTTGATGACGCTGCGCAGGCGGCGCGCGACGCGCTCGGCCTCGGGATCGCGGCTGGCCTGCCAGGCGGCGTACACACCCCAGACCAGGAGCATGACGGCCGCGAACAGCATCAGGATGAACAGGATGAAGGTGGTGTCCATGTCGGCTTTCGCTCGGCGCTCAGACGCGCGGCTCGAAGATGTGCGGCGCCAGATTCACACCGAAGGTGCGCAGGCGCTCGGCGAAATGCGGGCGCACGCCGGTGGCGCTCGACTGTCCGGTCACGGCGCCGTCCTCGGCCACGCCGGTCTGGCGGAAGGTGAAGATCTCTTGCATCGTGATCACCTCCCCTTCCATGCCCGTTACTTCCGAGATCGACAGCACCTTGCGCTTGCCGTCGGTCAGGCGTGACACCTGCACGACCACCCCGACCGCCGACGCGATCTGCTGGCGCATCGCCTTCGGCGGCAGGTTCGGCGCCGCCATGCTGATCATGTTTTCCAGGCGCGTCAGGGCGTCGCGCGGGGTGTTGGCGTGGATGGTCGCCATCGAGCCTTCGTGGCCCGTGTTCATGGCGCCCAGCATGTCCATCGCCTCTTCGCCGCGCACCTCGCCCAGGATGATGCGGTCGGGGCGCATGCGCAGCGCGTTCTTGACCAGCGCGCGCTGGCTCACCTCGCCCTTGCCCTCGATATTGGCGGGACGGGTTTCCAGGCGCACCACGTGCGGCTGCTGCAGCTGCAGCTCGGCCGCGTCTTCCACCGTCACTACGCGCTCGCTGTGGCTGATGAAGCCCGAGATCACGTTGAGCATGGTGGTCTTGCCGCTGCCGGTGCCGCCCGAGATCAGGATATTGACCTTGGCCTTGCCCAGGCCCTGCAGCACCTCGGCCATGTCGGCCGTCATGCTTCCGTAGGAGACCAGGTCGGCCAGGCGCAGCGGATCGGCCGAGAAGCGGCGGATCGACATCACCGGGCCGTCGATCGCCAGCGGCGGGATGATCGCGTTCACGCGCGAGCCGTCCGGCAGGCGCGCGTCGACCATCGGGCTCGATTCGTCGATGCGGCGGCCCACGCGCGAGACGATCTTGTCGATGATCTTCATCAGGTGGGCGTCGTCGGTGAAGGTGACGTCGGTCAGCTCCAGCTTGCCGCGGCGCTCCACATAGACCTGCTTGTGGGTATTGACCAGGATGTCCGACACGCTCGGATCGGCCAGCAGCGGCTCCAGCGGGCCGAAGCCCAGCATCTCGTTCTGGATGTCGCGCGTCAGCGTCTTGCGCTCGGCGTCGTTGATGACGACCATCTCTTCTTCGAGCAGGCGCTCGACCAAGAGGCGCAGCTCCTGGCGGATCTGGTCCTGGTTCAGGCGCTGCATGCTCTCCAGGTCGACGCGGTCGAGCAGCGCCTCGTGGATGCGGGCCTTGAGCTGGTGGTAGGCACGGTTGTCGATCGGGCCGCCGCGCTGGGCGACCGGGCGCGTGATCGCGCCGGCGCCAATGCTGGTGCCGGCGCTGCCGCTCATGCTGGCAAGGCGTTCGCGCAGGGAGGATGGTGGCGTCATGTTCATCTCGGTCTTTCTCTATCTCGGGCGACGGTCAGACGTCGGTCTTCCTGCGTTTGAAGAAGCGCGTCATCAGGCTGGCGCCCTGCACCGGCGCGGCTTCGCCGGTCAGGCCGCGCGCCATCGTCATCAGGGCCATGCTCAGCTGGCTGTCGGGCGCCAGGCGCGTGACCGGCACGCCCTGGTTGACCGACCTGGCCGCCGCGTCGTAATGGTTCGGCATCGTGCGCAGGTGCGTGGTGTCGAACGCCTCTTCGAGGTCCTTGAGCCGGATGTCGCTGTTGTTGTCATGGCGATTGACGATCAGCTCGACCTTGTCGTTGCCGTATTCGAGGTTGCGGAACACCGTCAGCAGGCGCTTGCCGTCGCGGATATAGGGCAAGGTGGTCTGCAACACCGGGTAGATGGTGTCGGCGTGGTCCAGCGCGCGGATGCTGACCGGGTCCAGGCTGCGGCCGACGTCGAGCACGATGAAGTCGTACTGGCGGCGCGCCAGCTTGATGATGGCGTCGATGTGTTCGGGCTTGACGTCGCTGGCGTGGGCCGGATCGGACGGCGCCGCCAGCACGCTGAAGTTGGGCGTCACGCTGACCATGCTTGAGGACAGGAAGGACGGGTCCAGGCGGTGGATCTGCGTCGCGACGTCCGACAGCGTGGCCAGCGGCTTGCTGTCCGAGACGAACAGCGAGGCGTCGCCGAACTGCAGGTTCATGTCGATCAGCGCCACGCGCTTGGCGCCGCCTGCGCTCAGGGCGTAGGCCAGGTTGGTGGCGAGGAAGGTCGAGCCGCTGCCGCCCTTGCACGAAATGAAGGCCAGCACCCGGCCCTGGGCCGCGCCTTGGCTGCCCAGCTTCTCGGCGACATGGTCGACGGCCGCGACCAGGTCGGCCGGCAGCGGCTTGGCCGCCAGCACTTCGCGCACGCCGGCGCGCATCGCGCGCAGCAGGAAGTCCTGCGACAGGTCTTCGGACAACACGATGAAGGCCATGCGCGGGAACAGGTGGCCCAGGCGCTCGAGCTGGTCGAGCTCACCCTCGTCGGCGCGCGGCGCGTCGACGATCAGGAGGTCTGGCACGGCCTCGTCGGCCATCGTCGACAGGCGCGCGGCGGTGCCGGCGATCATGTCGACTTCGTCGCTGCCCGGCCGGGCGCGCAACTGGCGCGACAGCTCGATCAGGTGGCGCTCGTCGCGCGAAAGGACTGCGATCTTCATGGTGGCTCTCCCTGCTCTCTTATTTGCCAAACGCGCTGGCGTCGCCCTGCGACGTCGGCGTCACATAGGAGTTCTGGTAATTGGCATAGGCCGCGACGGCCGCGCGGGCGTCGCTGCCCCGCTCCACGCGCGGCTGCGGCGGCGCCGTCTGGCTGGCGAGCATGGCGCGCACGCTGTCGCCATTGGTGGCCGGGCCGTCGGTGGCGCAACCGGCCAGGATGCCCAGGAAAGCCAGCAGGCTGGCGCACAGGATGGTTTTCATGATTACTCCTTTGAGGTAGCGCTGGCGCGCTGGCCTTCATGCTGGCCGCCGAGCAGGAACTCGGTGCGGCTCGGCTGCACGTAATGATCGGTCGGCAGCGCCGGCACGGTTTCCATCGGCCTGGCCAGTCGCGGCGTCACGATGAACACCAGCTCGGTGCGGTCGTTCTGGAAGTCGCTGCTGCGGAACAGCGTGCCCAGCACCGGCACTTCGCCCAGGAAGGGGAAACGCTTGATATTGCTGGTCACGTTGTTGCGGATCAGGCCACCGATGGCGAAGCTCTGGCCGTCCAGCAGCTGCACCGTGGTCGAGGCGCGGCGGGTGGTGAACGACGGCAGGATCGCGCTCGCGTTGCTGCTGCCGCCAGTCGAGATGCCGATGCCTTCGCGGTTCAGCTCCGACACTTCCGGCGCCACGCGCAGGTTGATGCGGCCGCCGGCCAGCACGGTCGGGGTAAACTTCACCGCCACGCCGTATTCCTTCTCTTCGAGCGTGATGGTCGGCGTGCCGCCGCCGGACGACTGGGCGACCGGGATGAAGATCTTGCCGCCGGCGAGGAAGCTCGCCTCCTGGCCGCTCACGGCCATCACGTTCGGCTCGGCCAGGATCTTGACCAGGCCGTCGCGCTTCTCGCCGTCGATCGTCAGTTCCTTGATGCCGGCGCCGACGCCGCCGATCGAACCGGCGCCGCCGCTCAGCAGGCTCGAAACCACGCCATAAGTCCAGCTGCCATTGGTCTTGGCATAGCCGGCCTTGGCGCCCAGCTGGTCGACCAGCGACTTCGACACCTCGGCGATCTTCACTTCGAGCATGACCTGCTGCGGGGCGGCGATCGACAGCATATTGAGCACCTTGGCGCCAGTCGACGGCGCCGCGCCGCCGGCGCCCGCGGCCGCGGGAGCGCCGACGCCGGCCGGCGACGGGCTGCCTGCCCCGCTGTTGGACTCTCCACCGGACGATCCGATCGCCTGGAAGGCGGTGGCCAGCTCCACCAGCTGGCTGGCAACGACGGCGTCGCTCACCATGCCCGACAGGATCAGGGCGTTGCCGCTGCTGCCGATGCGCACGTCCTTCTCTTGCGGGAACAGCGTGTCGAACTGGCTGCGCAGGACCGAGGTGTCGACGCCGACGGCGATGTCGACCACGGTCGACTTCTTGTCGCGGCCCGACACGATCAGGTTGGTGGTGCCGACGCTGCGCGCCACGATCACCACTTCGCCGGAATTGGGCACCACCACGTTGGCCACCTGCGGGTCGCCCACCGTAACCTGGGCGGCCGGCGTGCAGAAGCGCTTGATGACCGACTTGCCGCGCACCAGTTCCAGGCGCGGAGCGGCGTCGCTGCGCAAGTCGATGCAGTCGGCGGCCGATGCCGGGCCGGCCTGCATGGCCAGCGCCAGGGTCAGGTGTGAGGCCAGCAGGGTTTTATTGAACGATGGATTCATGATGGGGTCTTCAATCAAAAGCTTTGCGAAGCGGCGTCCAGGCCGCGGATCACGAGCACGCCGTCGCCGCGCGGGGCGCCCTGGCGCACCGGGGCGGCCGCACGTGGCGCCGGTTCATAGGCAGGTTCGTGGGCGACCGCAGGCGCCGGCGCCGGGCTGCGCTCGGGCAGTCCCAGCACCGACTCGCGGGTGGCGCCGGTGGTGGCGGCCGGCTGCGGGTCGACCTGGTTGCGCAGCACCAGCGACAGCTCGCCGATCGAACGCGCCAGGTCGAGTTTTTCCACCTGGTCCGGGGTCAGCTCCAGGGTGACTGCGTTCACGACGCGCGGCTTGCTGTCATCGACCGTCGATTCCTGGGCCACGGCCAGCACCAGGATCCGTTCCAGCACGATCTTCGAAATCGATGGCGAGGCGGCCAGGTCGCTGCCAGTAGCCTGCAGGTTGACCAGGATGTCGACGTAGTTGCCGGGCAGCGCGAAACCGGCCACGCCGACCACGTCGTTGACGCGCACCGTCATGGCGCGCTTGCCGGCGCTGACCACGGCCGACAGGCCACCAAGGGTGCCTTTCGGCGCCAGCTTCGATTCGGTCACCGGCTCGCCGACCAGGATCTCGGCGCGCGCAATGCGGCCTTCGAGGGCCTTGATGTCAAGGATCGCGCCCGGCGGCACCGAGGTGGCCGGCCAGTCGGCGAGCTGCAGGCTGGTCGGCGCCAGGCGCGAACCCTGGTTGATGTTGGCGACCGCCACCACCACACGGGTGCCGGACGGGCCTTGCTCGCCCATCCATTTGGCGGCCATCACGACCGCGCCCAGCGCCAGCACCAGGGCCACGCCGATGATCAGGAAGGCTCGCGAACTTGTTACAGATTTACGCATTGTTGTACTCCACGGCGCCGCGTTCGCGGCGCTCAAGCTCCAAAGGGCGGCCGGCGGCGCCGGCGGCGAAATAGTTGTCCCAGGCCCAGTCGATGGTCTGGCGGTTCAGTTCAGGGGCGCGCTCTTCGTAGCGCGCCAGGTCGCGCAACTGGCGCACCAGGTCGCGCGGGTAGCAGGCCAGCAGCGGCACCATGCGCTCGCAGTGGCGCGCCAGCAGGTAGTCGAAGGCCGCGCCGTCGAACGCCACGCCGGCCGAGGCGCATGCCTGGCGGAACAGCGTCGCGTATTCATCAATCGACGCCGGCGGCACTTCGATCTTGTAGCCCAGGCGGCGCAGGAAGGCGCCGTCCGACAGGCGCTGCGGCACGAAGTTCGACGAAAACACGACGATCACGTCGAACGGAATCTGGAAGCTGTGGCCGGTGTGCAGCGTCAGGTAATCGACGCTGCGGTCCATCGGCACGATCCAGCGGTTCATCAGGGCTTCCGGGGTGCAGCGCTGGCGCCCCAGGTCGTCGATGATGAAGATGCCGTTGTTCGACTTCAGGTGCGGCGGCGCCTGGTACAGGCGGGTGTGCGGGTCGAAGCTCAGGTCCAGCATGTCCAGGGTCAGCTCGCCGCCGGCCAGTGCCGCCGGGCGGCGCACGCCGCGCACCCAGCGCGCGTCCGGCGCGCTGCCGCGATCCAGCCCGAGGCCGGTGGCCACGCCTTCGTCCGCCGCCACGTGCTGCAGGGCGTCGAAGAAGGGAATCACCTCGCCGTCCACCATCAGGGCGTAAGGCACCGAGACCGTGCCGACCAGCAGGTCGCGCAGGCGCTCGGCCAGATAGGTCTTGCCGCTGCCGGCCAGGCCGTGCAAGAAGATCGCGCGGCCCGAATTCATCGCCGCGCCCAGCTGGTCCAGCACCAGCGGGTTGACCACGACACCCTGGAAAGCGGCCGCCATGGCGGCGCGCGTCACCTGCATCGCGGCCACGCTCTGGGCCTGCACCTGGGCGGTATAGGCAGCCAGGGTTACCGGCGCCGGGCCGGCATAGGCATTGCGGGCGACCGCGTTGGCGGCGCGCGCGCGGCCGGCGTCGGTCAGGATGTACGACAGGTCGGCGTCGGTGCCGCTGCTTCCCACCCGCGCGATCTCGCACAGCTTCTCGGCGCGCAGGAAAGCGACCAGCGGATCGATGACGCTGACGTTCAGTTTCAGGTGGCTGGCCAGTTCGGCCAGGCGCAGCTGGCCGCGCTGGAACAGCACTTTCGAGATCAGTTCGGCCAAAAACAAGAATGGCAGGCCGGTATCTTCCACCGTGCGCGGGGCACGGGCGTTGGCCGGAGCCAGCAGCGCATGGGTCACAGCGGCAACTCCCCATGCACGCCGATCCACAGCACGCAGCCGACGGTGGCGGCGGCGATCGCCACCGCGTACGGCAGGCGGCCGCTGGCCGCCTCGGGCGGTGTCACTGGTGCGGCGATGCTGCCGGCCAGAGCCGAGTAGGCGCTGTGCATCGCCATATGCCAGGCGTTGCCCACCAGGCGGCGCAGCTGGCCTTGCCAGGCGGCGAAGGCCAGCGCCAGCACGCCGCCGGCCGCCAGGGTGATCAGGCCGACCGTCAGGATCTGGCCGGCGCCGACAAAGGCGCCCACCATCGCCAGCAGCTTGACGTCCCCGGCGCCCATCAGGCGCAGCGCATACATCGGCAGCAGCAGCGCCAGGCCCAGGCCCCAGCCGCCCAGCGACTGCAGCAGGCCCAGGCCGCCCATCTGCGGAGCGAACAGGCCCTGCCCCGCCGGCAGCAGCGCGTGCAGCGCGCACGCCGCCAGCATGCCGGGAAACACGACGGCATTCGGGATGCGGCGTGCGCGCACGTCGTGCCAGACGGCGGCGCCGAGCAGGGCCAGCAGAATCAAGAGCGGCAGCAGATGTGGCAGGGTTGTCAAGTTGGGCTCCGGTCAAAAAAAATCCGGCACGAAAATCCAGTGCCGGACAGTGGTCACCCGAGGGCGGCCGTAACGCCAGGTATTAAGCGGCGGTCGGGGTCTTGGCCTTGATGCGGTCCGCCAGGGTGGTGAACAGGGCGCTGATGTTGCCACCCAGCAGGCTGACTGCGGCGATGATGACGCCGGCGATCAGCGAGGCGATCAGTGCGTACTCGATTGCGGTGACGCCGTCTTCTTCTTTGATCAGGTTGGCGATGAAGTTCATGGTATTTCCTTTCAGGTATATAAATAAGTTGGGCTTTATGCGCTCGTCCACACGGCCATTGCCGCAATGAAGCAGACGACTGCGAGCAGGACGCTCAGGACCAGGTACGACATCGCCGGGCTTTCGCTTCTTTCATAATGCTGCTCCGGATTGTCTTCCTTGTCGTACACGTTCGCTCCTGTCCTCTTGCCGCCGTTCCGCATGAAACGAAACGCAGCGCATGAGTTGAATCTTACGGATCGGCGGTTTTGTTGCCATCCGTCAAAACTACCTTTTTGAGGAGGACTTCTTGCCGTGGCGGCCCAGGACATATGTCCTAGACGCCGTGTGGGAGGGGGATTACCGAGAGAATGCGACGCCCCGGGCGGGCGCCGGCGGGGGGAACGATCAGGACAGACCGTGCTTGGTGGCGTAGACGTACAGTTCCAGGCGGTTCGCCACGTCGAGCTTCTGGTAAATCGTGGTCAGGTGGTTGCGCAGCGTGCGCTCGGAGATGAAGGCGCGCTCGGCCAGGTCCTTGTTCAAGGCGCCCTTGCCCTGCACGATCATGCCGATCACCTCGCGTTCGCGCGCCGTGAGCGAGGCGATGCGCTGTGCCTCGGGATCTGCCTTCGGGCTTGGGGCCACCAGCTGGCCCAGCAAGACCTGCATCAGCGTCTGGTCGAGCCACAGCTCGCCGCCATGCACCTTGCGCACGGCCGCCAGCACGTCGTCGGTCGGCGCCTCCTTGCTGACCACGCCGCGCGCGCCGGCCTTGACCGCCGCCGCCAGGGTCGCCTGGTCGCGGTTGGCGCTCAGGATGACCACCTTGCTGGTCCCGTTCTGGACCAGCGCCGGCAGGAAGTCGATCGAGCTGCTGCCTTTCAGGTCCAGGTCCAGCAGCACGATGTCGGGATTGAACTCGGCGCACAAGGCCCTGGCCTCGATGCCGTCGCTGGCGCTGCCGACCAGCTGGAAGGCGTCGCCCTCGGCCTGGATCAGGCGCTCCAGGCCCCACAACATGGTTTTATGGTCGTCGACCAGCAAGATACGAATGGTCATGTTTCTCCTTGAAACGAGGGGTGTTCAGATCGGAATGCGGATGCGCAGCAGGGTCTGGCGGCCGTCGGCCTCGACTTCCAGCTTGCCGCCCAGCCCCTGGACGCGCTCCGCGATCGAACGCGGCAGGAATGGCGCAGCGGCCTGTCCGGCCACGGCCGCCGGGTTGAAGATATCGATGGCGAGCGTACCGCCCTCTTCTTCGACCACGACGCCGGCCGTGCGCGCCCGCGTATGCTTGCAGATATTGCTGATGCCTTCGGTGACGATCTGGAACACCTCGGCCGCCATGCGGTCGTTGATGGCGCTGTCGGCATGCATTTCCAGCATCACATCCAGGCCATAGAAGGTCTCGACCTGGCGCAGCTGGCGCCGCAGCGCGATCAGCAGTTCCGGCTCTTCCTGGCGCCCGCTGCGAAAACGCTGGGCGAAATCGCGCATATCGCCGATCACGCCCGAGCACATCGCCATCAGGCGGTCCAGCTCGGGCGTGACCGGACTGTCGTCGCCGGCCTGGTTGCGGATCGCGGCCACCGCGTGGCGCAGCCCGATATACGGCTGGATTGTGCTGTCGTGCAAATCGCGGGCAATGGTCTGGCGCTCGCGGAACGCCGCTTCGGACGCCAGGCGGTCGAGCAGGTCGATGGTTTCGATGACCGGGAACGCCTGTTGCACGATATGTTTCAGGAAACTGGCGTCGCTGCGCTTGAGCCGGGAGCCGGTGACGATGATGCGGCCCCTGCCCTTGCGCAGGGGCAGCGAGGTGCTGATATAGCCGCTGGCGTCGAGCAGGTCGGCGACGTGGCCGCAGGCGTCGGAATCGGCCTTGAGCCAGTCGCGTGCGCTCTTACCCTGCTGCAATGCCGTGGCGCGCCCCAGCACGAACAGGCCGAAGTGGCGCGGCGGCGCCTGGTACAGGGTGGCGCCATCCTCGAGCCCGAGCAGCGGCTCGATATCGGCCGCATCCGGCCTGCTGCGGCTGATCGCGCGCCCGCTTTTCGGATGGTGGGCGGTGCTCATGACCCAGCGCTCATGGCTGTCCTGCATCAGCAGCACGCAGCTGTCGGCGCCGTAGAAGCGCAGGATCTTCTCCATCAGCGAGTCCAGCGTGTGCTGCACCCCGAAGCGGGGATTGGACAGGCGGCTGACGTCGCGCAGCAGCGCCAGGCGGCGGCGCTGGTCGACCGCCAGGCCGCCCCAGAACGCGATCATATAGCCGAGCGCCAGCACGAAGGTCGCGCGCAGCAGCAGGATGTGAACCGACGCCAGGCCCCGCGCCGCCAGCACCGACAGCGTCACCACG
This sequence comes from Massilia sp. Soil_C_3, assembly GCF_057657035.1. NCBI lineage: Bacteria > Pseudomonadati > Pseudomonadota > Betaproteobacteria > Burkholderiales > Oxalobacteraceae > Massilia > Massilia sp. Soil_C_3. Next base: position 404,429 of record NZ_JBDGJG010000005.1, read on the forward strand.
CCGACCGAACCGAGGGTGAGCTTGGCGCCGACGTCGAAGCCATGACGGAAAGATGCCGCCAGGATGGCGAAGAAGAAGAACGAGAAGAAAGGGCTGGAGCTGCCGCCGCTGGCCCAGACGATCAGGCCATACCAGGCGATGTCGATCCAGTACACCAGCGGACCGTGCGAAAAGCCGGCGCGGTAGCCGGCGATCACCAGCAGGGTCAGGCTGTGCAGGACATAGGCCGCGAGCACGACCGTGGTCCATTCGCCCGAGACCGTCACGCTGCCCGGCCCGATGAACAGGGTGAGCAGCGCCGACACGGCCAGCAGCACGCGCATGCCGAACACCATCCACACCTCGGCGTCGGCGGCGGCCACGCGCTGTTCGGCGCTGGACTGGCCCGCGCGCGCGCGAACCGGTGAACGAAGGAAGGAAGGGACGATGCTAGCTAGCCAATTCATGTTGTGTGGCGCCGACAGCGGCGTTGAATCCTTTCTAAAAGCGATGCGGGAAATGAATTTTGCCCTGTAGAATTCCCGAAGCTTACCGCATGCCAAGTATTACTTTCCGTAAAATTTTCTGGACAACGATGTATTCCCTTCCCCGACGTCAAACCGGCGCCACGATCGTCGAGATGGCGATCATCGCCCCGGTTTTCCTGCTGGTGCTGGTCGCGATCATCGAGTTCAGCATGATGTTCTTCGCCACCCTGACCATGCAGTATGCGGTACGTGAAGGCGGCCGCTACGCCGTCACCGGACAGACCGCCGATCCCGCGGTCGTCATCGCGAGGATCCGCGACAACTCGATCGGGATGTTCGCGCGCACTTCGCCCCAGGTCTCGGTCAATGGCACCAAATATGCAACGTACAGCAAAGGCATGTTCGGCGCACCCGGGGACATCCTCGTGATCCAGCTCGACTGCAGCTGGCCGGTGACGACACCGATCCTGTCGAGCTTCTTCACCAACGGCACCTACCGCTTCACGGTCGCGGCGACCATGCGCAACGAAATATTCCCCTGATTCTCTTTACCTGATGCAATTTAGAACGCGCAAATCCGTCATGACTGTACCGAAAATCCGCAAATCCGAGCGCGGCGTTGCGGCAGTCGAACTCGCCCTGCTGCTGCCCATGCTGGTGATCCTGGCGCTGTGCGCCATCGACGGCGCCCGCGCCTTGCAGGCGAACATCATCATGACCAATATCGCGCGCGAGGGGGCCAACCTGGTCGCGCGCGGCGGCGCCGACCTCGATGACGAGAGCCAGGATGTCATCTATGCCGTGATGGCGAGTGCACCGCCGCTGAACGTCAATCAGCAAGGCATGATGTACATCACGCGCGTGATGGGCGTGACTGGCACCGGAGGAACGCGCAGCGTCGTGCTGGACCAGTACCGCTGGGACGATGCCGCGCGCAACCTCGGCGCCCGCAGGAGCACTTACCAGCCAACCAGCCGGGTCCATGCCTGCGGCTCGTGGAACAGCGCCGGCAAGTGCTCCAGCATCAGTAGTACGTCGCGGCCCGCCGTCGCCGTGCTGACCAACAAGCTAGACAATGGCGAGATCGTCTATGTGGTTGAGACCTTCTATAAGTTCGATATGCTGGTCAGCGCGTTTTCATTCCGCAAGGATGCCCTGCCCGCCTTCGGGCCCGACCTGTATTCCATGAGTGTATTCTGATATGCGTCCGACTCTTCACCGGCAGCGCGGCGCTGTCGCCATCATGGTGGCCATCGCCATGCTCGTCCTCCTCGGCGTGGTGGGCCTGACGATCGACGCCGGCCTGGCTTACCTCCTCAAGGCGCGCCTGAATGCGGCGGTCGACTCGGCCGCTCTCGCCGGCGCCCGCGCCGTCACCACCGGCGATACCCAGACCGCTCAGATCGCCAGCGCGCGCACCGCGGCGGCGGATTTCTTCGCGGCCAATATACCCACCAATTACCTGCTCTCTGCGCCGCGGATCCTGAGCACGAACGTGACGTTCAAGGGTGGCCAGGCGATCATCGACGTCGAGGCGGAGGCGAAGATGCCGGTGTCGATCATGCAGGTGATGGGCTTCGAATCGCTGACGCCGGTGGCGGCCGCGCAGACCATCCGCAACGACCTGGACATGGCGCTGGTGATCGATACCTCTGGCTCGCTGGAGGATTCAGCAGCGACAGTGAAGGCATCCTCGAAGAGCTTCCTCAGCAAATTCAATGTGACCCAGGACCGGGTGGCGCTCCTCCACTTCGCTACCGGGGTGGAGGCTGACAGTCCGATCAACCCCTCGGCACGCGGATTCAACCGCACCACGATGAACAATGCAATCAACGGCTATGTGTTCGACGGCGGCACGGCGTCCTTTGAAGGCATGTGGGAAGCACGCCGCCAGCTCAACCTGGTTCCTGCCGGTAACCGCTCGACGATGCGGGTGATCGTGTTCTTCTCAGACGGCGCACCGACGGCCTTCGGAGCCCTCCCCGAGTTCAACAATCCGGGCGATTGCAAGACCGCGGGCTCGATCGACCGCGTGCTCAATCAAGCCGGTCTGGCCGAGCTGGGATCGAGCGAGAAGCGGTATGTCAGTGAGGGCTGCAAGACCTGGCGCATGGCCTATAACTTTTCCACCCGGCGTAACGAACCGGTTCCGACGGTGCGCCGTCTGCCCGAGTGGTACAACGCGCGCAGCAGTTCGGTACGCGAGTTTCCCGTCGTGACAGACGGGCCACGCCAGGTTACCGCCGACATCAGCACGCCGGCCCTTTACGAACGTAACATCCTGCGCGCATCGCGCAATCTTGCCGAAGCCGCAGCTGCCAAGGCGCGTAGCGAAGGCATTGTCGTCTTTACGCTTGGGTTCGGGTCCGGACTGAAAGATATTGAAACCAGCGATACGACCAGCAACGGCGAAACCATCCTGAAATGCATGGCCAACTCCGTCGATGCACCGAAGCGCTGCCAGAACGCCAACCAGCCGGTCGGCATGTACTGCTACGCCGCCTCCGACGCCGACCTGACGCCCTGCTTCTCGCGCCTGGCCTCGGCCATCCTGCGCATCTCGAAATAAGCGCTTGGGCGCCCCGGCAGCCGCCGGGGCGCCCTCGCCGCCGGATCACATCAGTTTATCCAGCGTGATCGGCAACTCCCTGACCCGCTTGCCGCACGCGTTATAGATGGCGTTGGCGATCGCCGCCATCGTGCCGACGATGCCGATCTCGCCCACCCCGCGCATGCCGGCCGGCGCGTGCGGATCGGGTATGTCGAGCCACATCACCTCGACCTCCGGCACGTCCAGGTGGGCCGGGACGTGGTATTCCGACAGGCTGGCGTTCACGACACGCCCGTTGCGCTCGTCGAAATGCGTCTCTTCCATCAGCGCCGCGCCCAGGCCCATGATCATCCCGCCGCGGAACTGGCTGGCGGCGGTCTTGGCGTTGAGGATGCGGCCGCAATCGAAGGAGCCCAGCAGGCGCGTGACGCGCGGCTCGCCGGTGACGACATTGACCCGCGCCTCGCAGAAGATCGCGCCGTAGGAATGCATCGACCAGTGCTCGCTCTCTTGCGACGGCGGCGCCTTGGCCGTCACATCCACTTCGTCGCGGCCGGCCCGGGCCAGGATGTCGGCGTAGCTCTCCCAGCGGCCGGCATCGTCGACCTTGCACAGGCCGCCGTCGCGGGACCGCACTTGTTCAGGCTTCAAGCCCGCCAGCGGCGATTCGCGTCCGGCCAGCTTGAGCAGCTCGGCGCACAGCGCCGCGTGCGCGGCCTTGACCGCCGCCGCGACCACGGCCGTCTGCTGCGAGCCGCCCGCCAGCACCGCGCCCGGCAACGCCGAGTCGCCATAGTCGAAACTCACCTTGTCCATCGGTAAACCAAGGCGCACCGCGCACAGCTGGGTCTGGGCGGTGGCCGTGCCCATCCCCATCTCGTGCACGCCGACCGACACCCGCGCGTGGCCGTCGCGCGAGAGGACAATGCGGGCCTCCCCGCCTTCCATCCGATAATAGGGGAACACCGCGCTGGCGCAACCCAGGCCGACCAGCCATTCGCCTTCCTGGCGCATGCGTGGCCTGGCGTGCCGCTCCTGCCAGCCGAAGGCCTGGGCGCCGGCGCGATAGGCTTCGATCAGGTGGCGCGACGAGAACGGCGTGCCTGCGGTCGGATCCTGCACCGGTTCGTTGCGCCGGCGCAGCACGATCGGGTCGAGGCCCAGCTGCTCGGCCAGCTCGTCGACCGCGCTTTCGAGGGCGAACGAGCCGACCGATTCTCCCGGCGCGCGCATCGGGACGTTGGCGACCATATTCATGGTCACCGCCTGCACCTCGAGCTTCATGGCGGGGGCCGCATACAGCACCCGCGCATTGTGGATATACGGCTCGGGCATCGCATTGTATTCGGTCATCACGGCCACGCCGGTGTGGATCAGGGACACGAAACGGCCGTCGCGGTCGGCGCCGATGGCCACCCGCTGCTCGGTCACCGTGCGCCCGCCGACGGCGCGGCACACGCCTTCGCGCGACAGCATGATGCGCACCGGCCTGCCGGACACTTTGGACGCGGCGGCGGCCAGCAAGTGGTGGCGCCACACCAGCTTGCCCCCAAAACCGCCGCCGACGAAGGGCGACGTCACCCGCACCTGTTCCTGCGCGATGCCGAACACCTGGGCCAGCGTGAAGGCGGCGTTGACGACGCCCTGGGTCGAGTCGTGGACCCGCAGGACCTCGCCCTCCCAGGCCACCGTCACCGCGTGCAGCTCGATCGCATGATGGTTCTGGCGCGGGGTGCGGTAGACCGCGTCGACCCGCTGCGGCGCGGACGCCAGCGCGGCCTCGGCGTCGCCGATGATGTCCTGCAGCGGCGCGCCCATGAATTCGGCCACTTTCACGCCGGCCGCGCGCGCGGCATCCATGCTGGTCACCCCGTCCTCGACGTCGTAGCGCACGCGCACCAGGGACGCGGCGTGCTCGGCCTGCTCGCGGGTCTCCGCCAGCACCACCGCCACCGGCTGGCCGTTCCAGTGCACGCGGTCGTCCTGGAACACCGGCAGCGCGTCCCCGCTGCCGCCCAGCGGCTCGCGCATCAGGAGTGGCGGTGGCTGCATCTTCGGCGCATTCAGGTGGCTCATCACCAACACGACGCCGGGCGCCGCCTCGGCCTTCGCGACGTCGAGGGCGGCGATGCGTCCCTTCGCCACCGTGCTGTATACGAGGGCGCCATACACCATGCCGTCCAGCGCGAACTCGGCGGCATATCTTGCTTCGCCCCTTACCTTGACGGGGCCGTCCAGGCGCGATACCGGCGCACCGATCAGCGGATCGTCGCTGGACGTCAGCGGGTCGGGCTTGCCACCCGTGACGTAGCGGTCGGGCGCGAGCGCCACCGCCTTCTGCATGATCGCCTGGCCGGCCTTCTGGATGTTCTGCACGATCTTCATGGTCCGTCTCCTCAGGAATGCACGGTGGCCAGGCGGTCGAGCACCGCCACCATCGTGCGCTGCGCCAGCGGGATCTTGAACGCGTTGTCGCGCAAGGGCTTCGCGTCGGCCATCTCGGCGCGCGCCGCGGCCTCGAAATGGGCCGCATCGGCCGGCTGGCCGCGCAGCATCTGCTCCAGCGTCGACGCGCGCCACGGCTTGTGCGCCACGCCGCCCAGCGCCAGCCGCACCTCGCTGACCACCCCGTCCCGGACGTCGAGCGCAGCTGCCACCGACACCAGCGCGAAGGCATAGCTGGCGCGGTCACGCACCTTGCGATAGGTGGAGTTGGCGCCGAAGGCCAGCGCCGGGATCTCGATCGCCGTGATCAGCTCGCCGGGGTGGAGGACGGTCTCGCGCTCCGGGCGATCCTCAGGCAGCAGGTGGAAACCGGTGAACGGCACCTGGCGCGTGCCGCCCACGCGCTGCAGGTGGACCACGGCGTCGAGCGCGGCCAGCGCCACGCACATATCGGACGGATGGGTGGCGATGCAGGCGCTCGAGGCGCCCAGCACCGCGTGCATGCGGTGCACGCCCTGGAGCGCGTCGCAGCCTTCGCCCGGATTGCGCTTGTTGCAGTGGGCGCCGTCGCGGTCGTAGAAATAGGTGCAGCGGGTACGCTGCAGGACATTGCCGGCCACGGTGGCCATATTGCGGATCTGGCCCGAGGCGCCGGAAGCGATGGCGCGTGACAGCAGCGGAAAGCGTTCGCGCACCGCGCGGTGCTCGGCCAGCGCCGTGTTCCTGACGGCGGCGCCGACCAGCAGGCTGCCGTCGGGACGCTCTTCGATCTGTTGCGACAGGCCGCTGACGTCGACCAGCTGCGCCGGCCGCTCGATGGTCTCGCGCATCAGGTCGACCAGGTTGGTGCCGCCGCCGAGATAGCGGCTGCCCGCCGCCGCGCCCTGGCGTACGGCGTCCTGCGCATCCAGGGCGCGGGCGAACGTGAACGGATTCATGAGGCCTCCCCGGACGCAGCCTTGCCGTGCAGCCGCACATGATGTTCGGTGACTGCCGCCACGATGCCGTTGTAGGCGCCGCAACGGCACAGGTTGCCGCTCATGCGCTCGCGCACCTCGTCCTCGCTGAACGCGACGGTCCCGGCGCCGATGTCTTCGGTCACGTAGCTCGGCACGCCGCGCCGCAGCTCGGCTTCCATGCCCAGCGCCGAGCAGATCTGACCTGGCGTGCAATAGCCGCACTGGAAGCCGTCATGCTCGATGAAGGATTGCTGGAGCGCATGCAGCTGGCCGTCGGTGGCCAGGCCCTCGACCGAGGTGATCGCGCGGCCCTGGTATTGCACGGCCAGGGCCAGGCAGGACAGGATGCGTTGCTCGCCGTCGAGCAGCACGGTGCAGGCGCCGCAGGCGCCCTGGTCGCAGCCCTTCTTGGTGCCGCAGAGACCCAGGTGCTCGCGCAGGAAATCGAGCAGGGAAACGCGCGGATCGCTCGGCAGCGCGACGGTGTTTCCGTTGATGGTGATGGTGGTCGACACGGTAGAAACTCCTTCTCGGGTGGCGGTCGCCTGCCTGCAAACGCATGCAGCAAATCATGTGCAAAGTGACCGTATGTGTTCCGATAACGAGTACCAAGTGTAGAGTCAGCCGTGCAGAAAAGGCGCACGCTTGAGGCTCAGGATGGCGGTTCGGAGGATCGTGCAAGACGCGGCTTCTCCCCCGGAGCGACCGTGCTGATCGAGACCGCCACGGGGTCGCTGGCCGGGAAGGATTCGGCAAGCGCTTCGTCGAGCGCTGCTTCCTGGTGCGGGTCCGGAGACGCCTGCGGATCGCCGCTTGTTTGCCGTCGAGGCTCCTTCCCGCGCTGCTTCGCCCCGCTTCTTGAGATGCTCATCGGTCAGTTCCCATTCGATGCGGCCGCCCGATGGCGCCCGTGTTGTGTCAATGTATTCAGCTGGCCGCATCCAGGTAGACGCCGCGCTCGAGCGACAGGCCGCGCTTGACCTCGCGCGTGAGCGCATCGGCCAGCACTTCTTCTTGTCCCGCCTCGATGGCGGCAATGGCCTGGGCCACGACGTCCTGGGGCGATGCCTTCGGTGCGTCGATGCCGGAGGTCATGTCGGTATCCATGAAGGCCACATGCAAGCCGACCACTTGCGTGCCCTGCGGCCTGAGGGCGATGCGCACGCCATTGGTCATCGACCAGGTGGCCGCCTTCGACATGGCGTAGGTGGCGCCGCCCGGGATGCTGATCCAGCTCAGCACCGACAACACATTGACGATGGCGCCGCCGCCGTTGGCGACAAGGATGGGCGCGAAGGCGCGGCACATGGCGAGGGTGCCGAACAGGTTGGTGTCGAGCTCCTGCCGCGCGCGGTCGACGGCCTCGTCGTCGAACACATGGCCGCCGCGCACGATGCCGGCATTGTTGACCAGCAACGTCACGTCGCCGCATTCGGCGGCCGCGCGCCGCACCTGCTCCGGGTCGGTGATGTCGAGCTCGACGGGAATGACGTCCGGCAGGTCGATGCTGCGCGGATCGCGGGCGCCGGCATACACCTTGCGCGCCCCGGCTTCGAGCAGGAGCCGGGCCCAGGCGCGGCCCAGCCCCCGGTTCGCCCCGCTGATGAGTACGACGGAATCCCTGACCTTCATGACGCTCTCCCGAGTCGATGCCGGATGCACGAAAGCTCCGGCGATGCTCCGATACTAAGGTCAGACCGCGGGCCGCCGCAGTAAATCCTTGTGAAATGGCGTGCGTTCGATCCGGCGCAAGCCGTCCATCTCTCCCATTGGTTGCGCCCATGTCCGCGCGGCACATCTCATCACACGTCTTTACAACCGGCGCCCCATGGGCCGACTAAGCTCGATGACAGTTGCGGCATCAGACCGCCGCCAATGCCACCACCGCCACGGAGCCTCCATGACCGCCATGCGCACCATCCTCGCCGCCGCCCTTGCCCTCGCCGCCTGCGGCGCCGCTTCCACGGCCACCGCCCACCAGGGCGGCAAGGCGCATACAGGGGGCATCCAGACTCCTGCCGCCAAGGGCGTGAAGGCCGACTACGACATCGTCCACACAAAAATTACCACCGAGGGCAATGTCGCCACCTTCCACATCGCGGTGTCCGGCAAGGCCGGCAAGACCTATCCGACCAAGAACGGCAAGCTGGGCGGCAGCGCCGTGTTTTCCTACGTCTGGCCGACGACCATCGACCCCTATGCGGTCGGGTTCGAGAGCAAGGCCGGGATCCTGGCCTTCGCCGTCACCTCCCACCCCGACTTCGACGACACCCCGCTGTACGACGAGAACGGAGACGGCGACGTCGGCAACGACGGCAACCTGTGGCACTCGCACTGGGTGGTGCTCACGAAGGATGACGCCTGCGGCAAGGATGCATTGAAGGTCGTCGACATCCCCCAGGGCGCCAAACCGCGCCTGCCCAAGACCTGGCTGGGGTTTCCGATCCTGCTCGACAGCCCCGGCTGGCACCCGGTATTCAAGGCCGACTCGCTCGAGGTCAAGGTGCCGTTCGACGACATCGGCGTGGTCGAGGCGGCGAGCTTCGACGGCGTCACGGCGGCGCTGCGGGTCAATGCCAGCGTCCACAGCCCGCTGCTGTGCGTGGCCGACGTGTTCAAGGTCGCTTCGGGGAAACTGACGCTGACGGGCAAGGTCAACCAATCGCACCCACCACCACCATCACCACAACCACCACGAGGAGCCACCATGAGCAAGCAGGCACTGATCGTCATCGACGTCCAGAACGACTATTTTCCAAACGGCCGCTGGGAGCTGGCGAACATGGACGCCGCCAGCGCCAACGTCGGCCGGCTGCTGCGCCACTACCGGGCCAGCGGCACGCCGATCGTCCACATCCGCCACGAGTTCCCCGACGCCGCCAGCGCGCCGTTCTTCGCGCCCGGCTCCGAAGGCGCCGCGATCCACCCGTCGGCCGCGCCGATCGAGGGCGAGCCGGTGCTGCTCAAGCACCACATCAACTCGTTCCGCGACACCGCCCTGCTGTACATCCTGCGCGGCCACCAGGTCGACGAAGTCGTGATCTGCGGCGCCATGAGCCATATGTGCGTCGACGCCTGCAGCCGCGCCGCCAACGACTTCGGCTTCAAGGTCACGGTGGTGCACGACGCCTGCGCCTCGCGCGACCTGGAATTCGGCGGGCTCAGGGTGCCGGCGGCGCACGCCCATGCCGCCTTCATGGCGGCGCTTGGATTCGCCTATGCCGACATGCGCTCCACGGACGAGGTCACGACGGCATGAGGGCCGACGCCTCACGGCGCGCCACCGCCTCGCCGGCGTAGTGGCGGGTAGCGTTCGTCAGGCGGTAGCGCACCCCGTGCCGCCCATAATCGACCTCGACCAGCGAGCGGGCCACGAGCCCCGACAGGCACCACTTCACGGCGGCGCCGTCGATTTCGGGGCAGGCGCACACCCGGGCAGCGTCGTCGAGGGTGAAGCTGCGGGGGAACACCGACAGGCGGTGCAGGACGGCGCGCTCGCGCGGCGCGAGCAGGCGCCAGCTCCAGTCCAGCAGGGCGTCGGCCGAACGGTGGCGTCCTTCCTGCTCTCCGCCCGCGCCGCAGAGCGCCTCGACCCCGCCGGGCAGCGCCTCGATGCCGCGAGTCCTGGCGCGCGCCGCGGCCAGGCCGATCAGCAAGGGGTTGCCGTCCAGCTGACGGCACAGTCGCGCCGCCAGCGCCCGAGCGGCGGCATCGGGCCTGGTTCCACAGCGCAAGGCGAACAGTTCCTGCGCCGCCGGCAAGGCCAGGGGCGCCAGCCGGTGCACCCATTCGGCGCGCAGGTCCAGCGCCTCCCGGCTGGTGGCCAGCAGAGACAGCTGGGGCGCGGCCTCGAGCAGCGCCTCGGCCAGCAGCGCCGTCGGATCGGCCAGGTGGCCGCAGTTGTCCAGCACCAGCAGCAGGCGCCGTTCGGCCAGGGCGGCGCACAGGCGCGGGAACGAGCCGCCCACCGCCAGCCCCGCCGCGCCTGCGATCGCATCCGTGAGCAGGGCGCCGTCGGCCAGCGGCGCCAGGTCGAGGTAGGCCACGCGGCCGTCGAACCGCGGCGCCACTCGGCGCGCCACCGCCAGCGCCAGCGCGCTCTTGCCCAGGCCGCCGGCGCCGACAACCGACACCAGGCGCCGCTCGCCGATCAGGCGGGCCAGTGACGCAACCGTCTCCTCGCGGCCCAGCAGCGGCGCGGCGCCGTCCGGCAGATCCGCTACGCTCGGCACGACGGCCGGCCTGGCCCGGCGCACGGCGGCGACGAACACATAGCCCCGCCCCAGGACGTTGACGATGTAGCGGCCGCCATCCTCGCCATCCCTGAGCGCGCGGCGCAGGGCGGCGACGTGGGCGCGCAGCCGGCCCTGCTCGATGTCGGCGCCAGGCGCCAGGCGGGCGACGATCTCTTCCTTGCCTACCACCTCGCCGGCGCGCCAGGCCAGCAGCGCCAGCAGCTCCAGCGCACGGGCGCCGAGGGGCAGCGCGCGCCCGTCCAGGCGCAGCTCGCGCCGGTCGAGCGACAGCACAAAGGGGCCGAACAGCAGCTCGCCTTCCATGTCCATCAGCCACCTCCCCGTCAATCTTATGATTACGATCATATGACTTGGATCAAGCGGCCGATGTGAAAAAGTGTGAAATCAGGATGCGCTATAAGTCTTGCAACAGCAGCAAGGCGGTGCGCCGGTCGACGCCGTCATGGCCGTCGCCCAGGGCCAGCACCAGCGGTTGCAGCAGCGCCCGCGCACGCGCGCCGTCGCCGGCGTCACGCCACAGGCGGCCCATGCTGATCGCGCAGCGCAGCTCCCAGGCCAGCGCACCCTGGGCCCGCGCAGCGGCCAGGCCCCGTTCGAACAGCGCCTCGGCCGCCCCCTGCGCGCCCGGTCCGGCCAGCAAGCGTTCGCCGCCCGCGCGCCAGACCTCGGCGGCACACCACCCGACCTGGCCTCCGACGCAGCGCTGCGCGGCCGCGTCCACCCCCGCCCCGGTGGCCGCGCCGAGCCAGGTCGCCAGGTGGTCGCCCTGGACCGCGTCCAGCCCCCAGGCGCCCCCGGGCGGCGTCTCCAGGCGGCTGGCGCGGGCCGCCAGCACCTGGCGCGCCAGCCGCGCCCAGCCGCTCCAGTAGGCCAGCGCATGGCGCTCGGCATGTTCTTCGAGCAAGCCGGCCAGTTCGCGCGCCCAGTCGTCGTCGCCGCGCCACAAGGCCACCGGCAAGGCCCCCAGCGCCAGCGCCCAGGCCAGCGAGGCCGGCGCGCCGTCGCGGGCCGCCTGCGCGAGCAGCTCGCGCGCCTGCGCCGCCGCCGCACGCCCCTCACCCAGCAGCCAGCGCGTGCGCACGGCCAGCACCGCGCGGGCGAGATCGGCGCCGACCGGCCCGGCCAGGCGCAGCGGCGCGCGCGCACCCACCGCCGCCGGCCGCTGCCGCGCCAGGCGCAGCGCCTCTTCATGCTCGCCCAGCGCGTGCAGGCTCAAGGCCGGCAGGCTCCGCGCCACCGCCAGCGTGCGCGCCAGCCCGGCCTGCGCCGCCACCCGCGCCATGCGCAGCGCGTGTTCGTGGGCGCTGCGATACAGGCCGGCGCCGAGGCAGCGCATGGCGCTTACGTATAGAGCTTCGGCCAGGGCTTCCGGCTGTCCGCCGGCCTCGGCCTGGCGGATCGCGCGCAGGTACGGCTCCGAGTCCGAGTCCGAGTTTGAGTCCCTGAGCGGGCCGCGGGCAATGGCGGCGTGCAGGCGCGCCTCATCGAGCGGCTCGGCCGCGGCCCCGGCGCCGATCGCCTCCAGCGCCGCGCGCACGTGGCGCTCCAGTTCGCGCTCGCCAAACAGGCCCGCGCCCAGTACAGCGGGCGCGGCCACCAGGCGCACGCCCAGCGCGCGCTCGCCGCCGGGACCGAACGCCCAGTCCAGTGCGGCGCGCAGATCTCCTGCCACGTGGCTGGCGCACGCCAGCCAGGCGCCATGGTCGAGCGTGTCCCAGGCGCGCTCGCACTCGTCCAGCAGGCCCAGGGTGTGCCGCGCGTGGCGGGCCGCCAGCGACATGCGCCCGGGATCCTCGGCCAGGCGCTCGATCGCATAAGCGCGGGTGATCCCGAGCAGCACGAAGCGGGCGTCCGGTCCCCCGGTGTCGGCCGCGACCAGCGATTTGGACACCAGGTCCAGAAGGCATCCAACCATGCTGCCCATCGCGCCGGCGGCGCCGGGTCCCACCACCGCCAGCGCCGCCTCCAGCGAGAACGGGCCGGCGAACACCGCGCAGCCGCGCAGCACCCGCTGCTCGTCCGGCGAGAGCAGTTCATAGCTCCAATCGAGCAGCGCGCGCAGGGTGCGATGGCGCGGCAGCACGGTGCGGCGCCCGCTGCCGAGCAGGCGCAGGCGGTCCCCCAGCTGCTCCACCACCCCGTGCACGCCCAGCAGGCAGACCTGGGCGGCGGCGAACTCGATCGCCAGCGGCACCCCGTCCAGCCGGCGGCACAGCCTGACGGCGGCCGGCAGCTCGGCCTGGCCGAGCCGGAACGCGTCCATGCCGGCTTCGGCCCGGTTGGCGAGCAATTGCAGGGCCGGATAGCGCAGCGCCTGTTCGAGGCTCAGGGCGGGATCGTCGGGCGGACAGGCGAGCGGTCCCAGTCGCAGCACCCACTCGCCGTCGGCGTCCAGCGGCTCGCGGCTGGTGGCGACGACGTCGATTCCGGGGGCCAGCCGCAGCAGGCATTCGGCGACGGCGGTCGCGGCCTCGATCAGGTGCTCGCAGTTGTCCAGCACGATCAACATCCGGCGCGGCGCCAGCCAGCGCTCCAGCAGTGCGCGCACGCCTTCTCCGTCCGGCTCCAGGCCCAGGCTGGCGGCCAGCGCATCGGGGATCTGGATCGCGCCGCTCAGGAGGGCCAGGTCGACGAAGCAGGCGCCGTCGGCATAGCCGTCCTGCAGCTCGGCGGCCAGGCACAGCGCCAGCGTGGTCTTGCCGATGCCGCCATGGCCCACGATGGTGACGAGGCGGCAGCGCGGCAGCAGCGCCCGCAATTGCTCCATCACGTCCTCGCGCCCCAGCACGCTGGTCATACGCAGCGGCAAGGAACGCGCGCCGGCGGGCGGCGCCGGATTGGCATCGGCATCGGCATCGAGGCCGAGCGTGACCACCGGCGCCACGAAGCTGTAGCCGCGCCCGGGCACATTGGCGATGTAGCGCGAGGCGCCGGGGCCGTCGCCCAGCGCCTTGCGCAGCGCCCCGATGTGCACCCGCAGGCAGCTGTCCTCGACCACGCTGCCGGGCCAGATCGTGCGTTCGAGTTCGGCGCGGCTGACCACTTCGCCGGCCCGCTCGACCAGCACCAGCAGTAGTTCGAGCGCGCGCCCGCCCAGCCGCACCGGGGTCGGTCCCAGGAACAGCTGGCGCGCCTGGCGCAGCAGGCGGAAGGCGCCGAAGACGTAGACGGGCTGCTCGCCCTGCGGTTCCTGCCTTATTCCCACACCGCGCCCCACACTGCGTCCTGTGCCTGCCCGTGTTCTTCGGGACCGGTATGCGCCAGGCGCTGCGCCACGATCCACGCCTCGCCGCTGGCGGCCAGCTGCGCTGACGCATAGCGGCGGGTCGTGTTCAGCAGACGGTAGCGTGGCGCGTGGGCGCTGCCTTCAGCAACCAGCCATGAGCAGGCGGCGAGCGACGGCAAGGCCCGCGCCGCCTCGCCCGGTCCGAGCCCACCGAATGCGCATACCCGCAGCGCCGTCCCGGGCGCGAAGGGACCCGCGAACACCGCCAGCCGGCGCAGCAGCGTGCGCTCGGCCTCGTCCAGCAGGCGATGGCCGGCGTCGAACATGGCCTTGAGCGAGGCATGGCGCGGGTCCGCCAGGCGCCGGCTGCGCGTCAACAAAAGAAAGATGTCGTCCAGGCGCGCCGCCAGCCCTTCGACGCCCAGCGCCTCGACCCGCGCGGCGGCCAGCTCGAGCGCCAGCGGCAGGCCATCCAGCTGGCGGCACAGTTCGGCCACACACGCCAGGTTGGCCGGGGTCAGCGCGAAGCGGCTGCCGTTGGCTTCGGCGCGTTCGACGAACAGCGCGATCGCGGACAGCGCCAGCGCCTGCCTGCAATCGAGCGCGGCGCCCGGCGCGGGCACGTCGAGCGTCGGCACCCCGACCACCCGCTCGCCGGCGAGCCCGAGCGGCGCGCGGCTGGTGGCCAGGACCGTGAGCCGCGCGCCGGCGCCAGCCAGGCCCGCGGCCAGGGCCGCCGCCGCCGGCAGCGCCGCGTCGCAGTTATCGAGCACCAGCAGGGCCTGGCGTTCGCGCAGGGCGCTACGGTCCATGGCCACCGGATCGCCGGCGGCGGCCCAGTCGACCACGCGACAGCCATCGGGATAGTGGCGCGCGTTCGCGGCCGCATGGGCCAGCGCGAGCGCCGTCTTGCCGCTGCCGCCGGCGCCGACCAGGGTCGTCACCCGGCCCGGCGCCAGGCTGCCGTCGAGCTGCGCCAGCAGGGCCGCGCGCCCGACCAGACGCCCCGGACGCGGGCCACGCAGCGGCGCCAGCGGGGCGGCCGCCACGGTCTTGACGAAGCGGTAGCCGCGTCCAGGCACGGTCAGGATGTACTGCTCGGACGGATTCTCGCCGAGCGCCTTGCGCAGCGCCGACATATGCACCCGCAAGCCGTTCTCCTCGACCACCGAATGGGGCCACACGGCCGCGACCAGTTCGTGGTGGCTGACCACCTCGCCGGCGCGCGCGATGAGCGCGACCAGCAGGTCGAAGGCGCGCCCGCCGAGCGGCACCGGCGTCTCGCCGCGCACCAGCAGCTTGCGCGCCGGGTACAGCGAAAAAAAGCCAAAGGTGTAAGCGGGGCCGCCCCACGCCAGCCTGGCGTGCTGCACGCCGGCGGACGGCGGTGGTGGTGGTGGCGGCGCGATAGAGGTATCGGTATGCATGCGATCGGTCCAACACACGGCATGGCGCACGGTATTGCGCGTCGATACCGCTACCTTAAATGGTTGCCGGCCTCATGACAAGAAGTAAATACACAACAGCTCAGCCGAGATGTACAGGAAGGCCAGCGATACCGATCGTGTGGTCCATGGCTATTCCTTCTGACAGGTGTCGGCCGGCTGTGAATTCGAGTCTACTCACGCTGGACGGCGCATGCACCATCGGCCGGCGCCAACCATTTCTGTCAACCACATCCACTCCAGGGAGAAACCCGCATGACCATCTACACCACCAAGGAAGGCGTCGAACTCTATTACAAGGACTGGGGCAGCGGCCAGCCCATCGTGTTCTGCCACGGGTGGCCCTTGAACTCGGACAGCTGGGAATCGCAGATGATCTTCTTCGCCGACCAGGGCTACCGCTGCATCGCCCACGACCGCCGCGGCCACGGCCGCTCGAGCCAGCCATGGGATGGCAACGACATGGACCATTACGCCGACGACCTGGCCGAGCTGCTCGCCCACCTGGACGTCAAGGACGCGGTGCTGTTCGGTTTTTCGACGGGCGGCGGCGAAGTGGCGCGCTATATCGGCCGCCACGGCACCGCGCGGATCGCCAAGGCCGGCCTGATCTCGGCGGTGCCGCCGCTGATGCTCAAGACCGAGGCGAATCCCGGCGGCCTGCCGCTCGAGGTGTTCGACGGCCTGCGCGCCGCCCAGCTGGCCGACCGTTCCCAGTTCTACCTGGACGTCCCGAGCGGTCCGTTCTATGGCTTCAACCGGCCCGGCGCCAAGGTCTCTCAAGGGCTGATCCAGTCGTGGTGGCTGCAGGGCATGCTGGGCGGCCACAAGAACACCTATGACTCGATCAAGGCATTCTCGGAGACCGATTTCACCGAAGACCTGAAGAAATTCACGATCCCGACCCTGATCGTCCACGGCGACGACGACCAGATCGTGCCGATCGACGCGGCCGGGCGCGCCTCCAAACGCCTGGTCCCGCACGCGCAGCTGATCGTGTACCCGGGCGCGCCGCACGGTCTCACCGATACCCACAAGGACCAGGTCAATGCCGACCTGCTGGCCTTCGTGCGCGGCTGACCGTCCCCCCCCAAACCAGAGGACGAAGCCATGAAAGAACTGACCACCGCCGCGGGCGCACCCGTGGTCGACAACCAGAACACCATGACCGCCGGCCCGCGCGGCCCGGCCTTGCTGCAGGACGTGTGGTTCCTGGAAAAGCTGGCCCACTTCGACCGCGAAGTGATTCCCGAGCGCCGCATGCACGCCAAGGGCGGCGGCGCCCACGGCACCTTCACCGTGACCCACGACATCACGCGCTACACCAAGGCGCGCATGTTCTCCGAGATCGGCAAGAAGACCGACCTGTTCCTGCGCTTCTCGACGGTGGCCGGCGAGCGCGGCGCCGCCGATGCCGAACGCGACATCCGCGGTTTAGCGATCAAGTTCTATACCGAACAGGGTAACTGGGACCTGGTGGGCAACAACACGCCCGTTTTCTTCCTGCGCGACCCGCTCAAGTTCCCCGACCTGAACCACGCCATCAAGCGCGATCCGCGCACCGGGCTGCGCAGCGCCGACAACAACTGGGACTTCTGGTCCAGCCTTCCCGAGGCGCTGCACCAGGTGACGATCGTCATGAGCGACCGCGGCATCCCCAGGAGCTTTCGCCACATGCACGGCTTCGGCAGCCATACCTTCAGCTTCATCAGCGCCGCCAATGAGCGCTTCTGGGTCAAGTTCACCCTCAAGACGCAGCAGGGCATCGAGAACCTGAGCGACGCCGAGGCCGGCGCCCTGATCGGCCGCGACCGCGAAAGCCACCTGCGCGACCTGTACGACAGCATCGAGGCCGGCGACTTCCCGCGCTGGACCCTGTACGTGCAGATCATGCCCGAGAACGAATCGGCCACCTATCGCTATAACCCGTTCGACCTGACCAAGGTCTGGCTGCACGCCGACTACCCGCTGATCGAAGTCGGCGTGCTGGAGCTGAACCGCAACCCGGAAAACAACTTCGCCGAGGTCGAGCAGGCCGGCTTCAACCCGGCCCACATCGTGCCGGGCATCGGCTTCTCGCCCGACAAGATGCTGCAGGGGCGCCTGTTCTCGTACGGCGACGCGCTGCGCTACCGGCTGGGCGTGAACCACCACCAGATCCCGGTGAACGCGCCGCGCTGCCCGGTGCACAGCTACCACCGCGATGGCGCCATGCGGGTCGACGGCAACCGCGGCGGCACCACTTCGTACGAGCCGAACCGCCACGGCGAGTGGCAGGACCAGCCCGACTTCAGGGAGCCGCCGCTGTCGCTCGAAGGCGCCGCCGACCACTGGAACCACCGGGTCGACGCCGACTATTTTTCGCAGCCGGCCCTGCTGTTCAGGAAGATGTCGCCGGCCCAGCGCGAGGCGTTGTTCCAGAACACGGCACGGGCGATCGCCGGCGCATCAAGCGAGGTCAAGGCGCGCCACATCGCCAACTGTACGATGTGCGATCCGGCCTATGGCGACGGCGTGGCGCGCGCCATCGTGCAGGCCAGCGAAGGGACCTGAGGACGGGTGCAGCTCGGCAAGGACCGGCGCGGTGCTATAGAATCCGCATCCTCGGTGCGGATTGCACCTTACAAGTGCAGAGGTACGCCGTGTTCCCCGTTCCCGCCCTCGACATGGGCGCCGCCATGAAGACCCTGGTGCTGACGCTCGACCTGGTCGGCACCTTCGTGTTTGCCCTGAGCGGCGCCACCGCCGGCCTGCGACGCCAGCTCGACCTGTTCGGCGTGCTGGTGCTGTCCTTCGTCGCCGCCACGTCGGGCGGGATCGTGCGCGACCTGTTGATCGGGGCCACGCCGCCGGCCGCCTTCACCGACTGGCGCTATCTTGGCGTGTCGCTGCTGGCCGGAGTGGCGATCTTCTTCTGGTCGCCCGCCCTGCACCGCCTGCGCCACCCGGTGCTGGTGTTCGACGGCGCCGGCCTGGCCCTGTTCTGCGTCGCCGGCGCCCAGAAGGCGCTGGTGTTCGGCCTGGAGCCGGTGATGGCGGCGCTGCTCGGCATGTTGACCGGCATCGGCGGCGGCATCGCGCGCGACGTGCTGCTGTCGAACGTGCCGGCCGTGTTCAGGTCGGATATCTACGCCGTCGCCGCCCTGGCCGGGGCCACCGTGGTCGTGGCTGGCGACGCGCTGGGGCTGCCCAGCACCCCGACCGCGCTGGCCGGCGCCGCCCTGTGCTTCGGCCTGCGCCTGGCGGCTATCCGCTACGGCTGGCATTTGCCGACGGCGCGCGCGCCGGAACCGGCCGAGGGCGAGCAGGAAGCGGGCCGCGACGGACGCGACGGCCGTTAAAAATACTTCGAGAGGTAGAACGCGCCGGAATCGGGGAAGATCGTGACGATGCGGGCAGTGCCCAGTGTCGGCAGCAGGCGGGCGATGCCCGCCGCCACGCAGGCGCTCGAGCCGCCGGCCAGGATGCCTTCTTCGCGCGCCAGCCGGTGGATCCACGCCAGCGATTCTTCATCCGGCACCTGGACCACGTCGTCGACCACCGCCGGGTCGAACACGGGCGACGGACAGCCCTTGCCGACGCCCTCGATCGCGCTGGAGAATTCGCCGCCCGCCGGCAGGTCGGTCACCAGCTTCCTGTAGGCCGAATCCTGGGGCTCGACCCCGATCACGCGGATCGCCGGATCGCGCTCCTTCAGGTAGCGCCCGATGCCCGAGATCGTCCCTCCCGAACCGACGCCGCACACGAAGACGTCGATCTGGCCTGCCATTTGCGACCACAGTTCGGGCGCGGTGTCGCCGTAGTGCGCCTGGCTGTTGAGGGTCGAGCGGTACTGGTCGAGGTGGTGGGCGCCGCCCTGCCGGGCGATGTCGAGGGCCGTCTCCTGGTAGTCGGGGCCGCGCTCGCCGTCGCACACGCGCACCGTGGCGCCATAGGCCTCGATGCGCCTGATCTTTTCACGGCTGGTGCTGACGGGGACGGCGACCTCGCAGTCCAGGCCGAGCACGGCGCTGGCCATGGCCAGGGCCGCGCCCGTGTTGCCAGAAGACGCCTCGACCAAGCGTCCGGCATCCGGCGGCAGCTTGCGCAGCATGGCCCGCACCATGCGGTCCTTGATGCTGCCGCCGGGATTCATGAACTCCAGCTTGGCCACCACATTGGCCGTCGCAAACACGCGGCCGAGCCTGACCACCGGAGTGTTGCCGATCGCTTCCATGACAGATGACTTGATGTGGGATTGCACGCCACTTCCTTTCGAACCGGACCCGCACATGCCCTATCCGCAGAGCGGATATGCCGGCTGCATGCGAGGCACAACGAACAAGCGCCCGCACAAGGGCGGGCGCTGACGGTGCATCGTCATAACAGGATGCGCTTCGATTGTAGTGGTTAATCTACGTCAATGTCAGGATTTTTTTGCGCTAGTCCCCCTACGCCATTAAGCCGATATCAGCCCCCAGTGTGGCTTCAGGTGCGGGCGCCCAACCCTAGGCCCGGCTCCAGCTGGCCGGTGACCGACGGCTCGACCGGTTCGCGCTGGAGCACCTTGCGGTACAACACCCCGGCCAGCGCACCGCCGAGCAGGGGGGCCAGCCAGAACAGCCATAGCTGGGCCATCGCCCAGCCGCCGACGAACAGCGCCGGGCCGGTGCTGCGCGCCGGGTTGACCGAGGTGTTCGTCACCGGGATGCTAATCAGGTGCACCAGGGCCAGGGCCAGGCCGATCGCGATGCCGGCGAAGCCGACCGGCGCCCGCGTGTGGGTCGCGCCCAGCACCACCAGCACGAACATGAAGCTCATCACCAGCTCGCACACGAAGGCGGCCTCGAGCGAATAGCCGCCCGGAGAATGCGCGCCGTAGCCATTCGCCGCGAAACCGGCCTGGACGTCGAAGCCGGCCTTGCCGCTCGCGATCACATAGATCAGGGCCGCCGCCAGCACGGCGCCGGACACCTGCACCACGACATAGGGCGCCAGGTGGCGCGCCGGAAAGCGCCCGCCGGCCCACAGGCCCACCGACACGGCGGGATTGAAATGGCCGCCCGAGATCGGGCCGAGCGCATAGGCCGCCGACAGCACGGTCAGGCCGAAGGCCAGGGAAACACCGGTCAGGCCGATGCCGACCTCGGGAAAGGTGGCGGCCAGCACGGCGCTGCCGCAGCCGCCCAGCACCAGCCAGAATGTGCCGATGAACTCGGCCAGTAGTTTGTTCAACATGACGTTCTCCCCCATCGTGCCGGGCGCACGTACGGCGCGCGCCTGCGGATCGCCATCGTGCTCTGGCCGATGGCAAGTGCCTATTGGACCAAAGGGCGATGCCGGCGACTGGGGCTGGTGGCCGAACGCGGCCGCCCTCAGCCACCGTCCTTGTCGACGCCGTCGCCGGCGAACACCGCGCCCGCCTCGAGTTCCAGGGTCTCGCGCACCAGCTGGGCCAGCGATGTCGCGCCCATCTTTTCCATCACCCGGGCGCGGTGCACCTTGATCGTTTTTTCGGCGATGCCCAGGTCGAAGGCGATCTGCTTGTTCAGGCGGCCCGAGACCACATGGCGCAATACCTGCTGCTCGCGCCGGGTCAGCGTGTCGAGGTGGGCGCGGATGCGCTGCAGCTCGCGCCGCACCGCGCGCTCGTGGGCGTCGCGCGCCAGCGCATGCCGGACGGCGGCCACGAAACTGTCCGCCTCGAGCGGCTTGAGCAGGAAGTCGTCGGCCCCGGCCTTCATGGCCCGCACGCCCAGTTCGACGTCGCCGCCGCCGGCGACGAACACGATGGCGCGCTCGGCGCCGCCCTGCTGCAGTTCGCGCAGCAGCGCCAGGCCGTCCAGGTCCGGCATGCGGACATCGATCACGGCGCAGCCGGGCATCGCGGGATCGTGGGCCCGCAGGAAACCGTCGGTGCGGTCAAAGGCCGCGACGCGCAGGCCCACGGCCTGCAGCAGGCACGCCATGTCATTCAGCGCGCCGGCATTGCCATCGACAAGATAGGTCAGGGGTTCGATCGTATGCATAGGCAACTCCCGCTGCAAGCCTGCACCGGAAACCGCCGGCGCCCTCGCGCGGCGCCTGCGTCTTCCGCCGTCAATCACCATCTGCGCATCGAGCGCGGTGCAGACGATTCTAGATGCGCGTCCACGCACGCACGGGAGGACAGATGGCATATTTGATATGTCACAAACATCGGGTGCGCTAAGCCGGCCTCCTGCGAAACCAATCTTGAGTAACGCGGTCGCACAGCATCTGTCTTTCCGCGCGCCCTGGTCTTGACTGCACTTCGCCTGCAGAAATCGCCCGTCAAAAGCGGAAGCCGACACCGATATACAGGCCCTGCATCGTCGTGTCGAGTTCGATGCGCTCGCCACTGTACTTGGTCTTGAGCTGGCGGTAGCCGAGCTTGATCGAGCGGTCCGGCCGCCAGGCATAGCTGGCGCTCACCAACAACTGCCAGGCGTAATCGCTCCCAGCGCCGCTGCCGTCTTGCTCGTGAAACCGATACTCATGCCAGCCTCCGATAGTCAGGCCTTGTGATGGAGAAGGAATGCGGCGACTTGGCATACCTGCACTAAGGCAGCCCGATGAACAGGTACAGCGAAGAACGCCCGCCCTGCGCCAGCCCGGCGCCGAAGTACAGCGGGCCCAGCGGCGTCATGCCGCCCAGGTAGATCGAGGCTGCGGCCTGCCAGCCGTCGAGTCCTGTCTCAGTGTAGCGATTGCGCGCACTGCCCGCCTCGAGCGACATGCCGATGCGCAGATCGCCGCTCAGCCCCAGCGGCATGCGGCCGATGATCTTTTCCCCACGCAGGATGGCAATGCGCACATCGTCGGCCAGGATCTGATTGCGCACATAGCCGGACAGGTTCAGGAAGCCGCCGAGCGCCCCGGCCTCGGCCAGCGGCAGCCGCCCGTCCGTCGAGCCGGTGTAGAGCAGCCGGCCGTTGAGCACGTAATCGCCCCAACCGCGCGCCGCGCGCAGCTCGGTCGCCAGGCGGCTGTAGTCGCCGTGGTCATGCCGAAACCAGGCGGCGCGCGCCGACCAGCCGCGGCTGGGAAAGAAGGCACGGTCGAGCTGGTCGAAGTCCGCCACGACTTGCCAGCCACGCAGGGTCGACTCGCCGGTCGGCAAGGTCGCCGGCCCGGTCTCGACCGTGGCGTCGTATTTGCGCACCGTCCGTTCCAGGCGCAACTGGCCGACGGTGCCGGCATTCATGCCGAGTCCAAGGCTGGCGCCGCGGTTGCGCAAGCGGTATTCGGCGATGCGGCTGTCGCCCTGGTACACATTGAGCCGGTCGCGTGCCACGGCAAGCGCCGGCTGGACGAAGAAGCGCTGGCGCGCCTCGAGCGGCTGGTAGAACTGGGTGAACAGCGTGGCGCGTTCGCCGATCTGGACGCCGGACAGCCATTCGCCACCGAGCGGGTTGAGCCATTTTCGGTGATAGGCCATGCGCAGCGCGAAATCGTTCTCCTTGTTCGAGGCCTGCAGGTCAACGCCGAAGCGCAAGTAATCGGGCCCCCAGCTCTTCTCGGTGGGCGTGACCTGCAGGATGCGCCGCGCGCGGGTGCCCAGCAGCGCATAGTCGACGCTCTCGAAGTCGCCTTCGCCATACACATGGGCCAGGCCATCCTCGAGGCGAATGGTGTCGAGCGGCTGGCCGGGCACGATATCGAGGTGTTCACGCACCAGCACCGGGTTCACATGATGCAGCCCGGCGATCTCGACGCCGTCGATGGGTTCCGCCGGCTGCGGCGGGCTGCGCAGGCGGGCATTCCACGCCGCATAGTCGGCGGCCGGCAGCGCGAGGCGCGCCAACTGCGGCGCCACCGCCTCGGCCGCCGTCTTGCCCCGCGCCGCACCCTCGCGGAACTTGCCGAAATCGGCTGCCGTGATGCCCTTCAGGTCGGGCTGGATGTAGATGTCGCCAGGCCCCAGCGAGGCGCGCGAAGCCTGCGCGTTCTGCTCCGTGAGGATATTGATCATTTGAAGGGACACACTGGTCAGCGACTCGACCTGCTGCGGCTTCAGCAGCGGCGAGCCGACATCGACCGCGATGATGACGTCGGCCTGGCAGCGCTCGCGCGCCTCGCGCACCGGCAGGTTGTCGACCAGGCCGCCGTCGACCAGGTAGTGTCCCTTGTAGGGCACCGGGGCCAGCACCGCCGGCACGCTCATGCTGGCGCGCATGGCTGCCGCCAGCTCGCCGCTGCGGAACACCACCCGCTCGCCGGTGCCGATGTCGGTGGCCACGATCGACAGGGGCAGCGGCAGGCTCTCGATGGTGCGCTCGCCACGGTCGGCGCCGACCAGGGCGTTGAAGAACAGCTTGATTTTTTGCCCACCGACCAGGCCGCGCGCCATGCGCAGGCCGTCCTGGGTGACGCCGGCTTCCAGGCTCGGATAATAGCTCTGCGCCAAGCGTCGCTCGCGGTAATTGGTTTCGCTGCGGGCCGGGTCGTCGTCGAACAGGTCGTGCCAGTCGACCTTGCCCATGCGCTCGAGCATCTGCGGTGGCGAGAGCCCGCCGAGCCAGGCCCCCGCGACGAGGGAGCCCATGCTGGTGCCGGCCACGCAATGGACCGGCACCCGCAAGGCGTCGAGCACCTCCAGCACGCCGACGTGGGCGGTGCCGCGCGCCCCGCCCCCGCCCAGCACGAGGCCGATGCGCGGCCCCGGCTGCGCCGATGCCGCGGGCCAGGCCGAGATCAGGGTGAGCGCCAAAAGCAACGCCAGGCGCAGGCAGGTGCTCGCCGTCATTGTCCTCATGTCCTTTGCACTGTCGTGGCCGTCAATCGGCTTTGCGGTAGGACCAAAGGACAATAGGCTTGTTCCGTCGATTCACCCAAGATGACGATGGCCATCAGACTTTTGAGGGATCCTTCATATGAAAACTTCCATCGGCACAGTGCTTTTGGTCACGGTGCTGGCAGGCTGCCAATCGAGCCAGACCACACAACCCGGCGATGTCGGTACCGCCCAGGCCCAGCGCTCGGGCTTCCTGGGCGACTATTCCCAGCTCAAGCCGGCGCCAGACCGCGACGGCGTCGAGCTGTACATCGACCGCTCGGTCGACTACACGCGCTACACCAAGCTGCTGCTCGATCCGATCCAGGTGCTGGCCACGCCCGCCCCGGGCCAGCCGCCGCCCGCGCCCGACGCGGTCGCGCGCATGAGCGCCGACTTCCAGCAAGCGCTGCAGCGGGCGCTGGCGCCGACCTACCAGGTGGTGACCGCACCTGGTCCCGACGTGCTGCGCGTGCGCATCGCGATCACCAATCTGCAGACCGTCAAGCCGCCCACCGGCGCCAGCGACTTCCTGCCGATCAAGGCGCTGTACAACGCCGGGCGCGCGGCGGCCGGCACCTTGCCGCGGCTGGTCGAGATGACCGCCGAGATGGAAGCGCTGGCGCCGGATGGCCGGCGGGTCGTCGCCGCCACCGCTACCCGGCGCGGCGACAAGACCCTGCCGCAGGGCGAACAGATCACGTGGACCGAGCTGCAGTCGATCAGCGACTACTGGGCGGACAACTTCCGCACCCGGCTCGACGAAATGCGTGGCGGCGGGACGGCGCGCGCCAGCGCCGGCGCCGACGAATAGGAGGCCGCCATGTTCATTGCCCGCCAGCTGACCTGCGCCGCCCTGCTTGCCGCCTGGTTCTGCGCCGCCCAGGCCCAGCGCCCGGTCGCCTATCCTTCCCAGGGCCAGGGCCAGGAGCGCCAGGACCGCGATGACGGCGAATGCCAGGTCTGGGCCAGGAAGCAGACCGGCGTCGATCCGGCCACGCTGGCGGCCAATCCGCCGCCCCAGGAAACCGGGCCCGCGGTGGGCGGCGGCGAGCGGGTGCGCGGCGCCCTGCGCGGGGCGCTGGGCGGCGCGGCCATCGGCGCGATTGGCGGCGATGCCGGCGGAGGCGCGGCCGTCGGCGCCGGTGTCGGCACCCTCGCCGGTGGCCACCGCGCGCGGCAGAACCAGGCCGGCCGCAATGCGGCCAACGCCGGCGCGCAGCAGGGAGCCCTCGACGAATACAGCCGCGCCTGGCATGCCTGCATGCGCGGGCGCGGCTATACCGTCGAGTAGTAACTACACCCTCAGGATGCAGCGAAAGCCCAGGTGGCAGGTCGCCGTGTCGAGCGGATGCGGATAACGCGCCGCCGGCCGCTAGCGCCGGCAATAATTCGGCGCGCACAGGTGCGAACCGCCCTTGATGGTCTTGCGCGCGATCCTGGGAAGGCCACCGGGCTGGCCCGCCTGGTAACTGCCGTCCAGGGCGCCGCCGCGCGGATTGAGCGGCACGCAGCAGGCCTCGTGCGCCACAGCGGGATGACGGGCCCGATACCAGTCGGCCGTCCATTCCCAGACGTTGCCCGCGTTCTGGTACAGGCCATAACCGTTCGGTGCGAAGGCGCGCACCGGCATCGTGCCACCGGCAAGCGAGGGTGGCAGCCGCTGCCAGGGAAACTCGCCGTGCCAGGTATCGGCCATCGGCGCGCCGTCCATCGATGGTAGCCGCACCGCCCGTGCGGCGGCATTGGACCACAGTCCCAAGGAATGGCAGGGTTGGACGAAAGTCCAATAGCGCCGGCGTCCAGGGCGGCGGTAGGCTGTGACAGCCCGCAGCGGCTCTGCATCCAACCGCCCCCATCCACTTCCCCATGAGGTCACCATGAAGGCACAACCAGGCAACACGAGACGCTTGCTGATGCCAACCATCCTCGGCGCCGCGCTGGCGCTGGCGCTGGCCGCCTGCGCCGGCCAGCCCACCCGCGACGAGACCCAGGCCCGGGTCGACGCCGCCCAGGCCACCCTGGACAACTTCGTGCGCGATCCCGACATGGGCTGGTTCCGCGAGCACGTCGGCCACGCCAAGGCGGTCCTGATCAGTCCCGAGATCGTGCAGGCCGGCTTCATCGTGGGTGGCTCGGGCGGCTCGGCGGTCCTCATCGCGCGCAAGGGCGATGCCTGGGCCGGGCCGGCCTTCTATCGCATCGCGGCCGGCTCCATCGGGCTGCAGGCCGGCGCCCAGGCGTCCGAGATGGTGGCCCTGATCATGACCGAGAAAGGCCTCAATTCACTGCTGTCGACCACGTTCAAGCTGGGCGCCGACGTGAGCGTCGCCGCCGGCCCGGTCGGCGCCGGCACCGGGGCGCCGCTCAATGCCGACATGGTGGTGTACACGCGCTCGAAGGGCCTGTATGGTGGGCTGAACCTGGACGGAACCGTAATCTCGGTCGATGACGGCCGCAATCACGCCTATTACGGCGCAGGGGCGACGCCGGTGGACATCCTGGTGACGCGCAGCGTGATCAATCCCCACGGCCAGACGCTGGCCCGGGTCGCGTCCAGCGCGGTCGACGGCGATTCCGGCGATCAGTAGGGGCGCGCCAGCAAGCGGCGCAGCTGGGCCGCCTGGTAGGCGCCGAAGGTATCGCCGAACAGGCAGCGGATCAAGGGGTCGTCGACCAGCTCGGCCTCTTGCAGCGCGCGCTCGGTCCCGGCATCGAAGACGACGCCGTTGATGCGCACGTACATCGAGGTCAGCGATTCTCCGTGCGCCAGCGCCGCATGCAGCTTGGCGGCCGGCACCTCGGTGGTCCAGCCGAGCGCGCCGGCATCGGCATCCAGCAGGACCGCGCGCTCGCCGTCGAGGCGGTAGCGATAGTCGCGCGCCTCACCCGTGTGGTCGAACACCGACAGGCGCCAGATGCGCGGCCGCTCGAAATAGTCCGAGCCCGCCTCAGTCGCGCCGTAGCGTTCGGCCAGCCCGCGCAGGCAGTAATCCGCCACGCGCGCCTGTTCCTGCGGCGTCAGCGGCGCGAACCGGCGGGAGATTTCGCCAGTCGACGGCGGCGCCGCATTGCCTTCATAGACGTAGTCGACGTCCTGCGCGCCGACCGGGATCACCCAGGGCAATGGCGGCGCCGGATGCAGGCCGCCGGCATCGAGCCGGCGCGAGACGGACGGGTCGAGCCGCACGACCCGGGAGGCCGGCAGGGCCGCCCCCGCCTCTTGCGCGAAGCGCGCGTACGAGATCGGGAAGAAGGCGCGGTTATACCAGGACCACGGCTCCTGCTGAAACTGGCAGGAGCTCGGCACGATGTAGCGCGGCGCCAGCGCGCGCAGCTGGTCTATCCATTCTTCCGGCAGGCCGGGCGGCGCCGCGGTGTGGCGCGACGGCGCCAGCACCTCGAGCTCGCGCATGGTCTGGAACGGCCACAGCACCATGTCCCACGGCCCCTGCGCGACCAGCTTGGCCAGCGTGTCGTCGTCGATCCACGAGTCGACCACGTTCAGCACGTTCATGCCGGCCGCGCGCACCTGGAACATCGAATCGACGTCTATATCCATCGCCTCGCGCGGGATGACCGTGAATGGCCCCACCTCGACCGCCTGGTCCAGCGCAAGCGCGTGGACCTTCGTGAATCCCAGCTGGCGCAGCATGTCGAACAGCGCCTCGAACTGGCAATACAGGTAGATTGGCGTGGCGCGCTCCAGCATGTCCAGGCTGTCGAGCGAGCAGTGGTCGTCGTGGAAGTGAGAGATGAAGACGGCGTCGAAGCGCTGGCGCCGGATGGCATCCAGGTCGAAGCGCACGTCGGGGAAGGCGTGGCAGTTGCGGCTGAAGGGATTCTCGAAGATGGTATCGAAGGCGATACGGCTGACCCCGCACTCGAAGACATACCCCGCATGCAGGATCCTCGATATCGTCAGCTCCGCCGTGAATTCCTCCCTGTACTCCTCCCTGTACTCCTCCATGTACTGCGCCCTCCCCGTGAAAGGCGGCATTCTACACGGCGGCCGCCTGCCGCCGCCCGTCTGCCTGTAGAATCGCGTCTTTGCCCGGCCGCATCCCATGTCGACATCGCACTCCCAGCAGACTCACTCGGAACTGATCCTCGGACTCGACGACCGTCCGCCCCCGCCGCTCGGCATGCTGGCCGCCCTGCAGCACCTGCTGGCCATCATCGTCCCCATCGTCACGCCGGGCCTGCTGATCTGCCAGGCGCTGGGCGTGTCCAGCCGCGACACCAACCTGATCGTCTCGATGTCGCTGGTCGTCTCCGGCATCGCCACCTTCGTGCAATGCCGCCGCTTCGGCCCGTTCGGCGCGGGCCTCCTGATCGTGCAGGGCACCAGCTTCAACTTCGTCGGGCCGCTGATCGCCGGCGGCGCCCTGATGGTCAAGCAGGGAACGCCGGTGGAGGCGGTGATGGCGGCGATCTTCGGCGTCGTGGTGGCCGGCTCCTTCATCGAGATGGGCGTCTCGCGCGTGCTGCCCTTCGTCAAGCGCCTGATCACGCCGCTGGTCACGGGCATCGTGGTCTTGATGATCGGCCTCACCCTGATCAAGGTCGGCCTGATCAGCATGGGCGGCGGCTACGCGGCCATGGCCAATGGCAGCTTCGCCAACGGCGAGAACCTGCTGCTTTCCGGCGTGGTGCTGGCCATCATCGTGATCCTGAACCGGGTGCCGGTGGTGTGGATGCGCAGCGCCGCCATCGTCATCGCGCTGGCCGTCGGTTATGCGCTGGCGGGCTGGATGGGGCGCCTGGACTTTACCGGCATGCACGAGGCGCCGCTGTTCCAGGTGCCCACACCCCTGCACTTCGGCCTGGGCTTCTCGTGGTCGCTGTTCATTCCGATGATCGTGATCTACCTGGTCACCTCGCTGGAGGCGATCGGCGACGTGACGGCCACCAGCAAGGTCTCGCGCCAGCCGGTCGAGGGGCCGCTCTGGATGCAGCGCATCAAGGGCGGGGTGCTGGTCAACGGCGCCAACTCCCTGCTGGCCGGCATCTTCAACACCTTCCCCAGCTCGATCTTCGCCCAGAACAACGGCGTGATCCAGCTGACCGGCATCGCCAGCCGCCACGTCGGCATGTGGATCGCCCTGTTCCTGGTAATCCTGGGCCTGTTTCCTGCCGTCGCCGGCGTGATCCAGGCGGTGCCGGAACCGGTGCTGGGCGGCGCCGCCATGGTCATGTTCGGCGCCGTCGCCGCGGCCGGCATCAATATCCTGGCCAGCGTCACGCTCGACCGCCGCGCCCTGCTGGTGATCGCGGTGTCGCTGGCGCTGGGCCTGGGCGTGTCCCAGGTGCCCGAATTCCTGGCCCATATGCCGGCCGCTGTGCGCAACGTGCTCGAATCGGGCGTCGCCACCGGCGGCCTGTGCGCGCTGCTGCTGAACTGGTTCCTGCCCGAACAGGCGGCGGGCCCGAAAGAATCGCAATGAACTGGAAGCGGCTGGCCAGGGGCGTGTCGGCGCTGCCGGTCGTGGCGGTGACGGCGTGGGGCGCACTGGCGCTGTGGTTCCAGCTGGCGCCGGCGCTTGCGCTGGCCATCGGCGGCGCCTGGACCCTGCTCGGCCTGGCCGTGGCGACGGTCCTGGCGCGCGCGCCTGCCTGGCGGTACGAACGCAGGCTGCTGCTGGCCGGCGCGCTGGCAGCGCTCGCGATGCTGGCTTGGTGGCAGTCGCTCACGCCGTCGCACGATCGGCCGTGGGCCGACGACGTCGCGCGCCTGCTGGAATCGACGGTCGACGGCGACCGCGTGGAACTGCGCAATGTGCGCGCCTTCGAGTGGCGCACCGAGACCGACTACACGCCGCGCTGGGAGACCCGGCGCTACGACCTGTCGCGGCTCGAATCGGCCGACCTGATCCTGTCCTATTGGATGGGACCGCACATCGCCCACACGCTGGTGTCGTTCGGCTTCAGCGACGGGCAAAGACTGGTGTTGTCGCTCGAGATTCGCAAGGAACGCAACGAGACCTTCTCGGCGGCCGGCGGATTCTTCCGCAAGTTCGAGCAGGTAGTCATCGCGTCCGACGAGCGCGACCTGATCCGCACCCGCAGCAATGTGCGCGGCGAGCAAGTCTATCTGTACCGGCTGCACTCCACGCAGCCGCAGTTGCGCGCGGTGCTGCTGGACTACCTGGCGCGCGCCGAGCGGCTGCGGCGCGAGCCCGAGTTCTACAATACCCTGACCAGCAACTGCACCACCATCCTGTTCGAACTGGCGCGCCAGATCGATCCCGCCCTGCCGCTCGACTACCGCCTGCTGGCGTCGGGGCACTTCGCCGAATATGCCTATGACCAGGGCGCGCTCACCTCGGGCCTGCCCTACGCGGTCTTGCGCGAGCGTGGCCACATCAATGCGCGCGCGCTCGCATCCGATGCCGGCACGCCCGACTTTTCGCAGGCGATCCGGGCCGGCGTGCCGGGCATCGCCGCGCCCACTGTCCCCAATCAACTGTTGAAGATCAATAGGCCCTGATCCCTCCTCGATAGAATCGACTCAGGTTCGATTTGCTCCTGCAACGCTGCCAGGAATCGATAAGGAAACGCAATGGTATCGGGTCGACATCCGCCGTGGCAACGCCTGCCTGGACCGGCAGCCCAGGACGGCGCCTTCGCCATCATGTTCGTGCCGCTGCTGGTGCTGCTGGTGGCCTTTGCCGGCCTGGCCATGGACATGGGCATGGTCTACAACCGCAAGGTCGAGCTGAGCGGCATGGCGAAGGCCGCCGCGCTGGCCGCCGCCAAGGAGCTCAACGGGAAAAGCAGCGGCATCACCGCGGCCAGGCCCCAGGCGCGCGAAGCCGCTGAGCGCTTCACCTACCGCTACGGCGCCACCATCGCATGGGATGAAGCCGCCCTCAGCTTCGGCACCACCCCGGCGCGCGGCGGCGCCTGGGTCAGCGCGGACGGCGTCGGCGACGCCGCCGGCTACTTCTATGCGAAGGTGAATACCGCCGCGCTCGGCGCGGTGAGCGCCAGCATCAGCACGGTTTTCATGCGCGTCGTCTCGAGCAGCCTGGCCACGGTGGAAGTGGCCGACGTCGCGGTCGCCGGCCGCGCCGGCATCCAGGCCGCGCCGCTCGCCATCTGCGCGATGTCGGAAACCGCGGCCAGCGAACGCGCCAATTCCGACCTGAGCAATCACGAACTGGTCGAGTACGGCTTCCGGCGCGGCATCAGCTACGACCTGATGCAGCTCAACCCGCGCGGCACCACGGCGGCGCGCTACATGATCAATCCGGTCATCCCGCCGGGCATGGCCAGCACCTCGTTCAATTCTGGCATCCTGGGGCCTTTCGTGTGCGCCGGCTCCCTCTGGATGCCGCGCCTGACCGGCGGCCCGATCCGGGTATCGTCGCTGCAGCAGACGGCGCCGCTGGCCGGGCTGGCCACCCAGCTCAACGCGCGCTTCGATGACTATAGCCAGGACCTGTGCTTTCCCGCCGGCGCTCCCCCCGACACCAATATCCGGGCCTACACCTACGACACCGCTGGCGGTGCGCCGTGGATGACCCCGGCCACCGGCCTTCGCGCCGCCATGACCACCATCGAACGCGGCCGGCTCGAGACCGTAGCCGACATTCCCTACCCCGGCAGCGGACTGGCCACCGTCACCGCCAGCTCGTTCGGGCCGCTGTGGTCGTATGCCAAGGCGGTCCGGTTCTCGTCCTACAGCGCGGGCGTTCCCGAGCCGTCCGGCGGCTACACGACGTTCGCCACCGCCGACTGGCCCAAGCTGTACCGGACCGGCATCGCCGCCAACAGATATCCCGGCACCGGCCAGTACACGCCCTACAATCCGCAAAACACCATGGACCCGCCCACGGTGGCGGCGCCGTCGACCCTCCGCCGGCACTACGCATCGCCGCTGCGGCGGGTGCTGTACGTGCCTTTGCTGTCGTGTGCAGGCGCCGCGCCGTCGGGCGCCAATGTCGCGGCCACCGTCCTCGCGGTCGGGAAGTTCTTCATGACGGTGCCCGCCACCGGCGATGCCCTCATTGCCGAGTTCGCCGGCACGGCATCCGAGCAGGCGATCCCCGGCGCAGTGGAGCTCTATCCATGAACCTGAACCTGCCCTGGCGCCGGTCCGCCATCGGCCACCGGCAGCGCGGCGCGGCGGCCGTCGAATTCGCCCTCCTGCTGCCATGCCTGGCGATCGTACTGGCGCCCCTGATCTTTTGCGCGCGCTTCATGTGGCACTACACCGTCGCGCACAAGGCGGCGCAGGACGCGGCGCGCTACATGGCCACGGTGCCGGCCGTCGAAATGCGCTCGCCGACCCTTGCCGTCCAGGCCAAGGAGGTGGCGATCGAGATCGCGCGACGCGAGCTGGGCGACCTGGCGCCGGGCGAAGATCTGCGCGACGCCGACGTGCTGTGCGATACCAACAACTGCGGGGTTCGGACCGGCACGGTGCCGCGTACCGTCAAGGTCACGCTGGTGTTCCATATGCACGACCCCATCTTCAACACCTACCTCGGTCCGTGGGGCCTGCCGATCGAGGTCGACGTGGTGGCGCCCTATGTCGGCAAATAATCCGCACAGGTCGCGCGGGCAGCGCCGCCAGCGCGGCACCGCCGCGGTCGAGTTCGCGCTGCTCGCGGCGCTGTTCTTCCTGGTCGTGTTCGGGATCATCGAAGTGGCGCGCATGCTGTACGTCTACGGCACCTTGCAGGAAGTGACGCGCCGCGCCGCCTCCAGCGCGGCGCACGTGTACCCGACCGACAGCGCCGGCATCGCCCGGCTCAAGTACGCCGCGCTGTTTCGCAGCGGCCCGGGCGAACTCGCGCTGGCGCCGCCGGTGTCGGACGCCCACCTGCAGATCGACTACCTGGCCCTGACCCGCGACCCCGACGACGGTGAACTGAGCCTGGCGCCGGTCGCGTCGGGCTCGATCCCGAATTCCGCAGCGCGCAACCGGCAGGTGTGCATGGCCAATCCGAATGCCGCGAACTGCATCCGCTTCGTCCAGGTGCGCATCTGCGGCACGGGCGACGACGGCGACGGCGCATGTCCGCTGGTGCGCTCGCGCATGATGCTGCCGCTGATCGACCTGCGCGTGCCGCTGCACAGGGCGACCACGATCGTGCCGGTGGAGTCGTTCGGCTACCAGGCCGGCGAATCCCCCTGCCCCTGCCCTTGAACGGTCAGCGCGACTGCAGGGCCGCGATCCGCTCTTCGATCGGCGGGTGGCTGGAGAACAGCGCCATCGCGCCGCCCTTGCCCGAGATGCCGAATGCGCTCATATTCTTCGGCAGCTCGCCTTCGGCCATGCCGCCCAGGCGGCGCAGGGCCGCGATCATCGGCTGCGGCTGGCCCATGATGTTGGCGGCGCCGCGGTCGGCGCGGAACTCGCGCTGGCGCGAGAACCAGGCCACGATGATGCTGGCCAGGATGCCGAACACGATCTCGCACACGATGACGGTGACCATGTAGCCGATGCCGGGGCCGCTGTTTTCCTGGTCGTTCTTGCGCAACATGCCGTCCACGAAGTAGCCGACGATGCGCGCCAGGAAGATCACGAAGGTGTTGACCACACCCTGGATCAGGGTCAGCGTGACCATGTCGCCGTTGGCGATGTGGGCCACCTCGTGGGCCAGCACGGCTTCGACTTCCTGCTCGGTCATCGACTGCAGCAGGCCGGTCGATACCGCGACCAGCGACGAGTTCCTGGTGGCGCCGGTCGCGAAGGCATTGGGTTCGCCCTCGTAGATCGCCACTTCGGGCATGCCGATGCCGGCGCGCTGGGCCTGGGCCGCCACGGTGTTGAGCAGCCACTGCTCGGTCGAGTTGGACGGCTGGG
Source organism: Massilia sp. Soil_C_3 (assembly GCF_057657035.1). Classification (NCBI taxonomy): domain Bacteria; kingdom Pseudomonadati; phylum Pseudomonadota; class Betaproteobacteria; order Burkholderiales; family Oxalobacteraceae; genus Massilia; species Massilia sp. Soil_C_3. Next base: position 438,368 of record NZ_JBDGJG010000005.1, read on the forward strand.
TGATCACGCGGGCGCGGGTACTCCATTTGGCGATCGGCTTCGACAGCAGCAGCGAGATGAAGGCGCCGCCAAAGCCCATCAGGCCGGCGAACATCAGCAGCCTGGTGAGATCCAGGCCGTTCGAGGTGAGGAAGCGGTTCACGCCCAAGAGGCTGGCGGTGATGCCCAGCACCAGCATGATGCCCAGGTTAGTCGCGACAAACAAAAGAGTACGTTTCATGATGTCCTTCTTGGTACGGTTGCGGTAAAAAAATGGGGTCAGGCGGCCTGTTCGGCATCGTCGGCCACGATGCGCTGGACCAGCACCTTGGCGATGCGGCGCTCCTCCACGCTCAGGATGCGGTAGCGCAGGCCGTCGATCTCGATCTCCTGGCCCGGCTCAGGCATGCTCCCGAAGCGCGCCAGCAGGAAGCCGGCCAGCGAGGTGTAGTCATCGTCGATGCTCACCAGGCCCTCGGTCTCCAGCACCTGCTCCAGCTGGTGCAGGTCGGCCGTGCCGATCACTTCCCACTCGCCGGGGCCCCTGGGCTGGATCGCCAACTGCTCGTCCTCGTCGGGGAATTCACCGGCGATCGCCTCCAGGATGTCGACCGGGGTCAAGAGGCCCTGGACGATGCCGAATTCGTCGGTCACCAGTACCAGCTGTCCGTGGGCGCGCTTGAGTGTGTCCATGGCCTTGAGCACGCCGGCGGTATCGGGCAGCAGGATTGGCTTCCTGATTGGACCATTGGGGCCATTGCCGTCGACGATGCCGTCGTCGATGCGCCCCTGCAGCACCAGCTGGCTGATCAGGTCCTTGGTGCGGGCGATGCCGACCAGCTTGTCGAGCTGGCCGCGGCCCACCGGCATCCGGCTGTGCGGCGACTCCTGCAGCTGGCGCAGGATCTCGTCGGCTTCGTCGTCGAGATTCACCCACGACATTTCGGAGCGCGGCGTCATGATCGAGCGGATCGAGCGGTCGGCCAGGGTCAGCACGCCGCTGACCATATTGCGTTCCTCGACGCCGAAGGCCTGCGTCTCTTCAACTTGCTCGTCGTGGGCGTCCGGCTCGGCATCCTGGCGGCGCTTGCCGCCCATCAGGCGCAGCACGGTGTCGGCGGTGCGGTCGCGCAGCGGAAGGCGCTCCTCGTTCTTGAGGAAGTTACGGCGCGCGAACTGGTTCAGGGCTTCGATCAGGATCGAGAAGCCGATCGCCGCGTACAGATAGCCTTTCGGGATATGGAAGCCCAGGCCCTCGGCCACCAGCGACAGACCGATCATCAAGAGGAAGGAGAGGCACAGCACGACCACGGTCGGGTGGGCGTTGACGAAGCGGGTCAGCGGCTTGGAGGCCAGGATCATGACGCCGATCGAGATGATCACGGCCGCCATCATGACGCCCAGTTCGTCGACCATGCCGACCGCGGTGATCACGGCGTCGAGCGAAAACACGGCGTCCAGCACCACGATCTGCACGATCACGGCGCCGAAGCTGGCATACACCCTCGATTGGGTCTGGACGTGGGTCACGCCTTCCAGGCGTTCGTGCAGCTCGACGGTGGCCTTGAACAGCAGGAACACGCCGCCCAGCAGCAGGATCAGGTCGCGCCCGGAGGGCGACCACGGCCCCAGCGCGAACAGCGGCGTGGTGAGCGTCACCAGCCAGGACACGATGGTCAGCAGGCCCAGGCGCATCAGCATGGCCAGGGTCAGGCCGATCAGGCGCGCCTTGTCGCGCTGGTGCGGCGGCAGCTTGTCGGCCAGGATCGCGATGAAGATCAGGTTGTCGATGCCCAGGACGATTTCCAGGACAACGAGTGTGAGCAGACCCGCCCAGATTGCCGGGTCGAATAGCCATTCCATGGTATTACCTCGTTATTTTGCTAAATGTGTGTCGCGGCCGCGATCGCGGGCACGGCGGCGCAGTCCGGTGACGTGCGCCGCGATGCGGGGATCGTGATCGGCCAGGGGCGCCGCGCAGGCGGCGAAGCAGGCCCTCAAGCCATGCGCGGGGGTTTTAGCGGTGGAAACGAGGAGTGATTGGCGCGTGGCGGCGCCGGCGGCGCGATCGCGCCTCCCGGAGCGCCGTCCACTTGCAGGCCGAGGTCTTCGTAGACGGAGTCGTGGACGTCGGCGCCGGCCGGCGGCTCGTCGGGATCGATCTCGCAGCCGGCCTGGCAATCGTAAGCGCCCGACAGGTAGGCATCGGCGAACAGCGGCACGGCGGCATCGGTCTCGAGCGCAGCCGTGTGGATGAGGACTTCGGAGGGTGTGACGCGTTCCGTCGCTGCGGCGGGCTGCATCGCGGATGCGGCCATGGCCAGGGCAAACATGTTCAGGGGGAGCAGCAGGGTCAGGCAGATGACGAAAAATCGTCTCATATACATTGCAGGAGTCGGAACGGTATCAGTATAGCATGCGTTCGCCTAGCTCCCGCCCCGCCGCGCACAAGCGGGCATAGCGCGCCGGCGTCACCCCCACCGTCAGCCGGAAGCGGCGCGTGAAGTAACTCTGGTCGGCGTAGCCCACCAGCGCCGCCACCTGCGCCAGCGGCAGCCGACCCTGCCGGATCAGCTCCTGCGCGCGCCGCATGCGCGCCTGCTCCAGCCAGGCGATGGCGCTGGCGCCGGTGCTGCGTCGGAACAGCCGCGCGAAATGAAAGCGGCTGACGTTGGCGACATTCGCCAGCATCTGCAGGTCGATTTCTTCGCCCAGGTGGGCGTCGATGAAGTCCTTCACGCGCTGCAGGCTGCGCGGGTTCAGGCCGCGCGGGACCGGCGCCAGGGGCGCCAGCTGGCAGTTGAAGCGGTGCACCAGGTGCAGCGCCAGCGCGCTCGACAGAGCCTGGCTCACATAGGCCTGGGCCGGATGCGGCGCACGCTCGATCTCGGCCAGGAACAGCGCCACGATGCGCTCCACGAAAGGGTCGCGCGCCGAAAAACAGTTGGCCAGCTCGGTCCGGGGCAGCGCACCGCGCAGCGCCGTCTCGGCCGCATGCTGCAGCAGCGCCGGCGGCACCCGCATCAGCATGATCGCGCCGGGACCGTCCCAGGCCCATTCGGACGGCATGCCGCGCGGATGGACGCCGATATTGCCGGGACCGATCATGGCGCTATGGGTCTTGCCGTCGCGCACCTGGGTCAGGCGCACGGCGCCCGAGATGCGCATCCCGATCACGTCCTGGTCGAGCACGCCGGAGCCGACGCTTCCCGCCGCTGTCCACTCGTAGACGCTGATGCCGACGCCGCTCCAGGGACGGCCCTGACTGGACGCGACCGGGGTGGCCAGCAGCCGGTTATCCGACACAGGTGAAGGGTGCATGACCGCCTCCCATTGATGGCAAGTAAATACCAAAGCTTGGCAATAACTTACCACGCCGCGAACCATGTTTTAAAGATAATCGGTATCAGGTGCTGGCGGCTGCAGCGGGCCATTGGCCAAGCCGAGCGATACCCTGTCCCTGGCCATAGCTCGCTACCTGCCGTTGGTGGCAGCCGCCGACACCCGATCCGTGACGTTCGACGAGGGAGGATGCATATGCTTATCACTAGCCAGCAAGCGCAGGCGATGATCGAGGCGGCGCAGTCCAGGGCCCGGACCCTGGGCGTACCCGCCGTGATCGCGGTCATCGACGGCGGCTGCCACCTGAAGGCGTTCCAGCGCATGGATGGCGCTCCGCTGGGATCGATCGACATCGCCCTGGGCAAGGCCAGGACCGCGGTCCTGTTCAACTGCAATAGCGAAGACGTCTGGGAATACTGCAAGCCCGGCGCGCCGGCGCCCGGTCTCGAGCTCAGCAACGGCGGGCTCATGACCTTCGCTGGCGGGATCTCGCTCAGGTCCGGCGACGGCGCGGTGGTCGGCGCGGTCGGCGTCTCGGGCGGCGCGGTATCCCAGGACCAGGAGATCGCCCGCGCCGGCGCCGCGGCTTTCGCCGCCTGAAACTTTCCTTCATTTCTCCAACGATAAGGAGTATTCACATGTCCAAGACGATCCTGATCACCGGCGCCGCCGTCGGTTTCGGCCGCGGCGCCGCCATCGGCATGGCAAAGAATGGCCACAACATCATTGCCACCGTACACGTGTCGTCACAGGTAACCGCCTTGCGCGAGCAGGTCCAGGAGCTGGACCTTGCCGAGCGCATCCGGGTCGAACGCCTCGACCTGACGGACCCCTACGACATCGACCAGGCGCTGACATGGGATGTTGACGTCCTGTGGAACAATGCCGGCATGGGCGAGGCCGGGCCGGTCTGGGAAATCCCGATCGACCTGGTGCGCAAGAATTACGAGGTGAACGTGTTCCTGCCGCTCACGCTCACCCAGCGCGTCGTGCGCAAGTGGATCGACGGCGGCCAGCCGCAGGGCAAGAAGGTGGTGTTCACCTCGTCGATGGGCGGCCTGTTCACGCCGGCCAACTGGGGCACCTATGTCTCGACCAAGCACGCGCTGGAAGCGATCGCCGAGGCACTGCAACAGGAGCTGGCCGCCTACGGGATCCGGATCCAGACCATCAACCCCGGCGCCTACTACACCGGCTACAACGAAACCATGGCGGACAATCCCTTCCGCTGGCTCGACGAGCGCAAGCATCTGACCAGCCGCGCCCAGCTGCGCAAGGGCTTCGACGACTTCTTTGCCACGCCCGAAGGCAAGATGGATCCGAAAGAGATGATCGACCGCATGATCGAGATCGTCCCGGCCGACAGCGGCAAGTTCCGCAACGTGATGCCCAAGGTGATCGAGGACATGCTCAAGCAGCACCAGCTGGCCGCCTGGGACAACACGATCTAGGCCATGTCCACCTTCCGAAACCTGTGCCTGGCGGCCCTGCTGCTGGCTGCCGGCACGCCCTGCCCTCTGAGGGCCAGCGATGCCAGCGCCGCCATGAAGACAGAGACTGAATCGGCCAACAGGGAAAGCGTGCGCGCCGCCTTCAAGGCCTGGGCGGAGGGCACAGGCGGGCCGTTCGCCCTGCTGGCCGACGATGCGCAGTGGACCATCGTGGGGCGCTCGCTGGCCTCGCGTACCTATCCCGACAAGGCCGCCTTCATGAACGAGGTGATCCACCCCTTCAATGCGCGCATGGCCCAGCCGCTGCGGCCAACCGTGCGCCAGTTGTACGCGGACGGCGACACGGTGATCGTGTTCTTCGACGCCAAGGGTACGGCGCTCGACGGGAAGCCCTACGTCAACACCTACACCTGGATCATGGAGATGCGCGACGGGCGGGCGCTACGGGTGTGGGCCTTTTTCGACGCCATCGAGTTCAACGAACTCTGGACCCGGGTCAAGCCCGCCGGCCCGCCGCCATGAGCGCCCCCGCCGGGCACGCCCAGGCGGCCCCGGTCGAGCTGCTGCCGATCCTGATGCTGCTCGGCGCAGCCGTGCTGGCGGTCCCGCTGTTCAAGCGCCTGGGACTGGGCTCGGTGACCGGCTACCTGGCCGCCGGCATGATCGTCGGACCGTTCGGCCTGCAGGTCATCGCCGATCCCCAGGCCATCCTGCATGTCGCCGAGCTGGGCGTGGTGATGTTCCTGTTCGTGATCGGCCTTGAGATGCAGCCCTCGCGGCTGTGGACGATGCGCGGCGAGATCTTCGGCCTTGGCTTCGCCCAGGTGGCCGGCGCCAGCGCCCTGCTCACCGCCTTCGGCATGGTGCTGGGTTTTCCGTTCGCCAAGAGCTTCGTCGGCGGCACTGGCTTCGTACTCACCTCGACCGCCATCGTCATGCAGATGCTTGAAGAACGCCGCGTGCGCGGCCTGCCGCGCGGCCGGCGCACGATCGCCATCCTGCTGCTCGAGGACCTGGCGATCGTGCCGCTGCTGGCGGTGGTGGCCCTGCTGGCACCGGACACCGACCGCATCGCCGGCAGCGCCCGGATCGAGGCCCTAGCCATCGGCGCCGCCAGCGTCGCCGGCCTGGTGCTGGCAGGGCGCTATCTGCTCGATCCCCTGTTCCGCATGCTGGGCCAGGCGCGGGCGCGCGAAGTCATGACCGCCGCCGCCCTCCTGGTCGTGCTGGGCGCAGCCTATGCCATGCAGCTGGGCGGCCTGTCGATGGCCATGGGCGCTTTCCTGGCCGGGGTCCTGCTGTCGGAATCGACGTTTCGCCACCAGCTGGAAGCCGACATCGAGCCGTTTCGCGGCATCCTGCTCGGCCTGTTCTTCCTCGGTGTCGGCATGGCCCTGGACCTGGGCGTGATCGCCAGCGGCTGGCAACAGGTGGCGCTGGCCGTCGCCGGCTACATGCTGCTCAAGATGGCGGTCATCTATGGCGTCGCCCGCGTGTTCGACCTCGACAACCGCGAGTCGGTCGGCCGCGCCGTGCTGATGGCCCAGGGCGGCGAGTTCGCCTTCGTGCTGTATGCGGCCGCCACCGCCGCCGGCATCCTCGACGCCCGCCAGAACGCCATCCTCACCACCGCCGTCATCGTCTCGATGATCCTGACGCCGTTCCTGATCATGCTGTACGACGCCTTCGGGCCGAAGTGGGCGCCATCGACCGCGTCGGTGACGCCGCCGGCGGACCTGTCGGCCAACGTGCTGCTGATCGGCTTCGGCCGTTTCGGCCAGATCGCCAGCCAGCCGCTGCTCGAGAATGGCTACTCGCTGTCGATCATCGAAACCAGCACCCAGGCGATCTTCGACCTGGAACCGCTCGGCTTCAAGGTCCATTACGGCGACGGCACCCGGCTCGACATCCTGCAGGCGGCCGGCGCGATGGAGGCGCGGCTGATCGTGGTGGCGATCGACGACCGCCAGGCCTGCCTCAGGATCGTGGAAATCGCCAGGACCGAGTTCCCGCACACGCCGGTGCTGGCGCGCGCCTTCGACCGCGAGCATGCGCTCGAACTGATCCGGCTCGGAGTCGACTGGCAGGTGCGCGAGACCTTCGAATCGGCGCTGGCCCTGGCCGGCAAGGCGCTCGAGCTGCTCGAGCCCGACGCCGGCGTGCGCGACGCGGTGATGGACGCCGTGCGCCAGCGCGATGCGGAGAGGCTGGCGATCCAGGTTGCCGAGGGGCTGTATGCGGCGCCGGGGCTGATCCGGAATAATGCGCAAGGCCGGGAGCGCTGAGCCGCGGCGGCGGCCGCCCAGGCTTCATCGAGCCGTCATATACACGGGATAGACTATCGGCGCCGCTTTTCATGCGATCCGATACCGGATTTTCCAGGACCGTTCGTCTACCCATGTAACACATGCTCAATGATCTGGACGAGTGGTTCATCCACGAGATACTTCCCGTCGAGGGCGCGCTGATGCGCTACCTGCGCCGGAACTGGCGCGATGCGTCCGAATGGCCGGACCTGCGCCAGGAGGTCTACGCGCGCGTGTACGAGGCGGCGCGGAGCGGCTATCCGGAGCGTCCGGCGGCCTTCGTGCTGGCCACGGCGCGCAACCTGCTGATCGACCGCGCCCGCAAGAGCCAGGTGGTGTCGATCGAGGCCTTCGCCGAACTCGACGACATGGCTGCCGACGAACTGACGCCGGAACGCCATGCCAGCGGGCGCGCCGAACTGGAAGTCCTGGTCGACGCGATCGAGGCGCTGCCGCCGCGCTGCCGCGAGGTGGTGTTGCGGCGCAAGGTGGACGGACTGTCGCAGCGCGAGGTGGCGCAACAGATGGGGATCACCGAGGATACGGTGGAAAGGCAGATCGCGAACGGCATGCGCGCGCTGGCCGACGCGCTGTTCGCGCGCGGCATCGGCGCCGGCATCGCGAAGCTGGAACGCAAGCTGCGCAAGAGAGGCACATGAAAGATGACTGACACGAACAGGAAGGCCGCGACGGTCGAGGAAGAAGCGGCCGCGTGGCTGGCGCGCCAGGACGGGCCGGACTGGGACGACGCACGGCAAGCCGGACTCGCTGCCTGGCTGGCGGCGGACACCCGCCACCGGGTGGCCTGGCTGCGCCTGCGCGCCGCCTGGAACGAGGCGGACGCCCTGTGCGGCCACGAGCGCGCGCCCTTGCCCTTGCCCGCACCCTTGCCCACGGCCAGGCCGGCATTGGCACGCTCTTCACCCTGGCGCATCGCCGCCGGCGTCGCGCTGGCCTGCGCGCTCGGGGCCCAGCTGGCGTCGATGAGGGGCGACCACGGCGTCCAGCGCTATGCGACAGCGGTCGGCGAAAGCCGCCTGGTCGCGCTGGCCGACGGTTCGCGCCTCACGCTCAATACCGACACCCGGCTGCGCTCCTCGCAGGACGATGCGCGTACAGTCTGGCTCGACAGCGGCGAAGCCTATTTCGACGTCGCCCATGATCCGCAACACCCCTTCATCATCGAGGCCGGCGCCAGCCGCATCACTGTGCTAGGTACCCGCTTCACGGTGCGGCGCGAGGACGGCGGCACCCGCGTGCTGGTGGCTCAGGGCCGGGTGCGGGTCAGCGACGGCAAGTCCTCGGTCGAACTCTCGCCCGACGAGGAGGCGCTGGCCCACGGCGGCGCGATCGCCCGCAGCGTCCATGACGCCGCCCATACCGACCGCCAGCTGGCCTGGCGCGAAGGCCGGATCGTGTTCGACCGGACGCCGCTGGGCGACGCGGTCGGCGAGTTCAATCGCTACAACGAGCGCAAGATCGTCGTGGATGGTCCGGAGGTGGCCGGCATCGTCCTGGGAGGCAGCTTCGCGCCGACCAATGTCGACGGTTTCCTGCGCCTGCTCGAACAGGGTTTCGGCCTGCGCACCGCACGGCGCGGCAAGGATGTCGTAATCAGCCGCTGAAGTTTTCGCGAGCGCCATACCGGATTTTTCGCGACCATCCGTCATTGAGGGGAGCAGTACACAATCGAGCCGCATGGCTCCTCTCAAACCAGGAACGACGACGATGGCACAACCTACCCTCACCACCCTGATTGGCGCGCTGTGCGCCGCCATGTTCTGCGGCGCAGTCCAGGCCCAGGCGATGCCGCTGCAGATCCCGGCCGGCGACCTCAACACCGCGCTCGACCGCTATGCCGCCCAGAGCGGCGTGCAACTGCTGTACCGCGCCGACGACGTCCAGGGACGCACAAGCCCTGGCGTCCAGGGAAGCCTGGACCCGGCCCAGGCGCTGGCTGCGCTGCTGGCGGGAACCGGCATGGCGACCCGCAAGGATGGCAGCAACGCCATCCTCGTCTTTCGTTCCGGCCAGGACGATAGCGCCGCCTCCAACGAAACCGCAGACAATGAACTCACCACCGTGACCGTCACCGCCCAAAAGCGCACCCAGTCGGCGCAGGCGGTGCCGATCGCCATGACCGCGCTGTCGGCCAAGACCCTGGACGTGCACCGCGTCCAGGGTCTGCAAGACCTGGCGCGCCTGACCCCGGGCCTGCTGGTGTCGAGCTTCAGCCAGGCCAACCCGACGATCGCGATCCGCGGCATCAGCAATACCTTCAACCAGATCGGCGTAAACAAGCCGGTGGGCATCGTGGTCGACGACGTTTTCATCCCGCGCAACAGCGCGGCCAGCTTCGAACTGTTCGACCTTGAATCGATCGCCGTGCTCAAGGGCCCGCAAGGCACGCTGTTCGGCCGCAACGTGACAGGCGGCGCGATCGTGATCACCACCCGCCAGCCCGATCCGGCGCAGTTCGCGGCCGAAGCGGAACTCATTGCAGGCAACCACGGCGAACGCCAGGCAAAGGGCGTGCTCAACGTCCCGTTGTCAGAGAATGCGGCCTTCAAGATCTCGTCCTCGCTGCGCAAGCGCGACGGCCTGGGGCGCGATCGCCTGACCGGCCGCGAGCAGGACGACATCGACAGCCAGAACTTTCGCGCCCAGGCGTATGTGCGCGCGGGCAGCGGCTTCGACGCCACCTTCAGCGCCGACTATGGCGACGACCGCAACGGCGGGCGCACGCTCTCGTCCGACACCTTGGGCAACGATGGCGACGTGCGCACCTCCGAAGTCGGGGTCGAGCAGCGTTTCGCGCGCATCATCGCCGGTCTGTCCGCCAAACTGGTCTGGCGCCTGGACGCGGGCGAGATCACCTCGATCAGCGCCTGGCGCAAGTCGCAGTCGGGCGAGGATTATTCCGGCGTCGGCGCCCATTATTCGTTGCTGAGCGCCGGCAGCCAGAGCATCACCCGCGACGCCGACCAGATCACGACCTTCTCGCAAGAGCTGCGCTACGCCAGCCCCAAATGGGCGCGCGGCGACTTCGTGGCGGGCCTTTATTTCGCCGACGAGAATGGCGACCGCCAGCTCGGCGTGCGCGGCCTGGCCGCCGGCACGGGCCTGCAGGCCAGCTCCACGCTGGCCGAGCAGTCGGTCGACAGCCGCAGCGCCGCCGTGTTCGCGGACGGCACGCTGCACCTGACGGACACACTCGACCTGACCGTCGGCGCGCGCACCACGCGCGACCGCAAGCGCGTCAGCCTCGTACGTAGCGACCTGGTGCGGCCGGCGAACGGCTGGCGCGTCGACGGCCTGGCCCATAGCTGGACCGAGACCACGCCGCGCGCGGTGCTGAGCTGGACGCCCCACAGCGGCATGATGGCCTACCTGAGCGCCAGCCGCGGCTTCACCAGCGGCGGCTACAACGCCGATGCCACCAGCGTCGCGGCCTTCAGCATGCCCTTCGACCCGGAAACCGTCACCAATACCGAACTTGGGCTCAAGTCGCAATGGCTGCAGAACCGGGTGCGCCTGAACGCCGCCCTGTTCCGCATGAAGTATCGCGACAAGCAGGAATTCGTCAACAATACCCTGACCGGCATTCTGTCCATCGTCAATGCCGGCAAGGCCAGCGTCGACGGCGCCGAAGTCGAACTGGCCTGGAAGGCGGCGACCTGGCTCGACCTGTCGGCCAGCTTCGGCTACCTCGACGGGCGCTACGACCGGTTCGTGGTCGGCACCGTCAACAATAGCGGCAACCCGCTGTCGAACTCGCCGCGGCGCCAGGCCGGCCTGGCGGCAAACCTCAGCTATCCGGTCTCGTTCGGCTACCTGGTCGGCGCCGCCAGCTATGCGTGGAAGGACAGCTACAACACGGGCGCCGCCAACGACCCCAACCTGCAGCTGCCCGGCTTCGGCCTGGCCAACCTGTCGGCCGGCGTCGAGTCGCCCGACCGCAGCTGGCGCCTGCTGGCCTGGGTCAAGAATGCGAACGATACCGACTACCTGCTGACGCGCTCGACCCAGGTCGTGCGTGCGCGCTATGCCGGCGAGCCGCGCACCTTTGGCCTGAGCCTGACGGGACGCTTCTGATGGCCGCCCCGTCGATGCAGCGCCGGGCGCTGCTGGCGGCGCTGCTGGCCGGGCCAGCCTGGCAATGGCCGTCGCAGGCGCTGGCGGCCGCCGGCGAGGTACCCGACCGGCTTGGCGAGCGCCTGGCGCCCTGGCAGCCAGGCTGGCTGGAAATCCACCACATCGCCACCGGACGCGGCAACGCGACCTTTGTCCTGCTGCCGGACGGCACCAGCCTCCTGATCGATGCCGGCGCCTCGTTGAACGCCCTCGACGTGTCGGTGGCGCCGCGCCCCGACGCCAGCCGCCGTCCCGGGGAGTGGGTCGGCCGCTATGCGGCGCGCCACCTGCGCCGGGCCGGTCTGGACGGCATCGATTACCTGCTGGCGACCCATGTGCATCCGGACCACACGGACGGCGTCGCCGACGTCGCACAACAGCTCCCGGTGCGCACCGTGATCGACCGCGGCTTTCCCGACTACGCCTATCCGCAGCGCGTCGACGCTCCGTTCGCCGCCAGCTACCGGGCCTGGATCGCGGCGCGGCGAGCGGCCGGGCTGGCGGTCGAGCGGTTCCGGGTCGGCAGCTCCAGCCAGGTCGCGCCGCGCGGTCATCGGCCGGGCGCACCGGACTGGGACATCCGCACGGTGGCCGCCAATGGCGTGGTCTGGACCGGCCAGGGCGAATCGACCCATTCGCTGTTCCCGGAACTGGCAACCCTGCCGCGCGCCGACTGGCCCAATGAGAACCAGTGCTCGGCCGCGCTGCGCATCGGCTACGGCCCGTTCAGTTACTTCACGGGCGGCGACCTGACCAGTTACACGGCAGACGGCGCGCTGCCATGGCAGGACGTGCTGGGGCCGGCGGCGCGCGCGGCCGGCCCCGTCACCGTGGCCACCGCCGACCACCACGGCATGTTCGACGGCCTGGACGGCGACATCGTGCGCACCCTGCGGCCGCGCGTCTGGGTGATCCAATCCTGGCACATCGCCCACCCCGACATGCTGCAGCTAGAGCGGATGTTCAGCGAGCGCCACTATCCGGGGCCGCGCGACGTGTTCGCCACCTCCGTGATGCGCGAAAACCTGCTGGCCAACGGCCGCCTGACCCGGCGCCTGCGCAGCCACGACGGCCACGTGGTCGTGCGGGTGGCGCCGGGCGGCGGCCACTTCCACGTGACGGTCACCGGCAACGGGGACGAGGCCGATATCGTGAAACTGGCGACGGCGCGCATGGCACCTTGACGCTGCGCCTTGTCATATGGGTGACACACCGGGGCGCTAGACTTGGCCGGTCACCCGGTGTGTTTTCTCGTGAACGGCCGCCCATCCACCGGCCCCGCACCGGGTGGATTTTCTTGTTCCCTGAGGATGCTTCCATGTCTACCGCCCACACTACCGACCTCACCCACCGCGTGCAGCGCGACCTCACCGATAGCTACGACGAAGAGCTCGAAATGGAGCTCGACGACCGCGACCTCGATCCCGAAACGCTGCTGCCCTCGCCTACCCGCAGCGAGCAGGAGAAGGAAGCCCGTCGCCAGTATTTCCATGAGCTGTTCCGCCTGCAGGCCGAGCTGGTCAAGCTGCAGGACTGGGTCGTGCACACCGGCCACAAGGTCGTGATCCTGTTCGAGGGTCGCGACGCCGCCGGCAAGGGCGGCGTCATCAAGCGCATTGCCCAGCGCCTCAATCCGCGGGTGTGCCGGGTGGCGGCCCTGCCGGCGCCGAACGACCGCGAGCGCACCCAGTGGTACTTCCAGCGCTACGTCTCCCACCTGCCGGCAGCGGGCGAGATCGTGCTGTTCGACCGCAGCTGGTACAACCGCGCCGGCGTCGAGCGCGTGATGGGCTTCTGCACCGACAACCAGTACGAGGAATTCTTCCAGACAGTGCCTGAGTTCGAACGCATGCTGGTGCGCTCCGGCATCCAGCTGATCAAGTACTGGTTCTCGATCTCGGACGAAGAACAGAACGCGCGCTTCCTGAGCCGCATCCACGATCCGCTCAAGCAGTGGAAGCTCAGCCCGATGGACCTGGAATCGCGCCGGCGCTGGGAAGAGTACACGCGGGCCAAGGAAATCATGCTCGAGCGGACCCATATTCCCGAGGCGCGCTGGTGGGTGGTGCAAGGGGTCGACAAGAAGCGTGCGCGCCTGAACTGCATCCATCATCTGCTGCAACAGATGCCCTATGTAGAAGTCGAGCGGCCGGCGATCGCGCTGCCGGAACGAGAATATCACGACGATTACGTGCGGCGGCCAGTGCCGCCCGAGATCATCGTGCCGGAAGTGTTCTAGACCACGGCCGGCGCGCAGCCGGCCTGTGGTCTGTCAGAGAAGCGGCGCGACGATTTTCTGTCCAGGAACTGTTCTTTTTGCTAAGCTTCAGATCGGTTTGCCGCGTGGCGATCCCATCACGCCGGCCTCCTGGACTTGACCGATGACCTTGCAAGAACATGTTGAGATACATCTCCCTACGCGGCTGGACGACGACGATGCCGCGCTCGAAGCGTTGCGGCAGCACAGCGTCGGCATGCGTGGCCCTGCCAGCGGGCCGGACTGGCAGCGCCAGGTCAGGGCCCTGTACCGGCGCGGTATCTCGATCGAGACCGCGCTGCAATTCCTGTATGGCGAGCGCCCGGACCGGCACGCGTTCGGGGACTGGCTGCTGGAAACCGGGCGGCCGCAGCCGGCCGTCCCGGATCCGGCGGCTGGCGTCGACGACGGCGCACTGACGGCGACCCAGCGGGAATTCTGGCACCGCCATGGCTACCTGGTGCTGCCGGGCGTCGTCCCGCGCGCGCAGTGCGAGGCGGCGTGCGAGGCAATCTGGGACTTCCTCGGCGCCAGCGCCGACGATCCCGGCTCCTGGTATCGCGAGCATCCCGGCAAGCGCGGCATGATGCTCGACTTCTACGACCATCCGGCGCTTGCCGCCAACCGCGCCGCGCCGCTGGTGCGGCGCGTCTGCGAACAGCTGTATGGCAGCACCGCGGTCTATCCGTCCATCGACAAGGTCAGCTTCAATCCGCCCGAGGACGGCGGCTCGCGCTTCCAGGGCAGCCCCCTGCACTGGGATGCAAGCCTGTGCCTGCCGATGCCGTTCCGGCTGCAGGGCTTGCTATACCTCGGCGATTGCGGACCGCTCGACGGCGCCTTCCACTGCGTTCCCGGTTTCCACGCGCGCCTGCCGGACTGGCTGGCGCGGGTGCCGGCGGGGGTTCATCCGCGCGACTGGGCGCTGCACGACCTGGAGCCGGTTCCGGTGCCGGGCCAGGCTGGCGACTTCATCCTGTGGCACCAGGCCCTGCCCCATTGCGCCACGCCCAATCACGGCAAGCTGCCGCGCATGGTGCAATACCTGACCTACCTGCCCGACACCATCGATCATCAAGCACAGTGGATCTGACCATGAACGACACGACGAACAACGAGCGAGCCGACGCCGGCACGAACGAGCTCGCGCGCCTGTGCGCGATTGCCCGCGCCATCCTGGCCACCGGTACCGACCTGCACGCGGCCATCGGGCCGGTCCAGGACCTGCGCCGGCTCGCCGAACGCCTGTCCACCATGGAGAGATCGGTGCAAGGCAATATCTGCGACGGCGAGAGCTGGCTGCCGTCCGGGCTGGCGGTGTCGCCGCTCTCGGCCGCCCAATGTGCGCACGAAGTGTTGCGCAGCGCCGCCTTCATCCAGGGCGCGTCGCGGGCCATGGAACAGGCGGCAAGGCGCTGCGAGGGACGCCCGGTGCGGGTGCTGTACGCCGGCTGCGGACCGTTCGCTTTCCTGCTGCTTCCCCTGCTGGCGCTGTGGCCGAAGGAGCGGGCGACGTTCACCATGCTCGACATCCACGCCGAAGCGCTGGCGCCGGCGCGCAGGCTGGTGGCGGCCCTCGGCCTGGATGCGGGCGTGACGTCCTGGATCCAGGCCGACGCTGCGACGGTCCGGCTCGACCCGGCCGCCCTACCGGACGTGATCGTCAGCGAGACCATGAGCGCGGCCCTGAAGCGCGAACCGCAGGTAGCGATCGCCCGCAACCTGCTCGCCCAGGCCCCGGGCGCTTTGATGGTGCCGGCCTCGGTGCGGGTCGATTGCGCGCTGAGCGAACGCCCGGACGCGACCAGCGCCTGGCGCGACACCGTCCGCCTGGGCCAGGTGTTCGCGCTGGACGCGGCCGCGGCGACGGCCTGGGACGCCGAAGTGGACGGCGCGCTGCCGGCGGCCACGTTCACCATTCCGGCCGACATCGCGCCGCACACCACGCTACGCCTGCTCACGGACATCACGGTCTTCGACGGCATCGGCCTGACCGAGGGCGACTGCAGCCTGAACACACCGCGCTACCTGCCGGGCAAGCCGCTGTTCGCCGCCGGCCAGAAGGTGCGCTTCCACTACCGCCTGGGCGCCGACCCGGGCCTCGACTACGCCGTGCTGCCGGGCTGAATGCGCCCATGTGCGAAAGCTCGCCTTGTCACGCAGCGGCAATGGCGGCCAGCCTGCGCGCCGGCAGCCTTACCTGCGCCACCAGGCCGCCGTCGGGATGGTTACGCAGTTCCAGCCGGCCGCCGTGCGCCTCGACGATGCCGCGTGCGATGCCCAGGCCCAGGCCCATGCCGCCATCGTTGCTGTCGCGCCCGTGGGCCAGCCGCACATAGGGATCGAACAGGCTGGCCAGCGCGTCCTCCGGCACGCCCGGCCCGTGGTCACGCACCTCGACCACCACGCTGCCCGGCTCCTCACGCACCGTGATTCCGGCGCGGGCGCCATAGAACAGCGCATTGTCGAGCAAGTTGCCCAGCGCGCGCTTGAGCGCCAGCGGCTTGCCGCGCACCGTGATGCCGGACGGCTGGTAGCCCACCTCGTGGCCGGCCAGGCGCGCGCTTTTCACCAATCGTCCCAGCAGCGCGTCGAGGCGAATATCGGCCGGATTCTCGTGGATGTCGCTGTCCTTCACGCACTGCAGCGCGCCCTTGACCATCATGTCCAGTTCATCCAGGTCTTCCTCGAAATCGTTGCGCAAGGCGTCGTCGTCGAGCAGTTCGGCGCGCAACTTCAAGCGCGTGATGGGCGTGCGCAAGTCGTGCGAGATCGAGATGAACAGGCGCTCGCGGTCCTCGATGTAACGGGCGATGCGCTCGCGCATGGCGCCGAAGGCGCGCGCCGTGTTGACGAATTCGCGGCTGCCGGTTTCGGGCAAAGGCGGTGTGGCGTCGTCGTGGCCCTGGCCGACGGCGGCGGCGGCATCGGACAGCGCGGCCAGCGGCCGTGTGATCGAACGTACCACCAGCAGGCAAAGCAGCAGCACCACGGCCAGCGACAGCGCCTGCGGCATCAATCGGTCCCAGCTGAACGGGTCGCTGCCGCTCAGGAAGTAAGGATTGGGCATCAGCGCCGCCATGTACAGCCAGTTGCCCGGCTCGATCTCGGTCTGGATCACCAGGATCGGCGCCGGATCGGGCTGCAGCAGCAACACGTGCTGGACCCAGGCGTTGGGCAGGTCTTCCAGGCGCACGTCGTGTTCGGCCACCACCAGCCGGTCGGGCCATGCGAAGGCCAGCCGGAAGCCCGGCGAATTCGGCAGGTCGCTCTTGAGCGTGGCGGCAACCACGGCGAGCGCCTTGTCGGCCAGCGGATGCGGCGCGATCTGCTCGACCGGCACATAGGCGTGGTTCAGGTTGACGAAGAAGCGCGTGCCGCCCATCTCGCGCAACTGCTGGATGATGAGCGCGCGGTAGGCCGGCGGCAGGCTGCGAAAGAAGCGGATCGCGCCGGCCGCGCTGTGCGCCACATATTTGGATGCCGACTGCGTCTCCACCTGCGACTTGTAGCGCAGCTGGCTGGCCCAGATCGCGCTGGCCGCTATCTGCGTGACGAGCAGGCCCGCCGCCATCACCAGCATCAGGCGACCCAGCAGCGAGGCCGGCACCAGGCGCCGCAGAAGCCCGTCAGACACTGGACACGCTGACGTCGGCCGAGAACACATAGCCGGCGCCGCGCACGGTCTTGATCAGCGCAGGCTGCTTGCCGTCGTCGTTCAGCCGCAGCCGCAGGCGGCTGACCTGGACGTCGAGCGAGCGGTCGGTCGGCCCGACGTCGCGCCCGCGCGTCTCCTCGCACAGCAGTCCGCGGTCGAGGACGATGCCGGGATGCTCGACGAAATACTTCAGCAGCTGGAAGTCGAGCCCGGTCAGCGCCACCTGGGCGCCGTCGGGATCGAGCACCTTGCGCTCGGTGAGGTCGAGCGTGAAGCCCACGAAACGGTAGTAGCGCGCGGCCGGCGTGTCTTGCGCCGAACGGCGCAGGATCGCCTTGATACGGGCCAGCAGCTCGCGCGGGCTGTAGGGCTTGGCGATATAGTCGTCGGCGCCCAGCTCCAGGCCGACGATGCGGTCGGTCTCGTCCGAGCTCGCAGTGAGCATGATGATCGGCACGTTGGAGCGCTGGCGCACCTGGCGGCACAGCATGAAACCGTCGGTATCGGGCAGCATCACGTCCAGGATCACCAGGCACAAGCCGTCGGCCTGGGCCTGCAGTGCGGCCAGGAAGCTCTCGCCGTCATGCGACAGGATCACCTCGTACTGGTTCTTTTCCAGGTAGGTCTTGAGCAGTTCACGGGTCTTCTGGTCATCGTCCACGATCAGTATCTTGCGCACCTGCCACTCCAAGAGGTTTGAGATTGAATAGCCGGAACAGCGCGCCGAGGCGGCGCTGGGCCTGGGACGGCGGCACGCGGTCGTCCAGGAAGAAGCGATGCACTTCGGCGATGATGGCGTCGCGGCTCGCTTCGTCGAGCGCCATGCGGTGCACCAGACTGGGCGCCTGCACCGCCGCGCCACGCGCGAACACGGTCCACGATTGACGCGCGCAGCTGTCCATCGTGCCCGGGTCGGCGTCGCGCCGCACCGGCACCCCGCCCTTCTGCGCATTGAAGCCGGCCTGCACGCTTGGGGCCACCATCAGCCGCGCCATTTTTTCCTGGGCCGCCATCTGGCGGTAGTCGCCCGCGAACATGGCCAGCGTGTCGACGCTGTACAGGTGGTAGCCGGCGGTGTCCGGCGCCGCGGCGCAGCCGAAGTCGCGGTCCGGCAGCGCCTTGTATTCGGCCAGTTCGGCCTTGGCCCAGTCGCCCATGATCATCATGCCGGCCTGGCCGCGCGCGAAGCGGCGCACCACCTCGGGCCACGGACGCTCGTCGATTTCGCCCTGCAGCCAGCCCTTGATGGTCCGCAGGCGCAGCAAGGCTTCGTGGGTGCGGCGGTCCGCGGCGGCGGACGGGCTGCGCTGCACGAACAGTTCGCGATAGAAGGCCGGGCCACTCTCGGCCAGCACCAGGTTCTCGAACAGGGCCGCCACCTGCCAGGCCTCGCTGCTCTGGGCCAGCGGCGCAACGCCGGCCGCGCGCAGGCGCCGCGCCACTTCTTCGAACTGGCGCCAGCTGACGGGCGGCGTCAGGCCGAGGCGGGCGAACAGCGGGCGGTTGTAGTAGAGCGTATTGACACGGTGGATGCCGAGCGGCGCGGCCACCACGTGGCGGCGGTGCACGACGAGCTGCTGGATGGTCGGGAACAGGAAGCTGCGCCAATCGCCGGCATCGGCGACGTTGTCGAGTTCGAGCAGCAGGCCCAGGTCGGCCCATTCGGCAATCGACGGGCCGATCAACTGGGTCACTTCAGGCGCGTCGCCGGCCAGCACCCTGCCCTTGAGGACCTTGCCGGCGCCCAGGCCGGCGCCGCCGGGGATGGCGGCGTCCTGCCAGGCGATGCCCTCGTCGGCGAGCCGGGTCGCCAGCATGTCGGCGGCCTTGCGTTCGCTGGCCGAGGTCCACCAGTGCAGCACTTGCAGGCCAGGGCCGGGGGTGGCGACAGAAGGCGCGGCGGCGCAGGTGCAAGCCAGGGCCAACGCCCATCTCATGACACCAGGCCAGGCCACTTTCTTCATCGACGCCATCACCCACGATCCCGCTGAAAGCACCGATTATAGCAAGGGCCTCAGCGCCGTACGATACTGGCGACGTGGCCCATCCTGCCGTTGCGGTCGAAGGCGGCGGCGCGGATCGTGCCACGCGCCGCGATCGGGCCGTTCACGACCGGGCTGCTCGCGTTGGGCATGCTGCCATCGACCGTGTAGCGCAGCACCATCCCGGGCAAGACATGGTTCACCTTCACCTGCCCGCGCTCCTCGACCATCCCCGGCGGCGCGATGCGGTAGGCGACCTTCGAGCCGTCCAGGTCGAGGCGCGGCAGCACGCGCTGGCCGAGAGCGTTGACGAAGCCAGTCCAGGCGGCGCGGTGCAGCACTTCCGCTTTCGCCGGATCGTTCTCGCGCGCCCAGGCCGGATCCGCCGCCCAGCCGCGCTCGGCCACCGCCACCAGGCGCGGCATCACCAGGTAATCGATGCGGCCAGGCTCGAGCACGGTCTCGACGAACAGATTGGCCTGCAGGCCGCGCACGCGGCGCTTGCCGTAGTCGGTCAGGCGGTCCTTGCCGATACGCGCCGCCTCCGGCGCATTCTTGTTGATGTCGAGCGGGATGAAGTCGTGGACCGTGTCCAACTCGACGTAGGCGCCCCAGTTCACGCCATGTTCGTCCGGATTGGCGTTATGGGCCATGTCCATATACATGCGCGTCACCGGCGTCAGCACGATGTCGTAGCCGGCATTGGCCAGGCGGTAGGCCAGGTCTTCGTTGCCGACCGTGTTGTTCCACACATAGGCCGAGAACCCGCGTTCGGGGAAGCGCGGATTGGGGATCAGCTTGGGCCGGCCGTCGAGCATCGTCTGGCGCGCGGCCAGCTCTTCCCAGCCCGACATGAACACGCCATGCTTGCGCAGGATGCCATCGACACGGTCATAGAAATAATCCCACAGGTCGACCACGGTTTCCAGATTGTGCTTCTTCATCATGGCGGCGCTGACGGGCGATTTTTCCCACGCGCCGTGGGCCAGCTCGTCGCCGCCCATGTGGATGGTCGACAGCGGCACGCCGGCCTCGCGGTGCAGCTTGACCACCTCGTCCACCACGTGCGCGATGAAGGTATAGCTCGACTCGTGCCCCGGATTGATCACATTGTCGCCAAACAGCTGCGGCGAGTTGTACACCGAACGGTCTTCGAGGTCGCCCAGCAGGTACTTCGCATAGTCCGGATCGCCGGCCGCCTTCAGGCGGTGGTAGCGCGCTTCCATCGCCTGCACGGCGGCGCGCGCGTGGCCCGGCATCTCGATCTCGGGGATCACTTCGATGTGGCGCGCCTGTGCATAGCGCAGGATTTCCTTGTACTCGTCGCGGGTGAAGTAACCGCTACCGCTCGGGTTCTTCGGGTCGGGTCCTGAGCCATAGGCCGGTTGCAGGCGCACGCCGGGCTTGGCGGCATGGCCGCGCACGGCGCCGATGTCGGTCAACTCAGGCAGGCCGGCGATCTCGAGGCGCCAGCCTTCGTCGTCGGTCAGGTGGAAGTGGAATTTGTTCAGCTTGAAGCGCGCCATCAGGTCGAGCCACTTGAACACCGTTTCCTTGCCATGGAAGTTGCGCGATACGTCCAGCATGAAGCCCCGGTAGCCGAAGCGCGGGGCGTCGACGATGGTGAGTTCGGGCAGCGTCGGCGACCTGGTTCCCGGCAGCGGCATCAGGTCGCGCAGCGACTGCAGGCCGTGGGCCACGCCGGCCGCGCTGTTGCCGACGATGGCAATGCCGCCATTGGCCGCAATCGTCAGGCGGTAGGCTTCGGGCGAGCTCTGGCCGGGCACACTGCCCACCGAGAGGCGCAGGGCGGGGCCACCATTAGCCGGCAAGTCGGCCGGGAACAAGGAACGCGCCAGCGCCGCCTCGTTGGCCAGGTTCGTTGGGGCCTCCACTGCTGGCTTGCCCTTGAGCGCCAGCGTGCCCTTCCCGGCGTCCAGCTGCAATGGCGTCGGCAAGACCTTCGGCACTGCGGACGCGGGCAGCAGCGCTGCACGTGCATTACGTTGGTACGTATCCTGCGGCGTCACCAGCGAGTGCGGACTGTCCTTCACCCCGGCTTGCGGCGGCTGCGCCAGCGGCACCACGCTGTAGGCAAGCGCGACGCCGGTATCCGGCGCGGTGTCGTACACCAGGTAGGGGCCGGACGGCGCCTTCGAGGAGGTATAGACCGAGTCCGAATGCTGGTAGTCGAAAGCGATGGTCTGGCCCGGCGCCAGGCCCTTGAATCCGGGGCCCGGATACAGGCGGAACAGGCCGCCGGCGATCTGCTCGAGCAGGATGCCACTCGACTGCACGCCCTTGGGCATGCGATCGATCGCATTGAAGTACAGCGACCAGCCCTGGGCCGGCAGGGCCTGGCTGTCGCGGTTGGTCAGCGTAAAGCGCGCCGGCGATGTCCCCTTCGGCAGCTGCGCTCCGGCCACGGGGCGCCGCAGCTCCCACTGCAGGTGCAGTTTCGCACCGTTCGCCACCGCGCCCGCGGAGGTGGTCGTGGCCTGCGATTGCTGCGCCATCGCCGGCAGCGCGAAGGCCATCATGGCCGCCATCAGGGTCGACGCCACGGCGCCGCCAACCATCTTTGTCTTGCCCAAGAGTGTCTCCTTATTGCGCAGATGCGCACTCGTCCATATCATTTTTGCCCTGGTCGGCCTTGCTCGACCCTGTTCTGCAGCCTCACGGCGCCATCGCTCGGCGCCAGGCTGCCGTTCAATACCTGCGAAGTCACGGCCCACAGTTCGACTTCCATGCTCGGCTGGCCGCGATTGAGCACTTGCGCATTGACGCGGATCGTCGATGCGCAGCGCTTGCGCCATTCGGCCATCTGCTTGGCCACCGGGTCGCGCACCGCAATCAGGTGGTGCGACAACGTGAAGAAGCCCGTCAACCGGTTCGTGTACAGGTCGGCGAATTCCTGCGACCCCACCCATGCCATGAATTTGTAGGCGTCTTCCTTGTTCCTGGAATTGCGGTTCACGCCCAGCCCCAGGTCCATGTGGTCCGAGATGTGGCAGGCCTGGCCCTCTCTGGGCAGCGGCGGCGGGAACACACCCAGCGCCAGGCCGGGCGTGCGGCTCAAGTGCGCGATGTCCCACGAACCGGCCGGGTAGATCGCCGCGCCGCCCGACGCGAACCTGGCCTGGCTGGCCGCATAGGTCTGTCTTGCCGCTCCGGCCGGCAGGTAACGGCCCAGGCGCGCCGTGAAGTCGAGGGCATCGACGAAGGGCTGGTCGGTGAGCTTCGCGCGCCCGGCGATCAACGCCTTGCGTCCCTCCTCGCCGCGCCAGAAATTCGGGCCGATATTCGTGTAGACGATCTGGCTCGACTCCCACTGTTCGGCCGTGCCCAGCGCCAGCGGCGTCACCCCCGCCTTTTTCAGGACGTCGAGCACGCGGAAGAAGTCGTCCACCGTGCGCGGCGGCTGCAGGTCGTGGCGCCGGAAGATGTCCTTGTTGTAGAAGAAGCCGTGGATGACGGAGGCCACCGGCATGCAGAAGGTGTCCTTGCCGTCGTCCGTCTGCCAGGCCACCAGGCTCGATTGGTCGAAATTCTGCAGGCCCGGCTTGCCGTCCAGGCGATCGAGGTGGCCGCCCTGGTACAGTGCCAGCGACACGTCGAATGGCCGGCATGCGATCAGGTCGCCCGCGGTGCCCTTGGCAAGGCGCACGCCGAGGGCGGCGTCGTAGCCGGTCGGCGCGGTCGGCGCGAACTTCACCGTGACGTCGGGATGGTGGCGCGCGAAGGCCGGCAGCAGGACGTTTTCCCACAAGGCCTTGTCGTCCACGCGCCAACTCTCGATCACGAGGGTTCCGGCAGTGGCCGGCAATACAGCCGCCGCCAGCAGCGCGCCGAGCATGCCTTTCAGGATCCCCCTCACCCGTGTTGTCCTGCCGCACCGCGCTTGGCCTTGGGCGCCGCGAACAGCCGTTCGATCTCCTCCAGCGACTTGCCGCGGGTTTCGGGCAGGAAGAAGGTGGCGGTGATGAAGTAGATGGCGGTGCAGGCGCCCCAGAACAGGAACATCATGTGGTAGCCGAAGTTGCCGACGATCGGCAGGAAGGCGCCGGCGATCAGCGTGCCCGTGCCCTGGTTGATCAGCAGCGCCACGCCCATGCCTACCGACCGGATCCGGGTCGGCATCAGCTCGGACAGGGCCAGCCACACGCACACGCCGGGCCCGATCGAGAACGAGGCGATGAAGAAGGCGATGAACAGGGCCGCCAGCTGGCCGCTGCGCTCGTCCGGCGTGGGGCCGACGGTGGCGCGCACGATCTCCAGCGGCACGCCGTCCGGGGCGCCCTTCGGCGGCTGCACCGATACCCGCTGGGCCATGTACACGCGGCGGGCGGCGTCCAGCGTGGCGCGCGCCTCGGCCGGCAGGCCCGCGATCATCTGCTGGGCCGCGTCCAGCGCCGCCGGGTCGCCGCGGCCGCTCCACGCTGCGCGGGCGCCGTCGAGCAGTGCACGCTGGGCTGGCGGCAAGGTCGCCGCCAGCGCCGCCTCGCGCGCCAGCACGGCCTGGGCTTCGGCGGTCGGCGTATAGGCTTCGGCCACCTGCTGCGCATCGCCGTACTGGTACAGGATCGTCAGCTGCACCGGGCCGGCGGCGTTGCCCAGCTTCGCGTCGACCAGGTTGAGGTCGAGCGCATTATTACTTACCAGCGCCGCCACCTCGGCGTGCACGTCGACCCGCTCCGACTCGAAGCGGTGGAACAGCAGCGCCAGCAGGCATAGCGAGACCATGATGCCGGCGGTGCCGATCTTGAGCAGGAACACGCGCCCCTTGCGCTCGACCAGCACGATGGCGCCGACCGTCATCACCATGTTCAGGATCTTGATCGCCGTACCGTGGCTGGCCGCGCTCACGGGGTCGAGGCCGGCATGCTGCAGGATGGTCGACATGAACTGAAGCAGCGAGTTGATGCCGGTCGCCTGGTTGCAGCCGAGGATCACGCAGGCCAGCACGAACGGCAGCACATAGCGCCGCTCGGTCAGCATCTCGGCCAGGGAGGCGCCGCGCGACAGCTTCGGGCGCGCGCGTTCTTCGGCCAGCGAGGCCTGGATCTCATCGACTTCGGCAGCACAGGCGCTGGCCGGGCGCAGGCGCCCCAGCACGGCGCGGGCCTGCCCGGTGCGGCCCTTTCGCATCAGCCAGCGCGGCGACTCGGACACGAACAGGCAGCCGAGCAGGAACAGCGCACCCGGATACACCACCGCCATGAACATGCTGCGCCAGGCGTGGTCGGCGGCCGCGGTCGCGGCGACGGCATCGCTGCCGGCGGCCTGGATCGCCAGTTCGGCATTGCCAAGATAATGGTTGCCGATGAAGGCGGCCAGCACGATGCCGGCCGTGAGGGCAAACTGGAACAAGGCCAATCCGCGGCCGCGCCGGTCGGCCGGCAGGCATTCGGCCAGGTACAGCGGCACCACGACCGCGATCACGCCGCCGGATAAACCCTGCAGCAGGCGCCCCAGCAGCAGCGGCACGAAGGATTGCGACAGGTAGATCACGGTGACGCTGCCGACGAACAGCAAGGCGCTCACCACCAGCATCGGCTTGCGGCCGAGCCAGTCGGCCAGCATGCCGGCCACCACCGAGCCGAGGATCGAGCCGGCCATCACGGCCGCCACCACCAGAGACAGCTGGCCTTCGGTCAGGCTGGTCGCCCGGTGCAGATAGGGCAAGGCGGGGTCGATGATCCCGATGTCGACGCCGTACAGCAGCCCGCCAAGGCCGCAGATCGCCGTCAGGAAGAACAGGTGCATGCGTTGCTTGTTGTCAATGGCCATTCCTTGCCTTCGCTTAGATCTATGCTTCGTGTTCCAGGACTGCAGCCGCGCGGTCTCCTGCGCGCGGCTGCGTCCTGCCATCTACTTCTACCAGAGGTTACCAGCTCGTGCCAACCCGCAGTCCAAACATGCGCGGATCGTTGTAGGACGCCAGTGTGAAGCGCTCGTCCGGGCCGCCGATGCCGGCCCAGGTCTTGGCGCGCTTGTCGAAGGCGTTACGCACGTACAGCTCCGCATACCACGGGTAGCGGTCGCCGTCCGGTCCGTTCAGGCGCAGCGAGCCATCCACCTGGGCATAGGCGCCCTGCACGCTCGACAGGTGGGCTTCGTCCAGGTTGCGCAGGTTGAAGAACATCTTGTCCTGCCAGCGCGCCTGGACCCACGGCGTCAGCATCCAGCCATTACTGAAGTGGAAGTCCTGCGAGAAGGAGAGGTTCATCGTGCGCGGCGGCGAATACGGCAGGCGGTTGCCGACCACATTGTATGGACGCAGCTGGGACAGGGAGGTGTCCGGACCCGAGTAGTAATCCGGGCATGGCGTGATGCCCTGGGCCAGGCGCGAACCGCAACCCAGGTCGTCGCTGAAGGTGTGGTAGTCGGCCACCTTGGCGGAAAGGAGCGAGGCCGAATAGGTGAGCCGCGCGTCACGCCAAGGGCGATACTGTCCTTCGAGTTCGAGCCCCTTGATGTTGGCGCGGCCAATATTGCGGGTCGACCACCAGCTGATCACCGCATTGCAGCCCGGCTCGTCGGCGGCGCATGGCCGCTTGTTCTGGCCCACCGTGTGCTGGCCCGTCATCTGCATGTCCTTGTAGCGGCTGTAGAACAGGGTGGCCGACAGGGTCAGGCGGTCGTCCAGCATCTTGCCCTTGTAGCCGAACTCCAGGTTGGTGACGGTCTCGGGGCTGTACGGCAGGAAGGAATACTGCGGGCCGCTCGGGCCGGTGGCGCAGTCATACGGCACGCCGTTCGGGTCGAGCATATTGCCGCACAGGTTGAAGCGGTCGTTGAAGCCGCCGGCCTTGTAGCCGGTCGACAGCGAGGTGTAGAACATATTGCGCGCATCGACCTGCCAGGTCAGGCCCAGGCGGCCGGTGGTCTTGCGCCAGGCATCCTTGTGGTTGCTGATCGAGGCCGCGGCCGGGAAGGCGCCGCTGCCGTAATAGGCGCCCATGCCCGGCAACAGCATGCTCGAATCGATGCCCTGCCAGCCCGGGGTTCCCGGGGCGCCGGGCGTGTACAGGCCATTGAAGTAGTCGGCGCCATAGGCTTCCCAGAACTGGCCGTTAGCGTCCTCGCGCTCGTCGCGGCTGGTGCGCACGCCGGCGGTGAAGGTCCATTTTGGGATGAATTCCCAGTCGGCCTGGGCGAAGACGGCCTTCGATTCCGAGATGCGGTGCGGCTGGTGGTAGAAGTTCGCGGTCGGGTAGCCGTTGGGGCCGCCGCCGCGGAAGTCCTGGCCGTAGTCAAGCGTGTTCTTTTCCTTCATGTAGAACAGGCCGGCCACGTAGCGCAGCTTGCCGAAGTTCTGGCGCAGCTGCAGCTCGTGCACGTCGGACGCGAATTTCGAGTTCAGCGTGTACGTGCCGTTGTCATACACCGGCCAGCGGTCACCGATGCTGGTGGCGGTGGCGTCCACGTCGGCCTCGATCGGATGGTAGCCGCCGTCGCTGTCCTGCTGCTGGAAGCGGCGCTGGATCGCGTGCGCATAGCTGTACTCGACGTCGGTCTGCGCATTGACGTTCCACACCAGGTTCGAGCGCGCGGTGCGGATCGACATGTCGGTAATGCCAGGGATGTTGATCGCCACGCTGTACTTGCCCCCGGTGCAGGCATACGCGGTGCCGGCCGCCTGGTCGCAATCCTTCATGGCGATGTCGCCGGCGTCGTTGTTCTGGTAATTCTCGAACGCCACCAGCCATTGCAGGTTGTCCGTCACCTTCCACAGGCCCGAGATACGCGCCGCCCACTGGTCGCGATTGGTGTAGTAGTCGCCTTTGCCCACGTCGCGGTTCAGGCGCTGGTCGGTATCGGGAATGCCGTCGGCGTAGAAGCCCTTCGAGGGCATGTTGACGTCGTAGTCGTCGCGCCGCTGGTCGATCCAGCCGTCGCGCTTGACGCCGCTGGCGGTCAGGCGCAGCGCGAAGCGGTCGTTGACCGGCAGGTTCTGCACGACCGAGAGCTGGCGCTGGTTGTAGTTGCCCACGTCCAGCATCACATTGCCCTCCTTGCTGCCGATGACGGGCTTGTTGGGGATGATGTTGATGCTGCCGCCAGTGGAATTGCGGCCGAACAGCGTGCCCTGCGGGCCGCGCAGCACTTCCAGGCGGTCCAGGTCGAACAGCAGCGCCAGCGCGCCTTGCGGCCGCGGCGAATAGATGCCGGCCACGTGCAGGCCGACAGCTGGGTTGCCGATCTCGGTGAAGTCTGAATTGGACACGCCGCGGATCGCGATCTGCACGCCCGAGCTGCCGTCGACCGCGCCGCCCAGCTGCAGGTTCGGGATGTCGCCTGTCAGGGCCTTGATGTTGACCACGCCCTTGCGGGTCAGCTCTTCCTGGGTCACGGCGGAGACCGCGACCGGGGTCTTGAGCAGCGAGGTGCTGTAGCGGGTGGCGGTGACCATCACTTCCTGGATGGTGTCCGGGGATGGCGGCGGCGCTTCCGCCACGGCCTCCTGCGCCGAAACGGGGGCGGCCAGCAGCGCCATGGCGCCGGCGACGGCGGAACTGATCAAGGTCTTCCTGCGGTTCGATTCAAGCATGCTGTTTTCCTTTTGGTAGCGTGACGGTCATGCCGTCATCTCGAGTGATCCCACCTGCCTGTGCTGCTGTCGTTTCCACTTTCTTCGTTGCATGTTTTGACAGTAGCACCGTTGACAGGACAGGCCAAACGAGGCCGCCGAATGCTCCAGAATATTCATAAGCATCTGATTTTTATACGTTTTCTCCCTAGGCGTTGATGCGGCGCTTACACTTCTTTACGTTGCGCGGGATTTTTCGCCGGGAAATCCCTGAGGCATGGGATTTCAAGCGAGACAAGTATTCAAAACCTTACAATTCATTACAGAGCGCTGTGCCGTAATTGCAACAAGGTGCTCAGAGCTTGACGTAGATGCCGCGCCGGTCCATCACCCACGCCACGATCCAGCAGGCCAGCATGTACCCCAGCGCGAACAGGAAGGACGCTAGGACCGCCTCGGTCCAGGGCAGGATCGCCTCCTGGTACAGCCACTGATACAGCGACATGCCGCCCACCCGCAGGCGCACCAGCGCCACCACGCCCAGCGTCGACAGCATGTAGATGAACAGCGTGTTCTTGCCGAAGACGTCGAAGAAGTAGGTCCCGGCGCGTAGCCCTCGCATGTCGATCGCCCACACCAGCACGGCCAGCAGCGACAGGCTCCAGCCGACGCTGACCACGACATAGGAACTGGTCCACAGCTTTTTGTTGATCGGGAAGACGGCATCCCAGCCGTGGGCGACCAGGATGCACACGGCGCCCGCCGCGAGCAGGGTCGCCACCGTGCGCAGGCTGCGGCCTTTGCGCCCGATCCAGGCGACGGCAAGGTAGCCGCCAAGGACGTTGACGACAGCCGGCAAGGTGCTCAGGATCCCTTCCGGGTCGAAGGGAATGCCATCTCCCGTGTACATGTGCGAGGCGCCCAGCACGGCCAGGTCGAGCGTGCGCACGGCGTTGCCGGCCAGGGTGTAGTCGCCGAACTGCCACAGCACCCACCAGTAGCCGAGCAGCAGGACCACACCGGCGGCCAGCGTGCCGCGCACGCCGCCGTAGCGCACGACCAGGGCCGCGACCAGGTAGCACAGGCCGATGCGCTGCAGGACGCCCATGATGCGTACTTCGTCGAAGGGAATGAAGGCGCCGTCGGGCGTGAAGAACGGGAACCAGTAGAGCAGGAAGCCGCACAGGAAGATCAGGGCCCCGCGCCGGAACACCGTGCGCAGGAAGGACGCATCGTCCATGGCCGCCAGCTTCTTCATGCTCAGGGATAGCGCACAGCCCACCACGAACAGGAAGGACGGGAACACGAGGTCGGTCAGCGTATAGCCGTGCCAGGGCGCGTGCACCAGCGGCGCATACTGCGCGCCCCAGCTGCCGGGTGTGTTCACGACGATCATCAGGGCCAGGGTCAGGCCGCGCAGGACGTCGATCGAAAGATTGCGGGAAGTGGTCGAAGGTGGCATCTCGGGGTTTCCGTGTGACGTGACGGCTTTGACCGTAACACGCGGAAACACCAAGCTGCAATGGCCTGCGCCATGCCGCCCTGGAATTCGCAAGCCATTGATTTTAAACGACTCACGGACCAGGTTGATGCTGACGGGCTTACACTTCTTTACACAGGACTGCGCTGGCCGTCTCCCTCGTCGCGCTCGCCGAAATCGGCCAGCAAACCATCGCGCAGCGCGACGAAGGCGGCGTCGCGGCGCTGGCGCGGATGCGCGAGCGGCACCTCCTGGATGCGACGCACCCGTCCCGGGCGCGCCTCGAGCACCACGACGTGGTCGGCGAGGTACACCGCCTCTTCGATATCGTGGGTCACCATCAGCATCGTGATGCCCTCCTCCTGCCACAGGCGGCGCAATTCCTTCTGCATGTGCAGGCGCGTGAGGGCGTCGAGCGCGCCGAGGGGTTCGTCGAGCAGCAGCACGTCCGGCCGTCCGACCAGGGCGCGGGCGATCGCGGCGCGCTGCGACATGCCACCCGAGAGCTGGTGCGGATAGGCGCCGGCAAAACCGTCCAGGCCCACGCGCGCGATCTCGGCCGCCACCCGGCTGCGGCGCTTGGCGGCGGGAACATCGGTGTTGGTGAAGGCCATCGCCACGTTCTGCTCCACCGTCAGCCACGGGAACAAGCGGTGATCCTGGAAGATCAGCCCCCGTTCCAGGGTCGGCCCCTCGATCGGGACGTCGTCGTGCAGCAGCGCGCCCTGGTAGTCGGGATCGAGTCCGGCCAGCAGGCGCAGCAGGGTAGACTTGCCGCAGCCGGAACCGCCGACGATGGCGACGAATTCGCCCGGTTCGACCGTCAGCGAGATATCGTCCAGCACCAGCAAAGACTCGCCCTTCAAGGGGAACGATTTGCTGACGTGTTCGATGCGCAGGCCGGCGCCGCGCCGCGGCGCTTGCGCCAACTGACTGCGAGTATCAGGCAAAGTGGCGAGCGTCATGGTCTTTCTCCTTGTTTCAATTGATAGAACAGCCAGGCCGCAAGCCACGGCAGTGTCCACAGCAGGAATACATTGCGCAGGCCGACCAGGTCACCCAGCCGGCCGGCGGCCAGCGCGCCGAGTGTGCCGGCGGCCATGCCGAACAGGGTCAGGTGGGCCGATACCCGCGCCTTGTCGACCGGCGCATGGGCGATGCGGCTGGTATTGACCAGGGCGTTCACACCCAAGCCAAGTCCGAACAGGACCGATGCGATCAGATAAGCTGGCGTCGTCGGATACAGTCCAAGCAACAGCAAGGCCGCAATGATGGCCAGGTGCGCCGCGCCATAGATGCGGTCGCGATGGCGGCTGCCCAGCACCGCATTGCCCATGCCCAGCAGCACCGCGACGAAGCTGATGCCCTGCACCGCCATCAGCCAGACCGCGTGGTCTTGCGGCCAGTGCAGCACCTGGATCGCCAGCAGGATCGAGAACACGCCCACGCTGGAGGCGGTAAAGCTGGCCAGCACCTCGAACAGATAGGTGGTGCGCACGACCGGCAGGCGCAGGAGCTCGCGCCAGTCCGACGCCTCAGCGCCCTTGCCCTGGGCGCGATGGCCGGTATGGTCCGGCAGCACCTGCCAGCCCAGCAGCGCCAGGATGGCGAACATCGCCGCCGACACATGGAAGCCGCCCGTGAGTCCCAGGTGGGCGATGACGTAGTTGCCCGTGAGCGGACCGGCGAACTGGATGCCGAGCATGAGGGTGCCCTTGTACCAGCCGGCCTTGCCCTGCCCCAGCTCGGGCAAGCGCACCAGGAACACGGTGCTCATCGCCACGATGCGCAGCGCGATGCACAGGCCAACCAGGAACATCAGCACGGCCACCCATTGCCAGCCGGGCAGCCAGGGCAAGATGCAGAATAGGCCGGACAAGGTCAGGCTGATGGCGGCGTACAGGAGTTTGGGATTGCCGCGCGCGAGGATGCGCCCGGCCGGCAAGGTGCCGATCGCCATGGCGGCCGTCTCGGCGCTGCTGATCAGGGCCAGCTGGAAGTTGGTCACGCCCAGGTGCAGGCCGAACATCGTGGCCAGCACCTTGTTCATCCCGATCGTCATCCCCGACAGCATGGTCAGGCCGATGAAGCCGACCAGGAAGCGCCGCAACTCCTGCGGCGCGAACAGCGGCGCGCTGGCCGGCCCCACGCCGCTCATCAGACGGACCTTCCGCGCACCAGCAAGCGGGCCGCTCGCGTAAACAGCAGGTTCAGCACCAGCGCCAGCAGCGAGATCACCAGCACCGACAGCAGCACCACGTCCATGCGGCCGGTCTGCTCGCTGGCGAGCAGGAGCGAACCGATGCCCGGCGCGGCGGCGAACAGCAGCTCGCCGCCCAGGCAGGCCAGCCAGGCGAACACCTGGGCGTGGGTCACGCCGGTGATGATGGCCGGCAGCGCGGCCGGCAGCAGCACGCGCCGGAAGGTCTGGGCGCGGGTGAGTGTCAGCATGGCGCCGACCTCGCGGTAGCGCATGTCCACCTGGCGCATGCCCTCGAAGGTATTGAGCACCGTCGGATAGAAGGCCGCGATCCCGATGATCAGCAGCTTGGCGAATTCGCCGCTGCCGGCCCACAGGGCGATCAGCGGCACGAGGCCCAGCAGCGGCACCTGGCGAATGGTGTGGTACAGCGGCCCGACCAGGCGCTCGGCGACGCGCGACTGCGCCATCAGGGCGCCGGTCGCGATGCCCAGCAGCGCGCCGCACACCAGCCCCGTCAGGGCGCGCTCCAGGCTGGCCGTCACGTGTAGCGCCAGCGTGCCGTCGGCCAGCAGCTCCCGCAGTCCCGTCCACAGCTGTTCGAGCGGCACGAACACATAGGCAGCGCTGGCGCCGCGGCCGGACGCCCACTGCCAGGCCAGCAGCAGGATCGCCGGCAACACAAGAGGCCGCAGCGCTGCGCCGGCGGCTCGCCATATCGGTTTCATCGTCATTTCCCCTTCAACGGCGCTGCCAGCGCATCAGCCAAGCCTCGAGCAGGCGGAAGCCCCGGTCCAGCACCAGCCCGACCAGGCCGGTCAGCACGACGCCGACTATCACCACATCGAGCCGGAACATCTGGCGCCCCATCTCCATCATCTGCCCCAGGCCATTCTCGGCCGCCAGCAGCTCGGCGCCGACCAGCACCATCCACGAGCGGCCGAGCGCGATGCGCACCCCGGTCAGGGTGGCCGGCACGATAGCCGGCAGCACCACCCGGCGGATCACCTGCAGCCGTGAAAAACGCAGCATCGCCGCCACCTCGAGGTAGCGCACCGGCAGGTTATTGACGGCGTCGTGCACCGCCAGCGCCACGATGAAGAAGCTGGCCTTGGCCACGATGACGACCTTGAAGGTCTCGCCGATGCCGAACACCAGGATGAACAGGGGGATCAGGGCCACCGACGGAATCTGGCGCAGTACCTGGAAGGTCGGCGCCGTGTACGCATCCAGGCGCGACGACAAGCCGACGGCCAGCCCGAAGGCGATGCCCAGCACACTGCCGAAGCCGAAGCCCGACAGCAATCGGGAGAGACTGATCCAGACGTGCTCGCCCAGCTCTCCGCTCTCGGCCAGCTCCCAGCCGCTCACCAGTACCTGCCAGGGCGGGACGAGGATCTGCTCGGGCGCCAGCGCCAGTTCGGTGGCCGCCACCCATAGCGCCAGCACCAGCAGCGGCGAGGTCCAGGCCGACCAGCGCCAGTCGAGCCAGCGGTCGACCAGGGAGCGCGCGGGACGTGGCCGCACGGCCCTGACCGGCGTCGGGGTCTCCGGCCGTCCGGGTTGCGCCACCTTGCGCGCATGGTCGGCCAGGCCCAGGCCGCGCGCGCCCGCCGACAGCACGCCTGGATTCATCGGCTCGCCCACAGGTTCTGCAGCTTGAGCTCGGCCAACGCCTGCTCGACGAACTGCGGCGCATACAGCTTGCTGGTGTCCAGCGGCCGTCCGATCAGGCGCGCCTGCTGGGCATAGGCGGCGCTGGCGGCGTAGTGCGCGCGCAGCTCGGGCGTGAACAGCGGGGCCCAGCGCGTGTTCCAGTCGGTATTGTCGCCTTCCCACTCGCGTTCGACCAGGCTGCGCGCATGACCGGCCGCGACCTCATGACGGATGTAGTTCTCGCGGCCGTTCGGACCGATGGCGCTGTGGTGCGCCTTGACATAGGCGGTGGCGACCAGCTGCGCCAGCTGCGGTTGCTTCTGCAGGAAGGCGCTGTCGCCCCATACTTCGGCGCGCATTTTCCAGTCCTGGGGCGCCTGCTTGCTCGACCAGATGATCTTGCCGACCTTTTTATCTTCCAGCAGGAAGGCGTCGCTCAGGGTAAAGAAGGCGTCGGCGCTGCCGCTCGCCACCGCCGAGGCGCCAGCCTGCGGATTCAGGTTCAGGATGCGTACGTCCTTCTGCGTCATGCCGTTGGCGGCCAGCAGGCGCGAGAACGGGAATTCCCATGGCCGGCCGCGGTGCAGCGCAATCTTCTTGCCCTTTAAATCCTTGATCGAGCGCGCGTTGGAGTCCGCCGGCACCACCAGATAGGTGTTGTTCATGCTGCCGCCCGGGACCACCAGCTGGGTGCGCAGGCCCGAGGCATTGGCGATGATCGACGGCAGATCGCCATACTGGGCGAAGTCGATCGACTTGTTGGCGAAGGCCTCATTGACCTGGACCGCCACCGAATTGGTGGTGACCGGCACCCACTGCAGCTTGACGCCGAGTTTACCCAGTTCGGCCGCCAGCCAGCCCTGCTCCTGCACCAGCGCCGAGGAACCGGCGAACGAGGTCTTGCCCGATGTCCCGGTTCGCGACACGGCGGCGATCCGAACGGCGGGTGGCAAGGGTTCGGCGGCGCGGGCCTGCTTGGCAGACAACAGCACCGGCATCAGTGCGGCCGACAGTCCGACCAGGCGGCGCCGCTGCGAGAATGGTGGAACAGGCATGGTCGGCTCCTTACAGATCGGTCGCGGGCAGCAGCGACAGCGAACGCGCCTGGTCGATCAGCTTGCTCATCTTCCACTGCTGCCGCAGGACACCGGGGCCGAAGTCACGCGAGCCGCCTACCGCCTCGGCCGCGATCTGGATCTTGGCGCCTTCTTCCAGCAGCAGGATGAACTCGGCCGTCTTGAGCAAGCCCCCCTTACCCCATACGGTGGAACCGCCATTGGCTTCCAGGATCGCCGTCGCATATGGGTTCTTTGCGATTTCGTCGAGGATGAAGTCGACCTCCGGCTGGCGGCGGTCGATATAGATCGGGATCTCGCGGATCAGCTGGAAGCGCTGCACCGGCACGTAGCGGATCGGCAGCGTGCGGTGGGTCTGGGCCCAGGCGCCGAGCGCCGGCGAATGCACGTGCGAGATGGTGGTCACGTCCGGGTGGGTATTGAACAGCTTCAGGTAGCGCCCGGCCCCGCCGCCGCCCTTGTTGTCACCGGCGTAGATGGTGCCGTCCAGCCCCGCGACGGTGGCCACCAGCGGCTCGCCCTTGCGGAACGGGCCCGGGTCGTTGACGATCACCACCAGGTCTTCTCCCGGCACCCGTTCGACGAAGCCGACGGTGCCGAAGGCCGTCAGGCTGCCTGTCTCACGCAGTGCGGAAAATGCCAGCTGGGCGTCCTTGCGGGTTTGTTCGACGAAGGCCAGGACCTTGTCGCTCAGGCGGATGGTGGTGTCGGGTTTGACTGCGTCGAGGATGTCGCTCATGGTTGTTCTCCGGTGTCTGGTGGTTCGATACTCAAAGGTTTGCAAGACGTATGCCAGCTCCTGGGAGCGGCAACTGTTGGCTGCGCAGCAGCGGCGGCCTGAGGCACTGCTGCTGCGCCAGCAACGGTGTCTCGATCAGAAATGGTAGGTGTACGATCCGCCAACCCGGCGGCCCGGCGCCCAGTACACGACGTCGCCGTTGGTGGTGCCGGGCACGAAGGCCGTCAGCGAGTGGTTTTTATAGACCTTGTCGGTGATGTTGTCGGCGTAGACGCGGAACTCGTGCTGGCCACCCGGCGCCGTATAGATGGCGCGTGCATTGGTGAGCGTGTAGCCGCTCTGGTTCAGCAGGTAGCGCGAGTCGAGCTGCGGATCGACGAAGTAGAACTGCTTGCCGGTGTAATGGCTGTCGACGCCGAACACGATCCGCCCGCCGTTGGCCAGCGGGACCTTGTAGTCGGCCGCCAGCAGCGCCGTCACGTGCGGCGAACGCACGAATTCATTGCCATTGCGGCTGCCGCCGCCGTTCTGGATCTCGAAGCGGTCGAACTGGGTGCGCAAGAGGCCGACGCTGGCCTGCAGGTGCAGCGCTTCCGTGGGACGGGCCTCGAGTTCGAATTCGGCGCCATAAACATGGGCGCGGTCCACGTTCTGCAGGTAGTTCACGGTCTGGGTCGGGTCGCCATTGTAGATGCCGGTGATATTGACCTGCACCTTCTGGTAATCGTAGTAGAACAGGTTGGCGTTCAGGTTCAGGCGGCGGCCCAGCCATTCGGATTTCAGGCCGACCTCGTACGAATCGAGTTCTTCCGGCTCCACCGTGTTCAGCGCACGCACGTCGGCGGCACTGGTGTTGTAGCCGCCCGACTTGATGCCGTGCGCGTACTTGAAATAGACGCGCTTGTTCTCGTCGATCTTGTACTGCGGGGTGAAGTCGTAGGTCCAGGCGCGCCAGGTGGTCGACGGGTTGGACGTGAAGTTATTGCGGGCCACCGCCGGCGCCCCGAAATTGCCGCCGACGAGGGTGTTCCACCAGTTGTCGGCGTTGCCGAAGTTGATCGTGTTCGAGGCGGCCTGGATGCGGCGCAGGTCGAGATCCTTGGTCTCGGTGGTCCAACGCAGGCCAATGGTGGCCAGCAGGCGCTCTGTGAAATCGACGGTGGCGCTGCCGAAGGCGGCGAAGCTGCGCGTCTTGTGCTCATAGACCGTGTTATTGAAGCCCACCGGCTGAGTGCTGGGCAGGAACGCTGCCGCGATCGGTTCCGGCAGGCGCGCCACCGAGGAGTCCGAATCGATCGTCTCCCTGAAATAATGCAGGCCGCCGACCCAGTTGATGCGGTCGCCCTTGGGCGAGGCCAGGCGCAGCTCTTGCGAGAACTGGCGGCTGCGCGCCTCGGTGCGGCCCCGGCTGATCTCCAGCGGAGAATTGTCCGAATCGGTCAGGCTGTCCGATTCGAAGTCCTCATACCCCGTGATCGACGTCAGCGCATAGTCGCCGAACGCGTGTTCGAGCGTCAGGTTGGCGCCCTTCTGCTCGATGTTCTGGATCGACGGCGCATTGCTGCTGACGTCCTCGGGGTCGCGCGACGGGACGTAGCCGTTGCGGTACACGCCATTGGGCGCGTAGCTGGCCACCGTGGTGGTGGCGCCGTCGACCTGGTAGTCGCGGTAATGCACCGATAGATTGGCGGTGAAGTCGCGGTTGATCTTGGCGCGCAGCTGGGCGCGCAGGGCGTTGTCCTTCAGCTCTCCATCCTTCGTGCCCTTGAAGACGTTGTTGAAGTTGCCCTCGTGCTGCTCCTCCGAATGGAAGGAAATGCGGCCGGTGAGCACGTCGTCCCTGATGCTGCCGCCGATCGCTCCCTGCAGCAGCACCGTGTCATGGCTGCTGTAGTCGGCCTTGAAATAGCCGTCGGTCTGCGCGCTTGGCTTGCGCGACACTACGTTGATGGCGCCTCCCGTTGTATTCTTGCCCCACAGGGTGCCTTGCGGGCCGCGCAGCACTTCCACGCGTTCGAGGTCGAACAGCGGAAAGCCGGTCGCGCTCGAGTTGCTGATATAGACGTCGTCGCGGTAGAAGCCGACCGGGTTCGGGAAGTCGATCTGCTGCTGGCCGGCGCCGACACCGCGGATCCACCAGCGCGGACGGCTGTGCTGCTGGGTGCCGGCCGAAGCGTTCGGCACGTAGTTCAGGATCTCGCTGGCCGAACGGCCCACACCTTCGGACAGCAGTTCGTTCCCACCCAATACCGTGATCGCGCTCGGCACGTCCTGGGCGCGGCCCTCGCGTTTTTGCGCCGTCACGGTCACGGTCTGCAAGGTCACCGGCGCCAGCGCAGGTTCAGGGGCGGCTTCCACCGGCGCGTCGGCAACGTCGATGTCTTCGGGCGCGGCATGCGCCATGCCAGCGAACTCGCAGCCGCCGAGCGTCACGGCGAAGGCGGCGCGCATGGCGCGCACCAGCAGGGTTGGATTCAGATTGGTGGTGTGCCCCGGGGCGGCGGGAGAGGTCGAACTGCGCATATGCATCCTTTATTGGAAAAAGTCGTTGGACGCTGTTCTATTCGCAAGCACCGTGCCCGCTGAAAATCGCCGGTTCGCGGCATTTTTATGTTGATTTGCTAGCAGTTCGCGCGCGAGTGTTGGGATTGGTGCAGTGCAGCGCGAACGGCTGCCGCGCAAGGAGCAAACGAAAAGGCCGGGTCGCCCCGGCCTTCTTGTCCGTCAACGTAACGCGTTCTATCCGACCGCGCGCAACAGCTGCTGGCCGGCGCGCCCCCGCACCAGCGGCAGCACTTCCTCGCCCACCCGGTAGGCTTCTTCGAGGTGCGGCGTGCTGGCCAGGATGAAGGCATCGGCGCCCAGTTGCACCAGGTCGTCCAGGCGCTGCGCCACCTGCTCGTAGCTGCCGACGATGCCCTGGGTCTGGCCGCCGCGCAGCAGGTTGAAGCCCGACCAGATATTCGGCTCGACGATCAGGTCCTTGTAGCTGTTGACCGTGGTCGGCCGGTTGCCGCGCTGGCGCGCCACGCCCACCGAATCGCTGCCGTCCACGCCGAGGAAGGCATCCAGCGTGGCCTTGTCGGTATTGGCAAAGCCCTTCGCCACCTCGGCCCAGGCCTCTTCTTCGGTGGCGCGCGCCACGATGTCGACCCGCACCGCGCACTTGATCTTGCGTCCCAGCTTGTCGGTCTTTTCCTTGACCTTGGCGAACTTCTCGCGCAGCTGCTCGAAGGGCTCGAGCCAGGTCAGGTAGTAGTCCGCATGCTTCGAGGCCGAGGCCAGCGCCGCGTCGGACGAGCCGGAGAAGTAAATCTCAGGGAAGTCCTGGCCGGACAGCGGATGCGCCAGGCCCGCATCCTCGACCTGGTAGAACTTGCCCTGGTAAGAGAACGAGCCGCCGCGCCAGACGCCGCGCACGATGTCGAGGAATTCTGTGGTGCGGGTATAGCGGTCGTCGTGGCCGGCCGAATCGCCCCACCACAGCTGCGCCGGCCCGCCGCCGCCGGTGATCACGTTATATAGCGCCCGCCCGCCGGTGGCGCGCTGCAGGCTGGCGGTCATGCGCGCCGCCACCACCGGGTTCAGGAAGCCCGGCTGGAACGGGATCATGAAGCGGAAGGTCGAGGTCTCGCGCGCCAGCAGGCTCGAGATCACCCACGGCTCGTCGGTCATCGGAAACGACGGTATCAGGCCGCCCTGGAAGCCGGAGATCTCGGCCGCATGGGCGATCTCGGCGATGTAGTCGATGTAGCTGAAACCGCCGCGGCCGCCGCCGACGCTGGGGTTGCGCAGGTTGTCGTTTCCGGGGAACCAGTCACCGCGGTGCGGCGCGCGGCTGCGGTGCGAGCTCGGTTCGCCGTGGGTGGGAATACGCCAGAAGATATCGATGGTCATGATGGATGTCCTTGAATGCGGAGAGGGTCAGGCGGCCTGGCGGTCTTGGTTCAAGCGGGCGCGCAAGCGCGGCAGCACGTGCTCGCCGAAACGCCATGCTTCTTCGAGATGCGGCGTGGCGGCCAGCACGAAGCTGGTGACGCCCGCCTCTGCGTACTCGGCCAGACGCTGCTCGACCTCCTCGTAGCTGCCGACCAGGGTGCGGCGCTCGAAGCCGGCACGTTCTTGCCCGCTCTGCGCCAGGTAGAGCGCCGCCTCGCGTTCCGCTTCCGCGGCGTCTTCGCGCGCCAGCACGTCGATGCGCAGCCCGATCGCGAGCGACCGGCCCTGGGCCAGTTCACGCAGGCGCGCAATGGGCGCACGCAGCTCCCCGACCAGGGCGGCATCGAATACGTGGACGTCGGCCTGGCGCGCCGACAGCGCAAGCGCCTCTTCCGACGTGCCTCCCAGGTACACCGGCGGCAGGGGGTTGCCGCCCAGCGGCCCACGAAAGCCCCCGCCCTGTACCTCGTAGAAGCGTCCTTTGAAGTCATAGGGGGCGCTCGTCTGCACGCCCCGTGCGACGGTCACGAATTCGTCGATCCGCGTCAGCACATCCTGCTGCGGCACATTGTCGGCATGGCGCCGCCGCGTCGCCTCGTCCGCACCCGCGACGATCTGCCAGCCGAAGCGGCCATCGGTCGCGCGCTGGAAGCTGACCGCGTTCTTGGCGGCATAGACCGCCGAACCCCAGCCCGCATCGAAGCCGGCGATCAGCCGCACATGCCGGGTGCCGCGCGCCAGGTAGCCGGCCACAATCCAGGATTCGTCGCCTTCCAGGTCATGCGGGACCAGCACGCCGTCGAAGCCGGTGATGTCGGCGGCGCGCGCGACCTGGTGCAGGTAGTCGAAGTAATTAAAGCGGTCGCCGCGCGGATCGCTCACGCCTTCCGTGAACGGAATGTGGCCCGGCGCGGCGCGCTCTGCGCGCCGGCTGCGCTGCGCTTGCGAGTAGCGGCCGTCGCCGCTGGTGGGCAGTTGCCAGATGAATTCGGTGGTCATACGGGATCCTTGTGAAGTGGTAAGCTCCAGTCGAGCAGGATGCATGCCAAGCGGCCGATGGCCAGGCTGCTGCCCACGCAGCACCTGGCGCGCGCGCACTGGCCACAAAACGACAGCCTGCTGCATCCCGCGCAGCGGCAAGCGCCGGCCGCGGCTGGAGCGCTTCTTGCGTGCGAGTGACAGTCCCTTCATCCAACGCCGGGAGTACCGACCTTGTCCACACCACTGAACGACGCCGCCCTCGACCAGCTGTTTCGCAGCGCCCGCACCTACAGCCGCTTCCTGCCGCGCGCGGTCGAGCGAGAGACCATCGCGGCCTTGTACGACTTGTTGAAATGGGGGCCGACCGCCTTCAACGCCCAGCCGGCGCGCTACATCATCCTGCAGTCGCCAGAGGCGAAGGACCGTCTGGCGCCAGCCCTCTCGTCCGGCAACCGCGACAAGACCCTGGCGGCGCCGGCGGTCGTGATCGTGGCCCAGGACCTGCGCTTTCACGAGCACCTTCCCGAGCAATTTCCCGTCTACGATGCCAAGGCGCTGTTCGACGCCAACCCCGCGCTGCTCGAATCGACGGCGCAGCGCAACGCCGCGCTGCAGGGCGCCTACCTGATCCTGGCCGCGCGTGCCCTGGGCCTGGATACCGGCCCGATGTCCGGCTTCGACGCGGATGCCGTCAACCGCGAGTTCTTTGCGGACGGACGATACCGCGCCAACTTCCTCGTCAACCTCGGCTACGGCGACCCGGAGTCGCTGCGCCCGCGCGGCCCACGCCTCGAATTCGCGCAGGCCGTCACGGTTCTCTAGGCTGCCCGCAGGCGGCGCGCCAGCGCGGCGTCGAACGGCCGCGGATCGATCCAGCCGCGCACGTCGACCGCGGCCGGCAGGAATTCCCAGCGCAGCAGGAAGTCCGCGAAATCCTGCAGTCCGGCGATGTTCGCTTCCGACAGCGAGGTGTCCAGCCGCTGATGCGCATCCTGCCCGTAGGCCGCGGTCACCCAGTACTCGCTGGTATTCGATTCGCGCGCCAGGAAGCGGCGCGTATCGTCCGGGTTCGCGCGCGCCCACTCCTGGGCGCGCAGCACCTGGTCGACGATGTCCACCGCCACGTCGAAGTGCTGCTCGACAAGGTGGCTGTCGACCGTCAGCGCGCGCGGGGTGCCGTTGTTCGAGCGCACCAGCGGCTCCGGATGCACACCGGTATCGATCACCGTGTGCAGGCCGAACAGCTGCGCCAGCTGGGCCGCGATGGCGCCCTTCAGGAAGATCGCATCGACCTCGCCACGCAGCAGGCCCACCAGCTCGGCCGCCTGGCCGCCGCTGCGGCGCTGGCCACCGAAGACATTGGTGCCGGCCACCCGCTCGGCCGGCGCGTCGCTCTGGCCCTGCTCGATCACGAAATCGACCAGCTCCACGTCGGTGACCTCGAGCCCATCCAGGCGCAGGGCGTTCTCCAGGCCGCGGATCGCCTGCGCACGGGCGAAGTCGATCTGGGCGTTGGTCCACTTGGGCAGGCCGAAGCGGCGACCCTTGAGGTCGCGCGGGGTGCGGATGCCGCTGGTCGGCAGGGTCAGGATGCGCTGGGTTTCGTCGGCCCAGGACAGGCCGATGAGGCGCGTCGCGCTGCCCGCCGCGCGCGCCCATAGCGCCGGGATGTTGCCGCCGTGGCGCACGGAGTTCTGCAAGGTATGGTCGAAGTGCGATTCGCGCACGGCGCGCTGGTCCGACTCGCGCAGCGATTTGACGGCGGTGCCGCGCACGGCCAGCGTCTCTTCGAGCCAGCCCTGCTGCACGGCGATGCCGAGCGCGGTCGGCACCGGGCAACGGGTGTACCACAGGGTGTCGAGCTGGCGTGATGGTTCGGTACTCATGGATTCTCCTCGGTGATGGACTTGGATGACGTCGGTATCTCAACCGCAAGACACGTGCCATCCTTGCGCCACAGGCAGCTACTGGCTTCGGAGCAGCGATTGCTGACGCCGCAGCAGCGCCCCGCACACGCTGCCGCAAATCCAGCACATCCTCCGTGGCCAGCACCGGCACGCTTCCTGCATCCCTGACAGGCAGCGGGCCGTTCGGCCTGACCACCGAAGGAGCTGAGCGCATGAGCATTGACACGATCTGGTTCACCCGATGTCCCGTCCCCACCGCCACCGGCCTGGCCTACAAGCTGGGATGGCTGGACGAGGAATTCGCCGCCGACGGCATCGCCATCAAGACCTTGCAGGAGACCGGCGGCGAGCTGGCGCGCCACCACTACGACCACGGCCTGACTACATTGATCCGCGAAGGCGGCAACCTGCTTGCCCTGCCGGCGCGGGCACAAGGCGCCGACACCCGCCTGGTTGGCCTGACCTGGATCGACGAGTGGCAAACAATCCTGGTGCGGCCCGGTTCCGGCATCCGCAGCCCGCGCGACCTGCAGGGCAAGCGGCTGGCGCTGCCCGTGTTTCGCCGCGATGACCTCGAATGGAACCGGCGCGGACGGAGCATCGCACGCGGCATGAGCCTGGCCGGCTACCACGGAGCGCTGGCCAGCGTCGGCCTGGGCCTGGCCGACGTGATCCTCGAAGAAGTGGGCAGCCCCGAAGCGACGCCGCCGGGCGCGGCTCCTGGCGCCAGCCTGTGGCAGGGCATCGCCGCCCTGGTGCGCGGCGACGTCGATGCGGTCTACGTCAAAGGCGCGGCGGCGGTGGAGGCGGCGCGCGCGGCCGGCGTCGAAGTCGGCATCGACCTCGACGCCCTGCCCCAGCGCCGTCA
Organism: Massilia sp. Soil_C_3; assembly: GCF_057657035.1. Taxonomy (NCBI): domain Bacteria; kingdom Pseudomonadati; phylum Pseudomonadota; class Betaproteobacteria; order Burkholderiales; family Oxalobacteraceae; genus Massilia; species Massilia sp. Soil_C_3. Next base: position 480,856 of record NZ_JBDGJG010000005.1, read on the forward strand.
CCGCGTCAACAACGGCACGCCGCGGCCGATCACCGTGCACCGCGACTTCCTGGAGCGCCATTTCGACCTGTTGACCCGCTTCCTGGCGCAGACGCTCCGCGCCGCCGACTGGGCGGCCCGGCACCGCGACGAGGTGCGGGCGATCCTGCAGCTGGAGACCCAGGCCGGCGGCGACGCCGTGGCCGCCGCCTACCGCGACGGCTTCCATACGGCGCTGGCGCCCGACCTGTCCGAAGAACGCCTGGCCCTGTTCGAACAGCAGAAGAACTTCCAGCTGGTCCACGGCTTCCTCGACCGCGACGTCGACGTGCGCGCCTGGGCCGACGCGCGGCCGCTGGCAGCGGCGCGCGCACTGCTGGACAGCCGGGAGCAACTGGCGGCTTGAAAAAATACGGCCGGCGTCAGGCCAGGACGCCGGCCTTCTTGAGATACGTGCGCAGCACGTTGCGGCTGATGTTCAGGTAACGCGCCGTGCGCAGCTGATTGCGGTCGCTGCTCTCCCAGGCGGCGACGACCAACTGCAGCTGCAGGGCCTCGAAGGTGATCTGCTCGCCCGAATCAAGCAGCGCCTGCCAGGCCGCCTGGAAGCGCTCGGATTCGCAGGCGACGGCGGCCGGCGGCTCGGGTTCCGGCGTTGGCGCAGGCGCAGGCGCAGGCTCAGGCGGCGCAAAGTAGGCCGGCTGAGCCGGCGCAACCATCGGCGCCGGCGCCTGCATCAGCGGCGACAGGCTCAGGTCAGCCGGGGCGACGCGGCCGTTGCGGCACACCAGCAGCGCGCGGTGAATCACGTTCTCCAGTTCGCGGATATTGCCCGGCCACGGATACTGGCGCAAGGCCAGTTCGGCCTCGGGAGACAGGCTCACCTCGCCCAGGTGCAGGCGCTCGGCATAGACCTGGACGAAGTGGCGCGTGAGCGGCATCAGGTCGCCGGGCCGCTCGCGCAGCGGCAGCAGCGGCAGCGCGATCACCTGCAAACGGTAATACAGGTCTTCGCGGAAGCGCCCGGCGCGTACCGCCTCGGCCAGGTCGACATTGGTGGCCGCGATCAGGCGCACGTCGATCGGCACCGCCTGGCGCGAGCCGAGGCGCACCACTTCGCGCTCCTGCAGCACGCGCAGCAGCTTGACCTGCATCGGCAGCGGCAAGTCCCCGATCTCGTCGAGAAACAGCGTGCCGCCGTTGGCGGTCTCGAACCAGCCGGCCTTGCCCTGCACGGCGCCAGTGTACGCCCCCTTCTCGTAGCCGAACAACTCGCTCTCGATCAGGGTTTCGGAGAATGCGCCGCAGTTGATCGCCACAAATTTGCCGCCGCTGCGGCGGCTCAGCGCGTGGACGTGGCGCGCGATCAGCTCCTTGCCGGTGCCGGTCTCGCCGGTGACGAGGATGGTCGCCTCGCTGGGCGCCACGCGCTCGATCATCTCTTGCAGCGCGCGCGAGCGCGGGTCGGCGAACACGAAGGCGGTGGCCCGCACCAGGAGGCTGGTCTTGGGCGCGTCGGTGAACGCCACCAGCGGTTCGGCGTCCGGGCCGCCGCGCGCGAGCTGGGCGTTGCGCGCGAATTCGGGTGGTACGTAGGGGGCGGTCAGGTTCATGTCCTGACTATAGTCGCGCTCCGCCGCGCTGCGAACGAATTGTCCGACGCAAGCTTATCCGGATTACGCATATCCACGCCCGTTACATTCGACACTGCGCCGAAACTGCGCGCCAGCCAGCAAAAGCTGCGCAAAAAGCAGCAACCGACAGGCGATTCGCGCTGGCCCGGCGCTTGCTCTGACTGTGGATACGACAACCTGGAAACAACACATGACATCACCACTGCATTCCCCGATCCAGCTCTGGTACAGCCACCGGGGCGGCGCCACCGCCACCGGCCTGGCCGTCGCCAAGGGCTGGCTGCACGCCGAGTTCGACGGCGGCGCCACTTCGCTGCGCTCGCTGGAAGACGCGGCCAGCCGCGACATCCGCCTGTCCTATTATCACCACGGCCAGACGGGCCTGTTCCGCGAAGGCGGCAATGTGCCGGCGCTGTGGGCCCGCTCCGAGGGCCAGGGCGCGGTGGTGGTGGGCATCACCTGGGTCGACGAATACCAGGGCATCCTGGTGCGGAAGGGCAGCGGCATCCAGACCCTGGCCGACCTGAAAACGAAGCGTCTCGGACTGCCGCTGCGCCGGCGCGCCCTGATCGACATCCACCGCGCCAGCGCCCAGCGCGGCTTCGCTACCGCATTGAACGCGGCCGGACTTGATCCGCGCCGCGCACGCTGGACCCATATCGAGTCGCCCGATTTCGAATTCCCGCAGCGCGATCCCGGCCGCGACATCGAACTCGATGCGGTCAAGTCGGGCTATGTGGATGCGGTTTTCCTGCGCGGCGCCCAGGGCCACGCCGCAGCGCGCGATCCGTCCCTGCGCGTGATCGCCGACCTGAACCGGCTGGAAGATCCGCTGCAGCGGGTGAACAACGGCACGCCGCGGCCGATCACGGTCGACCGCGACTTTCTGGCGCGCCATCCCGGCATCGTGCGCCGCTACCTGGGCGTGCTGCTGCGCGCGGGGGCCTGGGCACGCGACAATCCCGACGAGGTGAGGCAACTGGCGGCGCTTGAGAATCCCGGTTATACCGCGCTTGATGTCACCGGCGCACTGGGTCCCGCCCTGCACCGCAGCCTGACGCCGGGGCTGGATCCGGTGCGGCTGGCGGGGTTGGCGTCGCAGAAGGAATTCCTGCTTGATTGGGGGTATATACGGCGCGATTTCGATATCGATGACTGGATCGATCCGGCGCCATTATCCGAGGCCCTACAGTTCGCGCGACAACCCGCCCACGCCGCACCGATCTACCCGCCAATCCAAGGCGCCGTCTACGTCCATTGAATCCGTTAGCCCAAAAACGTCGTCCCCGCGCAGGCGGGGACCCAAGTAATGCCAGCGCTGTCGAAACGCTGAAACACTTGGGTCCCCGCCTGCGCGGGGACGACGTTGATACGAACTAGAGGTACGCTACCGGATCAGTGCTTGGTATCGCCCTTGTCCGCCGTATGCAGCTCGTGCTCCTTGACCAGCTTGCGCACCTTAGCCACTTCCGCAGCGCCGACCGGCGAAGCCTGGTTGCCCCAGCTGCTGCGGACAAAAGTAACCAGCTGCGCCGTCTCTTCATCCGACAACCGCCAGGCGAAGCCCGGCATGCCCAGGTCGGACGGCGCCGTGTGGGTCGACGGCAGGCGTGCGCCGGCCAGGATCACACGGATCAGGGAAGTTGCGTCTTCCTGCAACACGGTCGGATTGCCCGGCAGCGCAGGGAACACGTCGCCGGCAGCCTTGCCGTCCACGCGGTGGCAGGCCGCGCAGTTGTCCAGGTAGAGCTGGACGCCGCGTTCGCTGTCGTTGCCCTGCATGATCTTCTGCACGGTGGCGTCGCTGGCGGCGAAGGTGGCCTTCTTGTTGCCGCTCGCCGGCAGGCTCTTGATGTAGAGCGCCATCGCCATCAGGTCGGCATCAAGCATGTTCTGGGTGCTGTGCTTGACGACGTCCTGCATCGGCTCGCCCAGCACGCCCGAATGCTTGTTACGGGCGGTCTTGAGCGTGTCGACGATGTCTTGCGCAGTCCAGTTGCCCATGCCGTCGACCTTGTCGCCGCGCAGGTTCACCGCCAGCCAGCCATCGATCAGCGGACCGCCGGCCAGGTATTCCGGACCGGATTCGTCCAGCGCCAGCTCGTTGAGCGTCGCCGCACGCGGGGTGTGGCAGCTGCCGCAGTGGCCCAGGCTCTGCACCAGGTAGGCGCCGCGGGCGATCTTCTGGTCGGAATACTTCGACAGGTCCATCGGGCCCTGCACCGGCACGAAGGTCTTGCGCCAGATGCCCAGCGGCCAGCGGGTCGACAGCGGCCAGCTGATCTCGTTGTCGCGGTTGGCCTGCTTGACCGGCTCGACGCCGTGCATGAAGTAGGCGTACAGCGCGCGCATGTCGTCGTCGCTCATGCGGGCATAGGACGGGAACGGCATCGCCGGATACAGCGTGCCGCCGCTCGGCACGATGCCGTGGCGGACCGCACGATCGAAATCGTCCAGCGAGTAGTTGCCGATGCCGGTTTCCTGGTCCGGCGTGACGTTGGTCGCGTACATATTACCGATCGGCGACTGGATCACGCGGCCGCCGGCGAACTCCTTGCCGCCCGGCGCCGTGTGGCAGGCGATACAGTCGGACGCGGTGGCGACGTAGCGGCCCTTCTCGATCAGGCCGGCATCCGGCTTGACGCCGGGCGCCAGGTTGGCCAGTTGCGGACCCGGTTCGATCTTGCGGGTCTCGGTCGGCGCCACGGCATAGCCGTAGGCGCCGGCAAAGACCACCGCGCCGGCGATGGCGAGACCGAGGACGATCTTTTTGACAGGTTTTTGTTTGGTCATGTGTTCGTCCTCTTATGCCTGCACCAGCGGGCCCGGGTTCTTGATGTACTGTTCCCGGATCGCTTTCGCGCACCAGTAGGCCAGCGCGCCGACCATGCCGGTCGGGTTGTAGCCGTTGTTCTGCGGGAAGGCGTTGGCGCCCGGCGCGAACACGTTCGGCACGTCCCACGACTGCAGGTACTTGTTCAGGGCCGAGGTCTTCGGATTGGCGCCCATGATGGCGCCGCCGACCGTGTGCGTGCTCTGGTACTGGTTGATGTTGTAGTGCGTCCCCGGCTTCTTGGCGTCGCCCTTGGTCGCCAGCGGGTTCAGCACCTTGCACATCTCCTGCGCCTTGTCGACCAGGTAGGCCGACGCCGCGATCTCGTTGTCATGCCAGTCGAAGGTCATGCGCAGCAGCGGTCGGCCGAAGGCATCCTTGTAGTTCGGGTCCAGGTCGAGATAGGCGTCGTCGTAGGCCATGCAGGAGCCCTGCACTTCGTAGTAGAACGAGTGACGCATCGCGTCCTTGGCGCCCTTCTTCCAGTCGCTGCCCCAGTTCGGCACGCCCGGCGCGGTCGCGATGCCGCGCACCGGACCGCCGCCCGGTTGGCGCGCCCAGATCACGCCGCCGCCGACGAAGCCCGATTTGGTCGGATCGTTGCGGTTGCCGTTCAAGTCGTCGAAGGTGGTGCCGCCGCCGCCGATGCCCATGAACTGGTTGGCGTGCACATTCTTGTCGAAGAACAGCGAGACGCGGTTCAGGTTCTGGTATGAGTAGTTCCTGCCGACGGTGCCGGTCTTGGTCACCGGATCGTAGGCCGGGCCGATCTTCGACACCAGCATCAGGTGCACGTTGTACAGCGAGAACGCGCCCAGGATGACGATGTCCGCCGGCTGCTCGCATTCCTGGCCGCCCGCGTCGAGGTAATTCACGCCGGTGGCCATCTTGCCGTCCGCCGTCAGGTTCACCTTCAGCACCTGCGCCAGCGTGCGCATTTCGAAATTCTTGCGACCGCGCAGCACCGGGAAGATGTTGATGTTCGGGCTGGCCTTCGAGTAGTTCAGGCAGCCGTAGTCCGAGCAGAAGCCGCAGAAGTTACAAGGGCCCATCTGGCAGCCATATGGGTTGACATAGCTGGCCGAGGTGTTCGAGGCCGGGATCGGGAACGGGTGATAACCCATCTCGCGCGCCGCCTTGTAGAACATCTCGCCGCCCAGGTAGTCAGGGTTCGGGCCCAGCGGGTATTCACGCGAACGCGAACCTTCGAACGGATTGCCGCCTTCGACCACCTTGCCGTTGATGACGCCCGCCTTGCCGGAGGTGCCGCACACGTATTCGAAATGGTCGAAATGTGGCTCGAGTTCCTCGAAGGTGACCGGGAAGTCCTGGATCGACATGCCTTCTGGCATGATCTTCTTGCCGTAACGCTGCTCCATCGTGCTGCGCAGGTTGAAGTCTTCCGGCAGCGCGCGGAAGTGCACGCCCGACCAGTGCGATCCCGCGCCGCCCACGCCGGTACCCGGCTTGAACGAACCCATGCGACGCTTCGGCACGGCCACGGTCGAGAGGTTGTGGCGGATGGTCACGGTCTCTTGCGCCAGCGACTGCAGGTATTTGCGGTGCACCGAGCCTTCGAGCTCGTCGATCACGCGCGGATACGCGAAGTCGGTCTGTGTGTCGCGGTCAGGGCCGCGTTCCAGGATGAGCACATTCATGCCAGCGTCGGTCAATTCCTTGGCCATGATGGCGCCGACCCAGCCGGCGCCGACGATGACGACGTCTTTTTTCTCTTTTACGATTGCCATATTCTCTTATCCCCTCCGTCCAGCCAGGTCCACCGGTCCCAGCGGATACGGTTTGTCGCGAATCTTCACCCACTCCAGGTAGTCGCCCCGCATGCCGGGGTAACCGATCATCTTCCAGGCGCCCATGTCCTTGTTGCCGCCATGGCTAGGATCGGAGAAGTAGCCGGCGCGCGTCTCGGACAGGAAGTCGGCGAAGAAGGTCTTCGACGAAATGTCGGCGAGCTTGATCTTGCCGCCTTCGAGGTCCTTGAGGACCGCTTCCTGCATGCGCACGTCGAGGTCGGCGAACGCCTTGCCCGAATAGGTCTTGACGCAATGCGCGTCGACGTTGGCGATGCCCACGCGGATGATGTCCTTCAGCGCCAGCTTGCCCTGGTAGCCGAAATCGGAAGTCGCTTCCAGGAATGGGCCCTGCATATACCAGATGCTGCCGGACGCGTACGGCGACTGCATGTGACGATCGATGAACTCGGGCACGCCCAGCTCGACGGCGCCAGGGCCGTGCTCGTCATGCGGAATCAGGCGATCGACCGCGGCGATCACGAATTTCCATTCGTTCGCGTTGAAGAACTTGGGCGTGTAGGGATTCGGCTTGCCTTCCGCGGGCGCGGTGGCGGTGGCATTGGCGTTGGGCAGACCCTGATGGATGGCTGCCGCCGCGCCCGCGCCCATGGGCACGAACACCAGGCTTTTGATGAGGCGCCGCCGCGATGGGGATTGCTGATCGTCGGACATGAAGTCTCTCTCTCAATGTAAATAATGTATTTTGTATGCAAAATGCAAGATACATAGTACCAACAACCAGGGTGGTATGCCAATCCCCGCTACCCACGACGGGTGATTTCTGTAGAGAAATTTTTAGAGCACTCACGATCATGACGGCGTTCCGGGCCCGCCAAGCCACCCGCGGCAACTATTTTATTGTTACCAATAGTTAAATCACACAAATGCATGCCAGCTGCTAGAATCACGATTTCGAAAGTTCAGAACCTTTAGAAGATTCTGATCTATCAGACCGGTGGGACGGGACGCCTTGATTTGACTGGATCCACCGTGTCGTCCGCCCGTTTGTTGTCGCTGCATAATGTGGGGCTTTCGCGCGCTGGCACGGTAGAAAAATGTGTCAACGTGCCAGAGTCCCGACATGACGGGCGCGCGTCAAGGGCGCCGCATTTAATACTTGGTCAATCGAAAGGCAGCATCAGCCGGGCCTGGTCACGTTCCCAGATTTGTTGCAGAAATGAAACATACAGAAGCTGCGGCTTATGCATGACAGGTCATTATTTTCGACAAGTTAAGCTTGCTTTCAACAATGCAAATACGACCGAATGATAGAATTCCTCCAAAATTATGGAAGTGGGGACATTGATGCAAGACTCGAAAGTTGATCCAGCTTTGGAGCGCGGCGCTGCGGCGCCCGCTCTTCCAAAGCTGGCCCGGCAGCACCTGCACGACACGGTGGTTTCCCACCTGCGCCGGATGATCGTCGAGTCGGTGTTCCCGCCCGGAATGAAGCTCAATGAGCGCGAACTGTGCGAGACCATGGGCATTTCGCGCACGCCCCTGCGCGAGGCCTTGAAAGCGCTCGCCGCCGAAGGCCTGATCGAGATCTCGCCGAATCGTGGCGCCTCGGTCTACAAGATGTCGCAGCAAGAAGTATGGGAAACCTTCGAGTTCGTCAGCGGCCTCGAAGCCCTCGCGGGCGAACACGCATGCGAACGGATCACACCCGAGGAAGTCGCCGAGATCCGGGCGCTGCACGACGCGATGCTGACCTGCCGCGAACAGGGCGACCTGCCCGGCTATTACAGCCGCAACCAGGCAATCCATAACAAGATCTCCGAGGCCGCCCGCAACTCTGTCCTCCACCATACTTATCTGAACATGAACCGGCGGCTGCAGTCACTGCGGCTCAAGTCCAATATCGTCCCCGAAAAATGGGACCAGGCGATCGAAGAGCACCGCCAGATGATGGAGGCGCTCGAGGCCCGCGACGGCAAGCGCCTGGCGGCGATCCTGTCGCTCCACTTGCTGGACAAGCGTAATTCGGTGATGGAGATGGTGGCCGACGCCGCGCCGCCGCGCAAGGTGTCCTGACCGGAGTTCTTGCTGGTCTTCCTGTGGCCTGCGCCACGGGAAGACCGGAAGCGCTTACATCCGGAACCGCAGGCTCAGGCCATAGGTCGTCGGGTTGTAGCGCACGTCGCGCGGCATGTATTGGCCCAGCGAGCTCTCGAACTTCGCCTTGGTGAGGTTGATCGCATCGAACTGCAGCGAGACATTGTCGTTGATTTCGTAGCCGATGCTCAGGTCCACGAAGGTCGCCGCCTTGACCACGCGGTCCTGGTTGAACGGCAGTTCCGCGATCTGCTCGACGTAGTCGCCGCGGCGGGTGGCGGCCAGGCGGCCGGTGATGCCATTGCCCTCGTACAGCAGTGCGAAGTTGTAGCTCTTCTTGGCTACGCCGGTGAGCGGCGTGGTGGTGTAGGTGTCGCTGTCGAACGCGGTGCGGCTCTGGTTCTCGCCGTCGATCCAGGTGTAGTTGGCCTGGGCGCCGAAGTTGGCCCACGGGCCAGGCAGGAAGTCGAAGAACTTCTGGACCCCGAATTCCGCCCCGCGCAGACGACCCTTGCCCGAGTTCTGCGGACGCGTCACGCGATAGACCTGCCCGTCGATGACCTCGTCGCGCGTAAAACTCTGCTCGTAGCCGTCGATGTCGCGATGGAACAGCGCGACCTGGGCGAAGCCGTTCTTCTGGAAGTAGTATTCAAGCGTGGCGTCGATATTGGTCGAGCGGGTCGGCTCCAGGTAGGGGTTGCCGGCGCTGCCGCTGCCGGGCACGTTGACGGTCGACGGCACCAGGGTCAGGGCCGGATTGAGCGTGCCGAAGTTCGGCCGGGTGATGGTCTTGCCGACCGAGAAGTGCGACTGCAGGTCTTCGGTCCAGCCGACCACCGCCAACGCGCTCGGCAGGTAGTTGGTTTCGTAGGTCGACAGGTCGACGTTCGACACCTCGTCGCCGATCCGGGTCATGCCGCTCAGCTCACGATTCAGGCGCACCACGCGCGCGCCGATTTCACCCTTGACGTCGATGCCGGCCGGGTTGGCCGCCCAGCGCGTGGCCAGGTACAGGGTCGCGTTGCGCTCGCGCTGGTCGAACAGGCGGCCCGGGTCGTCCGGCACGCGGCCGCTGGCCGCGCCGTACAGGTTACGCACCGCGTCGGCATTGTCGATCAGGTAGTCGGACGACGGGCCGTACCAGGCGCCGCCCAGGCGGTCGAGGCCCGGCACCCTCGCCTGGAACGACGGCCCCAACGCGGCAGCGGCGCTCGGGCGCTCGCCCGTGAAGTCGGCGTGGCCTTCGGCGCCGTGGTAGCCGGCCTTGCGCGAGGACAGGCGCAGGCCGGCCAGCACGGCCGTGAAGAAGCCGTCGCCGCCCAGGCGATAGGTAGCGTCGGTGCGCCATTGCAGCTGGCTGCCGGTCTGCTCGTTCCAGTTCTGCACCATGCCGCGCAGGACGTAGTTGCGCGAATCCTGCAGCGCATTGCCGCTGCCGCCCGGCAGCGTGATGGCGTTGAAGCCGCCGTGGCCGTCGGCGCCGTACGAATACACGCTGGCGCTGGCGCCCGGCACCTGCTGGTCGACGATCACGGTGTCGTTGACGAACTTGGAGCGGGTATAGCCGAACTGCGAATCGACGCTCAGCGGGCCGTCGTTGTACTTCAGGCCGAGGTTGAGGTAGTGGGTGGTGGTGCGCTCGTTCTGGCCCCAGGTGCTCGAGGCCGTGTACGGATCCCAGTCGTAGGCGTTGCCGAACTGCGCGGCCGGCGCGCTGGCGGCCAGGATCGGGCAGATCGCGCCCTGCGGCGTCGCGCAGGCGCCGCCCTGCGGCGCCAGCACCACGTCGGTCAGGCGCGGCGCCCAGGTGGTGTTGCTCATCACGTAGTTGACGCCGGTGCGGCCCTGGTAGCCCATGCCCAGGTACTGGGCGTTGGCCGTCAGGCGCGGATTGACCTTCCACTGGAAGGCGCCGTGCACGCTCTGGCGCTCGCGCTGGCCGGCGTTGTAGGTGCCGCCGATGTTCGGCAACTGGCCCAGCACGTCCCCCGGCGCCGCCGGCGCATACGGGCCGACGTTGCCCAGGCGGGTCGCGCTGCCGTCCGGACTCACCGAGAACACATTGTCGGGACGGTCGACGTATTGCACCGGGAAGGCCCAGTTGTCGCGATTGACGGCGACGTCGAACAGCGCGCCCATTTCGCCGAAGTCGGTGTCCCAGCGGTTGCTGACCAGGAAGCCGCCGCCCGGGCTGTGCTTGTCCGAGGTATTGCCGCTGCCGTTGATCTGGTTGACGCGGTCCTCGACGTAGCCGGTCGCGGTGAAGCCCTTGCTGTCGAACGGCGCGCGCAGGCGGATGTTGACGGCGCCCGCGATGCCGCCTTCGAACTGGTTGGCGGTGGCCGATTTATATACCTCCATGCCGGCGATCGACTGGACCGGCAAGTCCTGGTAGGACAGGCGGCGACCGGCCGCGGTGAAGATCTCGTTGCCGTCGAGCGTGGTGGCGACGTCCGGCAGGCCGCGGATGATCACGGTGCTGGTTTCGCCGCGGTCGCGCCCCACCTGCACGCCGGCCACGCGCTGCAGCGCATCGCCCGCCTGGCGGTCAGGGAACTTGCCGATGTCGTCGGCATTGATGGCGTCCACGACCTGCGGGGCGTCGCGCTTGATGTCTTCGGCCGAGCGCAGGCTCTGGCGCAGGCCGGTGACCTGGATCACGGCGGCGGCCGGCACGGCCGGGGCCGGCGGCGCAGGTGGAGCGGCTGGAGCGGCTGGAGCGGCTGGAGCGGCTGGAGCGGCTGGAGCGGCTGGAGCGGCCGGAGCGGCCGGAGCGGCCGGAGCGGCAAGGGTAGCAGGTGCGGCGGGAGTGGATTCGACGGCCGGTGCGGCCTGTTCGGTGGCGACGGGCGCCGCCTGGGTTTCGGCGGCGGTTTGCGCCAGCGCTGGCGCGCCGTAGGCCGACATCAGCATGATGGCGGCGCAGATCGGCTTGACTTTCAATCGGGTCATTCACTCTCCAATTCTGTGATTCGGGCTTGCGTGCACGTGCTCCGGACTTGCCGGGTCGCGCCCTCTGATACCGGGCTTAACGCTCTGTCATGTCATTCCGTTGACATAAATACACAAAAAATTTCATACATCTTTTTACAGGCGCTTCGGGATACCCGTACATACGAAAAAAAGCCCGCCAAAGCGGGCTTGTTGACGCCAGATATGGAATCCGACGTTTCATGCGCAACACGGACGACTCAGTGATCCCAGAACACCGGCGCCCAGCGGAAAGTATCGCCTTCACGTGCCACCCGGCCCACCGAAGGGAATGGCAGGTGGGTCGCGACCAGCAGGCCGCCGTTGTCCGCCAGTTCGCCGAACAGCGCCATGCGTACGCGGGTCGATTCCCCCGGATCGTGTTCGAAGCCGTTCTGCCAGTCGGGATGGTCGAAGCCGACCGGGAACATGGCGTCGCCGGCGAAGGTCAGGCGCTGGCCGTTGGAGTCGATATCGACCACGCAGTGGCCGGGCGTATGGCCGCCGGTACGGCGCGCGACCACGCCGGGCGCAACCTCATGCCGCTCCTGGAACACGTGCAGATGGTCGCTGTACTGCTCCATGAACTGGCGCGCGGTCGAACGCAGCACGTCCGGCACTGGCTCCGGCATGGCGGTCTGGCTGAAATCGGGCGTATCCCAGAACGCGACCTCGGCGGCTGCCACGTGGATGCGCAGGTCCGGACGCAGGCGTTCCTTGATGCCGTCGACCAGCAGGCCGCCGATATGGTCCATGTGCATATGGGTGATCACCACGTCGGTGACGGCAGACAGGTCGATGCCGGCCGCTTCCAGGCGGTGCGGGGTCTGGCCGGCGCGCGGAAAACCGGGGAATTGCGAGCCCAGGCCGGTGTCGACCAGGATCACCTGCTCGCCGCCCTTGGCCACCAGCACGTTCAGTGGCCAGTCGAAGGCGTCCGGCGGCAGGAACATATGGTCCAGCCAGACGGCCAGGGAGGCCGGGTCGGCGTTGGTGGCCATGGTCGCGGCGGGCAGCGGCAGCACGCCGTCGCTGACCACCAGCACGTCGATCTCGCCGACGCGCAGGGCGTAGCGCGACGGGACCAGCTCTTCGGGCTTGTTGGTATTGTCTCGGGCATTCATCTTGACATCTCCTTGGTTGGCGGCCCTTGCATGCGGGCCTGGCCAGTCGGACGACCGGCAGCGAGATGTCATCGTATGCAGCGTGGGCGCCGCCCGGTAGGCCTGCCGCTGTGCTCACGGTGTTGACTGAAACGCACCAAAGCGACAGGGCCGCGGGCGCTGCGCATGCGCCGGTGTTGGCAGCGCGCGCGGCGCCATGTATGCTCCCGGGCATCCCACTCCGGCAACCACCACGAAAGAAAGAAGCCTATGAAACATCTGCTGTCCTCCTGCGTCCTCGGCCTGGGCCTGACGCTGGCGCTGGCCGGCTGCGACCGCGCCCCGGCGCCGCAGTCGGCCGCGGCCGCCGTCGCCTTCCAGAAGATCGACACCATCCCGGGCGCCGGCAAGGAAGCCGTGGCCGGCGCCACTGCCGTCGTCAACTACACCGGCTGGCTGTACGAGCCGGGCAAGGAAACGCTGCGCGGTACGCAATTCGATTCCTCGGTCGGACGCGCGCCGTTCAGCTTCCAGCTGGGCGCCGGCCAGGTCATCCGCGGTTGGGACGAAGGCGTACAAGGCATGAAAGTCGGCGGCAAGCGCACCCTGATCCTGCCGCCCGAGATGGGCTATGGCGCCGGCGGCGCCGGTCCGATCCCGCCGAATGCGAGCCTGATCTTCGACGTCGAACTGCTCGACGTCCGCTAACGCGCTGCCCTCAGGCCGCCATCACCGGCGCGCCGTAGTCGAGCGGCAGCAGCAGGTCGGGATAGCGCGCGCGCAGCGCGTCGATCGCGCTGAGCGTTCCCGACAGGTGCGTGCGCACCATCTGCTGGGCCGCGGCGCAATCGCCGCGCGCGATGGCCGCGGCGATTGCGCCGTGTTCGTCCAGGATCGACTGCGCCTTGCCGTTGAGCGGCAGGTGCAGGCGGCGCAGGCGGTCCAGGTTGCCGCTGCGGCTGCGCATCATGGACCACAGGTCGGGCACCGCCGCCGCCTGGTACAGACAGCGGTGGAATTCCATGTCCACCTGGGTGAACGTGCCCAGGTCGCCCGACTCGAGGCTGGCGCGCTGGCGCTCGACCAGTGCAGTCAAGGTGCGCGCCAGGACCGGATCGGCGTCCTGGGCCAGCACCTGCACCATCTCGAGTTCCACCGACAGGCGCAGGAAATGCGCCTGCCTGGCCTGGGCCAGGTCGATGCGGCGCACCCGGGTCTGGTGCTGCGGGTAGATGTCTACCAGGTGCTCTTCTTCCAGGCGCAGCAGCGCCTCGCGCACCGGGCTGGCCGACAGCTTGTAGAAGTCGCACAACTGGGGTCGCGCCAGCACCGTGCCCGGCTTGATCGCCAGGCCGACGATCAGTTCGCGCAGGTGCTCGAACACCTGGATGGTCGCATTGCGCGAACGGTCGAGGTGAAAGTTGTCTGCGGCGAACTTCATGGTGGAGTCTCTCATGGCTTGCGGGTCGAAGGCGGCACTGGTATTTCAATGTTCCAGTGCCTGCCATTGTTCCCGATCGGCGCCCCGCTGTCCGCCCCTCGCGCGAATCAATCACGATCATGAGCGATCCGCGCCCTGCCCTTCATCCGCCCTGCATCAACGCACCAGGCAGGGCCGCCTGTGGTCGAAGCGCCAGCCGGGCACCAGGAACTGCATCGCCGCCGCGTCGTCGCGCGCGCCCAGGCCCATATTGCGGTAGGCCTGGTGCGCCGCTTCGAGGGCATCGGGATCGAGTTCGATGCCCAGGCCGGGCCGCGATGGCACCCGCACCTGGCCATCTTCGATGCAGAGCGGCTCCTTCGTCAGTGCCTGCCCATCCTGCCAGATCCAGTGGGTGTCGATCGCCGTCACCCGGCCAGGCGCTGCCGCGCCCACGTGGGTGAACATGGCCAGCGAAATGTCGAAGTGGTTGTTCGAATGCGAGCCCCAGGTCAGGCCGAACATCTCGCACAGCTGCGCCACCCGCACCGAACCCTGCATGGTCCAGAAATGCGGATCGGCGAGCGGGATGTCGACCGACTGCAGTTGCAGCGAATGGGCCAGCTGGCGCCAGTCGGTGGCGACCATATTGGTCGCGGTCGGCAAACCGGTGGCGCGCCGGAACTCGGCCATCACTTCGCGTCCCGAGTAGCCGTTCTCGGCGCCGCATGGATCTTCGGCATAGGCCAGCACGTCGTGCTTGTCACGGCACAGGCGCACCGCTTCATCCAGCGACCAGGCGCCGTTCGGGTCGAGCGTGATGCGCGCCGCCGGGAAGCGTTCCTTGAGCGCCACCGCCGCCTCCATCTCGGCGGCGCCATCCAGCACGCCGCCCTTGAGCTTGAAGTCCTGGAAGCCGTAGCGCGCCTGCGCTGCCTCGGCCAGGCGCACCACGCCCTCGGCGTCCATCGCCTCTTCGTTGCGCAGGCGCAGCCAGGCATCGTCGGCGTCGGGCTCGGCGCGGTAGTCGAGCGTGGTGCGGCCACGGTCGCCGATGTAGAACAGGTAGCCGAGCATCGGCACCGCATCGCGCTGCCTGCCCTCCCCCAGCAGGTCCGCGACCGGCACTCCCATGAACTGGCCCAGCAGGTCGAGCAAGCACGATTCGACGGCGGTCACCGCGTGAATGGTGGTGCGCAGGTCGAAGGTCTGCAGGCCGCGCCCGCCGGCATCTCGGCCGGCAAAGGCGCCGCGCATGGCGTTCAGCACCGCGAGGTAGTCGCCCAGCGGCCGTCCGATGACGAGCGCACGCGCATCCTCGAGCGTAGTGCGAATCGATTCGCCGCCCGGCACTTCGCCCAGGCCGGTGTTGCCGGCGCTGTCCGTCAGGATCACGACGTTGCGGGTGAACCAGGGACCGTGGGCCCCGCTCAGGTTCATGAGCATGCTGTCGCGGCCGGCAACCGGGACGACGCGCATCGCGGTGACGACCGGTGCGCCGCCTGCGTGCAAAGGCATGGATGGTACGGGAGAAGGCATCATGTGGGCGCTCATTTGCTGCGATAATAGTCGGACAGCACGTCAAAGGCCTGCTTGCGCACGCCGGTCTCGGACAGGATGCCCTTGCGGTTCCAGCCGTTCTGGAACACCGGGTGCTCGCGGCGCGGCGAGCGGAAGTCCTTCAGGATCCAGGGCGACAGGCCGCGCAGGGTCGGGATGCCCTCGGCCATGGCCAGCGTCTTGCGGTAGTACTCGGCCTGGTATTCCTCGGTGAACTTCTTGAGCCCCTGGCCGCGGTGGCCGGCCAGCGCATCGGCGCCGAACTCCGACAGGATCAGCGGGCGCTCGCCCGGGACGTTCCAGCGCAGCTTCGCGATGCCGTCCAGCGTATCGGGACCGTACCAGCCGGCATACACGTTCACCGCCAGCACGTCGAGCTTGTCGATCAGCGGATCCTGGATCTCCAGCACGTCGCCCTTGCGCTCGACCAGCAGCGCGGCGCTCACCAGGCGGGTCGGATCGAGGGCGCGCACATTGTCCGCCATGGCGCCGTGGAAGCGCGTGCGCGACGGCGAGACCGGCGTCTCGTTACCGACGCTCCACAGGATTACCGAGGCCCGGTTGCGGTCGCGGTAGATGGTCTCCGCTTGCATCACGAGCGCCTTGCGCAGCACGGCCGGGTTGTCCCAGTCGACGGTCCAGTACACCGGGATCTCGCTCCACACCAGCAGGCCCATCTCGTCGGCCAGGCGCACCGTGGTCTCGGAGTGCGGATAGTGCGACAGGCGCACATAGTTGCCGTTCAGGCCGTGCTTGATCTCGTGCAGCAGCGCGCGCGACGCCTGCTCGGTCATATTGCGCGCCGGGTTCGGGCCGAACTCTTCCTCGTGCAGCGAGATGCCGCGCAAGAACAGCGGCTTGCCGTTCAGGAGGATCTGGTTGCCTTTGACGGCGATGGTACGGAAACCCATGCGGTCACGTACCTGGTCGCCGCCGGCAGAAAAACGCACGTCGTACAGGGTCGGCTTCTCTGGCGTCCAGCGCTCCAGGCCCTTGGGCGCCGGGAGCTCGAGCAGCGCGCGGCCGCTGGCGTCGGTGGTGGCGCGCGCCGTGCCGAGCGCGCCGATCGCCACCGTCACCGCCTGGTTCGCGGCCTGCGGTCCCTGCAGCTGGACTTCGCCGGCGATGCGGCCATCGGAACGCAAAGTCAGCGTCGCATCGTCGATGAAGGTCGCAGGCGTGGTGACCAGGCTGACCTTGCGCGTGATGCCGCCGTACAGGTCCCAGTCGGTGATCTGGGTCGGGATCGACTGGGCGTCGTGGCTCGAATCGACGCCGACCACCAGCCGGTTATCGCCCGCGCGCAGGGCCTCGGTAACTTCGAGCACGAAGGGCGTGAAGCCGCCCTCGTGACGGCCCACTTCCTTGCCGTTGAGGTAGACGTAGGCGCGGTAGTTGACCGCCTCGAAGCGCAGGAAGGTGCGCTTGCCGGCTTCAGGCCGGGCGTCGAACTTGCGCTGGAACCAGATCAGGCCATCGTAGTAGCGCAGCTCGGCCGCCGCCGCGTTCCAGGCGCCGGGCACGTTGATGAGCGGGCCGCGGTCCATGTCGAACTCGTAGAAGTCGACGCCGCCCTTGGCTTCGACGGCGGCGACGTCGACGTCGCGCGCGCGCTGCATGCGCGACTTGGCCACCCAGCCGTTGATGTCGGTGAGGCCCGTGCGGTACAGGTCTTTCGAGTAGGTCCATTGGCCGGACAGGTCCTGGCTGTCGCGGTGCAGCGCGCCGGTGAGCAGGAAGGCGGGTCGCAGAGAATCGGCCTGCGCCGCCTGCGCCAGCGCCGGCTGGCAGGCCAGCGCGCCGACAAGGATCCAGAATGCCGTGATGAGTTTTTTCATGTCCTCGGATCTCAGAAGTCGTATTTCATGCGCACGCCGAAGTAGCGGTCCGAGTTGCGCGGCAGGGTCTGGGTCAGCACGTGCACGTTACCGAACACATTGTAGTTGTCGCCGACGAAGCTGGCATAGCTCTTGTCGAACAGGTTATTGACGTAGAAGGTCAGCTTCACGTTCTGCGACGGATTGAAGAAAGCGATGCTGCCGTTGACGGTGCCGTAGCCCTTCTGGTCGGCCAGCGGATTGGCGGCCAGGTCGTAGTTGACGCTCGACTGGTACTGGCCGTTGATGTTGGCGATCCCGCTGTAGCCGCTCTCCCCGATCGAGAAGTTATAGGTCGCACCCAGATTGAGCTTCGTGCGCGGCGCGTTCGACAGGCGCTTGCCGGACAGGTCCTGCAGCGGCACGCCGCCGATCAGGACGCAGCCTTCGGCGGCGGTCTGGCCCGGATAGCAGTTCGTGTTCGGGAACTTCTTGATCGTCGCCTCGACCCAGGCCACCGAGGCTTCGAGCAGCAACGTGTTGATCGGCTTGGCCTGCACCTCGAGCTCCAGGCCGCGGGTGCGCAGTTCGCCGACGTTGGTGACGACGTTCTCGTAGGCCTGGGTGAGCGGATCGAGGCGGCGCGACTGGGCCTGGAAGTCCTCGTAGTCGGTGTGGAACACGGTGGCGTTGAGCTGCAGGCGGTTGCGGAAGAACCGGCTCTTCATGCCCAGTTCCCACGAGTCGGACGTCTCGGGCGCCACCGGCAGGCGCACGCGCGCCTCGTTGAAGCCGGTCGAGACGTCGTAGCCGGCGCCCTTGTAGCCGGTGGCGAAGGAGCCGTAGACCATCACGTCCTTGGCCAGGTCGTGCTGCAGGGCGACCTTGCCGGTGGTGGCGTCGTCGCGGCTGCGGCCGTCGAAGATGGCCGGCACCGCCGGCAGGCGGTTGGCGAAGTCGACCTCGATCGTCTCGCGGTTGAAGCGCACGCCGGTGCTGACGCGGGTGGCCGGCGTGATGCGGTATTCGGCCTGAGCGAAGGCGGCGGCGGTCTGGTTGCCGGAGCGCGCTTCCCAGTTGGCCAGGTTCGAGACCGGACCACGAAGGTAGCTGCGCTCGGTGCGCGAGTCGGCGTAATACAGGCCGCCGAGATATGTGAGCGCGCCGTCGCCGTTGGACGTCAGGCGCAGTTCCTGGGTCGACATGCGCGAGCGGTACGGTCCGCCGGCGGTGACGCCGCCGTGGAAGCGGCCGTTCGACTGCGGGCCGAGCTGGTCGAGGTTGGTGCCGTCGAAGTCGGCCAGGAAGTCGAACTCCCAGTCCTGCCAGGTGGTGACCGAGGTGATCGTGTGGTTGTCCAGCTTCCAGTTCAGGGTGCCGGCGATGCTGCGCGACTCGTGTTCGGCAAAGCCCGGATCGTCCATGCGCACGTCGCGGTTGTCCGGACCCGGGGTGATGCCGACCAGGGCCGGTCCGATCGGCGCCACGCCGCGCAGGCTGGCGCCCGGCGGCACCGACAGGAAGGTCGTCACCGGGCCTTCGATGCGGCGCTTGTTGTAGTCGGCGATCAGGCGGCCATCGAGGCTCGTGGTGGGCTTGAAGTCCAGGCGCAGGCGCGCGCCCTTGCTGCGTTCGCCATTCAGTTTGGCGCCCGAGTCGAGATTGGTGACGTCGCCCTCGCGGTTGCCGGTGTAGGCGTTCAAGCGATATCCCAGCTTGTCGCTGATCGGGCCGGAGATGCCGGTTTCGAGGCGCTTCTCGCCGTCGCTGGTCACGGTGACCTGCGCATGGCCTTCCTGCTCCTCGCTCGATTCCTTGGTGACGATGTTGATGACGCCGGCCGACGAGTTCTTGCCGAACAGCGTGCCCTGCGGGCCGCGCAGCACCTCGACGCGCGCGATGTCGCTCAGGTTCGAAAACGCCTGCAATTGCTGGATCACGGGCACGTCGTCGATGATCACCGAGACGGCCGATTCGATGCCGATGCTGAAGGCGAAGGTGCCGATGCCGCGCAGCGCGATATTGTTGTTGTTCGGGTTCTCGTTGATGGTCAGGGCCGGCGCCACGCGGGTCAGGTCCGAGAAGCCGACGATCTGCTGGTTCTCGATCGCGCGCTCGTCCACGGTGCTGACCGCGACCGGCACGTCCTGCATCGCCTGGGGGCGCTTCTGCGCGGTCACCGTGACCACTTGCAGGCCGTCCGACGACTGCGTGTTCGTTTCTTGAGCCTGGGCGGCCATGGCGCCGGCGGCCAGCAGGGCCGCGGCGTGGGCGATGGCAGTCAGGGCCGAGCGGCGGCGCGAGGATGGAAAACTCATTGTGTCTCCTGATAATAATTATGAAATACGTTCTACGAGCGACGTGATCGACTAGTATTTCAGCGCCCACGCGGCCGTCCATCGCCGCCGCACTGCCCTTACTATTTGGCTGCGGCGGGTCCACGCCTGGCGGACCAGGCATGGGAAATCTCTAAAAAAATGGCTGACTCGCACAGGGGCGAGCCAGCAAAGAGACAGCAGCGGACCCGGGTTGCCTCCAAGCATCCAATCGGCCGACTGCGGTGATATATTAGGATTCCAACCCACCATGCACAACAGCCTGGCGGGTTTAGTCATCAAGTTGAGCGAAGCGGCGGTTTGACGTACGTTTCAATCACGCGGGTGATCGAACCTGGAAGTCGCGCAGGATCTCGCGCGCGGCATTGTGGCCTGGCGCGCCGGTCACGCCGCCGCCGGGATGGGTGCCCGCGCCGCAGGTATAAAGACCCGCCACCGGTCCGCGGTAATCGGCATGGCCCAGCATCGGGCGCGCCGAAAAAAGCTGGTCGAGCCCCAGCGCGCCATGGAAGATATCGCCGCCGACCAGGCCGAACGTGCGTTCCAGGTCGAGTGGACTCATGATCTGGCGCCCCAGCACCGCGCGCCTGAAATTCGGCGCATGACGGTCGACGGTGTCGATCATGAGATCGGCCACCCGCTCGCGGTGCCCGTCCCAGCTCGCGCCATCGGGCAGTTGCGGCGCGACGTGCTGGCAGAACAGGCTGGCCACGTGCTGCCCCGGCGGGGCCAGGGTCGGGTCGAGCGTCGACGGGATCAGGAGTTCGACGATTGGCGCTTGCGACCAGCCCGATGCGCGCGCGTCGTGGTAGGCGCGCTCCATGTAAGCCAGGCTGGGTGCGATGATGATGCCGCTGCCGTGGTGTTCGGCCATCGCCTTGCCCGGCAGGCAGCGAAAGTCCGGCAGCTCGGACAGCGCGACGTTCATGCGAAAGGTGCCCGAGCCGCAACGCCAGGCCGACATCCGACGTAAGAAGTCGGCCGGCAGCGCGGCCGGATCGACCAGCCGGGTGTACAGCAGGCGTGGATTGAGGTTCGATACGACAGCGCGTGCATCGATCCGCTCGCCGCCACTCGTGACGACGCCGGTGGCGCGCCCCTTGTGCAGCAGGACTTCGGCCACCGCGCATCCGGTACGGATTTCGACGCCCAGGGACTGCACCGCCTTCGCCATCGCCTGGGTGATGGCCCCCATGCCGCCGATCGCGTGGCCCCAGGCGCCCTTCTTCCCATTGACCTCGCCGAACACGTGGTGCAGCAGCACATAGGCCGATCCCGGCGTATAGGGACTGGCGTAGTTGCCCACCACGCTGTCGAAGCCATAGGCCGCCTTGATCGGGTCGCTCTCGAACCAGCCGTCCAGGACGTCGCCGGCCGACTTGGTGAACAGGTCCAGCAGTTCGCGCTGTCTGGCCAGCGACAGCTTGCGCATGCGGTTGCCGAGGCGGCCGGCCTTGAGCAGCTCGGGCAGCGCGGCCAGCCAACCGCCCTGGATGCGGTTCGGCGGCGTCTGCAGCACCAGTTCACGCAGCAGGTCGGCCGCGTCGTCCAGCTGCCGGTGATAGTCGTCCAGGCGGCCGGCGTCGCGTGGCGAGAACTTCGCCACCTCGGCCGCGGTCCTGCCGGCGCCGACCTTCAGGTAGCGGCCATCTTCGAGCGGGAGAAAGTTGGAAAGCGGACGTTCGACGATGCGCAAGCCATGCCGGGCCAGCGCCATGTCGTGGATCACCTTGGGATTGAGCAGCGAGACGGTGTAGGCGGCCACGGAGTTGCGAAAGCCGGGATGGAATTCCTCGGTGACCGCGGCGCCGCCGACGACGTCGCGCCGCTCGATCAGCGTCACCTTCAGGCCGGCGCGGGCCAGGTACCAGGCGCAGACCAGGCCGTTATGGCCGGCGCCGATGATGATTGCGTCGCGCATCTGGCGTCTCCCCGGTGCGTGCAAGCGAACACGTCGATTCTACCGAGGGAATGCGCCAGTGGCAAAAAAAAGCCCCTGCGGACAGGGGCTGGGTCATGCCTGGCTTACTTGGAGGCCGCCTTGGCGCGCGCCGCGTGCAGCTTGCGGTAGCTGTCGATCAGGCGGTGGTGACGGTCCAGGCCTTCCAGTTGCATGCTGGTCGGCGTCAGGCCGTAAAAGCGCACGCTGCCGTCGACCGATCCCAGCACCGCGTCCATCCGCGCGTCGCCGAACATGCGGCGGAAGTTGACGACGTAGTCATCCAGTTCCATCTCGTCGTCCAGCACCACCTCGAGCACCACGTTCATGGCCTGGTAGAACAGGCCGCGCTCGACGGTGTTGTCGTTGTACTGCAGGAAGGCGCCCACCAGCTCGTGCGCGTCCTCGAAGCGCTGCAGCGCGAGGTTGATCAACAGGCGCAGCTCGAGCACCGTCAGCTGGCCCCAGTCGGTGTTCTCGTCGAACTCGATGCCAATCAGGCTGGCGATGTCGGAGTACTCGTCCAGCTCATTGTTTTCCAGGCGTTCCAGCAGCGCCTCCAGTCTGTCGTCGTCCAGGCGGTGCAGGTTCAGGATGTCGGAACGGAACAGCAGCGATTTATTCGTGTTATCCCAGATCAGGTCTTCGACCGGATACACCTCGGAATAATCGGGCACCAGGATGCGGCAGGCCACCGCGCCCAGTTGGTCGTACACGGCGGTATAGACTTCCTTGCCCATCTCTTCGAGGATGGCGAGCAGGGTCGCGGCTTCCTCGGCGTTGGCATTGTCGCCCTGCGCGGTGAAGTCCCACTCGACGAAATCGACCTCCGACTTGGCGCTGAAGAAGCGCCATGAGACGACGCCGCTCGAATCGATGAAGTGCTCGACGAAGTTATAGGGCTCGGTCACCGCTTCGCTGGCGAAGGTCGGCCGCGGCAGGTCGTTCAGGCCTTCGAAGCTGCGGCCTTGCAGCAGTTCGGTCAGGCTGCGCTCCAGCGCCACTTCGAAGCTCGGGTGGGCGCCGAACGAAGCGAAGACGCCGCCGGTGCGCGGGTTCATCAGGGTCACGCACATCACCGGGTATTGGCCGCCCAAAGATGCATCCTTGACCAGCACCGGGAAGCCCTGCTCTTCCAGGCCCTTGATGCCGGCCACGATGCCGGGATACTTGGCCAGCACTTCTTGCGGCACGTCGGGCAAGGCCATCTCGCTTTCCAGGATCTCGCGCTTGACGGCGCGCTCGAAGATCTCGGACAGGCACTGCACCTGCGCTTCGGCCAGCGTGTTACCGGCGCTCATGCCATTACTGGCATACAGGTTTTCGATCAGGTTCGACGGGAAGTATACGACTTCGCCGTCCGACTGGCGCACGAAGGGCAGCGCTACGATGCCGCGTTCCACATTGCCCGAGTTGGTGTCGATCAGGTGGGAGCCGCGCAATTCGCCATCGGGATCGTAGAACGACAGGCTGTATTCGTCGAGGATGCCATCCGGCAGCGCATCGTCGGGGCCGGGCTTGAACCAGCGCTCGTTCGGGTAGTGCACGAAATCGGCGTTGGCGATGTCTTCGCCCCAGAACACGCCGGCGTAGAAGTGGTTGTTGTTCAGGCGTTCGATGTATTCGCCCAGGGCCGAGGCCAGCGCGCTTTCCTTGGTCGCACCCTTGCCGTTGGTGAAGCACATCGGCGAATGCGCATCGCGAATATGCAGCGACCATACATTGGGCACGATATTGCGCCACGACGCGATCTCGATCTTGATGCCCCAGCTGGCGAGCATGCCCGACATATTGGCGATGGTCTGTTCCAGCGGCAGGTCCTTGCCAGCGATATAGGTGCGCGATGCCGCGTCGGGCTGCAGGGTCAGCAGGGCCTGGGCGTCCGCGTCCAGGTTGGCCACTTCCTCGATCACGAATTCCGGGCCGGCCTGCACGACCTTCTTGACTGTGCAACGCTCGATCGAGCGCAGGATGCCCTGGCGGTCCTTGTCGGAGATGTCCGCCGGCAGCTCGACCTGGATCTTGAAGATCTGCTGGTAACGGTTTTCCGGGTCGACGATATTGTTTTGCGACAGGCGGATATTCTCCGTCGGGATATCCCGGGTATTGCAGTACAACTTCACGAAATACGCCGCGCACAGGGCGGACGAGGCCAGGAAGTAATCGAATGGGCCTGGCGCCGAGCCGTCGCCTTTATAGCGGATGGGCTGGTCGGCGATGACGGTGAAATCGTCGAACTTGGCTTCCAGGCGAAGCTTGTCGAGGAAGTTGACTTTAATTTCCATGGAAAAATCCAGATACGGTGGGTAAAAAT
This sequence comes from Massilia sp. Soil_C_3, assembly GCF_057657035.1. NCBI lineage: Bacteria > Pseudomonadati > Pseudomonadota > Betaproteobacteria > Burkholderiales > Oxalobacteraceae > Massilia > Massilia sp. Soil_C_3. Next base: position 504,627 of record NZ_JBDGJG010000005.1, read on the forward strand.
ACAAAGCCCTGTCGGGACAGGGCTCATGGGTCACTGTACAGTACGGAATTTCTCGTGGAGAGTCGCGCTTCGCTCGATCCGCTACTGCCAAGATAGCGCCCGTATTTTAACACGCGGGTGCCCCATCGCCGCCCGGCCGGATGGTGCATTGCAATGCTTGCTCAGCTGTCACTGGGTTACCATGAGGATAATAATAATGAAGGGTAACCCATGCACACGACACGGAGACGCATCTTGAAACAAGTCGGGGCCGCCATGCTGGCCGCATCCACATCGGGGACCACGCTGTCAGCCACGCCTGCATCGGCAGCCAGCTGGCCACCCTCGCCCGCCACGATCCCGCTCTGGCCCGAAGGCGTGCCCGGCGCCCGCGCCGGCCTGGAACCGGAACGCTATGTCGACGGCAGGATCAGCCGGGTTTCCGACCCCACGCTCACCGTCTATCCTCCGGCGGTCGACCGCGCCAACGGCAGCGCCGTCATCATCTGTCCCGGTGGCGGCTACGAGCGCCTGGCCATCGAGCGCGAAGGCGAACAGTATGCGCGCTGGCTGTCGAGCCTGGGCGTGACCGCCTTCGTGCTCAAGTATCGGATGCGCGAATTCGGCCATCCGGCGCCGCTGCAGGACGCGCTGCGCGCGGTGCGCCTGGTGCGCTCGCAGGCGGCGCAGCACAAGTTGCGGCCGGAACGCATCGGCGTGATGGGCAGCTCGGCCGGCGGCCACCTCGCCGCCAGTGCCGGTACCCTGTTCGACCATCCGCTGGGACGCACCGGTGCTGAACTCGACGCGGTGAGCGCCCGGCCCGACTTCCTGGTGCTGATGTACCCGGTGATCGCGCTCGACGGGCCGGCGGCCCACATGGGTTCGCGCAACGCCCTGCTCGGCACGTCGCCCAGCGCGGCGGAGGTGGAGCTGATGTCGGTGGCGCGCCAGGTGACGGCGCGCACGCCGCCGACCCTGCTGATCCATACCCAGGCCGATGCCGCCGTGCCGGTCGAGAACAGCATCCTGTTCTACCAGGCGCTCACGCGCGCGAAGGTGCCGGCCGAGATGGTTTTGTTCGAGCATGGCGAGCATGGCATGGGCATGCGGCCCAATCTGGGAACGGCGTCGGCCTGGCCGCGGCGCGCCGAGGAGTGGTTGCAGGCGCGTGGGCTGCTGGACCGGGCGAAATAGGCAAGCGTGGCGGTACGGGCGCGAGAGCGTGGGAATTGGCGAGTTTTCCGCATTCTGGCGTCAAGTAGAATGGTTCGCGAGTAAAACTAGGAGCGCACATGGCAACGCTGATTCCTTCGATCGGCGCTTGCGCCTCGCGAATGACGCCCGGCGAACGACGCCTGGCTACCCGTCTCGAAGACAAGCTGGAAGACGACTACCTGTGCTGGTATGACGTCTCGATCGGCGACCGCACCCAGCACCCGGACTTCGTCGTGTTTCATCCGAACCGGGGCCTGCTGGTCCTCGAGGTCAAGGACTGGCGTCCCGATACGATCCGCAGTATCGACAAGCAGACGGTGGCGATCGTCGCCGGCGACAGCGTCAAGCACGTGCAGAATCCACTGGAGCAGGCACGCCAGTACATGTACGCCGTCGTCAACAAGCTGGAACGCGACCCGCAACTGGTGTGGCCGAGCGGCTCCCTGAAAGGCAAGCCATCATTCCCTTATGGTCACGGCGTGGTATTGACCAATATTACTCGCAAGCAGTTCGACAAGGCCGAGCTGGACGGCGTCCTTCCGCCGCACCTCGTCATCTGCCAGGACGAGATGACCGAAGCCGTGGACGCGGAAGGCTTCCAGCAGCGGCTGTGGCAGATGTTCCCGATCAAATTTACGAGGAAACTGACGTTGCCGCAGATCGACCGCATCCGCTGGCACATCTTCCCGGAGGTGCGTATCCCGCCCCAGCCGGATGCGTTCGACGAACCGGGACAACTGACGGTCGAACTGCCCGACGTCATGCGTGTCATGGACCTGCAGCAGGAGCAGCTGGCGCGCAGCCTGGGCGAGGGGCACCGCGTCATCCACGGCGTCGCCGGCTCGGGCAAGACGCTGATCCTGGGTTACCGGGCCGAACATTTGGCCAAATCCTCCACGCGACCAATCCTGGTGCTGTGCTACAACAAGACACTGGCGACCAAGCTGGCCAGCGTGATGGCGACGAAAGGCTTGCAGGACAAGGTGCACGTGGCCACCTTCCATGCCTGGTGCGTGCGCCAGCTCGACGCCTATCACGCGGGCAAGCCGGTCAACGACGGCGATGCCAACGCCTTTTTCGAAGCCTGCGTGGAACGCGTGATCTGCTCGGTCGACCAGAAGCTGATCCCGTCGGCGCAGTACGATGCCGTGCTGATCGACGAAGGGCACGACTTCAAGCCGGAGTGGTTCAAGCTCGTGGTGCAGATGATCCATCCGGAATCGAGCTCGCTGCTCGTGCTGTACGACGATGCCCAGTCGATCTACGGCGACCGCAAGAAGCCCCGGTTTTCGTTCTCCAGCGTCGGCATCCAGGCGAAAGGCCGCACTACCATCCTGAAGCTGAACTACCGCAATACCGCCGAAATCCTGGCGGTGGCGCGCGCCTTTGCCGACAACCTGCTGGCGCCGAGCGATGCCGAAGAAGACCAGGCCCCGACCGTGCTGCCGATGAGCGCCGGGCGCCGCGGCCCCAAGCCCCTGCTCGTCACCTTGCCGACGCTGAAGGACGAAGCCGGGTTTCTGGCCGATCGCCTGGCCGAAGCCAATCGCCTGGGAACGCCATGGAACGATATGGCCGTGGTCTACCGCCGCTACGGCATCGGCAAGCTGCTCGTCGACGCCCTGGCCCACAAGGGCATCCCCTTCCAGTGGCAGCAGGATCGCAAGGGGTCGTTCGCCCCGGAGCACGATAGCGTGAAACTGATCACCATGCACAGCAGCAAAGGGCTGGAGTTCCCGCTCGTCTGCATCCCTGGCATCGGCGCGCCGGCCAGGGACGGCGAGGACGAACGCGACGAGGCGCGGCTGCTATATGTGGCGATGACCCGCGCCACGCAGGAGCTGGTCATGACGCATAGCGACACCTCCCTGTTGTCGGAAAAAATGACGGGTGCGATGGGCGTCTTGCGCGCGCTCTGATCTTCCGGCGCCGTGCAGCTGTCTGCGTTTGCATTGTCCATACGGGTGGTGCTAATATAGGAACCAATCGGTCCACATATTGGCCCGCACCCCAAGGAGTATCGATGACAAACCACAGCGGTCTCGGTCGCCCACGCGAATTCGAACTGGACGTCGCCGCGCGCGACGCGATGAACGTTTTCTGGGACCGGGGTTACGAAGGCGCGTCGCTGCCCGACCTGATCGAAGGCACGGGCCTGTCGCGCGGCAGCCTGTACAAGGCATTCGGCGACAAGAAGGGCTTGCTGCTGGCCGCGCTCGACCTGTACATGGACAAGGGCCTGCAAGCCACCGCCGAGCTCCTGTCGCGGCCGGGCTCGGCCAGGGAAGCGATCCGCGCTTCCCTGATGCGCCTTGTCGCCCTCTCCTCGGGCGACGCGGGGCGGCGCGGCTGCCTGATCGTCGCCATGGCCACCGAGGTCGGCACGCACGACCCGGACATTGCCGAGCGCACCGGCCGCATGTTCCACCGCCTGCAACAGCTGTATGCCGAGGCGATCGCGCGCGGCCAGGGAAGCGGCGAGATTGCGCGACGCGACCCGCAGGTGCTGGCCCATTTTCTTGTCTGCCAGATCCAGGGCATGCGCGTGCTGGGTAAGACCGGCGTTGGCAAGGCCGATATGACCGCGCTCGTCGACACCGCCATGCGCATTCTCGATTAAATTTTTTTGTCGATTTTGGAACCAATTGGTTCCGTAAAGGGAATTTGATGATTCACGTAACCCCACCCGAATCGCGCCGCTGGGCGATCTTTGCCATACTGCTGGTCGGTTCCTTCCTGCCGCCGCTGGACTTTTTCATCGTCAACGTGGCGCTGCCGTCGATCCAGTCCGAGCTGGGTGCCTCGGCGTCGGACGAGCAGCTCGTCATTTCATCCTACGCCGCGCTGTATGCGGTCACCCTGATCAGCGGCGGACGCCTGGGCGATCTGTTCGGCCGTGGCCGCATATTCCTCCTCGGGCTGGCCGGCTTCGCGGCCGCATCGCTGCTGTGCGGCCTGGCCTGGTCGCCGGCGGCGCTGATCGCCGGCCGCGCCTTGCAGGGGGTGACGGCGGCCATCATGGCGCCGCAGGCGCTCGCGTCCGTCCATGCGATCTTTCCGGAAGCCGATAAGCCGCGTGCGCTCGGCCTGTACGGCGCCGTATTCGGCCTGGCCTCCGTCATCGGACAGGCGCTGGGCGGCATCCTGATTTCACTGGACCTGTTCGGTTTGGGCTGGCGTACGATTTTCCTCGTCAATCTGCCGGTGGCGATCCTGGCTCTCGCATTCGGCCTTCCCTTGCTGAGGGAAACGCGGGCGCCGCGCTCGAGCAGACTGGATCCCGGTGGCGCGGCGCTGTCGGTGCTCGCGCTGGGCGCCCTGATCGTGCCACTGATCGAGGGCCGGGAAGCGGGCTGGCCCTGGTGGTCCTGGCTGTCCTTGTGCGCCGCGCCTATGCTGGCGTGGTGCTTCTGGCGCTACGAAAGCGGACTTGTCCGCGCGGGCGGCTCACCCCTGGTCGATCCCTCCGCCCTGGGCGCGCCGGGCATGCGACGCGCGTTGGCCATCGCATTGCTGTTCTACGCACTTGCTGCCTTTTTCCTGCTGTTCTCGGTCTATCTGCAGAACGCGCTGCACGTGAGCGCCCTGGACGCCGGCCTGGTCTTCCTGCCGTTCGGCCTTGGCTACCTGCTCGGGCCCCTGGCGACGCCGCTCGCCCGGCGCATCTTCGGCGACTGGGTCAATCCGATCGGCATGGCATTGCTGACAGCAGGTTTCCTCGGCCTGGCCGCGCTGGTGGCGGCAACGCCGGTGGGTGTCGCTCCGGCGGGGACAATGCTCGCCATCCTGCTCTTCGTCATGGGTTGTGGCCAGGGGCTGGCGCTGCCGTCGCAGATGCGGATGATCACGGGCCGCGTGGCGCCGGCCCATGCCGGGATGATCGCCGGCGTCGCAAGTTCGACCCTGCAAAGCGGCACTGCGCTCAGCGTGGCGCTGATCGGCGGCATCTTCTACACCGTGCGCGGCGTGTACGACGACCCGGCGGCGATCACCGATGCCTTCACCGTCGCGATCCTGTGCATCGCCTTTTGTCTCGGCCTCGGCGCGCTGCTGGGCGCGACGCTGACGCGCAGGTCTTCCTGACCCGTTTGCGCGGGCTTGCATGAGAGAGGCGGAAGAATGGAGCGGAGCGTCCGTGAGGCGCCCCTCTCCTGCTAGCTTTGTTTGAGGAGTGTTATCTTTATCGTAGTCGTTGGCGTTCGCTGGTTTGGTGGTTCTGGTTTCTATGTTGGTTAGTTACGTTTTATGGTATGGTAACGCCATCTCCATCCAACCCGTCTCGCCATGCACACTGCCAATTCGTGGGATGCCGACCCAGTCAAATCCTTCAAGGCATTCATATCCACCACGGCCTTCGCCGAAACCGGCCGGCGCCAGCGCGCCGACGGCACGCTGCGGGTGCTGTCCGCCGAGTCGGCAAAGATCTACCTGTTCATGTTCAACAACCTGGCGGGCTGGATGCAGGAACAGCGCCTCACCTTCTCCCGGGTGACGCAGGCCGACCTGCTGCGTTTCATCGGCCGCACGGTCAAGGGCAAGCGCGTCCTGAACAGCAAGATCGCCTACCGCTACCTGCGCCTGCTGGAACGCTGCTACGAGCATCTCGGGGTCGTGCCCAATCCGGCGCAAGAGGCGATCCTCGGCATCGACCGCGCCCACATCGCGAAGGACGAAGCCGGACGCACCCTGTCGGAAGACCAGTTGCAGCGCTTCTTCGCCGCGCTGCCCGCCGAGGCGCCACGGAAACGCCGCAACACGCCGTTCGATGGCTGGAAGCGCCGCCGCGACCGGGCCATGCAGGTAGTCATCGCGCTGGCGGGGCTGAAGGTAACGGAGGCGGTCGGCCTGTTGATCACAGAAGTCGGGCGCCAGGCGTCGATCGACGGCGCGATCGTGCTGTCGATCACCCCTGAGGAAAAGCTCGACACCAGTCATGAACACGAAGTCACCCTCCCCCGCGAAGGCGCCGACGAGCTGCGCGCCTGGCTGGAGGAGCGGGAAACGATGGCGATCCCGGGCGAGTTCGTATTCCCGGCTAACCTGACGGGCGCCAGGATGACCAGGAAAACCGTCTATATGCAGATGCGCGCCACCTTCGAGCGGGCCGGCATGAACTTGTCGCGCTCCGGCGGGCGTACCTTGCGCAACACCTTCGCCAAGCGCCAGCTCGATCAGGGCGCGAGCCCCGACGAGCTGAAGGACGTGCTGGGCCTGGCGCTCGAGCGTTCCGCCGCCGACTACAAGCTCACGCGCGTGAAGCCAGACCCGGAAGAGTAAGCGGCGTCCAAAGGACTGTCAGGCCGCCAGCAGGTGGGGCCCGATCTCGCTGACCGAGCGCACGCCGGTCAGGACCATATTGGTGCGCAAGTCCTTCTCCATGATCTGCAGCAGGCGCTCGACCCCGGCCTGGCCCTGCGTAGCCAGCGCGTACACGAAGGCGCGCCCCAGCAGGACGCCGTCCGCCCCCAAAGCCAGCATGCGGAACACGTCGGTCCCGGTGCGCACGCCGCCATCGGCGAAGATCGTCATCTGCCCCTGGACCGCGGCCGCGATGGCCGGCAGCACCGAGGCGCTGGACGGCGCACCATCGAGCTGGCGCCCGCCGTGGTTCGACACCACAATGCCGTCGGCGCCGAAGGCCAGCGCATCGCGCGCGTCCTCCGGATCGAGAATCCCCTTGATCACCAGCTTGCCCTGCCACTCGTCGCGGATCCACTGCAGGTCGGGCCAGGCGATGCCAGGATCGAAATTGGCGCCGAGCCAGCCGATGTAGTCGGCCAGGCCGGTGGCGCTTCCGCGATAGGCGGTGATGTTCCCCAGGTCGTGCGGACGCCCGAACAGGCCAACGTCCCAGGCCCAGCGCGGATGCAACGCGGCCTGCAGCATGCGCCGCAGCGGCGCGTTCGGCCCGCTCATGCCGCTGTGGGCGTCGCGGTAGCGCGCGCCCGGCACCGGCATATCCACCGTGAACACCAGCGTGCGCGAGCCGAGTTCCCATGCACGGCGCATCACATCGCGCATGAAGCCGCGGTCCTTCAGCACGTACAGCTGGAACCAGATCGGGTGCGCGGCCTGGGCCGCCACCTCGGCCAGCGGACACACCGAAACGGTCGACTGGATGAACGGAATATTGCGATGGCAGGCGGCGCGCACCGCCTGCACCTCGCCGCGCCGGGCATACATGCCGGTCAGGCCCACCGGCGCCAGCGCGATCGGCAGCGAATAGCCTGCGCCGAACCACTGCACGCCCAGGTCAAGCTGCTCGGAGCCGCGCAGCACGCGCTGGCGCAGCTTGATCGCCTGCAGGTCGTCGACGTTACTGCGCAGGGTCTGCTCGGCGCCGGCGCCGCCGTCGAGGTAGTGGAACAGGAAGGGAGGCAGCCGGCGGCGCGCGGCCTGGCGGAAGTCGGTGGCGGACGAAATGATCATGTACAGGGTCGAGATGGGCGGATGAGAAGCAGATGAGCGGATCGAATCCGCAGTCTACGCCGTCGCCCGCCTCCTCGTCCATCGACAGGGCCGGGATAATCAGTGTCCTGATCGCGCACGCGGTATTGACAGCCAGCGCAAACGCTCAAGCGCCTGATTAAATAGACCATGGGGCCGCCCGCCCGTTGACACTTCCCGAACGGAAAATGAATACTCGGCCGGGCAAGCCTTGATCAGCGACAGGATAACCATGGCGTCCCCCTCCGACTACCAAGCACTGAAACGCGGCGCGGCCCTCGCGCTGCTGGCACTGGCCTGCACCGCCTGCGCCACCCCGGGTCGCCAGCTCGAACCGCTCGATCGCGGCGTCGTCGCGATCCACACCGGCGACGGCAATTTCGTCAGCTGGCGCGCGCTCGGCCCGGAAGACCCGGCCACCACCTTCAACCTGTACCGCGATGGCGTGCGCGTCAACGGCGCGCCGCTGGTCGCCACCAACTTCGTCGATGCCGGCGCCGCCACCAGCGCGGCCTACAGCGTACGCGCCGTCAGCAAAGGGGCGGAGAGCGCCGTCGACGCGCGCGCCGGCGCCACGTGGCCGCAACCGTTCAAGACCATCCCCCTGCGCAAGCCCGCTGGCGGCGTCACCCCGGACGGCGAAGCCTATACCTATGGCGTCAACGACGGTTCCGCCGCCGACCTCGATGGCGACGGCGTCTACGAATTGCTGGTCAAGTGGCAGCCGACCAACGCCCACGACAATGCCCATCGCGGCTACACGGGTTCGACGCTGATCGACGCCTACCGCCTGGACGGCACGTTCATGTGGCGCATCGACCTGGGCAAGAACATCCGCGCCGGCGCCCACTACACGACCTATCTCGCCTTCGACTTCGATGGCGACGGCCGCGCCGAACTGATGGCCAAGACCGCCGACGGCACGATCGATGGCGCCGGCAAGGCCATCGGCGACGCGGCGGCGGACCATCGCAACAAGGGCGGCTACATCCTGGCCGGCCCGGAGTACCTGACCGTGTTCGACGGTCGCACCGGCGCTGCGCTGGCCAGCACCGACTACACGCCGCCACGCGGCGACGTCGCGGCCTGGGGCGATGCCTACGGCAACCGGGTCGACCGCTTCCTGGGCGGCGTGGCCTACCTCGACGGCAAGCGGCCGAGCGCCGTGTTCGCGCGCGGCTACTACACCCGCGCCGTGCTCGCGGCCTGGGACTGGCGCGACAACAAGCTCACCCGGCGCTGGGTATTCGACAGCACTACGCCCGCCAATGCCGCCGCCGCCGGCCAGGGCGCGCACTGGATGGCCGTGGGCGACGCCGATGGCGACGGCCGCGACGACATCGTCTACGGCGCCGCCACCATCGGGAGCGGCGGCACCCTGATGTACAGCACTGGCTTGTGTCACGGCGACGCGCTGCACGTCGGCAAGCACGATCCCAGCCGCCCCGGCCTGCAGGTATTCATGGTGCATGAGTCACCATCGTGCTACCGCGGCAACGGCGCCGAGATGCACGACGCCGCCACCGGCAAGGTCTTGTGGGGCATCGCCAGCACCATCGACGTGGGACGGGGCATCTGCATGGACATCGATCCCGCACATCCTGGCAATGAGTGCTGGGCCGCGATCGGCGGTATCAACGACCCGGCCGGCGGCCTGGTGAATGCCGCCGGGGTGCAGATCTCGACTACCCGCCCGCGCGCCTACAACTTCGGCCTGTGGTGGGATGGCGACCTGCTGCGCGAATCGCTCGACGGCGCCCGGATCGAAAAATGGAACCCGCAAACGCAGCGCCTCGACCCGCTGCTCGACGGCGCAAAACACGGCGCCGCCTCGATCAACGGCACCAAGGCCAATCCCGTGCTGTCGGCCGACCTGTTCGGCGACTGGCGCGAAGAAGTGGTCTGGCGCAGCGCCAACGACGAGGCGCTGGTGGTGTTCTCCACCACGACCCCGACCCGGCACCGCATCCCGACCCTGATGCACGACACCCAGTACCGGGTGCAGGTAGCGGCGCAGAATGCCGCCTACAACCAGCCGCCCCACCCCAGCTTCTTCCTCGGCGAAGGCATGACGCTGCCGCTGCGGACTTCCGATCAATCCAGATAGAGCTTCCGACATGAATCTTAGCCTTCCCCTTCGCCTGACCCTTCCCCTGGCCGCCTCCGCCGCGCTGTTCTCCTTCGACGCCAGCGCCTTTGATCGCCTGAGCGTGACCGCCAGCCATGCGCTGGACATCGCCCGCCCGGCCGAGACGATCTCTGTTCCCTGGACCCGCGTCAACGACGCCCTGCCGCAGGTCCGCTCGCAGCAGATCGTGATCAAGGACGCCGCGGGCCGTACCCTCGCTTACCAGGTAACCAATGTCGACGCCACCGCCAAGGACCCGAAGATGATCGGCGCCGCCTATGGCGAGCTGCTGTTCCAGTACGACTTCAAGGCCGGCGAGAAGTCGGCCACCTTCACGATCGAGAAGGCTGGCGCCACCGTGCCGCCGTTCCCGCCCAGGACCTATGCGCGCTTCGTCCAGGAGCGGCTCGACGACTTCGCCTGGGAAAACGACAAGCTGGCGCACCGCGCCTATGGCCCCGCGCTGAAGGCGCCAGCGGCGCCGGGCAGCGACAAGGAAGTGCTGGTCACCAGCGGCCTCGATATCTGGTTCAAGCGGGTGCCGTATCCGGTGGTCGACCGCTGGTACAACATCGGCCACGACCACTACCATGAAGACCAGGGCGAAGGCATCGATATGTACAACGTCGGCCCGACCCGCGGCGCCGGCGGCACCGGCATCTGGGATGGCAAGCAGCTCCACGTCGGCGCCAACTACCGCGAGTGGCGGATCCTGGCCAATGGCCCGATCCGCACCGTATTCGAACTGCACTACGACGCCTGGGATGCCAATGGCGCCAAGGTGGCCGAAGTGAAGCGCTTCACGGTCGACGCCGGCCGCTATTTCGACCGCATCGACAGCACCTTCACCTTCAGCGGTCCGGCCACGCTCAATGCCGCCGTCGGCCTGCACAAGACGCCAAGCGACAAGGGCCAGGAAGTCAAGGTCGACTTTGCCGAGAAAAAGGCGGACGGCAGCCTGGTGCAGTGGGTCACCCAGCGCAGCTTCGGCGACTTCGGCGTGGCGGTGATCGTGCCGTCGGCAACGGCCTTCGCATCCGATGCGCGCAACGGCCTGGTGACGGCGCCGGTCACGTCGGGCAAGCCGCTGCGCTACCACGTCGGCGCAGCCTGGACCCGCGGCAGCCCGTTCGCGACCCAGGCGCTGTGGCAGCAGCACGTCGCCGACGAGGCGGCGCGCCTGCGCTCGCCGGTGAGCGTGAGCCTGGCGGCGGGACGCTGACAGCATGGCGCCGCTCTCCCGACGCACCTTCTTCAAGACCGGCGCGCTGGCCGCCGCATTGCCGCTGGGGGTGAACGCAGCGCAGGCCGATGCCGCGCCGGCCGCGCCGGGCAGTGTGGAACTATCCTGGCTCGAAGGCAGGCCTGGTTTGATGACCGGCACCACTTTCGGCGTGCCCTGGCCGCGCGGCGCGCTGCGCAGCGTGCCCTGGCCGCGCGGCGCGCTGCGCAAGGACCAGGCCTTCGTCCTGTCGGGAGACAACGGCGACCTGCCCTGCCAGAGCTGGCCGACCGCCTATTGGCCGGACGGCTCGCTGAAATGGACCGCGCACGCGCTGCCGGCCATGGATGCGGCGCCGGAAGGCCTGCGGCTGCGGCCGGGAAGCACGAGCGCCAAAGGTGGCAAGCAACTGACGGTCAAGGAAAGCCCGGACGCCATCGTGATCCACACCGGCGTCATCGAATGCACGATCCCGCGCCAGGGCGCGGAGCTCGTACGCAGCCTGCGCCGTGGAGGACGCGAGATCGCGCGCGCCGGCAAGCTGGTCGCCCTCTGCGACGACAGCCCGGACGGCAGCACCCGCCAGACGGCCTTCGAGAGCCGGCTGCAACATGTCACGCTCGAGCAGCGCGGCCCGCAGCGCAGCGTGGTCAAGCTCGAAGGCATGCACCGCGCGCAGGATAGTGGGCAGGACGATGCGCGTTCCTGGCTGCCGTTCACGCTGCGCCTGTACCTGTACGCCGGGGCGGAGTCTGTGCGCATCATGCACACCTTCGTATTCGACGGCGACGAGCAGAAGGACTTCGTGCGCGGCCTCGGCCTGCGCTTCGACGTGCCCCTGGTCGACGCGCCGCACGACCGCCACGTGCGCTTTGGCGGCGAGGCCGGCGGCCTGTGGGCCGAGGGCGTACGCAATCTGACCGGCTTGCGGCGCGACCCGGGCGAGGCGGTGCGCAAGGCGCAGCTGGCCGGCAAGGCGGTGCCGCCGATCGCCGAGCGCGTAAACAAATCGCTGCACCTGATCCCGGCCTGGGGCGACTACAGCCTGGCCCAGCTCTCACCCGACAGCTTCCGCATCCGCAAGCGCACCAAGGCCGGCCACGGCTGGATCGACGCGGCCTGGGGCCGGCGCGCGCCGGGCCTGGGCTATATCGGCGGCGCCAAAGGCGGCCTGGCCTTCGGCATGCGCGACTTCTGGCAGCGCCATCCAACCCAGCTCGACATCCGCAACGCGCACACGGACGCCGCCCAGGTCACGCTCTGGATCTGGTCGCCCGACGCCCCGGCGATGGACCTGCGCTTCTACCACGACGGCATGGGCATGGAAACGCATGCCGACGAGCTGCAGGCACTGGACGTCACCTACGAGGATTACGAGAAAGGCTTCGGCACGCCGGTGGGCGTGGCGCGCAGCAGCGAGTTCACGCTGTGGGCCCTGGACACCACACCGGCGCGCGAGCAGCTGGTGCGCATGGCGACCCAGGTCCAATCCCCGCCGCAGCTGTGCGCCGCGCCAGCCCATATCCTGGCCACGCGCGCCTTCGGCAATCTGTATGGACTGCCGGACCGCTCGACTTCGGCCCGCGCCCATATCGAAGACCGGCTCGACGCCCATTTCGCCTTCTATCGCGACGAGGTCGAGCAGCGCCGCTGGTACGGCTTCTGGGACCATGGCGACGTGCGCCATACCTATGACACCGACCGCCACGAATGGCGCTACGACGTCGGCGGCTATGCCTGGGCCAATTCGGAACTTTCGCCCGACCTGTGGCTGTGGTATGCCTTCCTGCGCAGCGGCCGCGCCGACATCTTCCGCATGGGCGAAGCCATGGTGCGCCACACCACGGACGTGGACACCTACCACCTGGGCCGCTTCGCCGGCCTCGGCACGCGCCACAACGTCCAGCACTGGGGCTGCAGCGCCAAGCAGGTTCGCATCAGCACCGCGGTCTACCGCCGCATGTACTATTACCTCACGGCCGACGAGCGCACCGGCGACGTGATGCGCGAGCTGCTCGACGCCGACCTGCGCCTGGATGCGGTCGACCCGGTGCGCAAGCTGTCGAACCAGCCGCCCAAGGGCCCGTATCCGGTGCGCGCCAGCTTCGGCACCGACTGGGCCTCGCTGGCCGCCAACTGGCTGACCGAATGGGAACGCAGCGGCGACACCCGCTACCGCGACAAGATCCTGACCGGCATGCGCGACATTGCCGCCATGCCGCATGGTTTCTTCAGCGGCGAGCGCATGGGCTACGAGCCCCGCACCGGGCGCCTGCACAATATGGCCGGCGACAGCGTCAAGGCCTCGCACCTGAACGCCGTGTTCGGGGCGGTGGAAGTGTTCGACGAGCTGATCGCCCTCACCGGAGATCAAGCCTTCGAACGGGCCTGGCTCGACTATTGCGCGCTGTACAACGCGCCGCAGGACGAGCAGCGGCGCCGCCTGGGTAAACCACATGGCGGCTCCGACGTGCTGGTGATCGGCCACTCGCGCCTGACGGCGTATGCGGCCTGGCGGCGCAAGGATCCGGCGCTGGCGCGCCGCGCCTGGCACGAATTCGCGGGTGTGCGCCCCTATCCGCCCTTCGTCGCCACCAAGGTCGCTGGTGCGGCCACGCTCAATCCAGTCACTGAGGTGCCGTGGGCCACCACCAACGACACCGCGCAATGGGGCCTGGCTGCGATCCAGAATCTGGCGCTGATCGGTGACGCCCTCTGACCCATCGATGCGATTCTCCATGACCCACACTGTATTCGCACTCTGCCTAGCGGCCGGCGCGCTGCTGGCCGCGCCGGCGCACGCTGCGGCGCCGACCCGCTTCGTCTTCGGCGACGCCGAGGCGCCCGCCGGTCATATCCGCATAGCCCCCGGCACGCCCTACGACACGGGGCGCGGCTACGGCTTCGAGGACGGCGGCAGCTATTATTCGGTCCGTCTCCCAGAGGGCAACTACGCCGTCACCGTCGTGCTGGGCCACGCCACGCAGCCGACGGCGACCACGATAAAATCCGAGCTGCGCCGGCTGATGCTCGAGAACGTGCCGGCAGCGGGCGGACAGCGCGTGCTGCGCACCTTCGTCGCCAATGTGCGCACCGCGCGCATCGCTCCCGTGCCCGGCGTCGCCGCCGGCGCGGTCGCCCTCAAGGCCCCGCGCGAGACCGAGGCCGAGGCCTGGAACTGGGACGAGCGCCTGACCCTGGAATTCAATGGCGCCCCTGCCGCCGTCCAGCGTATGGAGATCGTGCCGGCCAAGGTGCCGACCATCTTCCTGCTGGGCGACTCGACCGTGAGCGACCAGCCGGGCGAACCCTATAACAGCTGGGGCCAGATGCTGCCGCGTTTCTTCGGCCCCAGCGTCGCGGTGTCGAACCACGCGCAATCGGGCGAGACCTACCGCGACTCGCTGGCGCGCCGCCGCATCGACAAGATCCTGAGCATGATGCAGCCGGGCGACCTGCTGCTGATGCAGTTCGGCCACAACGACCAGAAGCAGATCAAGGATGGCCGCAGCGGCCCGTTCACGACCTACAAGGCCGAGATCGAGACCCACGTGGACATGGCGCGTGCGCGCGGCGGCCTGCCGGTGATCGTCTCCCCGGTCGAGCGCCGCGCCTTCGACGAGGCGGGCCGGGTCAAGCCCTCGCTCGCCGACTACGCCGAAGCCGCACGCCAGTCGGCGCGTGAGCTTGGCGTACCCTTCATCGACCTGAACGCCATGAGCAAGACCATATACGCTGCCCTCGGCGTGGAAGGCTCCAAGGCGGCATTCGCCTCGCCGGCGCCGGGGAAACTGGACAATACCCATCACAACCCATACGGCAGCTATCTGCTGGCCAAGGCGGTCGCGCTGGGCATGCGCGAGGAAAAGCTTGCGCTGGCCGCCCACCTCGTACCCGACTTCGGTTTCGACCCGGCCCATCCCGATCCGGTGGCCGACTTCACAGTGCCGCCCAGCCCCGGCCGCACGCAAGCACGGCCCCTCGGCGACGACGGACAGCGCGAAGTGACCACTGGCGCATCGCCAGGGAGTGCCCGATGAAGCGCCGCACCACCCTGGCCCTGCTGGCCGGTGGCCTGCTCGGCGGATGCGCCGGCCCGTTGCCGGCCAGCCGGACCGGCGAGGACCAGGCCTACCTGTTCTCTTACTTCCTGGGCAACGGCGCCGACGGCCTGCATTTCGCCGCCAGCCGCGACGGCTACCAGTGGGAGGCGCTGCGCGGCGGCGCCAGCTTCCTGGCGCCCACAGTGGGCACGACGAAACTGATGCGCGACCCCTGCATCGCGCGCGGGCCGGACGGTTTGTTCCACATGGTCTGGACCAGCGGCTGGAACGATACCGGCATCGGCTACGCCTACTCGCCGGACCTGGTCCGATGGTCGGACCAGCGCAGCTTGCCGGTGATGGCGCACGAGCCGGGCGCGCTCAATGCGTGGGCTCCAGAGGTGTTCTACGACGTCGGGCGCGGGCACTTTTTGATCCTGTGGTCGTCGACGATCCCGGGCCGTTTCCCGCGGACCGAGGCCGGCGGCGACGCTGCCGGCGACAAGAAATACGACCACCGCATCTACGCCACCACCACGAAGGATTTCGCCAGCTTCACGCCGACGCGGTTGTTCTACGATCCGGGCTTCTCGGTGATCGACGCCACCTTCGTGCGGGCGCTGGGGCGAGACTGGCTGGTGGTGAAGGATGAAACCCGCCATCCGCCGCGCAAGTACCTGCAGGTTGCACAGGCAGCGAGCCTGGAAGGCCCGTTCGGGCCATTGAGCGCGCCGGTCACGCCGGCAGGCCTGTGGGCCGAGGGACCGAGCGCGCTGCAGGTTGGCGACGAGGTGCTGCTGTACTTCGACGCCTACACCGCCGTCCACTACGGCGCGCTACGCTCGCGCGACATGCTGCACTGGGAAGACGTCAGCACGCGCATGCGCTTTCCGCACAAGATGCGCCATGGGACCGCTTTCGCGGCTCCGGCGAGCCTGGTGGAGCGGCTCAGGGCGCTGGCGTCGTAGATCGAACGATTCTCCCGTTGACGCCCGCACGTCGTCCCCGCGAAGGCGGGGACCCAAGTATTCATGCGTAGCCACCAAGCTTGATCATAGTGGCTGCAGTGCTGACTTGGGTCCCCGCCTGCGCGGGGACGACGTATTTGGGCCAACAACCGAAGGGCTTTTACCGAGACTACTGCTGCCCACCCTGGAACATCAAGCCGCTGTCATTCAGACCGAACTTGAACTTCTTGTTCATCTCGATGATCTCGGCGCCGGCCAGCAAAGTCGGCCCATAGCCATGCGCCGCCTTCACGCTGGTCGGACGATAGGCATAGAACGCCGGATCGAACGCCATCCCGGTGCCCACGCAGATCCCTTCGATCTGGCCGTTTTGCGTAACCTTGCTGGCCACGGCGTTCCAGGCCAGGTTGGCCATCGGACCATACATCTCGGGCTCGACATAGCCGCGGTTGACCGCGCGCGCAATCGCGTAGGCATAGATCGCGGTGGCCGAGGTCTCCTGGTAGGTATCGTTACGGTCGATCAGCTGGTGCCAGAAGCCGTCGCGGGTCTGGTAGCCGGCCAGGCCGCGGATATGCGCGCGCAGCTGCTCGAGCACGACGTTGTAGCCCTTGTGGGATTTCGGCAGCACTTCGAGCACCTCGACCATCGACATCACCGCCCAGCCGTTGGCGCGGGCCCAGCGCAGCTCGGGATGATCGCGCTTGCCCTCGACATAGCCGTGCATGTAGATGCCGAGCTTGGGATTGAACATGCGCTTGGAGAACTGCTGCACCTGGCGCACCGCATCATCATAGTACTTGCTGTCGCCCGTGGTCTTGCCCAGGTAGGCCATGGTCGGCACGCCCATGAACATATCGTCCAGCCACAGCGTGTCCGGCAGCGGGCGCATCTTGCGGCCGCCTTTTCCGTCCGGGCCGCCGCGCGCCAGCGTGCCGTCTTTCAGGCGGTACTCCTTGTTGGTGACGAAGTCGCCGCACACGCCGATCATCTGGCCGTAGTCGACCTTCGAGCCGGCCACCTTTGCCTTCAGGAAGCTGTGGCACAGCGCGCCCGCATCGTCCAGCGCATGCGGGTTCAGGAAGCCCTTGATCGGCGCATGCGCGTTCTGCGCATCCGCCTTCACCGCCGGCATATAAGCCTTGGTCAGCTGCGACAGCAGGGTGTGACGCTTGGTCATGTAATCCTGGTAGCGGGTGTCACCGGTGGCCTGGGCCGCTGCCAGCATGCCGATATAGGTCACGCCCCATTCATAGCTGTTCAGGCGGAAGTCACCGGGTTTGAGCACGGCGTTCGGATTGGCCGTCGATACATCGGTGATGGCTGCGCCCGTGGTCTTGTCGATCAGCTCCGCCGGCGTAGTGCGGTCCAGGTAAGCGAACACGCGATCGAGCACGGCCTTGATTTCGGCCGCTTCCATCGCGCGGTAAGGTGTCGGGTACTTCACGTCGAGCGCATGCAGCATGGCGTCGGCCGGGGCTGGCCCTTTTTCTTGCGGCGGCGGCGCGTCCTGCGCGATCGCGCCCAGGGAAAACGGGAACAGGCCCGCCACGAGTATGGCCATCAGGGTGTGGCGCGGCTTGGGTGAGTGCATTGCTTGTGTCTCCTTTTATTGGATTTGGTGGATGGTCAATCCGGCGATGGTCTGGCGCGACCACGTGGTGCGGAAACCGAAGTACCCGCGCGTGAGCGGCCGCGGGTCGTAATAGGTAAACAGATCGCGGCCGTCCACGCGCATGCGCGTGCAGCCGTCACGAACCGCGATCTCGATCCGGTAGTCGCGATTCGGTTCGAGCAGGAAGTCGCGACCCAGGTGCTCGGCGACCAGTTCGCGCTTGCCATCGGCATAGCGGCGCATGCGCGTAGTGGTGTTGCCATTGCCGCCCATGCCGGCGTAATACAGCTCCAGGTCGTCGTAGTCCTCGAATTTGCCGGAGCGGGTGAACAGCGAGTTACGCGCCGGATCGCGCGCCATCCAGAACTGGTTCAGGTCCGACAGGCGGTCGTTCGGGCAGCCGTCCATCACCACCCGGCGCGTGTAGGCAATCAGCAGATTGCCCGACAGGGGCTTGTCGAGCCACACGGTGGCACCCGAATCGACGTCGATCAGCAGGCGGCCGTCGCGGTTGGCGACGACGTTGCGAGGCTTGCGCGCATATTCGCTCACATAGCCGGTCAAGGGTCCATCGAAATCATCCTGATGGAGCAAGGCTCCGCGCTCGCCCCAGCGCACGCAGGCCTGCGGCGAAAAATAAGCGTCCAGCGGATTACCCGGCAGCGCTGCGAGGCCGGCGACGACCTGGCGCGCATTGAATTCGGCGCCGGCGGCATTGGTATGGGTGCGGGCGTCCGAGAAGAAGGTGTCGACCGTCGCCGCGCCAACGTCGCGATAGGCGTTCGAGACCAGCATCGTCAAGTCCATGAAGTGGGCGCCGCCGGCGGTGGCCACCTGCCGGCCCCAGTCGGCGAAGTTGGCGAAATCGCGCTCGCCCTGCCACTTGTCGCGGTGCGGGATGGGCGCGGCGATGACGACGGTGGCGCCCTTCTCCCTGGCGTCGGCAACGTAGCGCGCCATATACCAGCCGAAGCTGTGCACCTGCTCCTTGCTGCCGTCGGGCCGGGTGTCCTCGACCGTCTCGGGGCCGATGCCCGGTGCGGAGGCGCGATTCTTCGAGGCCGGGTCGCCGATGCGGCCGCCGTCATTGTGGCCGAACTGGATCAGCACCACGTCGCCGCGCTTGAGCTGCGCCCTGACCCGGTCCCAGCGGCCCTCGGTGAAGAAGGTGCGGCTGCTGCGACCGCCGATCGCGGCATTAACCACATTGATCTTGCCGGCGTCGAAGTAAGGCGCGATGCGCTCGCCCCAGCCGATCGCCCCGTTCTGGCCACCGCTCTTGACGGTGGAGTCGCCGACCAGGAACAGGGTCGGCAAGGACGGATCGCGCGGCGCCTCGTCGCGCACGGTACGCGCATCCACCACCGGCCGCACGTCGTCCACCGGTTTCAGGAAGGTCTTCATGCGCGGGTCGCCCAGCTTTGCCAGCTCAGTCGCGACGACCTGGGCATTGAGGACCGCACCGGCCCAGTTGGTATGGACGCGCTCCTCGGGCACGGTGGCCGGGAACAGCGCCATGACGCCGTCTCGCCCCATCGCATCGTAGCGGCCCGCCACGATCCCGTTCAGGTCGATGAAGTCCACTTTTTCGGTGCGCGCCACCTCGGCCGCCCAGCCCGCGTAATCGGCGCGGTTGCGGCGCACCTTGCCTTGATCCGGCCCATCGTCGTTCCAGGCCTTGCGCGGGACCAGCGAGGCCACCACCGGCGTCGCCCCCTTGGCGCGGATGTCGGCGATGAACTTGCGCAGGTACCAGCCGTAACTGTGCACCGTCTCGCGCTTGCCGGTCAGGAGGTTGTCGATCTCGGTGGAATCGTCGCCCACGCCACGCATCGTGCCGCGCGCACGCTTGTCGTCGTTGACCGGCGACGCATCGTTGTGCCCGAACTGCATGATGACGATGTCGCCCGCCTTGACCAGGGCCAGCGTGCGCTCCCAATGCCCGCTGCTGATGTAAGTACGACTAGATAGGCCGCCCACGGCGCGGTTCACCAGATTGACGCGCGCCGCATCGACGTGGGCCGCCAGCGGATTCCCCCAGCCCCACTGCCCCTGCGCGCCCTTGCCCTGGCCGTCGTCATGGCCGTTGCGCACGGTGGAGTCGCCGATCAGGACGATCGAAGGAAGCGCCGGGTTGGCCGGTTCCGGCAGCACGACCTGGGCACGCGCGGGGTCCGTATTCACGGCGGCAGCCTGGTTTTGCGCGTGGCCCGACGCCATGGCGCAGGCCAGCACCAGCCATACCAATACCCGCTGCAGGGCGCGCGAAACAGTCATTGCCACGGTCTCCGTCGGTCGTTGTTATAGGCAGATTCTATGCGGCGTAATCAGCCACGGCGGTCAATACGCAGAAAGAATCAGCAATATGATTGGAAATGAGCAACTCGTACTGTAACAATGAGCGGACAACATCCACAAGACGGAGACACCCTCATGCGACCCCTCATGCATTCCGCGATCGGCCTGGCCGTCGCGCTGCTGCTGTGCGCCGACGCCTCGGCCCAGATCGGCAAACGCTTTCCCTCCGAGCGCAAGCTCGTCAAGGATCCGGTCACCGGCACCGAACTGACCTTCCTGACCAGCAAACCGCACGGCGATTCGAAGATCTATCCGACCCACCCGCAATGGACGGCCGACGGCAAGTGGCTGGTATTCCGCTCGCGCCTGGCCGGCAGCGAGGCGCTGGCGGTGAACGAAGAGACGGGCGACCTGGTGCAGGTGACCGAGGGCGGCTACACCGGCATGCTGAACCTGGCGCAGAAGTCGATGAAGCTGTACTACATGCGTAAAGGCGACGCTGGCCTGCAGATCGTCGAAACCGACCTGGCGCGCGTGCTGGCCGACAGCGCCGCCAGGCGCATGCAGCCAGCGGCCACCTACCAGCGCGTGGTCTCGAACCTGCCGGCCGAACTGGAAGCCGGCGGCGACCTGGCGCTCGACGCCGATGAAGAGTGGGTCTACTTCAAGGTCGGCCCGGGCCAGGCCGCCAAACACCTGGCGCCGGGCACGAAGATCGAGCCGGCCTTCGGCCCGCGCAAGATGGGCGCCGGCCCGCAAGGCATCGCGCGCCTGAACGTGCGCACCGGCGAAATCAAGCATGTGGTATCGGTGCCGTTCCAGGTCGGGCACATCCAGGCCAATCTGTGGAATCCGGGCGAGATCGTGTTCTGCTGGGAGACCGGCGGCAAGTCGCCGCAGCGCACCTGGACCGTGCGCGCCGACGGCAGCGGCCTGCGTCCGCTGTATCCGGAAGCGCCGTACGAATGGGTCACGCACGAGGCAGTGATCACGAAGGACGAGGTGGCGATGGCCATCATGGGGCACCGCGCGATTCCCGGCGCGGCAGCGTCGGTGGCCGGCCCCGCCACCGACGTCGGCGGCGCCAACCCGGGCCAGGACGACGGCTGGGGCGCCACCGGCACCCGCGAAAAGCCGACCGGCCTGGCGATCGTCAACCTGCGCACGCGCCAGATGCAGATCGTCGGCCAGACCGAATCAGGCAGCGGCCTGTGGCACGTGCACGGCTCGAGCGACGGCCGCTTCGCCGTGGGTGACGATTTCAGCCGCAGCGTCTACCTGATCGACCGCCGCAACCGCGAGATGATGATGCTGACCACCGGCCACAAGACCACCGCGGCCGACCATCCGCACCCCACCTTCAATGCCGACGGCACCCGCATCCAGATCCAGTCGGCCATGCTGTCGGAAGACGGCCGTTCGATGAATATCGTGGTGGTGCCGGTGCCGAAGGCCTGGCTCGAACGCAGCTTCCCGGCGCGCTGACCCGGAAAGAAAAACGGCCTGGCAATGCCAGGCCGTCGGATCAGTCTGAATCAAGCCAGGTGAAACACCTGGGTCAGCGGCCACTCCTTCGGCCGGTTGCCCGGCTCGACTTCCATCAGGTCGGCCATGTAATCCCACCATTTGCGCATCACCGGATGATCGGGCAGCGGGCCTAGCTCATGCCCCGGGTGCAACTTCATCACCGCGAACAGGTCGAGCGTTGCCTCGTCGAGGAAGATCGCATAGTCGTGGATGCCGGCGTCGCCGAGCAGCGCGGCCAGCTCGGGCCAGATGGCGTCGTGCCGGCGGCGGTACTCCGCCTCGTTGCCGGCCTTGAGCTTCATGCGGAAGGCCCGCGTGGCGTGAACGCCCATGCTCAGACGATCCCGCTGCCGCTGGCTCCCGCCTTTGCCGGGCGCAGGCCCGCCACGCGGTCGCGGTAGCCACTGGCGCGGTAGCAGGCCACCGGATCGGCGGCGCCGCCGGCGCGCACCCGCGCCATCGCCAGGATCGGGGTGACGTCGGTGCGGAAGGCGCGTTTCAGGGTCTGCGCCGCTTCCAGCACGTCGTTCTGCTCCTGCAAGCCGGCCAGAACGGCACGGTCGACCAGGGCCGACTGCACGAAGGCGCGCTGCACCTCGCCCGCGCTGCTCATCAGGCTCTCGATCGGGTCGGTGACATTGTGCGACTGGTCCAGCATATAGGCCGGCTTGAAGGCCTCGCCCTCGCGCCGCGCCGCGTCGGCCAGCTCGTTAAACACCAGGAACAGCTGGAACGGGTTGATCGAGCCGGAATCCAGGTCGTCGTCGCCGTACTTGCTGTCGTTGAAGTGGAAGCCGCCGAGTTTTCCGAACTGCGCCAGGCGCGCCACGATCATCTCGATATTCGTATTCGGCGCATGGTGGCCCAGGTCGACCAGGCACTTGGCCTTCGGTCCCAGCTCGGTGGCGCAGGCGAAGCTGGTGCCCCAGTCGGCGATGGTGGTGGCGTAGAACGCCGGCTCGAACAGCTTGTGCTCGATGAACACGTTCCAGTCGCTCGGCAGCGCGGCGTAGATCTCGCGCATGCTGTCCAGGTAGCGCTCGAGCGCGCCGCGCAGATTGTGCTGGCCGGGGAAGTTGGCGCCGTCGCCGACCCACACGGTCAGTGCCTGCGAGCCGATCGCGCGGCCGATCTCGATGCATTCGATATTGTGGGCCACCGCCTGCGCGCGCACGGCGGCGCTGGTCGAGGTGAGGCTGCCGAATTTATAGCTCTGCTCCTGGCCCTGCTGGTCCTGGAAAGTATTCGAATTGACCGCGTCGAAGGCCAGGCCCAGCGCCTGGGCCGTTTCGCGCAGCTCGGAGGCGTCGGTCGGCTTGTCCCACGGGAAGTGCGGCGACACGCTCGGGGTGGTGCGGGTCAGCTGGTGGATGACGGCGCAGTCTTCCAGCTTCTCGAACACATTGCGCGGCTCGCCGCGACCCGGAAAGCGCGCGAAACGCGTGCCGCCGGTGCCGGCGCCCCAGCTGGGCACCGCCACGGCGAAGGTCTGCGCCAGCGCGGTCAGTTTGTCGATGTCCAGGCCGCGGCGCGCCAGCATGCCGCCCAATCCCTCGTAGTCGGCCTGCAGCTGCGCGTCCAGTTTGGCGTTCTGGTCCGCGACCAGGCCAGCGTCGATAACGCTTGTCATTCTCGTCTCCTTGATGCAGGCGGCATAAGCCGCCGATGACCGGTGACGCCCGCCCTGATGGGTCGGCGTCCCGGCTTGTTGTGATGTCCTGCTATCTTAGCGTATCGGTCGCGGTCCGCAGATACTCAGCGGGTGAAGGCGGCCGCGTTGCCGGCATCCACGTTCAGGATGTTGCCGGTGCTCTTGCCCGACTTGTCGCTGGCGAAGAAGTACACGGCTTCGGCGATATCTTCCGGCAGCACCGACAGCTTGAGCATGCTGCGCTTGCGGTAGAACTCCTCGACGTCGTCAGCCTCGATCTTGTTGGAGGCGGCGCGCTCTTCCTTCCATTTGCCGTCCCAGATGCGCGAGCCGCGGATCACGGCGTCCGGATTGACCACATTGACGCGGATGCCGAATTCGGCGCCCTCCAGCGCCACGCAGCGCGCCAGGTGCAGCTCGGCCGCCTTGGCGGTGCAGTAGGCCGAGGCGCCGGCTGACGCTACCAACCCATTTTTGCTGCCCACGAAGACCATGCTGCCGCCCAGGCCCTGCTGCTTCATGATCCGGAAAGCCGCGCGGGTGGCCAGGAAGTAGCCGGTGACGAGGATGTCCTGGTTGCGCTTCCAGATGTCCAGCGTGGTCTCGTCCAGCGGCGCCGCCGAGGCGATGCCGGCATTCGAGATCAGGAGGTCGACGCCGCCGAAGCGCAGCGACGCCGCTTCCAGGATGCCGGCCACTTCATCCTCGCTCGTGATGTTGGCGCGCACGGTCCCGATACTATCCTTGCCGGCCACCTTGACCAGATCGTTGCCGGCCTGCTCGAGCGCCTCCGGGTCGATATCGGTCAGCATCACGCAGGCGCCCTCCTGCAGCAACTGGCGCGCGACCGCCTGGCCGATGCCGCCGGCGCCGCCGGTCACCAGCGCGATGCGGCCGGCCAGGCTTTTTGGCTTGGGCATGCGCTGCAGCTTGGCTTCCTCGAGCAGCCAGTACTCGATGTCGAAGGCCTCCTGTTCCGGCAGGCCGACATAGGTGTCGACGCCATTCGCGCCGCGCATCACATTGATGGCGTTGACGTAGAACTCACCGGCGATGCGCGCGGTGGCCTTGTCCTTGGCGAAGGACAGCATGCCAACGCCAGGGATCAGGTAGATGATCGGGTTGGCGTCGCGGATCTTCGGGCTGCTGGCGCGCTTGCAGCGTTCATAGTATGCGGTGTAGTCTGCGCGGTAGTCGACCAGGGCCTGGTCGAGACTCGCCTCCAGGCGCTCGAAATCGGGCGCGCTCGGGTCGAAGTCCAGCACCAGCGGGCGGATCTTGGTGCGCAAGAAGTGGTCCGGGCACGAGGTGCCCAACGCCGCCAGCGGCGCCAGGTGGGCGCTGCTCACGAATTCGAGCACGGCGTCGCTGTCGTCGAAGTGACCGAGCTTGTACTCGTCGCGGCTGATCTTGCCGCGCAGGAGCGGCATCAGGCGCGCAGCGAGCGCCGCGCGGTCGGACGCCGGCAAAATGGGGCTGGCCTGGCCGCCGAATACCGGCTGCTGGACGTTCTGCGCCAGCCAATCCTCGGCGCGCTTGATGATGGCCAGCGTGGTTTCGTAGCACGACTGCGAGGTATCGCCCCAGGTGAACAGGCCGTGGCCTTCGAGGATGATGCCCTTCAGCTGCGGGTTCGCCTGCGACACCGCTTCGAGCTTCAGGCCCAGGTCGTAGCCCGGACGCTGCCACGGCAGCCAACCCAGCTCGCCCTCGAAGATCTTCGCGGTGAGCTCCTTGCTGTTCTTGCAGGCGGCGATCGCGATGCAGGCATCCGGGTGCATGTGGTCGACGTGGCGCCGTGCGATATAGGCGTGCAGCGGGGTGTCGATGCTGGCCGCGCGCGGGTTCAGGTTGAAGGTGCAGTGCGGCAGGTAGCCGACCATCTCGTCCTCGTGTTCGAGGCCGCGGTAACGCCCCTTGAGCGCATGCAGCTTGCTCATGTAGAGGGTCGAGAAGCCATCCAGCTTGATGCTGCCCAGGTCACCGCCCGAGCCCTTCACCCACAGCACCTCGACCTGCTCGCCCGACAGCGGGTCGAGCATGTCGATCTTGGCCGAGGTATTGCCGCCACCAAAATTGGTGATCCGCAGGTCGGAACCCAGCAGGTTGGACCGGTACAGCAGCAGTTCCGGCTCACTCAGCGTGGCCGCAACCGCTTCATCCCAGCGCGAGGTGATCGGCTCGCGCTGCTTCGTTTCGCTCAAAGCGCCCATCAAAATCTCCTAGTTGATTGTTTTGTCATCGAATCGATGCGTCTCTTCCATGTCCTGCTTCCGCACGCTGCTCGAACAGCGCTACGGCATCGGCAGACAGTAGAAAGCAGCGGCCCACGGGGTGTCAACGCGGAAACAATCAACTTGCTGACCAAGTAGGAATCAATCACCGACTTGATCGATTTGAGCGTTTGTGCGTTGCAGCGCGGGGAAATAATCAGTCAATTGATCATTTGGTGATTGACGATATTGCATCTAGAAACTACTCTTTTCGAACACCCCGCGATTCCTGCCCAAAAGAGGCCTGGAACGACGGGTCCCATGCCGCACTCAACCAGACGGCTTACGGAGGAGACACAATATGGTGAATCACAAACGCCGCAAGCGTTTGCTGAAACTGCTTGCCGAGCACCAGACGGCAACGGTCCAGCAGCTTGTCGAATGGCTCAACGCGTCCCCGGCGACGGTCCGGCGCGACATCAGCTGGCTCGCGGGGCGCAATCTGCTCACCCGCACCCGTGGCGGCGCAGAGAACCTGCTGCCCAAGACGCGCCAGTTCCCGCTGACCAGCGAAACGTTCCAGAACAATATCCAGTGCTTCGCCTCGCGCAAGCGCGCCATCGCCCGCCATGCAGCCGGCATGTGCAACGACGGCGAGACGATCATCATCAACGGTGGCACCACCACCTTCATGATGGCCGAATTCCTCACCGAGAAGCAACTCAAGATCCTGACCAACTCTTTCCTGATGGCCGAGCGCCTGCTGGTCTCGAGCGAGAACGAGATCATCGTGCCGGGCGGCCGCGTGTACCGCGAGCAGAACGTCATCCTCTCGCCGTTCGACAACGACATCACCCAGCACCACTATGCCACCAAGATGTTCATGAGCGTCTACGGCCTGTCGCTGCTGGGATTGATGGAAGCCGACCCGCTGCTGATCCAGGCCGAGAAGCGCCTGATCAGCCAGGCCGAGGAACTGGTGGTGCTGGCCGACAGCTCGAAGTTCGCGCGCAAGGCCGGCCTGATCCTGTGCGGCCTGGATCGCGTGTCCACCGTGATCACCGACACCGATGCCTCCGACAAGGCGGTGCAGCTGCTGGAGCAGTATGGCGTGAAGGTCGTCACCGTTGAACCCGACGGCGACCTGCCGGCGCTGCGCACCACGCGCTACAGCCCCCAATATGACTTGCAGTCCGCAGCCCTGATGGAGATTTCGCATTGAAGATCAAACAGCTCCTGCTGGCCGCGGCGGCGGTCGGTGTATTCGCCGGCCTGGCCGGCTGCGCCGACAAGAAGGCCGAAGCCGCGCCTGAAAAGACCCGCATCGCGATGGTCGTGAAAAGCCTGGGCAACGGCTTCTTCGACGCTGCCCACCAGGGCGCGAAGGATGCCGCCGCCGAGATCGGCGGGGTCGAGATCATCTACACCGGCCCGACCACGCCCAGCGCCGAAGGCCAGATCGAGATCATCAATTCGCTGATCAGCCAGAAGGTCGATGCGATCGTGGTCTCCGCCAACGACCCCAACGCCCTGGTGCCGATCGCCAAGAAGGCGATGCAGCGCGGGATCAAGGTGATTTCGTTCGACAGCGCGCTGGCCCCGGGCGGGCGCCAGATGCAGCTCAATCCCTCCAACGCGGAACTGATCGGCCAGAAGCAGATCGAGATGGCGGCCGCCGAATTGAACGGCAAGGGCGAGCTGGCGATCCTGTCGGCGTCGGCCCAGGCGACCAACCAGAACATCTGGATCGGCGTCATGAAGAAGACGCTCGAACAGCCCCAGTACGCGGGCCTGAAGCTGGTGGCCACCGTGTATGGCGACGACCAATCGGACAAGAGCTATCGCGAAGCCATTGGCCTCTTGCGCAGCCACCCGAACCTGAAGGCGATCATCGCCCCGACCACGGTCGGCATCGTCGCCGCCAGCAAGGCGGTGGCCGACGAAGGCCTGGTGGGCAAGGTGTTCGTCACCGGCCTGGGTCTGCCATCCGAGATGGCTGGCCACGTCAAGAGCGGCGCGGTGCGCGAGTTCGCGATCTGGAATCCGATCGACTTGGGCTACGCCGCCACGTTCGCGGCGCACCAGTTCGTGGCCGGCAAGGCGCAAACGGGCGACGGCGCGATCGTGTCGGTCGGCCGCCTGGGCGCCGTGACGCTGGATGCGAATGGCGAAACCGCCCTCGGCCCGCCGTTCACCTACAACGCCGGCAACGTCGACCAGTTCGCCAAGCTGTTCTGACCCGGCCCGTTCGCCGCGCGCGCGACCGCCTGGTCGATGCGCGCGGCGCCATTCATCCGTTCGTAACAACAATATGCCAGTGACCCAACTGACAAGCCCACCCCTGCGCCCGAATGACGGCGCGCCCGCCGCGCCGGTTCTGCAGTTGACCGGCATCACCAAGCGCTTCAACGGCGTATGCGCCTTGAATGGCGTGCGCCTGTCCGTCCGTCCGGGCGAAGTCATGGCCCTGATCGGCGAGAACGGGGCCGGCAAGTCGACCCTGGTCAAGACCCTGACCGGCATCCACCGTCCCGACGAAGGCGCGATCCTGCTCGACGGGAAGCCGGTATCCTTCGGCAGCCCGCAGGAAGCGATGGCCGCCGGGATCACCGCCGTGCACCAGGAAACCGTGATGTTCGACGAATTATCGGTGGCCGAGAACATCTATGTTGGGCGCCACCCGACGCGTGGCCCGGCGCGGCGCATCGACTGGGCCGGGATCGAGGCCGAGGCCGAGGAGCTGTTCGCGCGCCTGGAGGTGTCGTTGCCGGTGCGTGCGCGGGTGCGCGACCTGTCGGTGGCCCAGCGCCACTTCGTCGAGATCGCGCGCGCCCTGTCGCAGGATGCGCGGATGGTGATCATGGACGAGCCGACCGCCGCGCTGTCGCAGCGCGAGATCCGCGAGCTGTATCGCATCATCGACGGGCTGCGTGCGCGCGGCACCGCCGTCATCTTCATCTCGCACAAATTCGACGAAATCTACGAGGTGGCCGACTGCTACACGGTGCTGCGCGACGGCCAGTTCGTGGCCGAAGGCCGCCTGGCCGACGTCAAGGAGCCGGAACTGGTGGCGCTGATGGTGGGGCGCGCCGTACACCAGGCCTATCCCAAGGCCGATGTAGCAATCGGCGCGCCGCTGCTGGAGGTCGAGGGCCTGAGTCACCCGACCGAATTCCGGGATGTCGGTTTTACCTTGCGCAAGGGAGAGATCCTCGGCTTTTATGGGCTGGTGGGCGCCGGCCGCTCGGAGGTGATGCAGGCGCTGTTCGGATTGACGCCACGGGTGACCGGAAGCGTGCGGCTGGAGGGCCAGCCGGCGGTATTTTGCAACCCCGGCGAAGCGATCGGGCGCGGCCTGGCCTATGTGCCCGAGGACCGCCAACATCATGGTGCGCACCTGACCATGCCGATCATGCACAACATTACACTGCCGATCCTGTCGACATTTGGATTCTTTCCCCGCGCCCGGGCAGAGGCCGCGCTGGCGCGCCGCTTCGCCGAACAGCTGGAGCTGAAGGCCGCCTACCTGAGCCAGAACGTCGACGAGCTCTCGGGCGGCAACCAGCAGAAGGTGGTGCTCGGCAAGTGGCTGGCCACCGATCCCAAGGTCATCATCCTCGACGAACCCACCAAGGGCATCGACATCGGCTCCAAGGCCGCCGTGCACCGCTTCGTGAGCGGCCTGGTCGAACGCGGCCTGTCGGTGATCCTGGTCTCGTCCGAACTGCCCGAGGTGCTGGGCCTGGCCGACCGCGTGGTCGTGATGCGCCAAGGGCGCGTCGTGCGTGAATTCACGCGCGGGCTGGCCACGCCCGAGACTGTGGTCGCGGCCGCGTCCGGGGTCGACCTGGGTGTGGAGGCCGCGCCATGAACAAGCGACTCGCCTTACTGGACATCGTGAAGCAGCGCGAAGCCCTGCTGGCCGTGATGGTGGTCGCGCTGGTGCTGCTGGTCGGTGTGCGCGCGCCGGTGTTTCTGACCACCGCCTCGCTGGCCAATCTGCTCACCGACAGCACCCTGCTCGTGATGCTGGCCCTGACCCAGATGCTGGTGATCGTCACCCGCGGCATCGACCTGTCGGTAGCCTCGAACCTGGCCCTGTCGGGTATGGTCGCGGCCATGCTGGCGTCGAACAATCCGGAACTGCCGCTGCTGTTCGTGATGCTGGCCGCGGCCGGCACCGGCCTGGCGCTGGGCCTCGTCAACGGCGGCTTGATCGGCTATCTGGCGCTGCCGCCGATCGTGGTCACACTGGGCACCATGAGCGTGTACCGCGGGCTGGTGTTCGTGATCTCGGGCGGCGCCTGGGTATCGGCGCACCAGATGCCGGCCAACTTCATCGGCTTTCCGCTGCAGCGCCTGTTCGGCCTGCCGCACCTGGTGTGGATCGCCCTCGGGGCGGTGCTCGCGATGGCCTTCCTGGCCCGTCACACGCGCTTCGGCCGCGACCTGTACGCGATCGGCAATGCGCCGCAATGCGCCGCCTACATCGGCATTCCGACCGCGCGCCGGCTGTTCTGGACTTATGGCCTGTCGGGCATGGTGGCGGGCCTGTGCGGCTACCTGTGGGTGGCGCGCTACGCGGTCGCCTATACGGAGATCGCCTATGGTTTCGAATTCACCGTGATCGCCGCCTGCGTGATCGGCGGAGCCAGCATCGCCGGCGGCGTCGGCTCGGTGCTCGGCACCGTCCTCGGCGCGCTGTTCCTGTCGGTGATCGGCAATGCCTTGCCGGTGCTGCAGGTCTCGCCGTTCTGGCAAAGCGCGCTGACCGGCGCCGTGATCCTGGTCGCCGTGCTGCTCAATGCCGGCGGCAACCGCAAGCGCAGCCGCCAGATCCTGCCGCTGCACCAGAGCGAACCCAATGCCGCAAGGAGCGCAGCATGAATGCGACCAGCGTCGCCGAGGTCGAAACCCCACCTGACACCAAGACCGTGAACGAATCCAGCCACACCTCGCGTTATACGATCCTCGATCGCCAGCGGCCCGCCCTGCGCCACGTGCTGGCGCGCTGGGAGACCCTGCTCGCCCTGCTGCTGTTGGCGGTGTTCGTCGCTGGCGGCGTCACGCTGGAGCACTTCCTCGATCCCTACAACCTGCTCGACGGGACGGTCAATTTCAGCGAGAAGGCCCTGATCGCGCTGCCGATGGCCCTATTGATCATCTGCCGCGAGATCGACATCTCGGTGGCCGGCACGCTGGCGCTGTCGTCGGTGGCCATGGGCCTGGCGCACAGCGCCGGCATGCCGGCCGGGGCCCTGCTTTTCGTGGCGGTCGGCACCGGCCTGGCCTGCGGCTGGCTCAATGGCTTCCTGGTCACCCGCTTCATGTTGCCTTCGATCGTCGTCACGATCGGCACCATCGCCCTGTACCGGGGCCTGGCCAGCGTGGCGCTGGGCGACCAGGCCTTCACCAACTACCCGCAGCTAATGGCCGACTGGGGACAGGGAACGTTCTTTGGCGTGGTGCCTCGGGCCTTCGTGATCCTGCTCGGTTTCGCGCTGCTGTTTGCCGTGGTCTTGCATGCCACCACGGCGGGCCGCCGCATCTACGCCATCGGCAATAATCCTGACGCCGCGCGCTTCTCGGGCATCGCGGTCGACCGCTACCGCCTGGGACTGTTCATGCTCACCGGCGCGATGGCGGGCCTGGCGGCCTTCCTGCTGACCGGCCGCATCGGCAGCACGCGACCGAACATCGCCACGGGCTGGGAGCTCGAGATCATCACCATGGTGATCCTGGGCGGCGTGAGCATCGCTGGCGGCGCCGGCACCATCGGCGGCGTGCTGCTGGCGGTGCTGACGATGGGCGCGGTCACCTATGGCCTGGCGCTGGCCAACGTGCCCGGCATCTACATGACGATCGTGGTGGGCGTGCTGCTGCTGGCGACCATCGCGCTGTCGCGCCTGTTGCGCGGCAAGCCGACCCGCCACTGATGGAGCGCGAACCCATGCAAGCGACCCCGGACGACGCCCTGATCGTACTCGACATCGGCAAGACGAACGTCAAGCTGGCCCTGGTGGATGCCGCCGGACGGCTGCTGGCCGAACGGCGCCGGCCAAATGCGATCCTGCACGACGGCCCCTATCCGCACCACGATACCGAAGGCATCTGGGACTGGATGCTGGCGACCTGCCGCGCCTTCGCCGGCCAGGCGCGGGTGACGGCGATCGTTCCGGTGACTCACGGCGCCACCGCCGCCCTGGTCGACGACGACGGTTTGATGCTGCCGGTGCTCGACTACGAGGCGGCGCTGCCGGAGCTTGACTATGCGGCGCTGCGGCCTGCCTATGCGCAGACCTACTCGCCGCTGCTGCCGTCTGGCCTGAACCTCGGCCGCCAGCTGGCCTGGCTGCAGCAGGAACACCCGGAAGCCTTCGCGCGAACGCGCCACATCCTGATGTACCCGCAATACTGGGCCTGGCGCCTGTGCGGCGTGGCGGCAGGCGAGGCCACCTCGCTCGGCTGCCATACCGATATGTGGGACCCGGTACGCCAGGACTATTCGTCGCTGGTGACGCGCATGGGTTGGGACCCGCAGCTGCCGCCGCTGGCGCCGGCCTGGGCCACGCTCGGCGTGCTGCGTCCCGAGGTTGCGCAAGCCACCGGGCTGGCGCCATCCTGCGAAGTCCTGTGCGGCATCCACGACAGCAATGCCTCGCTGCTGCGCCATCTGGGCAGCGATGGGGCCTCGGCGCCGCGCACCGTGCTCTCGACCGGCACCTGGCTGATCGCAGCCGCCTTCGGCGCCAGCCTGGATGGCCTGCGCGAGGATGCCGACATGCTGGCCAATACCAACGCACTCGGCCAGCCGGTAGCCTGCATGCGCTTCATGGGTGGACGCGAATTCGGCGCACTGGCCGGCGACCAGCCGGCCTCCTGCTCGTTCGAACAACTCGAACGGCTGATCGCACGCGGCACGATGGCGCTCCCCTGCTTCGCCGACGGCGGCGGCCCTTTCGCAGGCCGGCAAGGCCATATCAAGGGACCGCCTCCGCTCGACGTCGGCGAACGCTTCGCACTCGCCACACTGTACTGCGTACTAATGACCGACTACTGCCTCGACGCGCTCGGCGCCCGCGGCCCGATCACGGTCGAAGGCGCCTTCACCGCCAACCCCTGGTTCGGCCCCCTGCTGGCCAGCCTCCGCCCTCACCAGTCACTGGCCTATTCCGACGACGCCAGCGGCACCACCTGCGGCGGCTGGCTCCTGCGCTACCGCGACGCCACCCCAACCACCCAACACCACCCCAAGCCCCCGCGCACCGTCATCGGCCTTCCCGCCTACCGCACCGCCTGGCGCACCGCCCTTGCCACACTCACCCCGCAACTATCCGACGCTCAACAACCCAACAATTAGGGTCAGAGTAAAATTATTGACCAATTGATTTACTGAAGTTGTCAAACAATTCGACTCTGAGATAGCCCGGGTTTGGTGGACATCCAAAATAGGAGACAATACGTCCTATGGATGACACTACAACTTC